>JAJFKN010000054.1 GCA_021773195.1 Gammaproteobacteria bacterium | reverse complement strand
AATGGAAAGTCCTCGTCATTGCGCGGCTTGACCGCGCAACCCAGAGCTGAGCAGAGTGTGCCTGTCCCCTAAGGGGAAATCCCGTCCCAATACGTGTTTCAGCGAAGCTGAAACAACCTAATCTGACTGGACCCCGGCCTTCGCCGGGGTGACGTGGTCTTCGCCGGGGTGACGTGGTCTTCGCCGGGGTGACGTGGCCTTCGCCGGGGTGACGTGGTCTTCGCCGGGGTGACGTGGTCTTCGCCGGGGTGACGTTGGGGGCTACGCCGGGGTGACGTTGGGGGCTACGCAAAATTCTGGTCTGTCCCCACAGGGGAGGTGACGTGCTAATGAGCCTCATCCCAATTATCCCCAATCCCCGTATCCACCAACACGGGCACAGATAAGTGCCCCGTCTCAGTCATGAATTGTTCCACCTGTTGGATGGTGCGCTCGAGATCCACTTCAGCCACTTCAAAGACTAATTCATCGTGTACTTGCATGATCATATTGGCATCTACGGGTTTATCCTGCAGCCAGGCGTCTACTTTGATCATGGCGCGCTTGATGATGTCGGCAGCTGTGCCTTGCATGGGAGCATTGATGGCCGTGCGTTCTGCTGCCATTTGCCGTTGTTTGTTGCGCGCATTGATTTCTGGCAGATACAAACGTCGTCCATAGAGGGTTTCCACAAAGCCCTGTTCGTGGGCTGTGGCGCGGGTTTCTTCCATGTAGCGTTTCACCCCTGGGTAGCGGTGAAAATACAGATCCACATAGGCTTGAGCTTCTTTTCTATCGACCCCCAATTGTTTTGCCAAGCCGAAAGCCGACATACCATAAATCAAACCGAAGTTGATGGCTTTGGCACTGCGTCGTTGATCCGTGGTGACTTCTTCTAAAGGAATATCGAAAACTTCAGCTGAAGTAGCACGGTGAATATCTAAGCCCTGCTCAAAGGCTTTAATTAATCCTTCATCTTTGGATAAATGAGCCATGATGCGCAATTCGATTTGTGAATAATCTAAGGCGACAATTTTATAACCTTCAGGGGCGATAAACGCTTGACGAATTTGCCGGCCCTGCTCCGTACGGATAGGAATATTTTGTAAGTTGGGATCGGATGAGGATAAACGTCCCGTAGCAGCTACGGCTTGATGATAGGAGGTATGTACGCGACCAGTGCGAGCATTTATCTGTAAAGGAAGCTTATCTGTGTAGGTGGATTTTAATTTGCTGAGGCTGCGGTACTCTAAAATCAAATTAGGCAGTTCATAATCTTGCGCTAGATCCTGTAGGGCACTTTCAGCCGTGGAGGGTTGTCCTTTTGGGGTTTTTTGTAAAACAGGTATTTGCAGTTTTTCAAATAAAATACCCTGCAATTGTTTAGGTGAACCTAAATTGAAGGCTTCCCCTGCGACTGTATGCGCTTCTTCTTCGATTTCAGCAATGCGTTTGGCTAAGCTGATGCTTTGTTTCTTCAGGGCTTTAGCATCCAGCAATACGCCCGTGCGTTCCATGCGCGAAAGAATGGGTAGCAAGGGCATTTCAATGGTTTCAAAAGTATTTTTTAAACCATCAATTTTGGATAAACGAGGCCAGAGATGTTGATGTAGTTGCAGAGTAATATCCGCATCTTCTGCCGCATAGGGGGTGGCTTGTTCTAAAGCTACTTCATTGAAGGTTAATTGCTTGACGCCTTTGCCGGCCACTTCTTCAAAGGTAATGGTTTTATAACCCAAATATTTTAATGCCATGCTATCCATATTATGGCGACTGGCGGTGGAATCTAAAACATAGGATTCCAGCATGGTATCAAAGGCGATACCCTTTAACTCGATATGATAATTGGCAAAGACATTTTTATCGTACTTTAAATTCTGCCCCACTTTCAATTGCTTTTCATCTTCCAAAAAAGGCTGTAATGCTTTTAAAACATAGTCACGGCTTAATTGTTCTGGTGCGCCGGCATAATCGTGCGCTACGGGAATATAAACAGCCGTCTCGCCTTCAATGGCCATGGAAACCCCCACCAATTGAGCTTCCATATAATCTAAGCTAGTGGTTTCTGCATCGAAGGCAACTAATTCGGCCTTAGAAACTTTCTCCATCCATATCTGAAATGTTTTTTCTGTTGTGATAGTGCGATAACGCTTCGTGGGTTTATCTTCCGTGGCATTATTGTCTAACAGGGCCGATAACCAAGCTTTAAATTCCATTTCCTTGTAGAGTTCTTTTAATTTTTCATTGTCAGGGTTTCTAGGGGATAAATCGTTGGGCCCTTTATCCATGGCCACGTCCAATTTAATTGTGACCAAAGCTTTAGATAAGGGTAAATCTTTTAAAGCTGCGCGCAAATTTTCACCCACCTTGCCTGGGAATTCATCGGCATGTTCAATAATATTATCTAAATTGCCGTATTGAGTGAGCCATTTAACCGCCGTTTTAGGCCCCACTTTAGGCACGCCGGGAACGTTATCCACGGTATCGCCGATTAAGGTTAAGTAATCAATAATAAGCTCGGGTGGGATACCAAATTTTTCTTCTACCCCTTGAGGGTCCATGGTGGTATTGGACATTGTATTGATGAGAATGACTTGGTCGTTCACCAATTGTGCCATATCTTTATCGCCCGTGGAGATAACGGTATTCATGCCCAGCGCACTGGCTTGCACGGCAAGCGTACCAATAACGTCATCAGCTTCCACGTTGTCCACAATCACCAAGGGCAAGCCCATGGCTTTAATGATATCGAATAAGGGTTTTATTTGTACTTGTAATTCATCGGGCATAGCATCGCGGTTGGCTTTGTATTCACTGTACATTTCATTCCGAAAGGTATCGCCCTTAGGATCAAAAACCACGGCACAATGTGTGGGATCATAATCTTTAAAAAGTTTGCGCAGCATATTGATGACACCATAAACGGCGCCGGTGGGTATGCCTTTGGAATTAGTTAATGCAGGTAGTGCATGATATGCACGAAATAAATAGGACGAACCATCCACTAGAATGAAAGGTTTTTGATTACTCATTTTTTAACAACCTCATGGGTCTGGATATATGGTTAAAATCTTAATTTCCTAAGGAAAATCATTCCTTCCCTTGTTTTTCTTAAGCCGAATGATTAGATTACACCAACAGCAACATTAGGGCTAATAAAAGATGGAATCCCAAGACAGTTTTGTGCCATTTGAAACCAATACGTCACGTAATGATGACAAATTGGATGTGCGTTTGGATAAATGGTTATGGGCTGCGCGTTTTTATAAAACTCGTACCTTAGCTCGACAAGCTATCGAATGTGGTAAAGTTCACTACAATCACAGTCGAGCAAGGCCTAGCCAATCCGTAGAGTTGGATGCTGTGATTACGCTGCAGTTAGGTTCTTACCAAAAATCTATGGTCGTTACGGGTTTGTCAAAGCAACGTCGCAGTGCTGACGATGCCGCCGCTCTTTATTGTGAAACTCAAGAAAGCGTGCAACAAAACCACGCACGTACAGAGCATCGCCATTATTCCCAAGGTGGGGGGGGGCAAGACCCCGATAAGCATGACCGTCGCCGGGCTCGGTTCTTACGTCGTGGCATGCGTTCTAAGCAATCTGACGAAGATCAACCCCAGTTCGAACAAGATACAAATTGGAATCGCTAAAAGAATTTGTGAAATGATATCCGGTGGCGTTAACAGCATGCCAAGGATGAAAGCGCCCACCACGACGTAGGGTCGTTTTTTCTGCAACTCGTCTAAACTCATCATGCCTGACAGTACCAGTAAGCAGATAGCGATGGGTACTTCAAAAGCAATTCCAAAAGCTAAAAACAGTTTTAATGTAAAATTCAAATACTCATTGATGTCGGGCATTAATTGAATGTGGCTCGGTGCCACATGCACAAAGAAAGCAAAAATCAGCGGGAATACAATAAAATAAGCAAATACAACACCCAAATAAAATAATAAAACGCTGCTTAAGAGAATGGGCCATATAGAGCGTTTCTCTCCTAAATACAATCCCGGCGCAATGAAAGACCAGGTTTGATGTAAGGTAAAGGGGATGGTGAGGATAATTGCAAGGACTAGAATCAATTTAATGGGTGCCATAAGGGGTGAAGCGATGCCTGTGGCGATCATGACGCTGCCAAGAGGTAGATGCTTAAGCATGGGTAGCGCTAACCATTGATACAGTTCATTGGCAAAAGGTAATAATATTAGAAATAATAAGCCAATAAAAATGCAGCAATGCAGTAGGCGTTTGCGCAACTCTAATAAATGGCCAGTGAGTGTGCTAGCGGTCATCCACTGGTTCCCCGGATTGTTCGGCCTTTGCCGCACGTCTTTGGTTTTTTTTCAATTCATCCAAACGCATTTGCTCATCCATGCTTTGTTTGGCTCTACCCCAAGTGTGTCTTAGCCAGCCCACTATGCGACCCAGCGTTCTTGCCACTTCAGGCAATCGCTTTGGGCCCACCACTACCAGGATGACCAAGAATAAAAAAAGGATTTCCCAAATGCTAATATCAAACATGGTTTACTTAGTGTCGGATAAGTCGTCGTGTTCTTTCGAGTTCATGGAATCTTCTTCTCCCATGCCTTTACGAAAGCCTTTAACGGCTGTACCTAAATCTTCGCCCAGATGACGTAAACGTTTCGTACCGAATAGTAAAATTACGATCACGAGGATGATGATGACTGAGCCAATTCCGATGCCACCGATTCCCATAGGATTCTCCTTTCTTAGCGTGCTCTCATAGAAAAGATTAGGCTGATAAAGCCCATTATGCCAATAATCCATGGTAATTCAGTAAAATACCAGGGCTGAGAGAGCATGCCTTGGGTAGCCAGAGCGTATACAGCGCCAGCCCCGAGCAATAAGGTGCAACCTATCCCCGAAAAAAATCCTCTACGTTTGCTGCGCTTTATTTTACTTTGGTCTATGGACGCGGATGTCGTCTCGCAGTGAATGGTTTTTTGATTCTTAATCTGTTCTAAGGCTTGGTAAATAAGTAAAGGCATTTCCGGCAATTTTTCGGCTAAATAAGGGGTTTGTTCTGCTAGTTGAGAAAGCGCTTTAAAGGGAGCGTATTGTTTGCGCATCCATTTTTCTAGGTAAGGTTTAGCCGTATTCCAAATGTCGAGATCTGGGTGAAGTTGTCGGCCCAAGCCCTCAATGCTAAGCAAGGTTTTTTGCAATAGCAAGAGTTGCGGTTGAATTTCCATGTGAAATTCTTCAGCTGTTTGAAAGAGCCGTAAAAGGATTTTTGCGGCGGAAATTTCTTTTAGGGGTTTGTCCACAATAGGTTCGCAAACGGTGCGAATGGTTGCTTCAAATTCTTCTAGGTGAGTTTCTTCTGCTACCCAGCCCGAGTCCACATGCAGTTTCGCTACTCGATGATAGTCATAATTTAAAAAAGCTAAAATATTTTCGGCAAGGTAACGTTGGTCGTTGGTATTTAAGGTGCCCATGATGCCAAAATCAATGGCAATGTAACGGGGGTTTTTCGGATTTTTAGCATCTACAAATATATTGCCGGGATGCATATCAGCATGGAAGAAGCGATCGCGAAAAACTTGGGTAAAGAAGATCTTCACGCCTTTTTCTGCCAATACTTTCAAATCCACGTTTTCTTTTTTTAGGGTTTCCACATCGGAGATGGGAATGCCACTAATGCGTTCCATAACCATCACACCTTTTTGTGTGTAATCCCAAATAACTTTCGGGACATAGAGGTCTGGTGAATTCTTGAAATTCCGGCGTAATTGCGAGGCATTAGCCGCTTCACGCATGAGATCCAATTCTGCTAAAATAGTGCGTTCAAACTCACGCACCACTTCTAAAGGGCGTAAGCGTGGGCCCTGAGACCAAAAGCGTTGTGCTAGTCGGGCAAAAGTATACATTAAGCGAACATCACGTTTAATGTATTTTTTAATTTTTGGGCGTAGGACTTTTACCACCACTTCTTTGCCATTATGCAAAGTTGCGCTATGCACTTGGGCTATCGAAGCAGAGGCTAAAGCTTCAACAGAGAAGTGTTGAAAGGCTTCTTCAATGGTGCAACCCAATTCTTTTTCAATGATCTCCATAGCAATGTCACCAGGGAAAGAAGGCACTTGGTCTTGCAAGAGCGATAATTCGTCAATGATATCTTTAGGTAATAAATCCCGTCGCGTTGATAACATTTGCCCGAGCTTGATAAAGATAGGTCCTAATTCTTCCAAGGCATGGCGAATGCATTCACCGCGGCTTTTATCTTTATCGCGGAACCAGTTCCAAGGATTTAAATAACTTAAAAAACGTAAAGGTGCGAGAATTTGTATGGAGAGCACAATGCGATCTAAGCCATGGCGCGCAAAGACGAAAGCGATGTGAATCAAACGAATTAATTGCCAAGGACCTCTCATGGGCTATTTGACTCCTCTAGCTTTTGTATGCGTGCTGTTATGCGTTCTAGATGGTCTCTTAATTTATCAACTTCTTCAGAAAAATCATCCAGCTCATTACGCCCTACTACTAATTGCACTTCTTCTTGGATATAATCCCGCATGTTTTCTTGAAAGCTTTCACAGGTACCCTTGCCCCAATTAAGCAAACCGCTAATCACATTGCCAATGCCATGAGCCACAGTATCCCCCACACAATTCGAGAGATGCTCTTCCCAATCAATATGAATGTTTTTCAAAAAATCTTGTACCTGTTGCCCCAACTCTAAATCACCCCTAAAAGTTATATCATCAGAAAATAGAATCTTCGTTTTATTTTCATTAACACTTAAACTGAATAAGGCAAAAGGCGTACCGGAAATAATAGTGTCAGGCTCACGCAAAGTTTCTGACTTCACCAGAACGCGTTCTTCCTGAAATAATAAAAAGAAGCCAAGAGGCGGTTGGGTCAATTCAATGCGGATCAATTTACCCGCCAAAGGTGCTAAAGCAGCTTTGCTATTGGGGTCTAACTGAATGTATTTATTGAGGACCGTTTCTAGGGTCTTAGCGGCAACATCATCGAACATGGTAGGGCCTTTTATACATAACCCTATGAAGTGTAACCCATTTTACCAAAGGTTACCATGCAAGGAAGGCTAACCCTAGGAAACTATTGAAAATAAATTGAACTTATATTGAGCCTATGTGGTCATAACACTAATGGCGTTGATTCTTGACGCCTTATCCCGCCTTCCCCTCTCGGGCGGGAAAGCCCAGTTCTTACTGGGCGCGAATTTACCCCGGGTGTATCTCCCCCATAGTGCCCGGGGCTTCTTTTTCCACAATTCTACTATGCTGGGTCTATCGCGTCCTTTCTCTGTGCTCCGTCGCTCATTTACGTCTGTGTAAACTCCGCTACGGTGCTCGATAAAGAACGCGCTAGACCTCAGCCTAGCGAATCACGTTTGGTAATGTGTTACTCTATCAACGGATTAGCTTTGATTAAAGAATAATGGCTAATAATTCTAACAGGTATAAAGGGGATTCAAATGTCTTATGTGAACGTACATGGTGAGGGTGCGACGCCCTATCAATTAGGTTATGGCGTTGATTTATTGACGGGTGAGGTTGCTGGTAAGGCTGCCGAATTCAGCGAGAAATTTGAGCAAGATGCGCCACTGGCGACAAACGTAGATTTCAAAGCTGAAGTGATCCACAGCGCTGAAGAATTTGAAAGACATATAGAAGCGGAATTCGGTGCAAAGGGATCCTACAAAATTTTTTCAGCTTCTGCTGATGCCCAGTATGCCATGCAGTCAAAAATCAACCAGCGGTCAACCTATATTGTGATAACAGGCATGTTGGAAAAAACCATAAAAAGGATCGATGGGACGCTAGCACAAGAAGGTAAGGCAATTGTCACGGGTGACAATGCGGATAGCTTGTTTCGGCGAAAATACGGCGATAGATACGTGCGTGGTGTGATTGAAGGTGGCGTATTATTTGCGCTTATTTCTATCCGGACGGAAGATAAACATATGCAAAGGGAAATTGCTGTGGCGTTGAAAGGAAAAATAAAAGGCATAGCTTCTGCTGAAACCACTTACAAAGATATCCTTAAAAAAACAAAGCACGAATTATACGTTGATATTTCTATTTCCCAAACGGGTGGCACCAATATAGCGCCTGGGCTGATTTCATTGGGTGATAATTTTGAAAAATTAGAGAAAATTATGACAAGTTTTTACAAGGAGGCTTTGACGGCGCCTTGGCCGCTACGTTATGAGCTTGCTCGTTATCATGCCTTGAAGGGTTTCCCCGCGGCGCTTGAATTGACAGAATTGTCTGAAAAGTTGGCTATGATGAGGCAATACCATAAACTATATGTCATCCTCACAGGCCATATCAGGGATGTGGAACAAGTATTGAATTTTCCCGGTGAGTACGTGGATCCACCGGACCCCCTAGTTCTTAGAGAGTGGTTAGCTTTTTTTAGAGAGCAACTTGAAGGTTTGCTTGCTCAAGCTCATGAGTTTGCTAATTTTAAGGATATCGGTGAGCCCATGGTAGCGTTACTTACCCCCGATGGGTTTCGGTTACCTTTGCATGTCAGTTATGTTTCTGCTGAAGAAGCGAAGTTATTAGGCTATAAATGGCGAGCTGTGGAAAATAGTAAGTGGCTGGGTATCTGGACTCTGGGAAATGAGGGTGGAAGGTATTTTAACGCCGCTTGGGGCTGGGAAGGCGGACCAGCTAGCGTGTTTGCTACCTTAAGAATCAGGATCAATGGTGATGATATCCAAATACATCGCGTTGACAGACAGAGTTCTAGTACTGCTGAATACCGAGGAACATTTCTGGATGACAAGAAAGAAGAGGTGGGAGGAACTTACACAACTGATGGGACAGGGACCCGTGTAATGAAATGGCGGGCACAAATTTTTAGGCCGGCACCTGTAAGCGCAACGCGAGATGTTGTTTCCACACATGAAAACGGGGCTGAGAGTTCAGCTGGCTTTACTAAAGGTCGCGCCGGTACAGTTTAGGCTTGTCCGGTTTTTGCTGGCCTGATGGTATACAACAAATACAAACCGAGGGCACTGATGATCAATTGTGTGGTGACTGCAGGGATATCTAATGCGTGATCAAATTTCCATGGCAGTACAAAGATCAAAAGGCCGTACCATGCGGCAGCTAAAATCGTGTATAGGATTTTTGCCATATTCATGCCCAAATGTATGAGCAAAGCGATAACAAATAAAAAACCATAGGCTCCAAAGTCAACAACAGACAATGAGCTGTGGATTCCGGTTAAATTGGCTGAGCTGTATAATTCCAGTGCTCCAAGAAGGCTGGCGCCGTAGAGCAAACAACAAGCGAATAATCTTTTTCCCTTATCGCCCGTGTGCGATACATCATCCATCATCTACTCCCTAATGATTGAATATAATCGGCGTATATTAAAGGTTAGTCCATGAATAATCAAGAAAGCGGTAGCTACTTGTTATTATAAATAGCTATGGTAAGATGCTCCCGAATTTTAAGGACATGTCCTCTTGACCCGCGGGCATTGATGGCTTTTTTGCCATGTTACCAGGGAGATTATAATACTGTGAAAAAACGAATAACGTTGCTCTGTCTTTCCACCGTCTCTGTGCTGCTCTTGAGTGGCTGTAATATGGTTATTTTGAATCCAAAAGGAATGATAGCGGCTGACGAGAAATTTTATCTCATTACTGCCCTTCTATTGATGTTTACTATTGTGATTCCGGTCATTATTTTGACTTTTGTCATCGCAAGAAAATATCGTGCCTCCAATGTTGATGCTAAATACACACCTGAATGGGCCCACAGCAATTTGCTAGAAGCCGTTTGGTGGGCTGTGCCCATGGTGATTATTCTCATTTTAGGGATCATCACTTGGGTAAGCACCCATAAATTGGACCCCTACCGTCCCTTAGTTTCAAAAACCAAACCTGTAACCATCGAAGTTGTGGCTTTAGAGTGGCGTTGGTTGTTCATCTATCCAGAACAACATATTGCTACGGTGAATTTTATCGAATTCCCTGTGAACACACCTGTCGCTTTTAAAATTACGGCCGATGCACCCATGAATTCTTTCCAAATCCCAGCCTTGGGTGGGCAGATTTATGCCATGGCGGGAATGCAAACGAAACTGCATCTCATCACTGATCAGCCTGGTGATTACAAAGGGCGTTCCGTAAGTTTCAGCGGAGCAGGTTTCACTAATATGAAATTTATCGCTCGAGCCACCTCCAAAGAAGATTTCGATAAATGGGTGAAGACGGTTCAACAATCCAATAATCCATTGAATTGGACCGTATATAATGAATTAGCTAAGCCTTCAAAAGTTGAGAAAGTGCAATATTATTCTTCAGTCACGGATAATTTGTACGGCAAAGTAATGATGAAATTTATGAAGCCTACTGCTGGCGATCATGCAAACGCTCAGGGCTAAGTAGAATAAGTGCGGCTGTTACAGTCGCATTAGAATACAAGGTATAAAGGAAATAAATATGCTTCAACATTTAATTATGGGTAATCTAACCCTCGACGCCATCCCCTATAAAAATCCCATCATTATGGGCGCGGGTGCGTTTATGGGGTTATGTGCATTGGCCGTTGTTGCCGCCATTACCTACTACAAAAAGTGGGCTGTTCTTTGGAAAGATTGGCTGACTTCTGTGGATCATAAAAAAATTGGCATCATGTATCTTGTTTTGGCCGGCGTCATGTTTTTGCGGGGTTTCAGTGATGCTCTGATGATGCGATCCCAGCAGGCTATGGCCGTGGGGCAGCACGCTGGCTATTTACCGCCGAGCCATTTCGATCAGATTTTTACAGCCCATGGCGTCATTATGATTTTCTTTATGGCCATGGCTTTCGTTTTTGGGCTTGCCAATATTCTTATCCCCGAACAAATCGGCGCCCGCGATGTTGCTTTCCCTTATTTAAATTCCTTGAGTTTTTGGCTAACGGTAGCTGGCGCTGTGCTGGTGAATGTATCGCTGGTCATCGGTGATTTTGCGGCCACAGGTTGGTTGGCTTACCCGCCATTGTCGGAATTACACTACAGTCCAGGTGTTGGGGTTGATTATTATCTTTGGGCCTTAACCCTATCGGGTGTGGGTACGCTTATCGGTGGTCTTAATATTTTTGTAACCATTATCAAAATGCGTTGCAAAGGCATGACTCTGATGAAAATGCCTTTATTTACCTGGTCTGTTTTATGCGCCATGATTTTAGTAGTGGTTTCATTCCCCATATTAAATGCTACTCTCGGCATGCTCTTTTTAGATCGTTTTATGGGGATGCATTTCTTCACGGCTGGTCACGGCGGGAACGCTATGATGTACATCAATTTGATTTGGTGTTGGGGACATCCTGAAGTATATATTTTGGTATTACCTGCCTTCGGTATTTTCTCCGAAGTAGTATCTACCTATTCTAAGAAGTCGCTATTTGGCTATACGGCCATGGTATGGGCAACGGTGGGTATTGCCTTCCTATCCTTTACTGTATGGTTACATCACTTCTTCACCATGGGAGCAGGGGCAAATGTAAATGCCTTCTTTGGTATTGCCACAATGATTATTTCAGTTCCCACAGGGGTAAAAATCTTTAACTGGTTAGCCACTATGTATCGTGGACGGATTACTTTCACAACGCCCATGATGTGGACCGTTGCTTTTTTGATTACATTTACTATTGGTGGTATGACGGGTGTATTAATGGCTGTGCCTGCCGTCGATTTCCAGATGCATAACAGTGTTTTTCTGGTGGCCCATTTCCACAACACCATTATTGGCGGCGTTGTTTTTGGCTTATTTGCTGGTTACAACTATTGGTTCCCCAAAATATTCGGTTTTAAATTAAATGAGACACTTGGCAAGTGTGCTTTTTGGTGTTGGGTCACCGGATTTTATGTAGCCTTTATGCCTTTGTATGCTTTAGGCTTTATGGGCATGACAAGGCGTTTGGATCACTATACAACAGCCTCTGGCTTCCATCCTTTCTTGGTGACGGCTGCAGTGGGTGCTCTTATTATATTCTGTGGGATTCTTTTCCAAGTGATCCAGCTCATCTGGAGTATCAAGCATCGTGAGGCTTACCGTGATATTACCGGTGATCCATGGGGTGGCCGTACTTTGGAATGGTCTATTCCATCGCCTCCGCCTTTTTATAACTTTGCCATTGAACCCACAGTGGATCGTATCGATTCCCATTGGTATGACAAGTTAAGAAATAAACGCGAAGGTACCGTGGCAGAAAAACCCAAGTATACGGATATTCATATGCCAAGAAATACTAGCATCGGCTTCATTGCTGCGATGTTTGGTCTGGTATTTGGTTTTGCTATGGTTTGGGATATGGCATTGCCCGCTGCCTTTGGGGCCGCCGGTTTAATCCTTTGTGTATTAGCCCGGACCTTTGATTTCAATACGGATTACTATGTGAAAGCGGAAGAAGTAGCACGTATTGAAGCTGAGCACTCCATGACTCGAGCTCTGGTAGGTGAAATGCCAGGCGCCATGGTTATTCCAGAACGGGTTGAAGAAGCGCCCGCCATATAATTAGTAGGATAATAGATATGAGTACAGATGCACTAGATCACGAACACGAACACCATGATGTGGCTTCAAAAGTGATTTTTGGATTTTGGGTTTACATTCTCAGTGATTTCATTGTGTTTGCGACCCTTTTTGCGACCTATGCCGTTCTTCATAATAATACCTATGGTGGAATCGGTATTAAAGGCGTAGCAACCCTGCCCTTTGTTTTAGTGCAAACTCTGGTATTTTTGACCAGTGTTTTTGCCTATGGTAAGGCTCATGCTGCATTAAAAAGGCAGGCCATCAGTAATGTGATGTTATGGATGACTACGACTTTTTTATTGGGCGGTATCTTTTTATGGATGGGGTTGCACCAGTGCGCCTACCTATTAAATAGCGGACATAGTTGGCATGACAGTGCGTTCTTATCGTCTTACTTTACATTAATTGGTTTGCAAGGTGCTCATGTTATCGCAGGTTTGTTGTGGATTGTGATTTTAATGTTACAGCTTCCCAAACAAGGCGTTTCCGAGACTATGAAAATTCGTTTTACTTGCTTGGGTATTTTCTGGAATTTTTTAAGCATCATTTGGTTATTTATCTTTGCCATTGTTTATCTCATGGGGGCTATCTGATATGGCTTATCAACAAGAAGTTGTCGAAGGCGGCAATAAATTAAATACAGTGGGTTTTGTCCTTTCAGTTATTTTGACCCTTTTAGTCTTCACCTTAGTGGAAAAGCACATGCTAGGAACTCAAGCCCTCTATGTGGTGGTCGCGGTTTTAGCTTTTGCTCAGGCGTTCGTACAAGCGAAATGCTTTTTGTGGTCTCTTTTGGGTAAAGATGAAGGTGGTTGGAATATGATTTCTTTCCTCTTTACCATGCTTGTTATGACTGTGCTTATAGGTGGCTCACTGTGGATTATGTACAACTTAAACTACAATATGATGCACTAGGCTGTACCATTCATTCTGCTAGGCTATGAGTTTGATTCCCTGTGCCATAGAAAATGGATGATACATCTTAGAAAACTCCGGGTACGTTAATGATACACAACAAACTTTTAAATAAACGACCCTCCCTGCGTGCGGAATTCATTTCCATTACCAAACCCGGAATCATCTTTGGTAATACGGTGACGCTCATGGGCGGCTTTTTCATGGGCTCCCAGGGTTCCATGAATTTCTTGCTTTTGTTGGCTGCCATTGTAGGTATGGCGCTAGTGATTGCTGCTGGTTGTATTTTCAATAATTACATTGACCGCGACATTGATCGTTTAATGAAGCGTACGCAAGATAGAGTGTTGGCTCAGGATCGTATGCCAGTGATCATGGCTATGATCTATGGTGCTGTGCTAGGTACTTTGGGTTTTGTCACGCTGTATCTGTTTACCAATGTTTTAACTGTTATGGTTGCCTTGGTGGGTTTGATTTTTTATGTGCCCGTATACAGTTTGTATTTAAAGCGTAAATCCATCTATGGCACGCTAGTGGGGGGGGTAGCTGGCGCGATTCCTCCTGTGGTGGGTTATGCCGCTGTGACGGATCGTTTTGATCTGGGTGCCCTTCTATTATTTTTGATTCTTTTTTTATGGCAAGTTCCACATTTTTATGCCATTACTATTTATCGATTAAATGACTACAAAAACGCTTGCATTCCCGTTTTGCCTGTAGTGAACCACAATATTACTTATACTAAATGGAGTATGTTGGTTTACGCTTGTGCCTTTGCCCTTGCTGCCATTTTACCCAGTCTATTGCATTACACAGGAATGGTGTATTTCATTGTAGCTTTGGCTCTGAGTTTGACTTGGGTCGGCTTAATCATCAAAGGCTTCCGCGCTAAAAATAATAGCCTCTGGGCGCGTCGCGTATTTCTCTTCTCTATTATCGTGATCACGGTATTGTCCATGATGATGGCGGTTAAAATTTAAAGCCATTAAGAGGGTCATATCCGTAGAAAATTACCGTTTTCTCTTGATATAACCTGAGAAATTATTATGGATTTATATAACGCTTTGTTTCGATGGAACTTATGGGGTTCCTAGGAATTACCCGATAGTTATACAAGAGCTATTACTGAAGAAATCTATCAGTATGCTTCTGTGGAAGAGATTCTAGCCCTTATTGGTCCAAGGCAGGCGGGAAAATCCACGGTGCTTTATCAATTAATGGGACAGTTGCTTGCCGATGGCGTTACTCCTGCTCCTATTTTACATATAAATTTTGAAGAGCTAGAATTATCCCCTTACTTAAAATTAGAGCTCTTGGATAAAATCTACGATCTATATCGCGCACGTATCCATCCAAAGGGTAAAGCTTATATTTTTCTTGATGAAATTCAAAATGTGCCCCAGTGGGAGCGCTGGGTTCGAGCGCGTAATGACACGGAAAATGTAAAAATATTTATTACGGGTTCTTCCTCAGCTTTAATGTCACAGGAGTTGGCAGCGGTATTAACGGGACGTAATTTAACCTTTCGGATTTGTCCTTTAAGTTTTAGAGAAGTCTTGGAAATAAAAAATCCCACTGCCAAAAGATTCCTTCCCTGCACAGGCGCCAGCTGAAATAGAGCATGAGTTAATTCAGTATCTGCAGTGGGGTGGTTTCCCTAGAGTGGTATTATCTCAGAATGATAAAGAACGAGAAATTTTACTAACATCCGTTAAGGCTATTCCGCTTCAAAAAACCATTGGTCCAATCGTTGTTGCAACTGATCAAACCCATCTTTAGTGTGACAAGAAAACAATTGCAGACTCACTTGATCGAAGTTCTTTAGAGCTTGCTTCACTTGCAGCAAAGCGGTTTTCGCGGCACCGCGTTTCAATTTATCGGATTTATTCAATACGATGTGTGTGGGTAGTTGAGAATTATGACACCATTCCAACATCCATTGATCGAACTCTTTGAGGGGGTGACGGATGTCCATGATCAGCACTAAGCCTTGCAAGCAATTGCGCTCTTCCAGGTAGGCGCTTAAGTTGGCGTTCCATTGGTCTTTCATGGCTTTAGAGACTTTGGCATAGCCATAGCCGGGCAAATCCACTAAACGACGTGTGTCATCCAAAGTAAATAGATTGATAAGTTGGGTGCGGCCGGGGGTTTTGCTGGTTTTCGCCAACTTCTTATTATCGGTTAAGGCATTGATTAAACTGGATTTTCCCACATTAGAGCGGCCAGCAAAAGCTACTTCCATGCCCTCATCGGGAGGTAATTGGGATAGTTTTGCGGCACTTGTAAGAAATATCGCATGATTGTAATGTCGTTTCGTCATAGTATGGGTAGTCTATCATTAGAGTCATGTTGAAAGAAATATCTATGAAAAGGCTATTGGTCTTAATTGTCCTTCTTCTTCCCTGCCTAGCCATGGCTGTGGGGAATCCTAAGGTGGGTCACGAAAAAGCAGCCACTTGCCGTGCCTGCCATGGATTGGATGGCAATAGCCCCCTAGAAGCTTGGCCTAATATTGCCGGACAGAATGAAAGTTATCTTATTTATCAATTGAATGAATTCAAAAAAGGCCCTAAGGGCCAACGCGATAATGACGTTATGTATGGCATCATGCAAGATTTATCCGAGCAGGATATCCAAGATATCGCGGCTTACTTTGCTGAGCAAAAACCCAAGATAGGGCAGGCTAAGGCCAGTTTAGTTAAACAGGGCGAACAACTTTATCGCGCAGGCGATAAGAAGCAAGGCATCCCAGCCTGTATCGCTTGCCATGGTCCCCAAGGCCGCGGCATTAACTCCGCTAAATTCCCCGCTCTAGGTGGTCAATATGCCATGTATACCGTGAGTCAATTAAAGGCTTATAAAGATGGCTCTCGCACCACGGGGGGCAATCACATCATGAATGACATCGCCAAAAAAATGGATGAGCAACAGATGCAAGCCGTGGCCAGTTACCTCCAGGGATTGCATTAACTTATTGAAACTGTATTCAATGGTTGCCGTTATTAGTTAAATGGGCATTTCATAAAAAAATTGTTATAATACTCGTTAATAGTTATTGATAATAATAAAGTGAGTTTCACCATGCGACGCATTGATCAAGCATCATCAACCACTAGTAACCCCGAAGATTTGTCATTAGAAGAAGAGCAACGGGCTGCTAGTACGTCAGGATCTGACTCTACGGGTATGACACCAGGAAAGCGAGCTGTGGGTGGCATAGACAGTGATGAAGAAACAGATGCTTCCGCTGAAGAAAGCGAGACAACAAAATCCCCCCAGGAATTAGGACAGCAATTATTAGCCTATTGTAAAGAGTTGCCATTTATAGCAACGGAAAGCAATGCTGTTGGTGTTCGGCTTATATCGGAAGAGATAAGGCGCTTCTTGAAAGAGGGTGCAGATACTAGTATCACTGACGATGGAGGTTATACGGCACTGATGTTTCTTGTCATGAGAAATTATGTGCAACCAATAGAATGTTTTCGCCATGATAGTGAGTTTGATATCAATCAAAAAGATTTACACGGCAATAGTGCTTTGCATCTAGCATGCGCCATGAAGACTCATGGGCCCGTGTCTTGCCTATTATTAATAGGGGCGAATATGAATCTTGAGAATGGTCGCGGTCAAAAACCCGGGGACTGTTTTTCGGGTCTCAGTGCAAGAGAAAGCAGAGCTTATGCTGTCTTGTATAAACGAATGAGTGTGTTGGGGGAGATTAATCTCTACCTAGATAAGCGAAAGCATTTTCCAGATTATGATCATCAAGACAATGGTATGATAGCTCGCTGCCTTAAGAAAATGCCTGACATCAGTACTAAAAAATTCAAGAGTTGGCTAAAATTATTGAAAGCTCTTGAGGGAAATACCTATTTTCAGCAAGCGGCCTGGTCTTGTGCTTCGATTATAGGTGCTATGAGAAATTTGGGGCTTAATGACTTTAAAAGTGCAGAGAAAATATTGCATGAAGGCATGGTCTTTGCCGATAGGATAGATCAGCATAACTCAGCTTGTAAGTTGTCTTCAGTTATAATTAGATTTAACCTGAATACAGCTTATTTGGACCTGCAATGTGTCTTGGGGAATGGTGTGGGGTTGGCCCAGAGATTAAAGGATATAAGTAAGGAGCTATTTGAAGTCCATAAGTTTTGTAGAAGTAAAGTTGATTCTCCGAGTAAGCAAATGGGGGCCTTTGCATCGGATTGTCTTGAGTTGTTTATAATACTAAAAAATGCTCATGACCAAGGATTGCTTTCCCCAAAAGATTTATTCGTGTTAGCCCGGAATATCATGGCGGCTTATGAGAGCTACCCTAAAATAAATGGTATTATTCCTTATGGGATTTACACAAGCTTTTATTATGTAGCAAAGATGCTAAAAAGTGATGAGTCTTATGATTTTTATGGCCTAAGATGCATAGTATGGGCGAATACGGTAATGACTCGTTACAAGGCGGAGAGGATGAATTCTCCAAATTTGATTGCCCAGATAGAAGATAAGTATAATATATCTGGAATAACTCATCAGGACTATTGCCTTTGTCTGAGCTACTCTATTTTCTATCTTCTTGAAGAATTGCGACGGTCATCCAAAGGATTATGTGAAGTTGATAATCTTGCGAACAGAATAGGCATTTTTTTAACTGTATCACCTGATCATGAGCCCTTCTTTACACAAGAGTTAAAGAAACTCAAATGCATTCTAGGTAAGAATGAAATACTATCAGATGGTCGGTATCGTATTCAGATTATGAATTGTTATGATTTCTCGGCACAAGATTATGAGCGTGCGTTAACCAGTATAGACAAGATGATAAGAAATAAGGACGCTGCCGAAAGAAAACGACGAGTGGCAGTGAAAAAGGAAACGCCGCAAAAACTCGAGCCGGCCACTAAAGACAAAGAAGCAAAACGTCGGCAGCTAAGGATGAAGAAAGCGACAAAAGAAATGAGGGTATCAGAAATAGCAGTTAAGTCGAAGGCAGGAAGTACTCAACTTAAGCCTACAGAAGAAGTGGCCGAAGTGGCACCTGAAAGCTTAAATATCACGGAACGCTATTTGCGCGGTGACAAAAAAGCAAGACAATGGATGCAAAAAAACGCCCCTAATTGGGTTGCAATGCATGATCAAAAGCCGGTGAAGAAAAGGCATGGGTCTTCCGATGATTTTGGTCCGGAAACACAATCTCCTGACTTATTAACCCCTCATCAACGGCTACAAGCTGAGATAAGAAGGCTAATGGAAGAACCTGTACCAGTGGAGGCTGATCAAGAACCACAGGATGTGACAACAGCGTCTATCCAACAGCGCAAAGTAATTGCTAAGCCAGTGAAGAAAAAGGAGGGCAAAAGACTCGGGGAAGATGCGCAAATGTCTTGTACGGTAGTTACCACACCAACCTCACCGCTCGCAGCCAAAGACAGCGCTTTACCGCCGGTCGATTCAAGAACCCAACCAGTGAAACCAAGAACGCAACGACGTAAGAAGAAAAGACAACCTGCCGCTCAAAATGCGGGACGCTCATGCACCTCATCAGGGCCACAGCACGAAGCGCCTGCCGCTGAAACAGATAGGCGAGTTAAAGAGCCATCTGTGAATCCTGAATATTCAGCAGGGGGAGGACAGCCTCGACGTGAAGAACCTGCTTGTATGGCACCCTATTCGCCGCCTTCAGCTTCTGCACCTAGAGCGGCGTTATTTCCTTTGGCATCTGAGGGTTCATCGGCTTGGCTTCCTGCCCCTGCAACGAGGCCTGACATGAGTTGCTTTTTGGAGGGCATCCAGGGAATCTCTTTTTACCAGGAATCGCCCAGAGATGACGAGAGTATGCAGAAACCCAAGATTAGATTACACTAACCCTCTGAAGTTCTAGGGCTGGGCAGCGCCGGGTTTAAGCATAGGCATTCCATAAAAAAGTTGTTACAATATTACCCATTGAATATGATAATAACAAAGAGAGTTTTCTATGTCCTATCGCAAAAAATGCCAACCTTTAGTAGAAGTTTCACATACAAAAAGAATAGAGTCAGAAATGTCATCTGTTCCATCCGCACAGCCTGAACCGCCTAAATCCTTGGCAGTAAATAACTGTAGTTACGATGATTTTCTTACGTCCTATATGAATGATGACGATGAAGCCATGCGTGAGAAATTTCCTGGCCTCTATAAAAAATACTTAGTTGGCACTGATGAAGAAAACGCAGAAGATGAAGATAGCAAATTTAGCGGTGAGGTATTTTCAGATAGTGAAGAAGCTGAGGAAGAAGCTGCAGAACGCCTAGTACAAGCATTAGGTCAGCAATTACTAGCATACTGCATTCAAATAGGGGAAGACGTCACGCAAGCTAGTAATACAACTATTGTTGATGAGGGAGAAGAGGATGCAGGCAGTGAAGCCTCAACGGTCCCCTATAATAATCATCGTGAGCACATAAAAACTTATCTTGAACAAGGTGCTGATACACGATTTGTGGACCCAGAGGGAAATACAGCTCTGATGCACTTAGTATTAAAACAACAAGATGAACTCTTTACGCTATTCAGTGGTGATATGAGTTTGGATTTAAATCATAAAAATAGAGACGGAAATACAGCGTTACATTTAGCATTCAAAACAGGAAATTTAAAGGTCATTATTGGGTTGCTTTTGATGGGTGTTGACACGGAAATAGAAAATGGAGATGGGAAACTTCCTTGCCATTGCAATCCCGAACAACAGTCAAGAAAACTTGAGAAAGCATTGCATCATTTATACAAAACTATGAGTTATCTTGGCCAGTTCCGATTTTATTTGGATGTATTAATAGATGATGGTGAGGCCTCAAGCTATGAAGACAAAGCCATGGCAGGGTTTCGTGAATTCATTAAAGCTATGCAAGCGCTGAAAAAACACAACAAGGCTTTAAAAGGCCCGATTGCCCATAATGTTCTGCGCGAATGTGTTTTGGGCTGCAATCTGACGTTAACGCAACTGGTGGAAGTGTCCTATTTAGACTTGGACAAAGCCGGAGTCCTTTACCAATATGGATTAGAGTTTTCTACTCGCATGAATACTTGTGGCGTAATGCCTTCGAGCGGTACGGGGGAAGAGCTGGGGCTTAGGATTTCTATGCTGGATTTTTTCTTGGCGACAAGTCAGTCTGATGAAGCAAAAAAGTGTTTAGATAAACTTGCTGTAGTTTTAAAGGGAACAAATGTTAACACGCTCCATGTTGTTGGTATTGCCCAACTCTGTTGGCAATTAAAGTTTGTTCTAGAAAGAGATGAGGAATTACTACGCTTGCATGATAAAGAGGATTGTTTGTTTCGTTTGGCTCAGGTCATTTCCAGTAAATTTCGTTTATATAAAGATAAGGGGTTGTTGATTCCCTATGGTGCAACGGAGTGTTTGTATGCTCTATTCTGTCTTATGAGTAGCGATGAAAAAGCACATTATGCTTTACAGTGTATATCCTGGGTTAATGACGTTATACGGGCTCTTGAAAATCCTGGACCTGATATAATTAACTCCGACAAAGTTATGGTGATGCAAGAGGAAGGCAAAGGGTATCAGCAACAAAAAATAAATATCTGTCGGGCGCTAGGGGAAGCGAAAAAAAGTTTCTATGACGCTCTATGCAATAGGTTGCCTGCTGACGTTGTAAAGAAGATGCAGGCTCATGGTGAAACTCTGACGATGATAGTCTCTAGTGAGAATGCCGATATATTTAATCGCTGTGTAAAAAGAAGTAAGTTTGAATGTGCTCGAGAAAATAATCATTTTATAATTAATAACTTTATGGCATGCCCCCTGGCTGATTACGCGAGGCTGGGCGCCGAAATAAAGAGAGAATGTGAGATTCAGGAGCAACGAAGGCAAGCACAACAAGCTAGGAGATCTGAGCCTGTGGTGCAATATACACAGGCAGGGCAAGCCAAAAAATCGCAGCGTCGAAAGCAAGACAAGGAACAAGCAAGAAAAAAATCTGAGGAAGCCAGAGAGGCTAAACGAGTCCGGCAGGCAGTAGAAGAGAGAACGCAGCGAGAAGCTCAAGCCCAAGAGCGCAGAGATGAATGGTCAAATTTAAATATCACGGAACGCTATTTGCGCGGTGACAAAAAAGCAAGACAATGGATGCAAAAAAACGCCCCTAATTGGGTTGCAATGCATGATCAAAAGCCGGTGAAGAAAAGGCATGGGTC
>JAJFKN010000053.1 GCA_021773195.1 Gammaproteobacteria bacterium | reverse complement strand
GTTTGAAAAAACTGAGCCACAAAAAACTCTCAAGGCAGAACTTGATTTTAAATTTATAGATATTAATGTTAGGTAACAATTATGAGTGAAGAAACAGTTTTAGACGAGAATACATTGATCGCGCAACGACGTGAGAAGTTGACTGCATGGCGTGAAGGGGGTAAAGCCTATCCTAATGATTTTCGTCGTGATGCTTTGGCACAGAATCTTCATGATGCCTATGGGGACAAAGATAATGAAGCTCTGCAGGGCTTGAGTAAAACTGTTACAGTGGCTGGGCGTGTTGTTTTAAGACGTTTGATGGGGAAAGCCAGCTTTGCCACACTGCAAGACATGACAGGCCGAATTCAAGCCTATATCCGTAGTAATGATTTGCCAGAAGGCACTTATGATGCTTTTAAAACTTGGGATTTGGGTGACATCATTGGCGTATCGGGCGAAGTATTTAAAACTAAAACCGGTGAATTATCTATTCATGCTCGTGATATTCGATTGTTAACCAAGTCCTTGAGACCCTTGCCAGAGAAATTCCACGGCTTGACGGATCAAGAAACACGATATCGTCAACGTTATTTGGATTTGATTGTCAATGAAGAAAGCCGTAAAGTTTTTCAGACGCGGACAAAATTGATTAATGAAATGCGTAATTACCTCAATGCACGGGATTTCTGTGAAGTAGAAACCCCCATGATGCAATTGATTCCTGGCGGTGCTGCGGCAAAACCTTTCGTGACGCATCATAATGCGTTAGATATGCAATTGTTTTTGCGTGTTGCTCCTGAATTGAATTTGAAACGTCTTGTTGTGGGCGGCGTAGAGCGTGTCTACGAAATTAATCGTAACTTCCGTAATGAAGGCTTATCGGCACAGCATAATCCAGAATTTACTATGATTGAATTTTATCAAGCCTATGCAGATTATTCTGATCTCATGGATTTGACGGAAGATATGTTTAAGACCTTGACGTTAAATGTCTTAGGTTCTACTTGTTTTACTTATCAAGGGGTAGAGTATGATTTTTCACAACCCTTTACTAAAATGTCCGTAAAAGAATCCATTCTGCATTATAATAAAGATATCAGCGAAGCAGACTTAGACGATTATGATAAAGCCAAAGCTATTTGCCAACGCTTGGATATTCATCTGCAAGATTACTATGGTTTAGGCAAACTTCAAATCGAAATATTTGAAAAAACCGTGGAAAATAAGCTCATTCAGCCTACCTTTATTACTCAATATCCAGCGGAAGTATCGCCTTTAGCGCGTCGAAATAATAACGATCCCTTTATTACGGACAGGTTTGAATTAATGATTGCTGGACGTGAAATTGCGAATGGCTTTTCTGAATTAAACGATCCAGAAGATCAAGCAGAACGTTTCCAAAAACAAGTGCAAGATAAAGCGGCTGGGGATGATGAAGCTATGGCTTACGACACAGATTACGTCACGGCGCTGGAGTATGGTATGCCGCCCACGGCGGGCGAGGGCATTGGTATCGATCGCTTAGCTATGTTGTTGACGGACTCAGCTAGTATTCGCGACGTGATATTGTTCCCTTATATGCGAGCTAAGGATTAATTCACGTAGCTATGACCTCTGATACCCCGCAGGGTTATTGGATAAAATGGCGATTGAATACGAGCATTAGTAGGGCATCTATTGGAAGTATTGGGTGCAATCTTCTTTTTGATTAAATAATAACACATAAATACCTGTGTCTTTTGCTAATGCAACGCAAAATTTAACATTAACATCAGGCATTAGCCAAGATGACTGTCTGCTATAGGTGTTTTCGTCGCAGTTCTTTTTGAAACTATTGCAGCCTTCTTTATAGGTTACGGCTTGTGCTTCTAAGTTAATGGGAGTGCCAGGGGCTAAGCGAATTGTTTTACTCCTTACTTCGTTAAAGCGTGGGTTATATGTGCCCGTATTATTTTCCGACTCAATACAAACTTTTTTCATATGCCCCTCTGGGGATTTATAGTGAATACAGGTGTTAATGCGGCCAGGTTTATAATTATAATTCTCCAGGTATATCGTTGATTGGCTTTGAAGTTTCTCAACGGGAGGTGGGTTACTATTCTGTTTGAAATCACAGAGAATATTGTCCGAACTCATATTCGCCGAATCCTTAAAGCCGACTTTTAAATTTACATTGGTAATGGGGCTAAATTTCTGGTAACAAATTTGTTTGTCTTGCTTGCCGGTTACTTTCTCATAGACTTCAACAGCCAGTGAATCGTCTTCTTGCTTTTCCCAGTGCAATTCCCCTGCCTTACTACCAAGACAGATGGGTTGCTTTGAGGAGGTAACAGCAGATTGTGCTTGTGCACAACCTGGGTAACGCTTAATCATCTGACCTGAGTCAAGCTTAATATAAATGGGTTTCCCTGTGGTATTAGTAAAACAAACCTGTGAAGGTAGAGGTAAAACACATATGGATTTGGCGTATAAACAGGGTGTAATAAATAGAAAAATGATTAATGCAAAGTATCTCTTTATCATTGTTTCCCTTCCGGTGCTATATCAGCACAATTGATATTTGGACTCGCCTGATTGATGCTCACACTACCGTTCTCTAGTACCCAAAAGCAAATTTTGGAATCAGTTGTTGGCATGGGAATCATTTCTTCATAAATTATCTTTTTAGCGGTATCTGATTCAAAAGACTGTACCGTTAATTGGAAATCTTCGCCACTTTTAAAGAGGTTAGTCTTGCTTTTGATATAATTTGTTTTATCTTTTGTCAAATGCCACGGAGTGCATACTGACGCGCCTGCGCTCGATGTGGCGCATGCATAGAAATTCTGTTTGCTTTGTGCATAGCCTTCCATGGAGAAGTGATAATAATCTTTTTGCCAGCTCTTAATAGTCTCCAAGCAATCCTTCGAGGATTTAATTACTTCGTATTTTATTTTACCGCCGTCATGCATCCAAATGCAGAGGTCGTGATTGTTATCAAGTTCCACGGGGCCTACTTCATGCGAGATAGTCTGGAAGGTCTTATCACATAAGACTAAATGTTCGCATTGTTGCTTTGGAATGCCCGGGGCCCCTGCGCATGACTCACTTTTTTTACAACCTGCGGGCAAATTTAACAATGTTTTTACCTTTAGCATGAAAGGCTGATAAGGCATTTGATAATCTACAGTCCAAGGGTATGGTTCCGATACGGCATTACGATACAGGATTTGAGGTTCTAGCATGACATAGGATTCATAACCGCTAATTTTCATATACACCTGAAACCCAGCTGAATCATATCCATAGACGATGGTTTTGCCGCCTGCTGAGGCAGTGGATGATATCATGATCAAAAGCAGTAACATGACTACCAGTTTGCACATTTTCATAATAGCGCCTCTTTATATTTTCTGTATAATTATAGGCAACCAAGTCTATAAATGGTAAAAATATAGATTACCAATCATCAATCTGTTGATTTTTAGTGCAAATCAGTTGTTCAATACTGAGTTCTATTAAGGCTGAGAGAGTACAAGAGGCACATCTAAGTACTTATCAAATAGGCTAACAAGCATTATGAAATAACACATAAAACGGGAAATCTATCTGGCCCCATGACAAGGTCTGTTTCAAGGTACTTGTCAGACATGGTTACAAGAGCTTCATAGGTGTCATAATCACTCAGAGCACTGTTGATGACGACACCCGCTTTTTTATCGTCATTATAGGTATGTAAGCTAGTACCAATGATAGGTAGGTAAGTTGCTTTTACCGTAAGATGCCTAGCATGTTGTTTCAGCTTGCCTAAATATTCCATGCGTGCAATGATTTCTTGGCCTGTATAGCACCCTTTATTAAAATTAACACCGCCCAACTCAGGGTAATTAATGTCGTGCGGGGTGAACTTTTCACGGGTTTGTAAAGTAACCCAAGGCACGCCGGTACGAATTTCCTGCAAAGCCCAAGCATTACTGCCTAAAGGCACTAAGATTGAAAAATACTCTTTGGCAGTTTGCATATCCGTTAGGATCAAGTATCGTGGTGATTCACCATGCAGTCGTATTATGATTTGTTTTTGTTGCATGGCTTGAGTATTTGTTTCTTGTGGGAAGTCTGTAAATTCATCGCCTCTTAGCCCCAAAAAAATACAATCATTGGAGCTATCCTTTAAGTCACATTTATAAAATGCTGCGTATTTTTGTAAAGCGTCTAAGGTAGGATTAATTAATTCTCTTGGCATGAAAAGCCCATAGCCATTCTCTAAGGCTATAACACGCATGCAAGATAGGACGCGCCCTTTTGGTGTGCATTGCACGGCAAGGCGGGATTGCTTTTCACTAATTTCTTCCATCTGGCAGCTTAGTTGACCCTGCAGAAAATCCTTACTGCCAGGGCCTTCTACTTTCAATAAGCCAAAATGACTTAAGTCCGTCACGCTTGCGCCCGTAAATAAGGCTTCAGAAATTAAATCGCCGTAATTTGTGCAGACACCCTGTTCAAAACAACCGCCTTTGCTGCTTTGCTTCGCCAAAAAATCTCGCCAACTGTCTTTCATATTGTAATATCCTATGACTTGCCCCATGGAATTGCGCTATCATAGCGCCAAAGCGCATGCTAAACCAGGGTTTGGCTGGGTTTCTCCACGAACTTTCAATAGGATAGCTTTGCTAAAGCCCTATTATTAATAAATTCAGGACATTGCAGCTATGAGTGACCATAAGGCCCTAGAACGAATTCACTGGCATTGCCGTCGAGGAATGTTGGAATTAGACTTGTTTTTATTACCTTTTTTTGAAAAAGTCTATACTCAGTTAGATGAGGCAGAACAACGTGAGTTTTGCCGTCTGCTAGAGTACCCGGATCCGGATATCTATAATTGGCTGATGGGAGCCATAGAACCGGAAGATGAGGGGATAAAAACCATTGTGAATAGAATACGCCAGCATGCAAAGCAACCAACTAGACATTAAACCATCGCGTTATTATGCACTGCTCCTGTTACTGGTTTTTGGGGTAGCCCTGTTGGCTGTTTCAGCAGCGTCTTTGCATGGCCTAATAATCGTCCTCGTAACCATAGGGTGTGTCGGTGGCTTAACCTATAGTCTTTACCGCTATGCTTTTAAATTATCTGCCCATTCTATTGTAAAATTATGGCAAGAAGATGAAGAGCATTGGCAAATGATGGATCGCCGAGGCCACACCTACAAAGGACGTTTATCCAATGATACTTATGTTTCAACACATTTAATTATTCTTTCTTTGCATCCTATGGAAACAAAACGTCAGCGAACATTGGTTTTATTTTCCGATGCTGTTTATGGCGATGATTTCCGTCACTTGAGGACGTTACTGTTATCAAAGCGTGGAGGTCGCTGAGGAGAATTGAGTGCGTGAGCTAGACCAAGAACAACAATTAGTACTTCGAGCGGGAGAGGGCGACAAACACGCCTTCGATGCGCTAATGCTGCGCTACCAAAAAAAAGTCGCTCAACTGCTAAGCCGCTATCTTAGAGAGCCCAGTGATGTTTCCGATGCGACACAAGAAGTTTTTATTAAAGCCTTGAGGGCCTTACCCAGTTTTCGCGGTGATTGCACATTCTATACTTGGATTTATCGCATAGCCGTCAATACAGCAAAAAATCACATTCAAGCAGAGCAACGTAAGCGTGTGGATATACAGCAGGATATCAGCGAATTAGAATGGTACTTGGATGTGAAACAAGAAAATAATCCCGAAGGCGTATTGATAGGTGAAGAAGTGGTGGATGGGATTTTTCACGCCATTCAAGTATTACCCAAGGATTTAAGGGTAGCCATTACCCTTAGAGAATTGCAGGGTTTAAGCTATGAACAAATCGCTCATATTCAAAAATGCCCAATAGGCACAGTTCGCTCGAGGATTTTTCGTGGCCGGGCATTAATTTTCAAGCGCATCAAACCTCTGCTAAAACATTGAATTTCAAGCGGCTATTTCTGCTAAAGCTTTGTTCAAATCTAATAGAATATTTACAGTGCAAAGATCCCGTAAATCAGATAAAATCAGCGAGTTTAGCCCTTGGCGCGCCTTGAAGTAATTTAATTAGATTGATAATTGACTAGCATGAATAATATTCGTAACTTTT
The DNA here is from genome assembly GCA_021773195.1 of Gammaproteobacteria bacterium. Classification (GTDB taxonomy): domain Bacteria; phylum Pseudomonadota; class Gammaproteobacteria; order JAKBBU01; family JAKBBU01; genus JAJFKN01. Next base: position 5,459 of record JAJFKN010000053.1, on the reverse strand, counting down.
CCATCATTGCCCATATTGACCATGGCAAATCCACCATTTCCGATCGTTTTATCCAGCTTTGTGGAGGACTTTCGGATCGAGAGATGTCTGCTCAAGTATTAGACACTATGGACATTGAGCGTGAGCGAGGTATTACCATCAAAGCTCAAAGCGTTACTTTAAAATATGTGGCAGAAGATGGTCAAACCTACCAATTGAATTTTATTGATACACCAGGGCATGTGGATTTCGCCTATGAAGTTTCACGCTCTTTAGCTGCTTGCGATGGGGCTTTGTTAGTGGTGGATGCCGCGCAAGGGGTCGAAGCCCAAACTGTTGCTGTTTGTTATACGGCCATGGATCAAGGTTTAGAAGTGCTACCCGTATTGAATAAGATCGATTTACCTTCAGCAGAACCAGATCGAGTGATCAAAGAAATTGAAGAAATCATTGGTATTGAAGCTGAAGGTGCTCTGCGAGTTTCCGCTAAGAGTGGAGAGGGCATCAAGGATCTATTAGAGATGATCATTAAAAACGTGCCTGCGCCTCAAGGGGACCCCGATGCACCACTGCAAGCCTTGATCATCGATTCTTGGTTTGATAGTTATTTAGGTGTGGTTTCGCTTGTGCGTGTGATGGAAGGTACCATCCAAGTAAAAGATAAAATGCTCATTATGTCCACAGGCAAAGCTTATACGGTGGACAGGGTGGGTATCTTCACGCCTAAGCGTGTGGATACGGGCATTTTAAAAGCTGGTGAAGTGGGTTTTGTGGTGGCGGGTATTAAAGACATTCATGCGGCACCTGTAGGCGATACCTTGACTCGAGTGAATCAAACAGCCGAAGAAGCCTTGCCAGGATTTAAACAAGTACAACCACAAGTGTATGCGGGTTTATTCCCCGTGAGCTCCGATGACTATGAAAATTTTCGTGAGGCCTTAGCTAAATTGAGCCTCAATGATGCTTCTTTATTTTATGAACCTGAAAGTTCTACGGCTTTGGGTTTTGGTTTCCGTTGTGGCTTTCTGGGTATGTTACACATGGAAATTATCCAAGAAAGGTTGGAGCGTGAATACGACTTGGATCTTATTACCACAGCACCCACGGTGGTTTATGAAGTTCTAACCACAAAAGGCGATATCCTTCACGTAGATAACCCTTCTAAATTACCGGAACCTAATTTCATTGATGAAATGCGTGAGCCCATCACGGAAGCAAATATTCTTGTGCCACAGCAATACGTCGGAGATGTAATAACTTTATGCATTGAGCGCCGTGGTGTACAAACAAAGATGTTGTATTTGGGCAATCAAATTTCTTTAAGTTATGATCTCCCCATGAGTGAAGTGGTTTTAGATTTCTTCGATCGTTTAAAATCCGTCAGTCGGGGGTATGCTTCTTTGGATTATCACTTTGATCGTTTTCAGCAGGCCTATTTGACTCGCTTAGATGTCTTAATTAATGGTGATAAAGTAGATGCATTGGCTATCATTGTTCACCGGGATAAGGCACAATCGCGAGGACGTGAGCTGACTGAACGTTTACGCGAGTTGATTCCGCGGCAAATGTTCGATGTGGCTATTCAAGCCGCATTGGGTAACCAAATTATTGCGCGCACGACAGTAAAAGCGTTACGTAAAAATGTTACAGCAAAATGCTACGGTGGTGATATCAGCCGTAAAAAGAAATTGCTCGAGAAGCAAAAGAAAGGGAAAAAACGTATGAAGCAAATTGGAAGTGTTGAAATTCCACAAGAAGCATTTTTAGCGGTGCTGAAGGTGGATAAATAATGTTTAATTTTACGCTATTGTTAGTTCTTGTTACGGCCATCAGCGGTATCCTTTATTTAATCGAAATTTTTTATTATGCGAAACGTCGCAAGCGTCGTGAACGCGCGGTACTCAAAGCTGGCGGTGCAGGCATTAGTCATTTAAAACCTCGCTTGCCCATGTTCATGGATTATATCCGCAGCCTGTTCCCGTTGCTTTTGGCTGTCCTGATAATTCGTTCATTTATTATTCAGCCCTTTCACGTGCCCTCTGGTTCATTAGAGCCAACTATCAAGCCCGGCGATTTTATTGCGGTGAACCAATTTGCCTATGGCTTACGCCTACCTATTACCCATACCAAGATTTTTCCTATGGGTGAGCCCCAGCGGGGTGATTTGGCAGTTTTCCGTTGGCCTAGCAACACCCATATTGACTTTGTGAAGCGCGTGATTGGTTTACCCGGTGATCATTTGCAATATAAGGACAAAACACTATATGTTAATGATCAGATAGCGGGTTTGATCCCAAAGGGGAAGGCCTATGATATCGAGCCTCATGCTGATATCCCAGTGTATCGTTTTCAAGAAAATCTCTTGGGTGTGAAGCATGATATTTTGTTGCGCTCAAAAGGTGGTGAAGGTAAAGATTTTGATATCATCGTGCCCCCCGATATGTATTTTGTTATGGGTGATAATCGCGACGATAGTGATGATTCACGCACCTGGGGATTTGTTCCTGAAAAAGATTTAGTGGGTAAAGCCTTTGGCGTTTGGATGAGTTGGGACAGTCAACGCAATCGAGTGCGTTGGCAACGAATTGGTACGGTAATAAGATAGCAAAGGAGTAATATAAGATGGTGAGAAGAGAATTACAAAAAGGCATGTCTATGGTGGCCGCTGTGGTAGTATTAGCCATGATTGCCTTTTACGTTTGGTTGGGGATTTGCTTAATTCCTGTTTATTACCACAATTTTGCCATAAAACGTATTCTGGCTAGTACCAGTAACGATTCCTCCCTAATGAATGTGACTAATCCTGTCATGTACCGTGCTCAAGTCACTAGTATGTTGCAGAAGCAATTTGATATGAATAACTTGGATAAAAGCTATTTAGATGATATGAAGGTAACCTTCGGTACAACGCAAACCACCATTGAACTACCCTATGAAGCACGAATTCATATCGTTAATAACATGGATGCCGTATTGAGTTTTCATGATGTGGTAGAAGTACCTCGTCAATGACACCGCAACAACGACAACTAGCCGAACGATTAGGCCATGAATTTTCAGAACCTGAATTATTTCTAACGGCTTTGAGTCACCGCAGTGCGCCCAAGCGTAGCAATGAACGTATGGAATTCCTCGGTGATTCCATTTTGAATTTTACCGTTGCAGCGGCTCTCTATGATAAAAGCCCTCATTCCAGCGAAGGTGACCTCAGTCGTTATCGAGCCTCTCTGGTGTGTGGCGAGCGCTTAGCAGAAATCGCTCAAGAACTGGATATAAAGCCCTGCTTGATTTTGGGATCAGGTGAAATGAAAAGTGGTGGAGCGCGTCGAGCATCTATTCAGGCCGATGCTGTAGAAGCAATCATCGGCGCCATTTTTTTGGATGCAGGCATAGAAAAGGCGCGTCAATGCATTTTGCAATGGTTTGCTTCACGTTTGGATGAATTACATAAATTACCATCGCCTAAAGACAGTAAAAGCCAATTACAGGAATATTTACAAGGCCGTAAACAACCTTTGCCGACCTATCATATTGAAAACGTTCAGGGTGAAGCCCATGACCAAACTTTTCATGTGCTATGTTCGGTCGAGGGCTATGATCTAAAAACACTTGGCATTGCTTCATCACGCCGTCGAGCGGAACAAGAAGCGGCCGAACAATTTTTACAAGAATTAATGAAAGGTTCAAAATGACAACACGTTGCGGCTATGTAGCTATTATCGGACGACCCAATGTAGGAAAGTCCACACTATTAAATCGTTTATTGTTGGAAAAGGTGAGTATTACTTCACGTAAACCTCAAACTACCCGTCATCAAATTTTAGGTGTGAAAACCTTAGGAGATTGTCAAATCCTCTACGTGGATACGCCGGGTATGCATCAGAATATACCTTTCGCTATGAACCGCCTTATGAATCAAGCTGCACGCTCAAGCATAAAAGATGTGGATGTAATCTTAATGATGGTGGAAGGATTAAAGTGGACCGAAGAAGATCAATGGGTGTTGGAGATCTGTAAAAAAGCCACCGCTCCTTTGATGTTAGTGGTTAATAAAGTCGATACCATAAAAGGCAAAGAACAACTACTTCCGCATTTGGAAGCGTTACGAAATAAAGGGGATTTTTTAGAAATTTTACCAATCTCTGCTCGCCAAGGCAAATACGTAGAAAAATTAGAACAAGTTCTAGAGAAATATTTGCCCGAGGGCCCTTTCTTATATCCGTCAGATCAAGTAACCGACAAAGATTTATCTTTTCGTTTTGCAGAACTCATTCGCGAAAAACTCATTCGCGTCACGGGTGATGAAGTACCTTATAATACCACCGTGGGCATCGAAAGCATGGAAGATGAAGGGAATATTGTGCGTATTAGCGCTATTATCTGGGTGGAACGTAAAGGGCAAAAGTTAATTGTTATTGGCGACAAAGGGGCACGTCTTAAAGAAGTGGGGCAGCTTGCACGCTTGGATATGGAAAATATCTTAGGTAAGAAAATATTTTTGCATCTTTGGGTAAAGGTTCGCAGTGGCTGGTACGATGATGAACAAGCTTTGCGTCGACTTGGTTATGGTGACCCAGAGTAATGTCTCGCGCTATTCATTTACAACCCTGTTTTATCTTGCACACAAGAGCTTTCAGCAATTCCAGTTTAATTTTAGAGGGATTTACTCGTGATTATGGGCGTATTGGTTTATTAGCCAAAGGTATTAAGCGTCCTAAATCTATGTTGCGAGGCATCGTGCAACCCTTCGTGCCTTTGTTAGTGTCTTGGGTTGGGCGTAACGACTTAGTAACTTTGACCCATGCCGAAATTCAACATATGCAAAAATCACCTAAGGGCAACCAATTATTAAGTGGACTTTATTTGAATGAGTTAACTTTACGTTTATTACATCGCTTTGATCCTCACCCGGACCTTTTTGATCATTATGCTCATACCATAGAAACATTAGGTCATAGTTTGGATGAGCGGGTATTGCGCCACTATGAAAAGAATTTATTGGAAGAGCTGGGGTATGGATTATCCCTTAGAAAAGATTCTCAAGGTAATGCCATTCAAGGTGATGGGTTTTATCGTTTTGACCACGAGCAGGGATTCATTTCTATACAGGGACAGTCTAACTCAGAAAGCGTCGCTTGGATCTTTCAGGGGGCCAGTTTACAAGCCTTTGCACAAGATGACTTATCCCATGAAAGCGCATTACGAGATGCCAAACGTTTAATCCGTCTAGCATTGCAGCCTCTATTGGCGGGGAAGCCGTTAAATTCTCGCGAGTTGTTTGTATAGAGTCTGCAATCAATGGCCTTCTACACCACTCCTTCGCACCACCCTAACGTCATTCCCTCGTACCCTAACGTCATTCACCGCATACCCTAACGTCATTCCCGCGAAGGCGGGAATCCATACTGAGCAGAATATTTCTATGGATCCCGGATATTTTACGGTCCTTCTGCGAAGGACCAATGTAAAATTCCGGGATG
>JAJFKN010000052.1 GCA_021773195.1 Gammaproteobacteria bacterium | reverse complement strand
TATGCCTACAGCGCGCATCGAACATGTGCATACGGTGGGTTATCGACAGTTATTTAAAGGGTTAAAAGAAATTACCAAGAGTCGCCAAATGTGGTTGAACGGTGCCGTCAGTTTCCTATTGTATTTACCCACCACGGTATTTGCTGAAAGTTGGGGTATTCCCTACTTAGAAAATACCTATGGTTATACAACCACCCAAGCAGGCATGGCTATTTCTTTAGTATTCCTCGGCTTTACCATTGGTGGCCCCATGATGGGGTTTGTTTCTGATCGCATTCGCCGTCGTGTATTGCCTATGATGGTAGGTTCTATTGGTGCTGCAACGATCATGTTTATTTTAATTCTGTCGGGCACCTTACCCAAATTTATGGTCTTTAGCTTATTACTCATGTTGGGCATATTTTACAGTGCTCAGGTCATTGTATTTGCTGTAGCTCGTGAAACCTGTTCTGAGAGAGTGAGCGGGACGGCTTTGGCATTTACTAATATGTTAAGTATGGCTGGCGGTGCGCTCTGTGCACCTATCGTAGGTTACCTCATTGATTATCATGCTGGCGTTACTCACCAGCCAGGCGTCCATCAGTACGTGGCCAGTGATTACCATTTTGCGCTCTTGATTATTCCTGTGGGCTTGTTATGTTCGGCATTGGCTACGTTCTTTATCAAAGAGACCCACTGCAAATCCCAACATCACTAGAGGGTAGAACTTAATTAATATTTCGACACCAGTATTCTAGAACGGGATCAACAATTTGTATGATTCCCCCAGATGTTACCTCAATGAGGTCCTGCTGTTTGAATTTATCCAGAGCATTGGTGATGCCTCGAGGCGTCAAATCTACGGTTTTCACAAACTCATTGGCCGTGGGATTTTTTAATTGAGGGTGCCTTGCGATTTCTCTGAGTAATTGTTTTTGTTTTATGGATAGAGACATGATATCGCGGGCAATGGAACTTTGCTCTTCTGAGCAAATCAGTCGCCAAGCCTCATGGATATCATCTACAGTAGGTACATTATCACTTCTAAATAGCTTTTCACATAGGATGTTCACATAATAGGAATGGCATTGGGTGTATTGGAAAATTCTTTGCATTGCTTGGGTGGAAAGTTTATCTTTCCAACGTTGCTCGGCAAACTTATTGATGAAAGGTATATAATGTGTTGAAGCAATACGTTCTACAGGCATGATATGGCAGAGCTTATAGAAGGGCCGACTGCGTTCCTCGAAAATTTGGCTGAGCAAGTGACGGTGGCTGCCTGAGAAGATGAAGCATAAGTGTTGGGAATGTTGCGCCACATAACGTAGAGTTGCCTCTAACTCATCTCTAAATGCCATTTCAGAGATGGCTTGCATTTCATCGATAAAGATAATGGCCGTTTTATCTTGTTTCTCTAAAACCCTATCTAAATTGAGTAAGAGTGACTTTAATGGATCACTATGATCATTTGTCTCAGGTTTTAAGGAGAAACTCATACCCATTTGGCCCAGGTTGATGGAAACTTTAATATTTTTTAGTAGTGACTCAAGTGTTTGCATAGCTTTAGTCGTAGGCTTCATAATGTGTGTTAGCAATTGCCCTACTGCTTCATAAAACACATTAAGCACGTCTTGATGCTCGTATTTCATGAATAAATCCAGATGGGCATAGGGTAATTTGGATTTGCCAATGGCGTGCAGAGCAAGGCTGGTTTTGCCATAGCGTCTGGGTGAGATAAGTAGAGTGTGGGTAAGATTTTCTATATTTGATACTATAGTTGCCGTTTCTTCTACCCGATTACAAAAGGCTGCATTTTTAGCAATGCCGCGGTTAAACATTTTCTTTGCTGTTGCCATGGTTAGCGGTTCCTAGACGTATTTTGAAGTAACGGTATTATACTATTAGTATAGTATATTTTGAAGTAATAGTATTATACTATTACTTTAAAAATTCCCATGACCTATAAAAATATTTAATAATCAATTAGTTAGATAGAAAAAAGGGGGCGCAAACTATTCCTTTACAATCAAGTTCCCCATAGATTGGAAATGTATTGATCTTTATGGCTTAATATTGTACAATAACCGCTGGGTTTTACATGCAAATTTGAAAAAATCAGATAGCAATACATTAGAAGAGGCCACTATGCAACGTTTACCTTCCCCCTTTGAGGGTCATATTGTTCGTATCGAGGAACTGATGGAGCAAGTAGCTCTTTATACCCCGCAGGTTGAAGAATTTGATGAAGAATTTGATGAAGAAATTGATGAGGAATCTGATGAGGAATCTGATGAGGAATCTGATGAGGAATTTGATGAGGAATCTGATGAGGAATCTGATGAGGAATTTGATGAGGAATCTGATGAGGAATCTGATGAAGCGTCCGTAACTGTTGATTCAGATAGGCGCATTCTGGCGGAAAATGCCAGAAAAGCATTGTTAAGCTTTAAAGCTTGTAACCTTGGTGCTTTAGCTTTCGCCATCCGTGTCGGGAATAACGGTGTCGCTCTTAAATTGATTGAGTTGAGTAAGCGCAAGGGCTTAGAAAGGCTTATTACAACACCCAATGCCTATGGTAGCCTTCCTACTGATTGTGCTCAATTGGCAAGGAATAGGGTGGTATATGCCCGCCTGCGTGAGAGAGTACAATTAGAAAAGTTAGTCGCTGCTTTAAAGGCTCATAAATATGACGCTTGTGTAGATTTAATCAAGGCCGGTGCTACTTGTTCCATGAATGTCTTTAGAAAACATGTGGACTTACAGGCTATCTATGCCAGTGGCAATAAAGCTATGATTACTTGGGCACAAGAAAAATTCAACAGGCTTGCTTTATTCAACATGGCAGCCGTATATGGTGAAGCGGCCAAGACCATGGGCGGTATCCATTTACTGCCTGACTTTATCATGCAACGGATCTTTTTTATAGCCTTCCCAGAACAAATGGCCCACGTGGCTAACCTATATGGTGAAGATTCCTTTGATATATTTTTTAAACGCTTCTTTTTTACTAATAAAAAAAGACAATTGAAGCCACGCTATGATCATCAACTTGTTGATTATGAGCTGTATGATTTTCTCGAAAATAATGCAAGGGTGATGGCGAACGATACTGAATTACAATTGAAAATATTTAATGCCATTATCCAATGTTATTACCCAGAATTTAACGCATGGGAAAGGTCTTTTAGTGATTCAAGAGTAAGAAACCATAGTGAGGGTTATAAAGGCTCACCTGTTTCACCCTATTATCTCATTAGCTTGTGTTTGCATGCCATGGGCAATTCACTCAACAACCCGCCACAGGAGCTCAGCTCATGGGAAGAGGTGGGTGAGATGCGGTTTTTGAACAGGCAGATATCCGAGTTAGTTTATAGCATTAAAGATAATGAAGGCAAAAACCTACTGCATCACGCTGCCAGTACGGATTATATATCAGTATTTAAATGTTTTTTTGCATTTTACCATATCCCGGACTGCAACTATCAACCCATTCATCTACAAAGAGATAAACATCTTTATACTCCCATGAATTATGTTTTGCAGAGGGGAAAGAAGCCCGAGGTTGTCCGACCCTTCCTTGAACTAATGCTGAGGGATACACGCAGTGAACATATACCTGAGTTAGCAGAAATTCTATGTCATACCCAAGGGTTCATGGCATTTTTTGCTAAGAATTATTGGCGGTTAAAAAATATCCCCACTGATCGGCGTCGAGATTTCTTTTTAGATTTTGCTCCCATAGCCGCTGGTTTGAGGACACCCTTGGCTTTAGTTTGCGTGCTGAATATTTATTCTAAACTTTATGATGATGGTGATATAGGTGTGCGTAATCCTGTGCAGGCATCGGTAAATAATATTGTAGCGTCACTTTCCGAAGATGGGTCAGGAGGATCATTAAGTACATTATTACGACAAGCTCAAGCATTGCAGGATAGAGAGGGTTGTAGTGTTTTACACCTGGCAGTTCATTACAAATGGCATAGTGTAATTAAATTATATAGCCAATATAATGAAATATGCGTTGAATTCAATCCAAATAGTAAGGGCAATAATCCCTTGCAGGAGGCGTTGTCTTCTTGGGCTAGATTTGATAAGAATGTACGAATTGAAAGTATTCTTAATCTATTTATTCTTTTTTCCAATACACTGAATGGTATGCCTGAATTGAATAGGGAAGTACGTGAAGCCTACTATGCTATTTTAAACATGAAGTCCGGCACAGTGATTAAGGAAAATTTCTATAGATTGATTCCTCGTCTTAGGCGTGATCATTTAAATTTTCTTGTTGAGGAATGCATAGGTCTTGAAGCTTTCTCTGTTAGATGTTTATTTCCCGTTTCAGGTGATGCAAGTGAAGCACAAAAAATGGCATTGGTCTGGGCCATTAAACAAGCTTTGGCTCGTTCTGAATCCGATGGCATTGATAAACTCACTCAAATGTTTAATGAACTTTTACAGAAAATGACCATAGGCGAGTCCTATGAGTTGATTAAGCTTATCAGTGAACGCCTTAAAGGCACAGAAAGTGAAGTTAGTGTCATGCCTGAGGTGGCCAATTGTATATTTATCCGGGCCAAGTTTGTTGAGGCGATGTTTGAGTTTATTGACGATTCTAAGAAGTCTGAGGTGCAGAGCGTCATTAATCAGGATAATGACTTAAGGATCTTTAGTGAAATGGTAACCCATTACCGCTTTATTCAAAGAGGAGAAGGACTTGAAGTTGTGCCTAGTGGGATGTGGGCATTCATGGTTGTTATTGCCTCTGTGAGGAATGATAATCATCCATGGCCCATGGAAGATATTCTGAGAAATATGCTTCTAATAATGAAACCAAAAGCAAGGGGTGAGGCATTATCTTCATTGATGGTGGTTTCCTTAAGTAATCAAAACATACCATTGGCGAATATTATTTTTGCTATGATTAAACCAGAAGCAGATTATTGTAAAGTCATGGATATCAGGAATATATTGTTTTCTCCCATTCTTTGGGAAGGTGAAAATGTAATGTTCCGTGCAGGAATTTTAGAAATTGCCGACACTGATGTGGTCTCACAAGTATGCAAGGACTATTTAAAAAAGCAAAAAGTTGAAATTAGAGCCAATGACCAGCTCCAGGTAATGATTTATGCTATGACACCAGAAAATGTCAAGGATGTAATTGATCATCTTATAAAGAAAAAGCATTATGCTCTTCTGGAGGCAGTAATACGTACTGCAACATTCCCTCCTTTTGATAAGCATGCCCTACCTCTTGATGCTAATTCCTATGTCAAAACACTAATGCAACAGTCTCCAGCACAACAAGATGAACAATCAGCCTACGGCAAATGTTTGAGCGTATTGATGGGCCATGACAGTTTTGATAGAAGTCAAATGAAACTGACAACAGAAGAACTTTATGTCTACTTAAGTAAGGGCCGATTTGCTGCGCTTGAAGCATTAATAAATAGCGGTATGCCCATTCCTGCAGATTTAAAACCAAATGATATAGAAGACGCGGTACATATTGGTTTATTGAAAAACTTAATTTTCCACTGCCAGTTGCCATCAGTCTGGGTGGTACATCTAGCTCGTGGTTTGCAAAAGAAGATCCGTGACTTGATTCAAGGGGAGTCTTACATTGAGAAATTAGAGGATATAGACGCTGCATTAAATTCTAAATCGAGCTGTGCAGCTCATGCTTTCTTTACGATGAAAACCGGTATTTTATTTTCACGCAATTACCTAGATATGTTAAAAGGCATAGCATCTGATTCTGTGCGCAACAGCGCGAGAGAAATCCTGCAGCGCCGCAGCACAGGGGGGGCATCGAGCCATGATTCCGCTGCCTCAAGGGCTAGTTCAGGGGCTGCCACTTCGGCTGCCGCCAGTACCTCCGATGCATCATTGGATTTTTCCTCCATGACTTTTACAAGACCGCAGAGTGTTAAGCCTCCTATAGATTTTTGGACAGCGTTGAGACAGAAGGATTTTGCTAGAGCGTTGCATAGATTTTATGAGGCTGGGGGTAAGTTAAAGGATGTTTGTGATACATATAGAGATTGTGAACATATGCAAATCAGATGTGCCAGTAACGAAAAAAATCATAAAGAAGGTAATTCCCATTCTCTGCTTGAGTTACTGATATATTTAGCGGGACATCCTGGCGATCATAGAGATATGCTTTTGCACGAGATATGTAGAAAGTTAGGTGAACGGGTGAATAATATCAATAAATGTGGGACTAGTATTGCTACTATTATCGATTGGCAGGCTTTATTAACTGAGAAAGCTAATATCTTCGGGCTTGGATATGAAGATCGGACGAATTTTTCTAATGTGATAAGGTATTTTTATAGGAAAAGTGATTACGGTGCCATAGAGATTATATTTGGGCATTTTCAGCAGGATTTTCATGATTTTACTACAATGTGTAGAAGAGCTTTCGGGGAGCTTTATTTCGTGGGTGATGGGGTGCATTCTATAAGGTTAGATGATGACATTAAAACTAATTGCCGTTTGCATCCTAAATTTACTGGACCGGGGCAGCGGTAATATGGTTACTGGGTCCTGCGGTCAAGCCGCAGGATGACATTGCTTCGCGCAGGATGACGATGCTTCGCGCAGGGTGACGTGAGTTCTCCGATTACCCCATCTTATCCATCAATTTCTTAAAGCTGGTGAGCAGATCAATGGGTAATGGGAATATGATGGTGGAATTGTTTTCCTCGGCGATGTTGGACAGGGTTTGCAAGTAACGTAATTGCAATGTTTGTGGTTCTTGGGCGATGATTTGCGCGGCATCCAATAGGCGTTGTGAGGCTTGGAATTCACCTTCAGCGTGAATGACCTTGGCTCGTCTATCCCGCTCGGCTTCGGCTTGTTTCGCAATAGCGCGGATCATGCTTTCATCTAAGTCCACATGTTTGATTTCCACGTTGCTGACTTTCACACCCCAAGCATCGGTTTGCTCATCAAGGATTTTCTGGATATGCACATTCAATTTATCCCGCTCTGAGAGCATTTCATCCAACTCATGTTGGCCTAAGACAGAGCGTAACGTGGTCTGAGCCAATTGGCTGATGGCTTCGAAAAAGTTTTCCACTTGGATGATAGCATTTTCTGGGTTCACCACACGGAAATACACCACGGCGTTAACCTTTACCGAGACGTTATCTTTTGAAATCACATCCTGCGTGGGTACATCCATGACGATGGTACGTAAATCCACCCGCACCATTTGTTGGATGATGGGTACGATGATGATAAGACCGGGGCCTTTCACTTTCCAAAAACGCCCAAGGGTGAACACCACGCCCCGTTCGTATTCACGCAGAATGCGGATCATGGAAAATAAAAAGATCGCCACAATGGCGATGATGATTATATAGATAAAATTAATGGGGAAGTGTCCTTCCATGTTAGTACTCCTGTGTCATAGTGCCTGTCAATAGGATTCTCGGTTTCCATTGACTGTGCAGATAGTCAATGGGTTCCAGCAAAGCTGGAACAACTTAATTTGACTGGACCCCGGCTTTCGCCGGGGTGACGTGGGGAGGTGCTATAGAAGATTCCGATCTTCTAACGTCATTCCCGCGTCTCTGACGTCATTCCCGCGTCTCTGACGTCATTCCCGCGTCTCTGACGTCATTCCCGCGTCTCTAACGTCATTCCCGCGAAGGCGGGAATCCAATCTGATTAGGCTGTTTCAGCGAAGCTGAAACGCTTTCGTTTAACTCCTTTCTTTGGGTTTAACCCAAGCTGTCAATCCTTTCACTTTGTAAACTACGAGTATTTCACCCTTGCGTACGGGGACGTCACTTTGGGCTTGCCAGCTTTCTCCGTGCAATTTTACTCGTCCTTCCTGGTGAAAATCTTCCATGGCCAAAACTTCTATACCAATTAATGCTTCATGGCCGCTGACCACTCGCCGGCGGCGGGCTTTGATGGCCATGCTGACAATTACCGTAAAGAATAGCCCATTGATCAGGGCCATGGATAAAATTAAAGGCCAGCCGATACCCAGGCCTGTGGCTTCGCTGTCCAATAATAAAATGGACCCGGTGATAAAGGCGATGATACCACCAATACCCAGGACACCAAAGCTCGGCATGAAGGCTTCCCCCACTAAAAAGGCGATGCCTAATAACATTAAACCCAGGCCAGCGTAGTTAATGGGCAGTAATTGAAAGGCATAAAGCGCTAGGAGTAAACAGATGGCGCCTACCACGCCGGGTAAAATAAATCCGGGGTTGGCTAGTTCAAAGAATAAACCGTAAATCCCCAGCAGCATTAATATGTAAGCCACGCTGGGATTGGTGATCACACTTAAAAATTTTGTGCGCCAGTCGGGGAGTACCCGCTCAATGCGCATGCCTTGGGTTTTTAAGGTGACCAGTTCACCGCGCACTTTCACTTTTCGCCCATCAATTTTTTGCAATAGGGTGGGAATGTCTTTAGCGATGACATCGATGACATTCATTTTTAAGGCGGTATTAGCGGGAATACTGGCCCCTTGGCGTACGGCTTTTTCAGCCCAAGTTTCATTACGATCACGTAATTGGGATAAACTTTTAATGTAAGCCACCGCATCGTTTATGACTTTCTTTTCCATGGCGGTTTTTGCAGGCTTCTCTTTGGGTTTTTCTTTGGGGTTTTGAGCACCAGCTGCCGGAGCAATGGAAACAGGCGTCGCTGCACCCAGATTAGTCCCCGGTGCCATGGCAGCAATATGACTAGCATAGAGTATGTAAGTACCGGCACTGGCAGCGCGCGCGCCACTGGGGCCCACATAGCTCACCACAGGAACCGGTGAATTGATGATGGCTTTGATGATGCCGCGCATGGAAGTGTCTAAACCGCCCGGCGTATCCAGTTGGATGATCACCAGCTTAGCGCGGTCTTTGGCGGCCCGTTTGATGCCGCGTTCTAGATAATCTTGGGAAGCAGGACTGATGGCACCATTGACCTGCAGCAACAGGGCATTATTGTCATTGGGCTGTTCCGCAATGAGATAAAGCGGACTAAAAATGAGTAGAATCCAGCAAAAGATGCGGAGTAATGAATATTTAGGCAGTTTCATGCTAGCCGATGTCCCCTATCATCATTGTGCGGCTTGACCGTACAATCCAGTCCAATGGAGCATTCCAGCGAAGCTGGAACCATCTTGCATCATGCCAATTATACAAGCGGTTGGCTAGGGGGAATTTCTCATTTATGATGTGGGGCGCGGTGTAACGTCATTCTTCCCTTCCCCTTCCCTTCAGGGGACAGGCAGGTGAATCCATGGGCAGTAGCATTTTTCTATGGACCCCGGACAATTGCTTCGCAATTTCCGGGGTGGAGTAGAAGTACCGGGGTGCCTCAAAGAGGCACCGCTATGACAGGAAACTTAGGTGCCACCGGCATCTGGTTTCATACCCGTACCAGGTAAAACGCTTGGTGCCGCTGGCTCATTGCCCCTGGCAGAGGGGGGGGCGCCGCCAAAGATACTTACGTTAGTTGGAGGCGCACTTGCTGCGCTGGATGGAGCTGAGCCTGACGAAGTTGCTTCAGTCGCTGAACCACCGGGTGCGCTGGCTACGTCTGACGCTTCAGTGGATGGAGCACTGGGTGCCTCATCAGCAACGGTCTGCTGATACGCTTTTTTATGTTGTTTCTCCATGTCACATAACTCATACCGAGCATCTTGATGTGCGTTCTGAGCAGATTGATAGTCCCTCTGTGTTTTTTTGAGTTCCATTTTCAGTGCCTTTATTTGCGCGTTTATTTCCTGGTACTGTTCTGCCAAAGCTTTCGGTGCTTCGCCAAGTTTTGCAACGGTGATACGCTTTTCTCGAATGGATTTAGCTGACGCTAATCTTTGCTGCTCTTTTTCCTGAACAGCTCGCTCGCTCGCCTCGCGTTGTCGTTGTTCCAATTCTAGCTTTTGTTTCTCGCTAGTTGCATAATATTCCACATGCCGTCTACATTCCTGTCTTTGTTCTTTTAAGGTGGGGCAGCCATCCTGGTTGCCTGTTGTAAGACGCGCGGGTATATGCTCCTTCAGAGCAGCAGTGCACTGGGGATTGTTAGTTAAGAGAGAAGGGTAGCCCACAGCTGCAGCCAGTAAGAAAATGGCCCAGGTTTGGGTGGCATTGAGTTCAGTCTTATTGTCTGTGATATGCTTTAAACACGCGTCAAAAGCAACAAAAATCTGCGCTTCTTGATGTTGAATATTTACATCGAACGCTATGGCTTCTTTCTCCAATGACTTTAATAATCCATTGCACAGAGTAGCTTGCGCATTCTTTGCCATGGGTGCAAGTTCACGATAGTTTGCAGATTCAAGAAGCTGTGCTCTAATCATTGCATTGTTAAGCAATAGTTCATGCAGCCATGTTTTCCATTGGGTAAAAGGAGCAGCCATACGGTGAATGCTTAGATAGTTTATTTCGGCGGCTAGTTGACCGGGCTGGCTTAAAAATGTGATGCAGCTTTCTACTTTACTCAACCTTGCAAGGAGCCCCATATCTTCAACTTTGAATGGGCCAAAGGCTTGAAACAGTGAACCACGTTGGTTTCCAAAAATTGCAGGAAACTCGACTCCAACCATAGCTTGCCAGAATATTTCATTGAACAGGCATTTCTCAAGGATTTTGCCCTTCATCTTGTCCTGTTTATTTAAGAACAAGAGAAAATCTTTTATGATATTTGGGGATCGATTCCAAAATGAGCTTGTATCGCCGCCTAATTGGTTCAATAGGATTTGAATAAAAGTAGGGGAGAACTTGCCTTTGTGGGATATAATTTTTTCCCATGCGCCGGAGTTTGCAAAAAAGGCTTGGCAAAGTGCTTGCCCATTTCCCTCATCTAACAGCGCCAGGGTATGCAGTAGTGTTTCTGAATCACTTAGCGCATGTTGCATAGCAAGGTCTTTTAAACAGTTCTTAGCTCGAGCATTGAGTTCTCTTACAGCACTAGGCCCTGATGAAGTACTAGAGGAACTAGGGGAACTAGAGTGCAGCTGTCTTTCAGCATATTCTTTCACTAAGAATGCGAAGTTCTTAGTGAAAGTATCACTCTCTGTAAAAATATACTGCCCAACTTCATGGTCGAATGTGAATTCCAAGAAGTCTATGCCAAAGGCTCTTATGGCAAAGGTCAGGTAAGGCTTGATGTTATTCCCTTCACGGGATAACTGGGATAAATGATGGGAAAAAGCTATGAATAGCTGTTTTTTGTCGCTATCTTCCATCAAATTGCATGCGCGCGCCAGCATGTATCTAAGGGCTGAGGTTTTTATTGATTGTAACTCGTGGTCATTTGAATGAATAGAATTAGGTATGGGGGCTCCAGACAGTCGGTCATAATGTTTGCTGAGTAGGATAAGTTGGTTTAGCGTAAGGTCACCTGTTCTGCGAGCGCCACTGCCTTGAGTGGGATTTTCTAGCATTGCAAAAAGTACAGGGCAGTATATAGCGTATTCCGTTTCATCCATGCTTAACATTTCAGCCATGTAGCCCCACTCTAAATCCCAAACATTTGGATCGGCAAAGGCCATGAGAAAAAATGCTTGTGGGGGTGTTTTAACATTCTTGAGTTGAGCATAGTAACGAAAGTGATTCTTCCAGCATGCCTTTCTTATGGCGGCTAAGATGGCAGTAAAGGCTTCTAGGTCCTCAAAGAATCTCATGTCACGCATTCTTACAAAAAGCTCAGAGCCAGCACTTGCATCGGGTAGGTGGGTCAGTAAGGTAGGGATGATGGCTGTTATAGCACCCAGTGAAACCTGTAATTTTTCTTCATCTGTAGATTCATCTGTAGTGTGCGCAAGGAACATGGCCGCCCGCCAAAATAGAGGGTTATCAATGCAGTCTTGAGCAAACTTATGGGATTTCTTAGGGTCAAAGTAAGCTCCCCTGTTATCTGAGACGTTGCACATGCCGTTCAATAGCTGTGCAAATGCAAATGGTGTTGCGCCGTGTTTTTCCCAAATCTCAGAGGCTCTTGTGTTATAGGTAGCTTGGTTGGTGCCAAAAAGGCGGCCTTTTTCAGTGATGGTGATTTGCATATTTTTTACCCTCCCGGGGGCTAGTTGATTCTAATTAGTGACAGTAGTATATAAGTTTTTCACAGTGGTCTCAAACCAAGGAAAACACTTGATCCCACTGGCAAAGAGGACTATATTAGTACTAAAATATAAATAGGACTATATAAGTACTATTTAAGAAGGCAATTATGTTAAAAGTCAGTAAGTTAACGGATTATGGAACGGTTCTTATGACCTTTCTGGCCCAGCAGCCAGGGCGGGTTTTTAATGCCCGTGAGATTACCGAGCACACACACGTAGCCTTGCCCACGGTGAGTAAATTATTGAAATTATTGACCAAACAAGGCTTATTACTGTCGCAACGGGGCGCTAAAGGCGGTTATGTATTAGCTCGTCCGCCGGAAGATATTACTGTGGCACAAATTATTGCTGCCTTGGAAGGGGATTTGGGCCTGACGGAATGTGCACATTCTGACAGCACCTGTGTCATTGAGCCCCAATGTCACATTCGCCACAATTGGCGGGTGATCAATACAGCCATCCATGTTGCTTTAGATAGTGTGAGTTTGGCGCAAATGGCTAAGCCCCTGCAACAACATATCATTGAAGTGTCGCAGATTCGTGGCTTGGCCCAGAAGGTAAAAGATAATGAGTAAAGAATCCAACTACATCGAAAAACTCTTAAGTCGTGATTACGAGCATGGTTTCACAACGGACATCGAAACGGAAAGTTTACCCTGCGGTTTAACGGAAGACACCGTACGCGCTATTTCCGCTAAGAAAAATGAACCGAAATTTATGTTGGAATGGCGCTTGCAAGCTTTTCGTCATTGGCTAACCATGCGTGAACCCAATTGGTCTAGTGTCGTTCATCCACCTATCGATTATCAAGCCATCAGTTATTATTCTGCACCGAAGAATGCGGCCGATGCGCCGAAGAGTTTGGATGAAGTGGATCCTGAATTACTCCGCACCTATGAAAAATTAGGCATTCCTTTAAGAGAACAGGAAATGTTAGCGGGCGTGGCCGTGGATGCTGTTTTTGATAGTGTATCTGTGGCTACAACCTTTAAGAAAAAACTCGGTGAGTTGGGCATTATCTTTTGTTCTTTTTCTGAAGCTTTGCAAGAGCATCCTGATTTAATCAAAGAATATTTAGGCAGTGTGGTGCCGTACAAAGATAATTTCTTTGCTACTTTGAATTCCGCCGTATTCAGTGACGGGTCTTTCGTGTATATTCCTAAAGGTGTGCGTTGCCCCATGGAGTTGTCCACCTATTTTCGTATTAATGCTATTTCAACCGGGCAATTTGAACGTACTTTAATTATTGCTGATGAAGGCAGCTACGTGAGTTATTTAGAAGGTTGCACCGCCCCCATGCGTGATGAAAACCAGCTGCATGCTGCCGTGGTGGAATTGATCGCCTTGAAAGATGCGCAAATCAAATATTCCACGGTTCAAAATTGGTACCCCGGTGATAAAGAAGGTAAGGGCGGTATTTATAATTTTGTCACGAAGCGTGGTGAATGCCGCGGCGATAATGCAAAAATTTCTTGGACCCAAGTGGAAACGGGTTCGGCCATTACTTGGAAATACCCCAGCTGTATTTTAAAGGGCGATAATACCGTAGGTGAATTCTATTCCGTAGCACTTACTAATAATTATCAACAAGCCGATACGGGCACGAAGATGATTCACTTAGGTAAAAATACCAAGAGCACCATTATCTCTAAGGGTATTTCTGCCGGTAAAGGACAGAATGCTTATCGCGGTTTAGTGCAAGTGGCTGCAGGTGCGGATAATGCACGTAACTACACCCAATGCGATTCTTTGTTGTTAGGCGATAAATGTGGCGCCCATACCTTCCCTTATATAGAAGCAAAGAACCCCACGGCGAATATTGAGCATGAAGCGACTACGTCGCGCATTAGTGAAGATCAATTATTTTATTGTCGGCAACGGGGTATCAGCGCAGAAGATGCCGTGTCTATGATTGTGAATGGTTTTTGTAAAGAAGTTTTTAAAGAGTTACCCATGGAATTTGCCGTGGAAGCACAGAAGCTTTTAGGCGTGAGCTTAGAAGGCAGTGTTGGTTGAGGAAAGATGATGTTAGAGATTAAAAATTTACATGTGGGACTAGAAGGTGAAAAAGAAATCCTGAAGGGCATAGATTTGTCTGTGAAAGCAGGTGAAGTGCACGCCATTATGGGTCCTAACGGTTCAGGAAAAAGCACCCTAGCGAATATCTTGGCGGGGCGTGAAGGTTACAACGTGACTGATGGCACCGTGCAATATCAAGGTAATAACCTGCTGGACAAATCCCCCGAAGAGCGCGCCTGGGAAGGATTGTTTCTAGCTTTCCAATACCCCGTGGAAATCCCCGGCGTAAATAATATTTATTTATTGAAGGCTGGATTGAATGCCATGCGTAAGCATCACGGTTTGGATGAATTGGATGCCATGGATTTTTTAGCTTTAGTTAAAGATAAAATGAAAGCCTTAAAGATGGACGAAGCTTTTCTTTATCGTGCCGTAAATGAAGGTTTTTCTGGCGGGGAAAAGAAGCGTAATGAAATTTTGCAAATGGCTATCTTAGAACCCAAGCTAGCTATTTTGGATGAGACGGATTCGGGCTTAGACATTGATGCCCTGAAAATTGTCGCCGAAGGCATTAATGCTTTACGTTCCCCAGAACGTGCCTTGGTATTAGTTACTCACTATCAACGCTTATTGGATTATGTCAAACCGGATTTTGTGCATGTATTATCTCAAGGTAAAATCATCAAGTCCGGTGGCAGTGAGTTGGCTTTAGAGTTGGAAAAATCCGGCTACAGTTGGATTGATGATTCACAGCGAGCAGATTCATGAATGAGTTAGAGCAACATATGGCACAATTAGCCGGTGCAAAAGTGCCAGCCATTGAGCGTTTGCGTAAAGAAGCTTTGGTACGCTTTAATGACAAGGGTTACCCTGACCTGCGGGATGAAGATTGGAAGTACACCAATGTGAATCCCATGGTGAGCAAGGATTTTAATTTAAAAGTAGAAGAAGTTTCACTAAAGCAAGAACAACTGCAAGCCCACTTGCTGACTGACTTAGATGCCCATCGCTTGGTGTTTGTGAATGGTGTCTTTACTCCGGATTTGTCTCAGGTAAGTAATGCCAGCGGTTTAACGCTAATGTCCATGGCACAGGCGTTAAATGAAGGCAATGAAGTTTTATTGGCTCACTTAGGTCAATACGCTGATCAACAGGCGGCAGGTTTTGTGAATGCTAATACGGCGTGGATGGAAGATGGCATCTTCGTCCATGTAACCGAGGGACAAACTAAATCTATCTATGCTTTATTTTTGCATGTGGGAGAAGGTAAAGCCAGTTACCCACGCAATCTTATTGTGGTGGAAAATAATAGTGAATGCACCTTGATTGAAAACCATGTAGGTTTAGATGCCGGCAGCTATGCGTCCACCGGTATAATGGAAGCTGTGTTAGAGCCTAATTCGGTGCTGCGCCATTTTGTGGTTCAACAACACAGCCCCAAAGCCTACAGTGTAGCGGACCATTTTATTCAACAAGAAGCTCATAGCCAATATTATACCTATAACTTTCAATGGGGCAGTCGTTTAGCGCGCCAAGATATTAATGTAAATTTGGCCGGTCAAGGTGCTCATTGCAGTTTAGATGGCTTATACATGGGACGTGAACGCCAACATTTGGATACCCACTCCCGTATTGATCATATGGTTTCCCATTGCACCAGTCACGAAGATTACAAGGGTATCTTGGATGATCGTTCCCGTGCTGTATTTAACGGCAAAGTATTCGTGCATCCCGATGCGCAGAAAACCGATGCCAATCAGCAAAATAAAAACTTGTTGCTATCCAAGCAGGCGGAAGTGGATACCAAACCTCAATTGGAAATTTACGCCGATGATGTGAAATGTGCTCATGGTGCAACCGTGGGGCAGTTGGATGAGACATCGTTATTTTATCTGCAGTCTCGCGGTATTGATTTAACCACAGCAAAAGATTTGTTGACCTTTGGTTTTGCCCATGACGTGGTGAATCGTGTGCCTTGTGAAGAATTACGGACTTATTTAGAAAAAATGCTCATGGAGCAATTAACTCATGGTGACAATATCCGGGAGTTTTTATGAGTTCATTCAATTGGCAAAGTATTAAAAATGATTTTCCTATCCTGGACAATTCCCGCCGGGAGAAACCCTTAGTTTATTTGGATAATGCCGCTACCACGCAGAAGCCTTTAGCTGTGATTGATAAGGTAGATGAATATTATAAAAATTATAATGCTAATGTTCATCGTGGCGTGCATAGCTTGAGTGTCAAAGCCACTGATGCCTATGAAGGTGCGCGGGAAACCGTACGTGATTTTATTAATGCACGTAGTGTGCGGGAATTGATA
The DNA here is from genome assembly GCA_021773195.1 of Gammaproteobacteria bacterium. GTDB lineage: Bacteria > Pseudomonadota > Gammaproteobacteria > JAKBBU01 > JAKBBU01 > JAJFKN01. The sequence continues at coordinate 27,174 of JAJFKN010000052.1, read as the reverse complement.
TTTGTGCGTGGCACGACAGAAGCCATTAATTTGGTGGCCAGTAGTTACGGTGGCAGTAAAATCAAGCAGGGCGATGAAATTATCGTATCTGAAATGGAACACCACTCTAATATTGTACCGTGGCAGTTATTGGCAGAACGAGCAGGGGCGAAAATCAAAGTCATCCCCATTAATGACCACGGGGAGTTGGACTTAAATAATTTTCCTGCCATGTTTTCTGACAAAACGAAAATATTAGCCGTGGGGCATATTTCTAATGCTCTGGGTACCATCAATCCCATCAAAGATATGATTAAAGAAGCTCACAAACATAATGTGCCCGTTATTATTGATGGTGCGCAGGCCATTCCCCATAGCAAAGTGGATGTTCAGGATTTGGATTGTGACTTTTATGCTTTTTCAGGGCATAAAGCCTATGGGCCTACGGGTATTGGTGTGCTGTATGCTAAAGAAGCTTTGTTAGAGGCTATGCCACCCTATCAAGGGGGCGGTGAAATGATTTTACGCGTATCCTTTGACGATACTCAATTCAATGATATCCCGGCTAAATTCGAAGCGGGTACACCCAACATTGCCGGTGCTATCGGTATGGCTGCGGGTTTAGAATACATTAATAATATTGGGTTGGATGCTATTGCCACCTATGAACATGAGTTATTAGAGTACGCTTTAGAGCGAGCCGCAGACCATCCTCAATTGAAATTGGTAGGCACGGCCAAGCATAAGGCTAGTATTTTGTCCTTTTTGTATGATGGTGTACACGCTCATGATATTGGTACCATTCTAGATTGTGAAGGTGTGGCTATCCGTACCGGCCATCATTGCGCTATGCCTGTGATGGACCACTTTGGTGTGCCTGCTACGGCTCGAGCGTCTTTTGCCTTTTATAATTCTCGTGCTGATATTGACGCTTTGTTTAAGGCATTGGACAGAGTGAAAGAGGTATTTAAGCTATGAGTGACTTGCGCGAACTCTATCAACAGGTGATTGTAGACCATAATAATAGTCCGCATAATTTCTGCGAATTGCAAGATGCTAATCGTCATGCCCATGGATATAATCCTCTGTGTGGCGATAAGTTATCGCTGTATCTGACGGTGAATGACGACGATATTATTACTGATGCTGGTTTTCAGGGAACGGGCTGTGCTATTTCAGTGGCATCTGCTTCTCTCATGACGGATTTTCTAAAGGGTAAAACCATTGCTGACGTGAAAGCCTTCTTTGATGAATTTCATGCAGCATTGACTTCTGAGCATGCCAAGAGTCATATGGATTTTGGAAAATTAGCCGTGTTATTGGGTGTGAAGGAATTCCCTGCACGAGTAAAATGTGCCACCCTAGCTTGGCACACTATGCAATCGGCTTTGGAAAATAAAGGGCGTGAAGCCTCAACGGAGTAAATCATGAGTGAAATGAAAGTAGATAAAGACGCCTTAAAAACCGATGTCATTGCAGCCTTGCATGAAATTTATGATCCGGAAATCCCCGTGAATATTTACGATTTGGGTTTGATTTACAATGTGGATGTGCATGACGATGGACGGGTGGATATTACTATGACTTTAACCACGCCTGGTTGCCCCGTGGCGCAGACTTTTCCTATCATGATTGAAGATAGGGTGTTGGATGTGGAGGGTGTGTCTGAAGCCCACGTGGAGATTGTTTGGGATCCACCTTGGTCACAAGAGATGATGTCTGATGAGGCTAAGTTGCAGCTGGGATTTTTATGATATGGATTCCCGCCTTCGCGGGAATGACGTTAGGGTTGTATGGGGAATGACCTTAGGGTTGTATCGGGAATGACGTTAGGGGACAATTTAACGTCACCCCGGATTGCGAAGCAATTCCGGGGTCCATTAAAATGAGGTAAAAAATGAATTGGGTAAATGTAGCAAAAGTAGAAGCCTTTGAGGATGACCATTGGCAGGTCATTGAGTTAGATGATGATCCTGTTGCTGTGGTAAAGCTGCAGGGTAAGTTTTATGCTTTTCATGATATTTGTACACATGATGGCGGCATCCTCACGGGTGGTGATATTGAAGGCGATGAAATCATTTGTCCGCGCCATGGTGCTGCCTTCAATATAAAAACTGGCGCATGTACTTGTCCGCCCGCCTATGAAGACATTCATATTTTTCCTGTGCGCATTGAAAATGGCATGGTACAAGTAAAGGATGATAGAGAATAATGAATTGGCAGTGGTTTCGTTTTGATGAGTTTAAACCAGAAGTTCTGTATGACGTGCTGCGTTTGCGTTCACAAATATTTGTTGTGGAACAAGAGTGCCCCTATTTAGATTGCGATGGCAAAGATCAAGAAGCCATGCATTGTCTAGGTTACGATGAGAAAGGCACATTGGTGGCTTACGCACGAGTCTTTACCCCAGAAGATACCTGTAAACCTTTAAGCTTTGGTCGTGTGGTGGTGGATAAAGCGCATCGCCAACATGGCTATGGTAGAGCTTTAATGACAGAGATTCTTCGCTGGTTGGAATCAGGTCCTTATTGTCAGCGTGCCATTCATATTTCTGCGCAACATTATTTAGAAAAATTCTACGCTAGTTTCAGATTCGAGTCCTATGGTGAAGTTTATTTAGAAGATGATATCGATCATATTGCTATGATCAAGCAACCACCCCATAGCGTGTAGGATCTTCAATCCCCGCATCTACAAAACCCTTTTTGCGCAGTGCGCAACTGTCACAGGTACCACAAGCTTCGCCTCGACTATTGGCTTGATAGCATGATACCGTCATACTGTAATCCAAGCCCAGAGTCATTCCAAGTTCAATGGTTTGAGCTTTGGATAAATGGATCAAGGGGCGATGGATAGTGAAAGGATTGCCTTCTACGCCGGCTTTGGTAGCCAGGCAAGCTAACTTTTCAAAGGCATCATAGTATTCTGGACGGCAATCGGGGTAGCCAGAGTAATCTACAGAACTCACGCCAATAAATAAATCATTAGCGCCGATGACTTCGGCATAACCTAGAGCAACACTTAAAAAAATGGTATTGCGTGCTGGGACGTAAGTCGTAGGAATATTTTCACAGCCGGTGTATTCAGGTACATCTATAGTGTCATCGGTTAAGGCAGAGCCTGCGATGAGGTTACGTAGGGGCAATTTAATTATTTTATGTGGTACTGAATAGTGTTTGGCGATGTTTCTTGCTGCTTGTAATTCCGCGTCATGGCGTTGTCCGTAATCGAAGGTTAAGGCATGGCAGTCATAACCTTGATTTACAGCATTGGCTAATACCGTTGTGGAATCTAATCCGCCTGAAAAAATTATTACGGCTTTCATTGAATAATACCCACGCCGTATTCTTTACGATAAGCTTCAAATCGGCTTAATATATTCTTATCTAATTCATCATGTTCATGCAGATAATTCATCAAGTCTTCTAGAGTAATGATGCTATGAATTTGAACCTGGTACTTTTGGGCTATTTCTGCAATAGCAGAGCGGCTGCCTTGTCCTCGTTCTTGACGGTCTAATGCGATCAGGATATGAGACAATGTGGCACCGGCTTTTTCTATCAATGGCATGCATTCGCCGATGGCTGTGCCAGCTGTAATAACATCATCTATTAATAAAACATTACCTCGTAAGTCGGCCCCAACAACATTGCCGCCTTCACCGTGATTTTTGGCCTCTTTGCGATTAAACGCAAAGGGTTTATCCACAGCATAATTGGCTGCTAAGGCAATACTAGTAGCGCAAGCTAAAGGTATCCCTTTATAGGCAGGGCCAAATACCATATCAAATTCAAGGTTTTTTTCTTTGATGACTTGTGCATAGAAACCCGCAAGCAAAGCAAGGCTCTCACCCGTATTAAACAATCCAGCATTGAAAAAGTAAGGGCTTTTACGCCCTGATTTTAGAGTGAATTCACCAAACTTTAAGGCGCCCTGTTCCAGAGCAAATTGAATAAAGTGTTTATTGTAACTTTGCATATGAGTCCTTACTGCTGTGAACGCTCAATTGAGAGCAAACCAGAGGCATCTTAAATCACTATTTTATGGATTACAATGGCATTTATTTTAGGTTAAATGGTTTAGCGCAAAGGTGGGGGAAAGTATTGTAAAATTAGGCAGTTATGAAATAAGAATGGCAGCCCACTTAAGGGTTGGCTTGGACAATAAATGTACGCGCGTTATACTTATAGATGAAGCTGAATATAGGAGTAACATCATGAAAGATCTAGGCATGGTCGGATGGGTTGCTATGATCCTCGTCATTGTAGGCGCATTAAACTGGGGTTTAGTGGGGGCCTTTAATTTTGATTTAGTAGCTACCATCTTTGGCCACATGAGCATGTTAGCTCGAGTGGTATATATCGTAGTGGGTGTGGCAGCTCTCTACATGCTTTATACACTTTTTGGTGGTAAAACAAGCTAATAAGGTAACGTTATTAGCAGCCGCAGAACAGAGGAGCTTTATTTTGCAAAAAAAACGGTGCTTAAGGTGCCGTTTTTTTTATGAGAGTTTTCAGGAGAGGTAAATAATCAGCGAGATTATTATAAACGTCTAAGGCCGTTGCTTTTTTATAGGTATGGGTCGTTAAGTTTCGATCTTTTATCATTTTTAGCCATAATTCCTCATTATTGATATAACCTATTTGGTAAGCTTCCGCAAAGGCTTGCCGTGGCGAATTTACCTGTATGCCTTCTTGGGCCAGTTTTTTTTGTAGGAACTTCCAGGTCAACTCGTAGGTAAATTCAAAGCGTTGGATAGCTGCGTCAAGTACAATATCATCTTGGGCTAAAGATTTTTTCATAACTTCGTCTAGGCGTTCAATGGCATCACTGAGTTGCTGATAACGAAGATTGAGTTTATCGCTCATAAAGAACCTGCTTTTCTTTATCGATCTGTATTTTCAGTTGGTTATTTTGGAGCGTGTCGTAGCGAACACAATCCACCTTAAGCAGTGTATCAGAGTTCTCAACGATATCCAATATTTCCAACCATTGTTGTTCACTGGCATTTGGGCACAGGATTGCAATGTCGATATCAGAGCGAGGGCGCTGTTCACCTGTGGCTCGAGAGCCGAATAAGTAAATGCCATTGACAAAGGGTAGTAATTTCAATTTTTCAATAAATTCATATTTCATAGTTAGTTGACTTTTGATGGGTTGTGATTTTTTTCCAAGTAGGTTTTGAATTCATCATAACCTAAACCTTTAGCGAAATAAAATCCTTGGCCAAAATCACAACTCATGGCCCGCAGGGTGTTTTTTTGCATTTCAGTTTCAATGCCTTCTGCTACTACTTCCATATTTAAAGCATGGGCCAGTTGGACCATAGCTTTTGCGATGTGTTTGTCACTATTTTGCGAATCAATTTGTGATATAAATATTTTATCAATCTTTAAAACAGAGATGGGCAATTGTTTTAGGTAATTCATGGAAGAATAACCCGTCCCGAAATCGTCTACCGAAAATCTCAAGCCTAGTTTTCGATACTTTAGCAATAAGTCATTGGCCAGCTCTATGTCTTTCATGAGGACAGATTCGGTAATTTCAAAAGTGATATTGTCTGGGTGGATACCAGCTTCTTTTAACACCTCTTCTACAAATTGGTAAAACTTATGATCTTGCAATTGTAGAACAGAACAGTTAATACTGATTTTTTTGTTATCAAAGTGAGGAAGGTGGTTTTTGAGGCGGTTGAGTTCGTTAAGGGAATGTGTTATTACCCATTGCCCAATGTTATGGATGATGCCGCTGGATTCGGCGATGGGGATAAATTCTTCAGGGCTCACTTCACCAAACTGAGGGTCATTCCAGCGTAATAATACTTCTACACCATAAATATTATCATTGCGTAAATCGATTTGTGGTTGATAAACTAAGTATAAATTATTTTCTGCGATGGCATTACGTAATCGTTGTTCCATCTCAATACGACGGATAGCTTGGGTATTTAACTGTTCCGTATAATAGTGGTAGTTAGCTTGCCCTGATGATTTTGCTTGGTACATGGCTAGATCAGCATGTTGAATGAGTTCATTGGCTTCGTCACCCCCGGTAGGGTATTGGGCAATACCAATGCTTACAGAGATGTTAAGTTGTCGTCCATTGATAAGGAAAGGTTGTTCCATAGCTTTAATCAGGCGGTTAGCTATATTGGCGCCCGTTAATTCGGTGGATAAGTTTTCGGCTAAAACAATGAATTCATCACCACCCAGCCGTCCGATAAAGTCACTGTTACGTATGGCATGAGAAAGTCGGTCGGCCACATGACGTAGCAGCTGATCACCAAAATCATGGCCCAGGCTATCATTAATATTTTTAAAACCATTTAAATCTAAAAACAGAACGGCTAGTTCAGTATCTTGGCGTTTTGCATTGGATAATGCTCTGTCTAACATATTTAAAAAATAACCGCGATTGGGTAAAGCGGTGACTAAGTCAAAATGAGCTAGTTTTTCTAGCTTATCTTCAATTTGTTTACGTTCAAAGACGCTGCCTAACTGTGTGCCTAAGACATGGAATGTTTTTAACAATTCATCATCTATCGGCTGAGTATCATAGGAGAAAAGTTCCAAGACAGCGACAACCTTTTCATAGGCGATAACAGGAAACCCAACTGCGCCATGAACGGCTAGATCTTTGCAGACTTTTGCGCGGGGAAAGTTATCATCTTTGTAGATATCTTCTATCCAATCAGGGCAGTGACTTTCCCATACTCGGCCAGGCAAGCCGACGCCCATCTCAAAACAAAATTGGTTGGTGATGGTTTTAAATTGCTCGGATTTTTCTGAATCTTCAATGTGCCAAATGCCTGAAGGAATCAAATTTTTGGACTTCTTATCGGGCACATAAACATGACCGATAGGCCAATGTAATGTAGTACAAATAAATCCTAAGCAAGCTTGCAAGGCTTCTTCAAAGTTTTTAGAAGCAATGATGAGTTGAGTACCGTGGTTAATGAGATTTAGTTCAATCACTTTTTTCGAAAGTTTATTTTCCGTTAGGTTATGTTCAGCGTCTATTCGTGATTTTTTTTCTTTTTCCAGCGCGATTTTATCGCTAATATCACGCCAGCAAGATATGCTGTAGATTATTTTCCCTTTAGCATCTCTGATGCTGTTTGCGCTTAACATTACAGGTATTGTAGAGCCATCTTTGTGTTGCAAGGATAATTCTTCATTGCGGATTTCACCTGCTTCGGAAAATGTTAGAAAGGCTTTTTTAGCTTTTTCCTGTGAGTTGGTATGATACATATCAAGCAAGTTCATGCCAATAATTTCTGATTTATCCTTATATCCCAAACGATGAACCGTGGTCATATTGCTTTGTATGATCATTGCTGTTTTTGGACAGACTGAAACATACATATCGGGGGATTGATCATATAGAATATGATAGCGTTGTTCTGATTCATAAAGTTCGCGGGTACGTTGTTTGATGGTGGCTTCTAATTCCTGATCAGACGTGGTAAGGATTTTCTTTGCTTGGAGGATTAATGACAAATCAATTACCGTGCAAAAAACATAGGTATGGTCTTCGATGGAAACAGGATTTAAAGTGACTTCCACAGGAAATTCATGGCCGTCTTTGCACATGGCTGTGAGTTCAAGGCCAGAAGCCATTTTGCGTAGGCTAGGTTTTGCAATGTATTCTTTTCGGTGTTGTTGATGCCGGTGCGCCATATTTTTAGGGATGAGTTGTTCGATAGGCTGGTTGACCAACTCATCTTCACGATAACCAAATAATTCAAGGGCCGCTGGATTACAAAAATTGAGGATGCCTTCTTGATCTACAATCATCATGGGAATGGGGGAGCCATGGACCAGAGTGGTGAGGAAGGGTTGGTTGTCTAGTTTTGAAATACCCATTTAGTCGCAATCCTTGGCTAACTATTGTCCTGAATGTGAGACATTGTCATTTATCCTTACCCATTAGAATAGCATATTTTGGAACAATTGGCGTCAAATTGTGGTAGAATCCTCGCCTGTAAAGACAACCCCAGTAGTTTATATGACTTATAGACCATCCATACATTTGCTCGCCTGGCTTGTATGTGGCGTTTCAGCCCTGTTCTTCTGCTATGAATATTTCATCCGTATCATGCCCAGCGTGATGACCCATGAACTCATCGGTAGTTTTCATATTGATGCCGCTCGTCTAGGCAATCTTTCGGCTTTTTATTTCTACGCTTATGATCCCATGCAATTGCCCGTTGGCATGCTCATGGATCGCTATGGCCCGCGTCGTTTGATGGCTTTGGCTTGTTTAATTTGTGCTGCGGGTTCTTATCTTTTTGCTATGCATGTCCTAACGGTGGCAGAAGCCGGGCGCTTTTTAATGGGGTTTGGTTCAGCTTTTGCATTTGTAGGTGTTTTAAAAATTGCAACTATCTGGTTGCCTTCGGAACGCTTCGCTTTAGTGGCGGGTTTGGTTTCAGCCTTGGGTATGTTTGGTGCCATGACGGGCGATATTACCCTAGCGGGTATGGTGAATAAATACGGCTGGCACCACACGGTATTAACCATTGGTGGCATTGGAATTGTGCTTAGTACCTTAATGTTTTTGGTCATTCGTGATCGAAAACCCGGTACAGAACCCAGCAAGCTGAAAGTGCATGAAGCCATGAACTTTCGCCATTTAGCACGTGGCCTTTGGTTGATTTTACGTAAGCGACAAATATGGATTAATGGTGCCATTGGTTGTTGTTTGTATTTGCCTATTACTGCAGTGGCAGGACTATGGGGTATCGCTTACCTAAGTGATACTTATGGCTTTTCTCGGATTGAAGCGGCCACGGCCAATTCCATGATCTTTTTAGGTTTTGCAGTGGGTGGAACCTTTATTGGCTTTATTTCCGATTATTTACGATCACGTCGTATGCCTTTGTTTTTTGCTTCTTTGGCAACGTTTTTTACGGCTTCCATTATCATTTTTGTTCCTGGCTTGCCCAAGGATTTGGTTCTCTTTCTGTTATTCCTTTTAGGACTTTGCGCTGGTGGTGAAGTGATTATTTTTCCTATCGCTCGGGAAAATTGCAATGAACGCTTGGCAGGGACGGCTTTAGCTTTTACTAATTTCTTTACAATGTTGGGTGCGGCAATTTTCCAACCACTCATTGGGTATTTATTGGATTTACACACGCATTATGGTGTGCCAAATATGTACAATACGGGGGATTATCGATTTGCTTTATCGGTGGTGCCCATCGGTTTATTATTGGGAACCATCTTGACGTTATTTATTAAAGAGACTCATGCCAAGACCCAAACTTAAGGGTGTAATTCATCATCCAAATTTCGTAAGTATTCCCAAACCGCTAAGATGCCGCAGAAACCGCCAATACCCAATAAAATGACGCATAGGATGGCAGAAAGAACGGTGTTCTGCATGAGATCGAAAAAACCTACGACGATACCAAAAATTAAAAAAGCAGCGCCGATGATGGAAAAAAACTTAATTAGGATAACATCCTTAGCCATGTTGTATAAGTTCCATAGTTTTTGATGGTTATGAGTATAGCTTATGGGCTATGGGACATCTGCAGCTATTTGCTTAAAGGCTTACAATCCCTTGATTTGGCCTTTTCCCATCAAGAAATAGATGCTAAATTTAACTTACCGCTATTGCTCTCGAGCAGGTGTCGGTAACTATTTGATATATAACGTTTTATTTTTAAGATGATTGTTATGAGTAATAAATTTTCCAAAACGAAATTAGCCATTGTGGATGATGATCCAGAAATCCGAGAATTATTGCGGCGTTTTTTAACTGAGCAGGGTAATGAGGTGCATTCAGCTAGCAACGGGGCTGAATTATTTAGTCTCCTAGAAGAGCATGAGTTTGACCTTATTATTTTAGATGTGATGATGCCAGGTGATGATGGCTTTGAAGTCTGTCGCAAATTGCGTGCTCGAACCAATACGCCGGTGATTATGTTAACGGCCGTTAATGAAGAAACCGATCGAATTGTAGGTCTAGAATTAGGAGCTGATGATTATATTACAAAACCCTTTAACCCACGGGAATTATCAGCACGCATTAAAGCTATTTTGCGTCGCAGCGGTGAAAAGGAACCTCAAGGAGCAGCTGTAGGTTCTTTACTGAAATTTGACAATTGGGCTTTGGATAAGTCCACACGTCGTCTAATTTCACCCGATGGTATGGAGATGACATTAAGTGCCGGCGAATACGATTTGTTGTTAGCTTTAGTGGAAAATCCACAGCGTGTTATGAGCCGAGATCAATTGCTGGATATCACTCGACAACGGTCAGCCGGCCCTTTTGATCGCAGTATAGATGTTCAAATTAGCCGTCTTCGCCAGAAATTGGAAGATGATGCTAAAACCCCGCGTTATATAAAGACCGTCCGCGGTGGTGGTTATTTCTTCACGCCAGCGGTTACCAAGGAATAATATGCGAGCTAAAAAGCATTTATTCAAAAATATTTTTTCCAGTCGAACGGTCTTATTAACCCTTTCTGCCATTATTATCATTCACATTATTGTTATCTCCTTTCAAGCGGAATACAACAAACAGTTAAAGCGGGAAGCCGACTTTAGTGATTTGGTAGAAAACGTTATGGATATAACTCATGAAGTGAGTGCTTTGCCAGCGAATCAGCAGCAAGCTTGGGTTGATTCACATAAGAATAAACATCTAGAAGTCATATTATCTAACCATGCTTTTTGGGCGAATCAAATTACCAGTAAAGATTACTGGAGTATTCGTGATACCCTACGTCATCCTCAAGAACAGATAAAAACCTCTATAGAGTTAACGCCCTCTTCCTGGTTGAATTTCCGTGAGCTTAATGCTTCATCGGGCGTGGATGAGCAATTGATTTTTATTTTCTTGGAGATTCTAGCGGCCAGTGCGATTTTATATTCTGTTTGGTCCATTGAGCGTTTTATTCGCCCTCTCAAAGATTTTAAATCAGCGGCCGACCGCCTTGGCGTTGATTTGCAATCAGAACCCATTGAAGACCTTTCTGGGCCCATGGTAGTGCGTGAAACAGCGATGGCTATGAACCAAATGCAAGATCGAATTAAGCAGCTGTTACAAGATAGAACGCAAATGTTAGCTGCTATTTCCCATGATTTGCGCACGCCAATAACACGCTTGAAATTACGCGCGCATTTCGTTGAAGATCCAGTTGAATACAGTAAAATCGTCAACGACTTAGATGAGATGGAATTCATGATTGCGCAGATACTTTCTTTTGCTTCAGAAACCAATTCCCAAGAAAAAAAGGTCAATATAGATTTAGTGTCATTTATACAGTCTATTTGCGATGAAATGATTGATACAGGACAGCCCGTTACATTTAATACTCAGTTAAAACGCTTGGGCTTCCCCGCTTGCCCTATGGCACTAAAACGGGCGGTAACCAATGTGATTAATAATGCCATTAAGTATGGTCAATCAGCCCATGTGAGCATAAAGAAAAGCAAAGAATTGGTTGAGTTGATCATCGAAGATGAAGGGGAGGGAGTCCCTGAAGAAGAAATGAAAAAAGTGTTACAGCCCTTTTATCGCAGTGACCCAGCACGAACAGTAAACGGTGGCAATGTGGGGTTGGGTTTGGCCATCACCCATGAAGTGGTGAAGTCCCACGGTGGTGAATTAAGTTTGAAGAATCCTGCGCAAGGTGGTTTGCGGGTTACTCTAAGCTTCTCCTTGGATTGATTACAATATAACCATTATGACGGGCAATTTCTCCTATTTCCCATTGACCCCAAAGGCCGTTGGTTTCATAATCGGGGCAATTCCCATGTGAGGCACCGTCATGCAGCAGTATTTAGATTACCTCCAAGATATTTTACACAACGGCAATGAAAAAACCGACCGTACAGGTACCGGGACGCTTAGTGTTTTTGGTCGGCAAATGCGTTTTGATTTGTCTAAGGGCTTCCCTCTCATAACCACAAAGAAAGTTCATACAAAAAGCATCATTCATGAATTACTGTGGTTCTTAAAAGGCGACACCAATGTTAAATATTTACAAGATAATGGCGTGCGCATATGGAATGAATGGGCTGATGAAGAAGGCAACTTAGGCCCGGTCTATGGCAAACAATGGCGTGCGTGGGAATCCAGTGATGGTCGTGTCATCGATCAGATCACCGAAGTTATGCAACAAATCAAAACCAATCCTAATTCTCGTCGTTTATTAGTGAATGCGTGGAATGTAGGTGATTTGTCACATATGGCATTGCCGCCTTGTCATTTACTCTTTCAATTTTATGTGGCTGGAGGCAGGTTGTCTTGTCAGCTGTATCAACGCTCCGTGGATTCCTTTTTAGGATTGCCTTTTAATATCGCATCATATGCATTATTGACACATATGATGGCTGAGCAATGTGATTTGTTGCCCGGGGATTTTGTTTGGAGTGGTGGTGATTGCCATATCTATACCAATCATTTAGAACAAGTGAACTTGCAACTGCAAAGGGACCCAAAACCCCTACCTAAATTGAACATCAAACGCCGCCCAGAAAATATCGATGAATATACCTTTGAAGATTTTGAAATTCTTGATTATGAAGCGCATCCGCACATTAAAGGTGCTGTTGCGGTTTAACCTCTCCTATTTGAAAAATATTCAATTCAAGGGAAGATTCTCCAGGACTAAAATAATCAATGGAAACCAAGGTTCTGTGTTTTAAAGACTTTCACCTATAGGGAGCAGGCGCGAAGGCTACAGGAATGTATTAACGCCGTGTTTTAAAAACATAGATCAGATGTGCACCATTGATTGCACATAATATGAAGGTTTCTGCTTACACTGGCAGATTGACAAATGGACCAGTTTTACCTAAAATATAGACATATTTAGAAGCTTCGCTTCAGGAACATCATCATGGCAACGGTCCTAATTCCATCATCATTAAAACCATTAACCCAAGACAACAGTGACATTGTGGTGGAAGGCGAAACGGTATTGCGGTGCATGCAATCCTTAACGCTGGATTATCCTCAATTAGCGCCTTATCTTTTTGATGATAAGGGGCAATTGAACCGTTTTATCAATATTTATATCAATGATAAAGACATACGGACTTTACAAGGCGATAAAACCACGGTTTCTGAAAATGATAAACTTAGCATCTTGCCATCAATTGCAGGAGGTTAGGCATGTCAGACAAACTCTTATCCAATGAAATACAACGCTACAGTCGACATTTCACTTTGCCCGATGTCGGCACTGAGGGACAGCGCCGTTTAAAAGGTGCTAAGGTATTATGTGTTGGTGTGGGTGGTTTGGGTTCGCCTTTATTGCAATACCTAGCAGCTGCAGGTGTGGGAACCTTAGGTCTAGTGGATGACGATGTAGTAGAGATTTCCAATTTGCAGCGCCAAGTATTGTTTGGTGACAGCGACCTCGGACAAAAAAAAGTAGATGCCGCAGAAAAACGTTTAAAAGACATCAATCCTTACATAAACATCATTAAACACGCTGTACGTTTGACCCATGATAATGCCTTAGACATTATCAAAGGCTACGACATTGTGGCCGATGGTACCGATAACTACGGCACACGCTATGTGGTGAATGATGCTTGTTTCCATTTAAACAAGCCCAATGTGTATGCCAGCATTTTTCAATTTGAGGGGCAGTGCACAGTATTTACTCAGGACGGTGGGCCTTGTTATCGTTGTTTATATCCGGCAGCACCTCCGGCAGCGCTTATGCCAAATTGTGCCGAGGCAGGTGTTTTTGGTGTGTTGCCTGGTGTGATGGGCAGTATTCAAGGCACTGAAGTGATTAAGCTTATTTTAGGCATGGGCGCATCCCTTAAAGGACGCTTGCTTATCTTCGACGCGTTGAATATGAGTTTCCGAGAATTAGCCATCGCAAAAGATAAGGATTGTTTACTCTGCATTCATGATACGCCCTTTGAGCAATTGAATCATGAATCTATAAGTTGTGAAATCCAAACGGAGGATGATATGGTACCACAAATAACCGCTGTTCAATTAAAAGAGAAAATAGATAATAAAGATGATATTCTATTATTGGATGTGCGCAAGCCCCTTGAATATGAAATTTGTCACTTGAATGCTGTATTAATACCGATTGATGAATTAGCCACACGTATGGATGAATTGGATAAAGAAAAAGAAATCGTGGTTTATTGCAAGCTGGGCTTACGCGGTGAAAAAGCCACAAAGTTATTACGCAAAAATGGCTTTTCAAACGTATCGAATTTGAAGGGTGGCATCATTGAATGGATTAAAGATGTAGATAATAGCATGACGAGTTATTAATTCATGTTTGATAAGTTTGATTTTAGTCAACGAGATCTTATGACTCTTTTAGATAAAGAGCACGAGAAATTTTCCGAATGCGTTGAAAATTTAGAAGGCACCGTACGTGCTAGAACCCCAGAAGAAACCATAGCTAAAGCCCGACGTCATTTTAAAGCCATGGGAATTACCCGTGTGGCACAGGTAGGTGGCTTAGATACCATCGGTATGCCCGTTACTATTTGTTATCGGCCTAACTCACGACATTTATCATCGGGCCAAGGTAAGGGGCGAAATTTATTATTGTCAGAAGCCTCGGCTATCATGGAGTGTGTAGAAGGCTATCATGCAGAAATCCCCTGCAACGTTCTATTTGAAGGTTCCTATGACAGTTTAAAGAATCATTATGAATTGGTGGACCCACGTATCTTTAGTCCCGGTTTTTTCCAGCATACCGCCATGGACAAATATCCCTTCGAATGGTGTGTTACAACCAATATATTGGATGGCGAGGAAGTCTATATCCCGGCCTGCCTGGCGGTTTTAGATTTTTCCATACTATGCAAAGAGAGTAATTTATTATGTGTTTCTTCCAATGGTTTGTCTTCAGGGAATCTGATTAGTGAAGCCATTAGTCATGGTATTTTAGAAGTTATAGAACGGGAATGCACCACAAAATGGGACAAATTAACGACTCAAGAGCGAGATAATTATTGTGTGGACTTAAATACAATTACATCCCCTGTGGCTCATGAACTTATCACACAATTGCAAAAAGCCAGCATGGAAGTGAATATTTGGAATGTGACCGACGAGTTGGCCATCCCTACCTTTAACTGTGTGATTAAAGATAATGATCCTTTGCGTAGTTTGGGTTTTTATCGAGGCAGTGGTACGCATTATGTAAAAGATGTGGCTTTAGTGCGAGCTCTTACGGAAGCTGCACAGTCTCGAGGTATTTATGTTAGTGGTTCTCGCGATGATATGTACCCAGATCGTTTTGAAATACAATTGAAAAATAAACAACAGCATTTAAGTCAAGACTCTAGCTCTGGCCAGAAGAATTCTTTGGATTATAGAACCATTGGTTCGCCACCAGACTTTCAGTCTTTTAAAGATACCTTGCATTTTCTTTGTGGTCGAGTCAAAGAAGAGGGGTATAAACAAATTTTCGTGATTACTCGCACCAGAAAAGAATTTAATATTCCCGTGGTGCATGTGTTTATTCCTGGTATGAGTATGCAGCATGACAGATAAACACACGCTCATTTTTCTAGGTCCTAGTTTGAATGTGGATGAAGCAAGAGCCATTTACCCTGAAGGGCATTTCTTGTCTCCCGTGAAATGTGGCGATATCTTCCAAGCCATGCGCTTGAAACCAAAGCGTATTGCCATAATCGATGGTATCTTTGAGCAAACGGCCGCGGTGTGGCATAAAGAAATTTTATTCGCCCTAGAAAAAGGCGTGCAAGTGATAGGTGCCTCTAGCATGGGTGCATTACGCGCTGCTGAATTGAGCGATTTTAAAATGCAAGGTGTTGGTGAGGTTTTCCAATTATTTCATACTAATGAGTTAGTGGATGATGATGAAGTGGCGGTATTACATATGCCAGCGCAATCTCAGCATGAGCCCATTAGTGATGCCATGGTAAGTGTGCGAGCAACACTAAAGGCTGCTCTGCAGAAAGCTATCATTGCAGAAGATTTTTCGCAGTCTTTAGAGCTTAGCATTAAGGCACAGCATTACCGCGAGCGCAATTTAAAACAAGCCTTAGAAAATCTTAAGACTAAAGAATCTGAAGCGTTACTAGCATGGTTGGAACAAGACAACTATGTAGATTTGAAAAAGCGTGATGCCATTGGACTACTGGAATATTGTCGTGACAATACACCTCAAACACCTAAAGAGCCTATTACAGCCCATCGAAGTTTAAGCATTCGACGTTTGAACTTGCAGATGATGACAAAACCTCTAGATTTCCCGACTGAAGATTTGCCCGTGGTAGAACAGCTAGCACAACGATGGGAGAAGGGTGGATTACAGGACTATTGGCATCGATTAGCTCATTACTTAGCGCTGTTTGATGGTTTGGTGGAGACCCTAGACCTAAAACACAAGGTGGGCTATGAGAAGGGGGTATTCTTTACGGACTTTTCTCATGAGTGGCTTATGCAGAATGATTGCAGCGAAGAGGATGCTAATTACCTTGCCAAGCGCATGCATCAATACAATTATCTTTTGAATCACATGGATGAATATATTATGCATCCACAAGATAATTGGGAATATTATTATCTGGCCAATTTAAAGCTGAATGGTGATTATGTGGCTTTTAAAAATGATTACACTTTGGATATAGTTAGCTTTGCCAAGGCTGAACCACTAAAGCATAGGGTGGTGGAGCTCATTGCTCACTTTGCTTGGTTTTTTCAGAATTATATGCATCATTTGGATTTATACCCAAGGCAAGACCGTTTGCAAAAACACGTGGATAAATACCGCCGAGAAAATGATTTGATTCAAGTAGAACCCACCCAAGCTTGGCTTAAGGATAACGACCTGGATGTCCCTGCATTACAAAAACTCATGATGATTTCTGCTAATTATAATTTCACCATAAAAGAATACTTCTTCGAGCATTTGGGTTTCTTTGAAGTCAATGAAGAGCGCGTGTGGTTATTAGATGCATTGCGTATTACGGGCGGCTACCGTTTTCTCAAACCCTAACAAGTTTGTACGCTAACACGCCCTACAAGACTTAGTCCACAATAACCACATTCATACCTTTGAGCAAATTCAACGCTTGGTAGATTTGGAAATCTTCTGTGATTAAGGGGATGTTACCATCCTCATCTTTCACTTCAGAAATGCTTTCTACATTTTCTTGTTTATTGGCCTCAGGACTGTCTTCACTATTGCCATTGCTTAAATGCCCACTTAAATCCTCTTCTTTAATAGCTTCTAGCAGCATTTGTTCATTATCCTGTGGGTTAGGCACAGTGACAGCTTGTACCAAGATATCTGGCTGAATGCCTTCTGCTTGGATAGAGCGGCCATTAGGCGTGTAATACAAGGCTGTAGTGAGCTTAATACCGCGGTCTTTGCCCAACGGTAATACAGTCTGTACCGAGCCCTTACCGAAGCTGGTAGTTCCTAATAGGATTGCGCGACGATGATCCTGCAGGGCACCAGCGACGATTTCAGAAGCTGAAGCAGAGCCATCATTAATCAGTACCACAAGTGGCGCACCATTTAAAATGTCACCTGGTGTGGCTTTGGCGCGATATTGTGTGCCAGGCAAGCGGCCTTTAGTAAAGACAATTAATTTGTTTTTACCTAGTTTTTTACTATCTAAAAAACTATCGGATATAAGAACAGCCGAATCCAAAAGGCCACCGGGGTTATTACGGAGATCTAACACCACGCCTTTTAAATCACCTTTAGCTTGCAATTTTTTAACAGCATTTTTCACATCTTCGGGCGTTGGATGTTGGAAATTACTAATGCGTAAATAGCCATAACCATTTTCTAAGACTTTACTTTTCACGCTTTTAATAATGATGACATCACGAGTGATGGTGAAAGGTAAAGGTTTTTGTACCCCTTTGCGAATGACAAGGAGATTAATGTCACTGCCACGTTTGCCACGCATTTTATCCACAGCATCACGTAGGGACATGCCTTTAACGGGTGCATCGTCTAGGCGAATGATATAATCGCCGGGTTTGATGCCCGCTTTTTCCGCTGGCGTATCATCAATTGGACTGATAACTTTGATGTAACCATTTTCCATGGTGACTTCAATACCTAAGCCACCAAATTCACCTGATGTACTGGATTTTAAGTCGGAAAATTCACCAGAATCTAAGTAAGCTGAGTGGGGGTCTAAGCCTTCTAACATACCACGGATGGCATTATCAAACAGTTCTTGGTCGCTGACATCATTCACATAATAATTTTTTACTTGGCTGATGGCCGCAGTGAAACGTTGAATATCTTCTAAGGGGATCTGTTGTTGCTGATTTTGTGCCTGTGGCGTTTCATTGGCTTTAGCAAAAGCCATTTGGCTTAATCCCAATGAAAATACCAAAAATAGAAAACCTACCTTAATTACTTTGAACCTGTTAATAATCATAAAGTTACTCCCAACCTTCGACATCCTTGTGAAGTGGCTAAGTCAATGGAATTGACTATTTATCCCCAGGAGAGACCTATGCAAGACGCGGGCCAGAAGCCTTACACCAGACTTGGGGGTTTAAGGGCTTTCCATTGCGCCTTACCCCAAAGTATAGCCCGCTTTGAGCTTGTCCGCCGCTATCGCCCACGGTGGCCAAAAGTTCACCAGCCTGTACCTGGTCGCCGGTTTTTTTGTAAAGGCTTTGGTTGTAACCGTAGAGCGTCATGTAGCCATCACCATGATCTACGATGAGCAGTAGCCCATACCCGCGCAACCAGTTAGCAAAGACTACACGGCCAGGGGCGATAGCATAAACATTTTGTCCCTCAGGGGCCCTGATGATGACGCCATTCAATTTGATTTGGCTATGTTTGATGGTGCTATCAAAAGATTTTGTGATGGAACCCTTGGTGGGCCAAATGAGCTTACCTTTGCTATGAGCAAAGAATTTACTCGGGTAGGTCCTTGCAAAAGAATTCAATAATTTCTCTAGTTGGGCTCGGTTGCTTTCTAATTCTTTTAAGTGTCCTTGACCGGAATTGATATTATTATTTAGGGTGGAAACCAGTTTGTTGCGGTGTTTTTGCAATGACTTCAATTGGCTGCGTTTGTGTTGTTTTTGGTTTTGTAATTGTTTTAGAGCCACTTTCTTTGCTTCAATGGCTTGAGTCGTTTGATTGATCTCAGTCAGGGTGTCTTTGGTTTGAACCATGAGACTCAATTGGGCATGGTTAATGTATTGGTAATAGTGCAGCATACGACTTATTTCATTGGGGTCTTCCTCATTTAAAAGAACTTTTATCGTGCTTTGCTGGCTGATGACATAGGCATTGGTAATGGCTTGATTTAAATTCTTATGTTGCTTAGCCAATTGATCTTGGTATTTATCACGGGTTTGGTATAGTCGATTTAAGGCTTTGTTTTTTTTGTCTAATTGTTTGTTGATGCCGCGCAAATCCCGATCTAAGGTTCCCATGGTTTCTTCAGCATTTTTTAATTGATGGTTGATGCTGTCTAATTTTGATTGGTTCAAAGCGATATTCTGTTTGACTGTTTGAATTTGATTGTTGACTTTATGTAGTTTTGTTTTATTACTTTCACTGGCTTGGGCATCATTCATCACGTTGGCCATCAGGATGCCTATTGCGAAAACTATCGTTATTAGCTTTTTCATGTCTAGGAACCTTTAGTTTTAAATATAGGTTGCCCCGTCATTTCTGGGGGGCAATCAATCCCCATGATAGCTAACATGGTGGGTGCAATGTCTGCCAAGATGCCTTCTTTGTTTATTACAGTAGCTTCGCGTCCCATATAGACCAAAGGTACTAATTCGCTGGTATGAGCTGTGTGCGGTTGGTTTGTGCTGGGATCAAACATTTGTTCCACATTGCCATGATCAGCGGTAATTAATAATTCACCGCCTACTTTTTTTAAAGCTGAAGATACTTCTTCTAAACAATTATCGAGGGTTTCAACGGCACTGATAGCGGCGTCTAAATGGCCCGTATGACCCACCATGTCAGCATTGGCAAAATTACAAATGATCACATCAAAGCGTTCCTCTAGGATAGCTTGGACTAATTTTTCTGTAATTTCAGGTGCACTCATTTCTGGTTGTAAATCGTATGTCGCCACCTTAGGCGAAGGAATAAGAATACGTTCCTCTCCAGGGAAAGGTTCTTCTCGGCCACCATTAAAGAAAAAAGTCACATGGGCATATTTTTCTGTTTCAGCAATATGCAATTGTTTTAAACCTAAGTTAGAAAGATATTCAGCAAGCGTATTATCAGGTCTTATAGGGGCAAATGCTATTTCAGCAGGAATGTCTGCGGCGTACTGAGTGAGGGTTACCATAGTGCCCAATTGAGGAATGACTTTACGTTCAAAGGCTGAAAAGTCCTTATCACAAAGTGCGCGGGTTAATTGTCGAGCTCGATCGGCACGGAAATTCATAAACACCACAGAATCGCCATCCTGGATGGTGATGGGGTTTTCTCCTTTAGGGGTAATGGATGTCGTTTGCAGGAATTCATCGCCTTCATCGCGGGCATAGGCGGCTTCTAAGCCTTGTTTTACACTACTAAACTGATGATTTGCAACACCTTGAGTCAAAAGGTCATAAGCCGTTGAAACCCGTTCCCAACGGTTATCACGGTCCATTGCATAATAACGTCCAGTCATAGAAACGATGCGTCCTATGCCCAATTTTTCTAAGTGTTGTTCCAGTTTATGCAATGAGGTTAATGCGCTACGCGGTGGTGTGTCACGGCCATCCAGTAGTGCGTGGAAATAAAGTTTTGTGATGCCTTGTTGTGCCGCTAAATCACATAGGGCATGAATTTGATTTTCATGACTGTGTACACCACCGGAGGATAATAAGCCCAGCACGTGTACAGCTTTACCGTTATCAACAGCTTGCTGCATGGCTTGTGTTAAAACAGGGTTTGTAAAAAAGTTACCATCACTGATGGCTTTATCGATGCGTGTAATGTCTTGATACACCACACGCCCCGCCCCCATGTTTAAATGTCCCACTTCGGAATTGCCCATTTGTCCCTTTGGTAATCCTACGCTTGGGCCCGAACCGCCGATAAGGGTATGGGAACATTCTTTTTGTAGTTTATCCCAACAGGGGGTTTCAGCCAAGGCAATGGCGTTGCCATCACTTTCTTCGCGCTGTCCCCAGCCATCTAAAATCACTAAAGCTAATGGGCGATGTTGCATACTTTCCTCAACTTAATTTCATTACTAAGTATCTTAGTAAATAACTGACGCTACCGATGGCAATAATAGATGTGGCATAAAGAGCAACGAACCAAAGCCAGCGACGTGGTGGTTTTTGTTTTGGTTCTTCCATAATCAATCTCCCATCAGAAAGGTTTTACGATCACTAAGATCACAATGGCAAAAAGCAATAATACGGGGAACTCATTAATGTACCGGTAATAGGTATGGCTATGCTGATTACGATCTGTTTTAAAGATCCACCACAAAAAACCTAAATACAATTGATAACCCCACAATAACATGACTAAAAATAATTTAAGGTGCATCCACATCATGTGGCTGTAGGCATCGTAATGTTGGAATAATAACCACAAACCAAAAAAAGTGCTTAGCAGGGCACTGGGTGTTGTAATGCCAAAATACAGCTTGCGTTCCATGATTTTGAAACGGTCGGTGGATGTTTTATCTTTGCTCATGGCGTGATAGACATAAAGTCTAGGCAAATAAAATAGTCCAGCGAACCATGTCACCATGAAGATTATATGTAACGCCAGAATCCATTTCATGTATTTGCCTCCTTAGCACCCTTGGGTTAGTGAGCCCTAAATCAAAATAAGCAGTCTACTATTTTGATTTAATGTTCTCGTTCTCGGCGATAAAACTGCCGCATATATTCTAAAATAGGCGGTGTGATGGAAATTAAAATAATGGCCACGATCACCCAACTAAAATTCTTTTGAATAAAGGGTATGTTTCCAAAAAAGTAACTGATATACAGCAGGCCATAAATCCAAAGGATACCACCTGTAATATTAAATAATAAAAAATGTTTGTAGCGCATTGTGCCTACGCCAGCAATAAAGGGAGCGAAGGTACGGATGATTGGAATGAAACGGGCGATGATGATGGTTTTACCGCCGTACCGTTGGTAAAAACTATGGGTTTTATTCAAATAATCTTTTTTGAAGAAGAATGAATCTTCCTTTTGAAAAATTTTGGGACCTATCCAGTGGCCGGCAGCATAATTGACCGTATCCCCTAAAAGGGCAGCAATGACCAAAGTAACAGCCAAGAGGTGAATATCTATGGCTCCGATACCGGCTAGGGTGCCCGCAGCAAATAAGAGCGAGTCACCCGGCAAAAAAGGCATGATAATCAAACCTGTTTCACAGAAGATAATGGCGAACAGCAAAACATAAATCCACGGTCCCATATAGGTGATGAGGGCCTGTAAGTACTGGTCAATATGTAGAAAATAGCCCAAAAGGGTCTGTATGGTTTCCATGGCATGATTATACCGAAATGGGCTGTGAAGGAAAGGCGGGAAGGGCTGAAATGGCCCTCCTTGGGGTGGGGAAATTGACTCTGGGGACTATCTAGCGGATAATCAAGGGTATATAGAAGACGATAGAAATATTCCTGGAGCCCATGATGTCCGTAGCAGAACCCATTACCGTGATTCCTGAACCCCTAGTCTTTACCGACAGTGCCGTCAGTAAAGTGTGGGAATTAATTCAAGAAGAACAAAATCCTGAGCTAAAATTGCGGGTTTTCGTTACCGGGGGCGGCTGCTCAGGTTTCCAATACGGTTTCACCTTCGATGAAACGCAGAATCCCGATGACACAGTCATAGAAAAAGAAGTCCAAGAAGATGGCGATGAAGGTGGTTCAGGCACTACGACCGTTAAATTACTAGTAGACCCCATGAGCTTTCAATACTTAGTGGGTGCTGAAATCGATTACAAAGAAGATATCAATGGTGCGCAATTTGTGATTCGCAATCCCAATGCTGTAACCACCTGTGGTTGTGGGTCGTCTTTTTCTGCCTAATTATTCTTGTTCCCCTTGGCTTGATTCCAAGATGCATGAACCATTCGCATATACAGAACAATCAATGGAAACCGAGGATTCCATTCTTGCAAACTCTTGGCCGCAGGGATGCGGACACGAAGCGTACAGGGATGTATTTACAGCGTGTTTGAAAAAATGGGATCGGAGGTGCGCCATTGATTGATACTCTAGTCAACTGAGTCTTGAAATCAAACCATGAACTGACAAGGTTAAGCTGGGTAGATGATGCCGTAATTAGTCGCTTTGCTTGCTCCAGTGATAGCGCGTAAATCTAATTTTTTTCCTTCCATGGCTTGTTTTGCTAACCAAGCAAAGAGAACCGCTTCCAGCCAATCAGCATTAATACCTAAGTTTTCCACATCCATGACTGTAAAATTTTGACATTCTTTTTGCAGCAATCCCATGAGGTGTTGATTATGGATACCACCACCACAGATATACAATTCACCGGACGTAATATAGCTTTGCTCAAGAGACAGTTTGACAGATTTGGCAGTTAACGCGGCTAATGTACTTTGCACATCTTCGGCTTTAGGTGAGTGTGGTAAACCTTTTAAATAACCTTCTAACCAGTGGATGTTGAAATATTCTCTTCCTGTACTTTTAGGTGGTTGTTTAGAAAAATAAGAATCTTTCAATAGATGTTCTAATAATAATGCGTGTACGCTACCGCTAGAAGCCCATTCACCCATGTGATCATAGGGCAGTTTTTTATGTTGATGGACCCAGCGATCCATCAAGGTATTTGCTGGGCCCGTATCGAATCCCTGGGTGGGTTGCCCGGGTTTTAATAGGGTGATGTTAGCGATGCCGCCTAAGTTGAGAATCGCCCGAGTGATTGTTTCATGGCGAAAACAATGTTCATGAAAAATAGGCGAAAGCGGCGCACCTTGGCCGCCTAATGCTACGTCACTACGGCGGAAATCCGCCACCGTGGTAATGCCTGTAATTTGTGTAATGACATGGGGATTACCAATTTGAAGCGTAAAGTTATCTTCTGGGCAATGTCGAATGTTTTGGCCATGGCTGCCAATAGCTTCAATGGACTTGGCTGATATACGGGCTTTTTTTAATAATTGTTGTATGGCTTGAGCGAATAAAGTGCCTAAGGCTAGATCCAATTTCCCAATGTCATCTAAGCTGCCTTGAGGAGACTGGCAAAGCGTTTGTAAATGTTTTTGAACCAGGTGTGGAATCGCATGGCTATGGCTTGCTATAACCTTTGGTATGTCCGAAGCCAAATCCACAATTACTGCATCAATGGCATCGATGCTCGTGCCTGAAAGGACACCAATGAAAAGTCTTTGTTCCATAATCGATTAACTATTCGTTATGTGATCTTGAGATAGCGCATTCAGCTCAGCCATTTCAGTCTGGGCTACAGGTAAATAATCCTTTAAATAGGTCTTTTTGATAGGGCCACCATGGGGCAGTTTAATTTTTAAAGGGTCCTTTGGTTTGCCATAGATGCGTACTTCATAATGCAAATGTGGTCCTGTTGCTAAACCAGTTTGACCTACGTAACCAATCAATTGTCCTTCATGTACCCGTGTACCATGATGCATATGTTTTGCAAAACGAGACATATGTCCATAAATCATCGTGTATTTTCTATTGTGTCGGATTTTAATAGCATTACCATAACCGCCGTCTTTACCAATAAAAATGATTCGACCATTAGCGGTTGAGTGAATGGGTGTGCCTGTTACTGCAGCTAAATCTACGCCATAATGGGGGCGATATATATGCAGGATCGGATGATAACGATGCAAAGAAAAAGTTGAACTGATAAAGGCAAAATGTAGAGGATAACGCTCTATGGGTTGGTGTAAATTCATGCCTTTAGGTGAGTAGTAGTGGGTTTTTCCCCGTGGGTCAATGTAGCGGGTCGCGGCGTAAGTTTTGCCGTGGGTTTTTATTTCTGCTGCAATAATATCGCCATTGCCAATGTGTTTACCATTCAAATATTTTTTCTCATAAACCACATTAAAAGTGTCGCCTTTACGTAAGGTTTTAGCAAAGTCAATTTCCCCTCCAAAAATAGAGCTTAACTGTGAGATGGATGCTTTACTTAAACCGGCGTTTTTAGCTGAAAGATAAAGAGAGCCGGTAATGGTGCCCGATGCAAAAGTCATTTTATTTGTGATAGGTAAGTCTGTGGTTTTTGCTTCAAAGCCTTGTCCTGTATTGCGAATAACTAATAGTTGATTTTTACTCACTGGAATGAATAATTCTTCCAATTGACCCTGTTCATTCATAATGAATTTGAGGGTTTGGCCTGGATGCAAAGCCTGTAGAGCTTTAACTGGTGCACCCAAATTCATAATTTGCTGTAACAGTCTGGCATTTAAGCCTTGCTGTTTAAAAATGCTGTCTAGGGTATCGCCTTTGTTCACTTTAATATTGGCACTTTGCCAGGTGGGATGTTCAATGGTGCGTAAACTATGGCGAATGGGCGATTCACTGGCTTGAGGCAAGCTCACAGTTTTTGTTGTGGTAAAACTAGCTTGATTATCACTTGTGCAGAATGTGATGATTAGGGCAAGAGCGATACAAATGAAGCTGCTAAGCCAAAGCAGGCTTTTACTGTTATGCATAGCAGTGGTATTATTGCGCAAGAAATAGTAGTCCATTGGCTGTCCAGTCCGTTGGTATGCAAGAGAGGTCATTGAAACACAGAAACCTTGGGCAACTGTAGTGGCGATCTCTCAACGAAAGGGTAACAAAATACCGGAAATGATTGGTAATTACTAGGTTGAAAATTGGGTTGAAAAATTAATGAACGATGCACTGGAATTGATTAAACGTGGCGCCGACGAAATTATCCAAGAAGAGGAATTAAAAACCCTGCTGGAGTCTGGTAAAACCTTGCGTATTAAGGCGGGCTTCGATCCAACCGCCCCTGACTTGCATTTGGGGCATACTGTCCTGATAAACAAAATGCGTCAATTCCAAGATTTAGGTCATGAAGTAGTTTTCTTGATCGGAGATTTTACCGGCATGATCGGGGATCCTAGCGGCAGAAACATTACAAGAAAGCCCTTAACACCAGAAGAAGTACAAGAAAATGCCAATTCCTATGAACAACAAGTGTATAAAATTCTAGATCCCGAAAAAACCGTTATTATGTTCAATTCCACTTGGATGGCTGCGAAGTCTGCTGTTGATATGATTAAGCTGGCCTCTTCTTATACCGTAGCACGTATGTTAGAGCGCGATGATTTCCATAAACGCTTTCAGTCTGAGCAACCCATTGCCATTCATGAATTCCTGTATCCGCTAGTGCAGGGTTACGACTCTGTGGCTATGGAAGCGGACGTTGAATTAGGCGGCACGGATCAAAAGTTTAATTTGCTTATGGGCCGTACATTACAAAAGCAACATGGGCAAAAACCTCAAGTGGTTATGACTATGCCCCTGATCGAAGGATTGGACGGTGTGAAAAAAATGTCCAAATCCTATGATAACTATATTGGTATCACGGAGTCTGCCCATGAAATATTTGGCAAAATCATGTCTCTCTCCGATGAGTTAATGTGGCGTTACATCGATTTGCTCAGCTTTCGTAGCAATCAAGCTATTGCAGATTGGAAAGAAAGCATACAACAAGGGACCAACCCACGAGATATTAAGATGGCGTTTGCTCAAGAAATCGTCGCACGCTTTCACGGGGATAAAGAAGGTGAGAAGGCTTTCCAAGGGTTCATTGAACGTTTTCAGAAGGGCCAAATGCCCGATAACATACCTGAAGTGGAGTTACCCGCGCCAGAAGGCCAATTATCCATCGCACAAATATTAAAATCTGCTCAATTAACTCCTAGCACTTCCGATGCTTACCGTATGGTGGAGCAAGGAGGCGTACGTATGGATGGTGAGCGGGTCAGCGACAAAAAGCTGCAAATAAGAGCCGGGACAACGCATATTTTTCAAGTGGGTAAAAGGCGTTTTGCCAAGGTTACAATTAAGTAAGTAATTTAGTTCGCTTCTTCCTATTGACACGTAAGCATTTTCCTATAGAATTCCTTCACCCTGTACGGGAAGTTTTCCCGACCAGGACGTTCTTTAAAAATTAGTAAGCCATGCGTGTGGGCACTGTTAATAGTGCCTAGAGCTAAGACTTAGTATTAGGGCTAGCCTTAATACTAAGCATGTTGCGAGTGAGACCTTCGGGTTTTACTGGTGACGAAACAAAACT
>JAJFKN010000051.1 GCA_021773195.1 Gammaproteobacteria bacterium | reverse complement strand
TTGCTCTTCAGGATTATGTACCGCCAGCAGCATGTTGCGACCATGGGATTGCATGGGCAAACAACCGCTTAATACATAGTTATTGTTATTGTCAGAGCGTACATGTAAACGGCAAGTGGTCGGCGCATCTTTCGGACCTGTAATAGCTTGATTACTGATGGTCATGGCCTTTGGGCTATGTATAATATTGATAGGATTGCCTGGTTTAGCGTTGGGGGCCACCTTTAAAGAAAAACAATTGTGATTAATGATAATGGCATCAGTAGGCGCAGAAAAACAAGAATTCGCATCATCCCACATCCAGCCAGGCCCTAGGTTTGTATTACCATAGGCATTGTCCACAAGGATTACCTGCCCTTTGATGGCATGAATACCTTTATGTTTTAATTGTTTGATCAGCCATTCCAAATGGCGTTTTTTAAACGTTGGGTCACCACTGAATTGAATATAGAGATTGCCTTGCAGTTCACCCTTTATAATCGTTGGATTATTTGAAACTATATCCGTGGTATAACGAAAGTCAGGTCCTAAGTAACTGTAGGCCGCAATGGCAGTAAAAAGTTTGAGGTTGCTGGCAGGGACAAAAGCACGATTGGCATTCTTTGAAAAAAGCGTTTGGCCATTGCTGAGGTCAACCACTTTGACGCCGATATTAATATTATCATTAAATTCATTGAGTAATTGTTGAATATGTTGCGATACTTGGCGTTGCTTAGCTGTCTGGTCATTGTGGCAGGCAGATAAAATTAAGGCAGCCACTAATAGGCAGCTGGCATAGAATAATCTTGTGAAATAGCGCATAATCAGTTCTACATAATAATAGGGGCTTGAACATGTATAATTCCTCCCAGAGAGGACTTTGTCAAGCGCCATCGGCGGAGAACATGGGTGAGTATTGATTCCAATCAGATTATTAGAAATTTTGACCGGGCAGCAGAAGGTTACGACGAGGCTGCCTTTTTGCCACGGGAAGTGGCCGATCGCCTGTTTTCACGTTTAGATTATATAAAAATCCAACCAAAACGCATCTTGACTTTAGGTTGTGGGACGGGGTATGAATTAGAGTTATTAAAGGAACGCTATCCCAAAGCGGAGTTATACCCTATGGACATTGCTACGGCCATGTTGCATAAGGCAAGACGAAGGGCCGAAACTCAGTGCATTAATGGGGATATGTGTCAATTGCCCTTAGCCAAGAATTCTGTAGATATGATCATTTCCAACATGTCTATACACTGGTGCAAAGATTTCAATTTATTGTTTCGTGAAGTAAGCCGCATTCTGCAAGTGGAGGGTTTGTTCATGTTTACTTGTGCCGGGCCCGATACATTACAAGAATTAAAGCAAGCCTGGAAAACCGTGGATGATTATGACCACGTGCATCATTTTTCTGATATGCATGATATTGGTGATATGCTCATAGCTGCAGGATTTGATGACCCCGTTATGGATATGGAACATATTCTTGTAAAATACCCAACGGTTAGAGCATTGATGAAAGAATTACGCGGATTAGGCAGTCATAATTTTTCGCAAAAACGCAATCATGGGTTTACGGCCAAGTCCACCTTAGAAAAAATGCAGCAGGCTTATGCAACCCGAGCCATTGAAAATAAAATTCCAGCCACCTATGAAATTATTTATGGCCACGCTTGGGCAGTAGAGCCTGCTGTTACGTTGAATGATGAGGGCGTTGCTTTTTTCCCCGTGGATAGTCTGCTAAAGGGACGAGGGCGTTGAGGCCTATTGACCTTTCACTGGTCCGAGACGTAGGAATGTGTTGACAGACTCTAGTATTGACGTTGCGCCATGAGAGTGATGATTTGAGATAATTCATCGCTGGGTAATCGCATTTTTTTTAGGGTTTGCAGACATAATTGATATTTTTGTTGAATCAATTTTTCCGTGGCAGCAACGCCAATGATGCTTGGGTAAGTGGTTTTATTAGCCGAGGCATCAGCACCTTGGGGTTTGCCCAGTTGTTCTGTAGTAGCTTGAATATCCAGTAAGTCATCTTGTATCTGAAATGCCAATCCCAACTCGCTAGCAACGATTCGCCAAGATTCTTCGAGGGTTGTAGCAAAGTTTGTTGGTGCTCGACCTAATTCAATACAAGCTTGAATCAGTGCTCCAGTTTTATGACGATGGATTTGTTCAAGGTGTTCTAGGGTAGGTTGGGTTCCCGTGGCATTAAGGTCCATGGCTTGTCCGCCAGCCATACCACGACAACTGCAAGCTATGGCTAAGTGGCGCAGCATTTTTAATTGTTTTTGTGGCTCGAGGTGGGGATGGGCTTCGGTTAATAATTCAAAGGCCAAGGTTTGCAAAGCATCACCGGCTAATACGGCGGTTGCTTCATCGAAGGCAATATGGCAACTGGGTTGGCCACGGCGCAGATCATCGTCGTCCATGGCGGGCAAATCATCGTGAATTAGGGAGTAGGTATGAACGATTTCTACGGCTGCCGCAGCCTTATCCACCTGTTGTAATGCAATGCCCAAGGTTTTTGCTGTGGCATAGACTAATGCTGGGCGCAGGCGCTTGGCTTTGGCCAGCAGCATATATGACATGGCTTGGCAGAGGGTCTCAGCTCCAATTGGGCACGTGGGCAAGGCTTCTTCCAAAACACGATCAACGCGCTGCTGATACTGGGTTAAGAGGGGATATTCGCCTTGCTCAATCATTATCTGGGAAATCACTTAATTTTTCTGATTTGCTCAATAATCGAACTTTCTGTTCTGCTTCCGTTAGGGTTTTTTGGCAGGTTTTTAAAAGGCTGGTGCCTTTTTCAAAATGTTTGAGGGAATCTTCCAGGCTGAGGCCGCCAGTTTCCATAGCTTCAATGAGTTTTTCCAACTCTGCTAAAGAATCTTCAAAACCGGTGTCTTTTTTGGACATTTCTCACCTCAAGGACATAAAATTAAGAGGTTAACCGTACAGGAAGCCCCATTCAGGGTCAATATTGAGGGGCCGTCATATCGCTGCTTCAGGGGACTGTTCAAGATTTATAATCGAATAGGGCATATTTCTTAAACTTCTTTGAGATTTCTATTGACAGGCTTGTAAAAATCTATAGAATTCACCTTCCTCCTAGGGAAGCTTCTTCCCAAAGCGAGACGTTCTTTAAAAATTAGTAAGCCATGCGTGTGGGCACTGTTAATAGTGCCTAGAGCTAAGACTTAGTATTAGGGCTAGCCTTAATACTAAGCATGTTGCGAGTGAGACCTTCGGGTTTTACTGGTGACGAAACAAAACT
>JAJFKN010000006.1 GCA_021773195.1 Gammaproteobacteria bacterium | reverse complement strand
AAGAGCTTTTTTCACCCATTTTTCGTCGCAGTTGATGTAAATCGTGCTCCACCATACGACGTGCCATTTGTGTTCGTTCGGCAATATCGACACTGCTATGACAAATAAAAAGGTGACGTGCCACTACACGCTCACGTTGCGTTAGTGGATAAATAGACTGACTTTCACACATAACAATATCTCCTTCTTATGGACCTGCCAGGCGGGTTATCAATCCCAATAAAAAGCGTGACAATGCTGATCTGTCTGGCAATGATAAAAATACCGTTGCCAGCCATAATCATTGAACTGTACATTTGTCCATGCAATATCATGAGAACCTCCATGTTTAGGGTATATAATTGATAACCTATTGAATAAAGGGATCTTTCTTTTTTAAAAGACATTCAAAAACCGCAGCCTCTTCTTTTTCAATTAAAGACTGAAGTTCTGTGATCTTTTTGATATGATTATCAAGCTTGAGCTCGATGGACGAGAGAGATGGGTGATTAACTGAGGTAGATAACTTCATAACAAACTCCTTTTGCATTAACAATAACTAATGCAACATGAAAGCATGGAAGACTACCGATTGTTAGATGATAAAAAGGGTGGGGAATTTAGGGGGTAAATATACAAAGGCGTATTAATAATATGCCATTACTAGTTTAAACACCTACTCTTTATAACTTATTGATCTAAATAAAGGAATCTCTGAGCTGTGAAGCTTTGAGAACAAACTGAAAAATGAAGAATAATCCAATGACCTCAAATGTAATTAAAGACTCTAAAAAATCCTGGGTAATTTGCCTACTCAGCTCACTTTTTTTCTTCATCGTTATCTTTAGAGATAACATGTTTAATACTCTAGAAATGCCCTTAACTAGAGAATTTCATCTCAGTGCCTTTCAATATGCCACTGCTTCATCCATCTACCTAATAACGACGGTGATTATGTTAATACCCGTTGGTATTATCATTGATCGTACCCGCTTTACATTAAAAAGCATTTTTATCTTTGCCCTATGCCTCTCTGCAACTGGTACTCTGATATTTTCATTATCAGAAAGTTTTGCTTTATTAAAATTAAGTTTATTTATTAGTGCATTGGGAGATTCTTTCTGCTTTATCGGATCTGTGACACTAATTAACTACTACTTTTCAGAACTAAGAAAAGGAACCGCTATTGGCTTACTCATCAGCATTGGTATGATGGGCGGTCTAGTTGCTCAATTTCCCATGAAATTACTGCTGTCCAAGTATAATTGGGACATGATTATTAGCGGCCTTTTTATAGTTAGCTTACTTATTATGCTGGTGATGCTATGCACTCTGGACACCTTCAACAAACAAATTAGAGAAAAAAGAGGGCTTATAAAAGAACTAAAGGACATCCTGTGGAACAAAAAAAATTGGGTATACAGCATATGTACCAGTAGTCTCAATTTACCAGTGACATTATTAGGTGCCATATGGGGTCAAATATATTTAATACAGGCCCATGGCCTAAGTGCGATAAATGCTAGCCTTGTAACTAGCATGCTTTTTATTGGAATGATTATAGGCCCCGTTATAATAGGATTCTTCTCGGACAAACTAAATGAGAGGCGGAAAATCATGCTATTCGGAGCACTCACCATTACAGCCATTGTTTTCCTACTTTTTATTATTAAAACTAACAATATTTATGTCTTTTCTTTTTTATTTCTTATATTAGGTATTGCTTCGGCATCCCAGACACTGGGCTATGCATTAGTTTCTGAAAATAACCCAATGGACTCAATGGGCGTTGCCATTAGTATGATAGGCATGTTGGTCTTGCTCGGAGGAGCAACATTTCAACCCTTATTTGGCCACATTATGGATACATTCACGCCTATCCACTTGAGAGAAGCCCATGTTTATACGGAAAAATCGTTCTTTATAGCTATGATGCTAATTCCATTGATGTCTCTAGTTTCGGCAATATTATTAAAAAAACAACCGCATAAGTGAAAGAGGTAAAGTTATGTATATAATCGGTATTGGTGATGTAACTCACGATCCTTCTGTCTGTTTAATCAAAAATGGCGCTGTCATTGCAGCCATTGAATATGAAAGATTAAGCCGGATCAAGCATAATTTTTACGCCGATCCTGACAAGTATAATTTAACAGAACAAGGTGATGATTGGTCGAACCGATGTAATGAATTAACTATTGCTAAACGGGAAGCTATGTTTAATGAATGCATTGAATATTGCTTGAAGATAGCAGGGATTACAAAAGACAAAATTGATATTTACGCCGTTTCTACCCTGTTTGATACTGCACCCGTCCACACAAATAAAGCCATCTATATCCCTCATCACCTTGCTCATTGTGCCAATGCCTTTTATTCATCGCCATTTAAGGAATCGGCCATTTTATCAGTTGATGGCTATTCCAACCTCTATGAAGAAAAATCCCAATCTATCTTCTTTGCTCAGGGCATTTATAATCATGTTACAACGATTGGCTCTGTGGAAGGAGAGCATGTCATCCCTAGTCGACTAGGAACTTTGCCAAATAGCCATATTACATTTAATGACTCACTAGGCGTTTTCTATCAAAATATTTCTATGTTACTTGGCATGGGATACTTTAGTGAGGGAAAGACCATGGGCCTTAGCGCCTATGGAAAGAGAAATAGTGACTTTGATTTTATTAATGATTTTATAGATGTAACAAGAGACGGAAAGGTTAATATCAATAATACTGAGATTTTTTTGAAATGTCAGGATATTCTGACTAGCGCAAGAAAGATAATGGATGATAGATCATTCTTTCAAATGAAGGCTGATTTGGCTTTTAAACATCAACTCCTTCTAGAAAAATCTATTTTCAAGTTGTGTCACTATTTATATGATAAAACAGGACTAGAAAATTTATGTATTTCCGGTGGGGTCGCCCTCAATAGCGTAATGAATGCTAAAATTATTGATAACACGCCGTTTAAAAAAGTTTTCATCCCACCAGCAGCAGGTGATGGAGGAATATCTATTGGAACGGCTTTATTGGTTGATAACAAAATAAGACAATCAAAACGTTTCTATATTGAAAATCGATTTTCACCTTATCTTGGAATGGATTATTCTGATATAGACATTAACAGTGCCATTAATCCGAAGTCCAAGCATGTTAAAATAATCAACGAAGGTGAAGCTGCCATAAATGAGGTCGCTGAGCTAATTAGTCAAGGAAAAATCATCGGATGGTTCAATGGCCGAAGTGAAATCGGGCCAAGAGCTCTTGGTAATCGCAGTATTCTTGCTGACCCAAGAAACCCTAATATCCGAGATATTTTAAATAAGAAGGTAAAACATAGAGAGATTTTTCGCCCCTTTGCCCCAGCAGTTTTAGAAGAAAAAGCCGATGAATATTTCCATGGGTTGAATGATTCTGCCTATATGCTCTTTGTAAACAACGTTAAAGAAGATAAAAAAAATCTGATCCCTTCTGTAACCCATGTTGATGGAACTGCACGTTTACAATCCGTATCTCGCGAGCTGAACCCCACATTCTATCAATTGATCCAAGCCTTTGAGGCAATTACTAATATCCCAATGGTTATTAATACCTCTTTTAATGTGGCAGGCCAACCTATTGTTGAGACTCCAAGCGATGCAATTGAATGTTTTCTAAGTACAAAAATCGATGCCTTATTTTTGAATGGTAAGCTCTTAACAAAAGAATTAAAGCTAACTAGCGTTAATGAGAGACAACCGGACACAAGCTCGGAAGAATGGGCTATTCTCAGCGAATGATCCATTAGTACTTAGCCCATTAGATATCCCCAATAAATTGGGATCTTCTTCAGGCATCATACTAGCCCGGCGGATTTCTTCATATATATCTTCATCACTATGAAAGAAATCAACAGCTACATTATCCACGAACCACTCTATGGGTGTTTGCTCGATATTTAAATTGCCGTCTAAAGCCTCATTAATGAAATAATCCATTAGTGATTTTAGTTCTCTTAACTCATGCATTAAGCTACAGGGAGTTTTATTTCTCGGTAACAAATCAAAAAACAATGGAACCTGCAAAGAATAATAAATGGGATCAGAGTTATTGTGGGGCGAAAACTGTCCTGGCGCCATGATGGTTGGAATATATTTTTTTAACCCATAGTCGTTAAGATATATGCTCTGAATCTGTTGTATCGGGCCAGGTAGATTTGTATCATGCACAGCTCTGAATCCAGACGATGCCCCAACCCCAATACCGATCAATTGCCTTAAGGTTGTAACAAGATAAGGAGGGGATTTCACACCCTTCTTTTCTAACACCTTAATAAATAACTGCCAAATACGATCGTAAGATAATTTATTTCTACTATATCCCGAGAGTTCCCAAGCAAGTTCTAGTAAATAATGATGGAATCTAAGCCATCCTGGGTTCTTATCATCACGCTGCAACCATTGATCAGAAAAGAATAAAACAACATGCTTCCACGGAGCCTTCGTATCCTCAGCATGGACTAATTGCTTAAAGATTTGATGATGGTCATACAAAGTCTTGGGGGGTGGCCCCTTGACGCCATAAGCTTTTTTTAGTTTTTGGTGGGCATTATGCAATGAGATTTTAGGTGCCATATAAAGCGATCGAGCACCCGATGAAACTGACCATGTGCTCTTGGGTGCAAAGCCCATAGGTTTTTCCAATGATTCCCATAACCCAAGGAAGAAACCTGGATTAAAAAAAGATAACGGTGTAACTATTCCTTGTGATTCATGGTAAACCTCATGGCCATTTTCAACCAATAAACCCAAAGGCACATGGCTATAAGTAAGATGTTTTTTTACATCACTAGGCACCCTATCATCATGGATAGGAACAACCTTATTATTTTCCACGGGTACTTGAAGCACCCCTTTATCAATAACATCGACGCCAAAGGGATACTCGAATTTATATATGACATAGTCTTTCGGTGGATCCCACGCCTGTATAATATCAAGCAAATAACTATTTGCCGATTTGATCCATGGCATGGCTTCTTGCCAACTCAGCTTCTCGACATGTGGAGACATCTTCACTTTCCTTGATATGCAGAAAATGATTATATGTCTATTTTTTTAGGTTGTAAAATGAACAATGAACTAGGTAAATTTTAGCCATATATGTATATTTTATGATCGATGCCAGACTAAAAAATCATAACTCACTGAAAAATATCTGCTTTTAATTAATGATATGATTTTGTGACTGTCAGTGGGAATTGGCGTGTTATCTACAAATTTGAAGGTCAAACCCGTTGAAACGGGTAACCACCCCCTAAAGTAGTTTCAAAAATTCTGCTTGTTTCTATCAGCTTGAGGTAGAGACATGAAAGAAGTAACCTATAACGCTCAATAGAACACCAAAAAACAAAGCTCCCAAGGTGCTATATATTGTTACAAATGAAATAATTTTCACGGACCAGGTAGCTTTACCTCTAAAATTATAACCATCGTATAATTTGTAAAGGTATGGCTTTCTCTTAGTGATACTTTTGAAAGTTACACAACCGGCATAAGTCAAAGAGCGATAAAAAAAGCTCCATAGGGGGACCCCCACTTCACCTTTAACACCACCCACTTTACCGAATAAGGGGTCATACTGACGCCGTACCACAGTTACTGTTAACGGCAAGCTAAGAAGAAGCAAAATGAAACATATTGAACCAGCAACATTTAGCAAATTGACTATGAGCATTGATCAAAGAACCCTTCCATGCCAGTTATGGTAAGCATTATAAACATCGTCACCCCATTTTTTTCCATAATGATCACCGGCAACCCCAGCAACGGCTCCATAGGCCATAGCAGCTATTAAACATTCTGGGCCTAAGAAGATAACAACTGCGCCAGCAGCCGCACTAATAGCAATCTCCCCCGTCATCTCAGCTGCCTTCTTCGCCCAATTCTTGCCTTCCTTATGATCCTCATAGACTTCATAACCACCATCGGCAACTTCAAAGGCTACGGAAAATAAACCTAGCTTGCACCATTTCATGGCATTGGTGAGGACTTCCAAGGCATGAGGGTCGGTGGCCCATCTAGCTCCCGTTTCTGAAAGCTGAAAGGTATCCTCTACCCCATGGCGCACCAGCACCGAACCTTCACGTACAATGCTAGCATAATTGCGCACTGCGGGAACGTATCTTTTGTTCATTTCCAAGTAAGATTCTTCCAACATAGCTTTCATCTCAGGCTGAAAAGCTTTCGCCCCATGTAAGTATTCCTGCATGGTTGCTTTAAAATCATCCAAGCTAGCCTTGAAATCTCTCACACTGTCATTGAGGTAGTCTGCCCCATGCTCAAAAGCACCCAAGGTCATAGGCACAGCAATGTCTTCCAGGCCGTTATTCATCCTGGCAACTTGAGTATTCACTGCTGCCATAGCCCAAGCACACTGAGGGTCATTTTCACTTTTCAGCAATCGATTCAATTGGAAGCGATTCCAACCATCATATTGATTCACATTGCGGCAGGCATCTCGGGCCTCGTCCACTTCAAAAGGCGAATACTTATCCAAGTGCTTATCCGGTATCCAGAAGAGACTGTTTGACTGAGCTAAACCACCATCTACCCGCCGTGATGTGCACAGGGCATGAGGCAAGGCCATGGTATCTTCATTAGCCATAATCAAGTGGCGCACATAGGCTTTATGCTCGTTATGAGTCTTGGGTTGGTAAAAGGCTTCTACAATGTCATCAGCACTTTCAAAGGGTTCTGTCATGTAATACATCAGACACCTCTTAGGTTAATTTAGCCGCTGCAATATCATAACAAGCCACCGACGGGCCACTCACGGCATGACTATTGTCCGTCGGCGTATAGCGCTTTTGTATCTTAGTGAAATTGAGCGTGAGGTACTCTAAAGGGCGGCTATCATTAGGCGGTGTAATAGTATGGATACCACTGATAAGCACGTTGCTCAGCTCATACTCTAGGTAAGGCTGTGGACTCTCTGTGCCACCCGTACGTGCAAAGGTGATTTTTGCATTGGGTAGTGCCTGCTGTTTGTGGGCTTGTGTGAATAACGGCACGCTAGAATTATCCACACTCTTGAGCAACCTAAGTTCACGATAGGCCACCCCACTGGCTTCTCGCCCAGTGCCTTTTCCTGACTTCATGGGGGAAATAAAGCGCTTCATGCCTTCTTGAACCGTATGCAACTGTATGCTGCCCTGAAAGCCTTGGGTGGTTACATCCCCTTTAATACCATTGATAGTCAGATAAATACTCATAATTTTTCCTTAATTACTTTGCAATAATTCGTTAATAGCAAAAGACATTAAAGAGAAATAGAAATATCGTCAATATTAAATTTTGTAAGACAGCGCCTTTTATAAAAGATGTAAATAGGCAAATCAATTTCAAGGCTTTTCACTTACAAAATGTTAATAATCTGTAGGAAACTTCTTATCTGTCTTGATCACAAATTTGCTTATAGACTGTTATTATGGAAATGTAGTGGATTTAACTTACAATATTTTTTAATCCAAAACATTTTCTTCTAAAAAAGAAAGATTGCTCTCATCAACTAAAGAGATATGTTCATTTTGTTCAGACCTATTTCCTTCCTCACTCTCAAGGCTATCTTTAAGCGTCAATTTAAGACACCACTCTGACTCAAGGCCCCACAAGTCCGGCCTAGCATATATGTGTAAACGAAAAATAGCTGAAGCAAGATCGGGACGGGGCTTCTTTGTCTCTCCGTGGTAGATCCTTAATATAGTCGGCATTGCCGTCCTGAGTTCTCGAGCAATTTGCTTCATATCGTAATTGGGTAGCTCTAAAACTTCATCAATAAGTTTGCGATATTTATCGTCCATAATCCTGTCTCCTGCTTGCCAGCCTTGATATATCAAAGATGTATGCTGACACTATTTATTAAGTCCAACTTCCAATAAACCAAAATGGAATGCTTTAACGGCTGCCATGAAAGAACTTCTTTCACCCATTTTACGTCGCAGTTGATGTAAATCGTGCTCCACCATACGACGTGCCATTTGTGTTCGTTCGGCAATATCGACACTGCTATGGCAAATAAAAAGGTGACGTGCTACCATGCGCTCACGCTGAGTCAATGGATAAATAGGCTGACTTTCACACATAACAATATCTCCTCCCTATGAACCTGCCAGGCGGGTTAACAATCCGAATAAAAAGCGTGACAATGCTGATCTGTCTGGCAATGATAAAAATATCGTTGCCAGCCATAATCATTGAACTGTACATTTGTCCATGCAATATCATGAGAACCTCCATGTTTAGGGTGTATAATTGATAACCTATTGAATAAAGGGCTCTTTCTTTTTTAAAAGACATTCAAAAACTGCAGCCTCTTCTTTTTCAATTAAAGACTGAAGTTCCGTGATCTTTTTGATATGATTATCAAGCTTGAGCTCGATGAGGCTGGGTTGAATAGATGATAAAAATCGGTTTTCCATAACAAATCTCCTTACAGATTTAACTCGCTGCATAAAGATAGTTATTTTGCTGCATTGGTATAATTAATTATATTACTGAAGAAAGGGGGAAAATTTATCATGAGAAATGTTCATTTGAAATTTATTAAAATTAGGTAACCATTTGATTTATGAAAGACTGGAGTAACCAAACCAACACTGCTTTCTATGCAAATCTTCATATTGAGACTCTCAAGGAGTATGCAGTAAAAGGCGGATTATCAGAGCACATAGATATGGTACAGCTAAAACCGTACCTTGACGAAAGCATGAAAATATTAGAAGTAGGTGCATGCTACGGTAGAGTCTTAGATTTCCTTACTCAAAACTACTTAGAAAAGAAGCTATTTGCAATTGAGAGAGATAAAAAATATTCTGATAGCTTGATAAATAAGTATGGCGAAAATGTTGATATTAAAAATCTGGATATCATAGACTTTGAGACGGAAGAAAGGTTCGACCTTATTTTATGGATGTGGTCAGGGATATCTGACTTCTCTGAAAATGAGCAACCCAATGTATTGATGCACTTATCTCATTTATTATCTGATGGGGGAAAGTTAATCGTGGAAACTTTATCTTGTAATGCTGTCCCACTAAATTCTTCATTGGATACACCGAAGACCTACATCATAAAGGAAGAGAATGCAGTCGGATATGGATATATCCCCTCCGAAAAAGAAATGGATAGGTATTCAAAAGACATCGGGTGTCAGAAAATATCAAAGATACCTTATCAGACGAAGACGGGCAGAGACAGAGTGTTATATGTTCTATTTAAGTGATACTTTAATGCAACCCTGTACGAATGAACTTCTGAAAGGAAAAGTTCTATCTGAAAGAGTTTTCCCTTTTACAAGAAGAAAGCGGCTATCCAACCTTGGGATTTCCACATTTTCCTTTATCTTAGAAAATTGATCCGTTTGGTTATGGAAAAATTCGAACTCCACTGACTCTGGAATTTTGCTCAAGGGCGTTGTTCCGATGTTAAGATTCCCAGTTTGGATTTCATCGAGGTACTTTCTTAGTAGCGACTCCGTTTGACAAAGTATATCAATGGCGCTAGCTCTAATATTATTTTTTAATGATAAGTTAATGGGTAACAGGTGTTGCAAGGATGCATAAACAGGCTCAGAGTTATTTCCCAGACTAAACTGACTTGGCTGCATCATTATAGGTAAATGTTCTTTCAACTGATAGTCATTCAAATAAGCGTCTTGCAATCCAAAAACAGGAGAAAATTCTTCATCTACGGCAGGCGAAAATCCTGGAATAGCACCGACAGAAATATCAAAAAGGTATTTAACGATATCATCTACATGGGGCGATGGCCTAATATTTTTTTTATTTCTAATCCTCGTGAAAGTAAGGTCCCATATAAATCGGTTCCTCCAAAATTCTGTGCTTTTCCAAGACTTTTTCAGTAAGTATCTATGAAACTCATGCCAGGCAGTATCTTCCAATTTTTCAAACCACTCTTTAGAGAAGAAGACTAACCGTGATTCCCAATGACCAGGAAAATTTGGGTGCGCAGCTATATCCCTAAAAATCTCACCATGGTCCATAAAAGTTTCCGGCTTATCCGCTCGGGTTTCATATTTTGCAACAATACGTCGATGGCTTATGGACTCTGAAATTTTTGCTAATGAGAAAATATTTCTTGCACCGGCCGTCATCCCCCATGCAAAAGTTGGAGGGCAATGTGATATTTCATCGTCCAATATTTTCCATGTTCCAAATAATTTTCCAGGCTTAATACAGGCGAAGGGGATTAGTTTTGAATCCATGTTAATATAAAGCTCTAAGCTTTTATCAAGAGATATGCCCACTGGATTTGAAGAGAAGTTATATCCTAGTTGATCTTTTATAAAGGGGGGAATGCCTGGATGATCGATAGGCACAAATAAGCCTTGTTTTGTGGGTATTTGAAAAATACCATTTTTATTTATTATTTCATCCCCATAACTATAAGGAGTTATATAAAATTTACAGTCTTTACTTGGACTAAGGGCATCGATTATTTTCGATAATTCAGCATCATGTTTTTTGATATCGTCTCTTACTTCTTCCCAAGTAGCTGACTTTAAATTTAACTCTAGTTCATCCATCTGTGCTGCCCTGCATTTTTAACGTATCCCTTAAATAAAAGGGCAAAATTTAGATTTTGCCCTTACTTCATCTAGGATGATTAAATTGGTACATTCATGGTAAATACCCCTCTGTTTTAATTGTCTAAAGCTTTATTTCCAGCCTCGATCGATAAATAACACTCTCTGGGTAGAAGTATATAGGAAATACGACCAGTTAGTCTAATTAGGCTGCAAACCTTGGCACGGTCTCAATTAATATCATGATAAGAGCCTGTAAAACCAAATATAATCCATTGAAAAATAAGCGGCTTTCGTCTATCTTTCTTCTATTAGCCTGGGGTAGGGATATGGAAGATATAGCCAATGGCAGTAGAGAGAATACAGAAGAAAAAAGCACCAATAGCACCATAAATCATAGAAAATGACACAAATTTTGCGAGCCAAGTTGCATTGCCTCTAAAATCATAGCCATTGTATAGCTTATACGCATAAGGTTTTCTTACTGTTTGGTGTTTGAAAACAATATAAAAAGCATAACCCAGGCTCCTCATGTAGGGACTCCACAAAGGTATGCCCACTTCACCTTTAGTGCCTCCAATTTTACCAAATAGCGGGTCGTAATGGCGACGCACTACTATCAACAAAAGCGGAGTAAAAATGATAGTAACAATAAGGCAAATTGCCCCCAGATTGAGTAATATTGAGCAAAGCGTTTCAGCAATATTCATTATATCCTTCGTCCCCGCCAATCGTGATATTCACTGTAAACTTTATCACCCAATTCATTACCAAAGTGATCACCAACGGCCCCAGCAATGGCACCATAGGCTATGGCAGCGATTAAACACTCTGGGCCTGCCAACACAATAAGGAACCCCCCAACAAGTCCAAGCCCTAGCTCACCCGTCACTTCAGCCGCCTTCTTCGCCCAGTTATTGCCTTCCTTATAGTCTCCATAGACTTCGTAACCACCATCAGCAACTTCAAAGGCGACGGAGAAGAAACCCAACTTACACCACTTCATGGCATTGGTTAAGACTTCCAAAGCATGAGGGTCTGTCGCCCATTTAGCAGCATTCTCCGATAGATTGAAGGTGTCTTCATATCCATGACGCACCAATACGGAACCCTCACGCACAATGCTAGCATACTTGCGCACTGCCGGGACGTACTTTTTATTCATTTCTAAGTAAGATTCTTCCACGATTGCTTTCATTTCAGGCTGGAAAGCTTTTGCCCCATGCAAGTATTCTTGCATGTTGGCTTTAAAATCATCCAAGCTTGTTTTAAAGTCTTTCACGCTGTCATTGAGGTAATCCGCCCCGCGCTCAAAGGCGCCTAACGTCATAGGCATGGCAATGTCTTCCAAACCGTTATCCATCCTAGCGATTTGGGTATTCACAGCCGCCATAGCCCAAGCCCATTGGGGGTTATTGTCACTATTGAGTAAACGGCGCAGTTGAAAGCGATTCCAGCCCTCATATTGATTGACGTTACGACAGGCATGACGGGCTTCATCAATTTCAAAGGGGGAATAATCATCCAAAGGCTTATCAGGTATCCAGAAGAGACTGTTTGACTGAGCCAGACCACCATCTACCCGCCTTGATGTGCACACCGCATGGGGTAACGCCATGGTGTCTTCATTGGCCATGATGAGGTGGCGCAAATACGCCTTGCGTTCCTGGGGTGTTTTAGGTTGATAAAACGCCTCCACGATGTCATCGGCGCTTTCAAAGGGCTCTGTCATGTAATGCATACGTTCCCCCTTAGGACAGTTTAGCCGCAGCGATGTCGTAACTGGTCGCCGCTGGCCCATTTACGGTATGACTACTGTCCGTAGGCGTGTAGCGCTTTTGCATTTTGGTAAAGTTGAGCGTGAGATATTCCAGGGGACAAGCGTCATTAGGCGGCGTGATGGTGTATATACCACTGATGAGGACATTGCTTAAATCGTATTCTAGGTAAGGTTGTGGGTTACCTGTACCACCCGTACGCACAAAAGTGATTTTGGCACTGGGGATAACAGGCTGTTTATGGGCTTGGGTATACAGTGACACACTGGTATTATCCACCGATTTGAGCACTTTCAATTCTTGATAGGTAATGCCACTGGTTTCTCGCCCTGTGCCCTTGCCTGATTTCATAGGGGAAATGAAACGCTTCATGCCTTCTTGTACGCTGTGCAATAGAATGCTGTTTTGAAAGCCTTGGGTGGTGAC
>JAJFKN010000050.1 GCA_021773195.1 Gammaproteobacteria bacterium | reverse complement strand
AGAATAGTTTAGCAGAAATTGATTGTTCTTGCTCATAAGCTGCACTTTCTGGATCATGGCCCGTAGCAGCTCCCGCTGTTCGTGTAGTCGTTGCGCATATTTCTGTTCGACCTTCTCGATGATTTCGCTAAGCTTTGGATTCAGGTTTTCCATTTAGAAACCACATGTAACGGTCCATGTACCCGGACAGTACCATTTTTATGACATGGGGTTTTATATTGGGGTTGTTTGTTCTGACCGTGGAGATATCATATTTGTACTTTGTTGTATTGGTAGGTATGGAGTTTAGACTGTGACCCATCGAGCTGTGATGTCGCATCATAATGGGCAAAGGTTTGGGGAATGGTTTAACTTGATCGAAATTAATAGGCTTATGGTTAACTGTCAGAGCGCCATAAGCAGCTCCTACCTTGTCAATAGATTCAGCGTAGATAATCTTTGGTTGCTGGTTAGGGATTTTTACTAAGACATCAAAAGTTTCGCCTGGCGCAATGGTGAAACTCTTAACCCAATGTGGTTTTACATTTTGTCC
Source organism: Gammaproteobacteria bacterium (assembly GCA_021773195.1). Classification (GTDB taxonomy): domain Bacteria; phylum Pseudomonadota; class Gammaproteobacteria; order JAKBBU01; family JAKBBU01; genus JAJFKN01. Next base: position 9,727 of record JAJFKN010000050.1, on the reverse strand, counting down.
ATCTATTTGTACCATTTGCATTTTAGTGTTTGGTATCTTCACATGGTAAATAGTACTCGCCATGGCGCCAATAAAACGTAATCGTACAACATCTCCAGGTTTCACTTGACCAATCCATGGGCTAGTCTTGGTATGACCATTTAACAGGAAAGCATCATAAGCTACATCACTGAAATCGTAAACGCTCATGCGACCTTTTTGCATCATTAGATAGGCGTTTGTAATCATTTTTCTTTGCTTGTTTGATGTTGCATGAGCGTAATCCTTTAAATATTGTAGTAATGATGGTTGCAAGGGGAATTTAGGTGAGTAATAGTCGCCACTTTTTTTCAATCTGTGTAGCACATCGTCGGGATTTGTATTAGTCCAATCAGAGAGGATTATGGGAAAATCTTTATTGTAATGTAGTGTTTGGTGTTTAGAGGCAATGATTAAGGCGCCATACAGTCCTTGTTGCTCCTGTAAATCTTTGTGTGCATGATACCAATATGTTCCGGATTGATGGAGTGTAAAGCGGTAGTGGAAAACTCCGCCCGGGGGAATAGGTCTTTGAGTAACATATTCTACGCCATCCATTTGCCAGGGAAGAAGGATGCCGTGCCAATGAATGGCTGTACCAGTTTTTAGGTGGTTATGGACGTTGATGGTCACATGGTCACCTTCTTTGAAATGTAGCGTTGGCCCTGGGATTTGGTTGTTGACGGCGATGGCTTGCACTTTTTTGCCGGTAAAATCTACCGTCTTATAATCCACAGTCAGATTGATTACCTTATTCTCAGCCCAGGTGCTTATGTTTGGGAGCAGAAGAATTAATATCGCCATGCATGTGCAACATAAGTTACGAATATAGCTCATTTGGCTATCCCTAAATTATGACATTGAACCTGAGTTTTAAAAAGCCTCAGGATTTGCTGCCTGCCAATCTTCCGCGAAGGACGCAGGTAGTGGGAGCTCTAGCAAACTGCCTTTGGGAATTTGTTCGTAGAGTTCCGAATAACGTTGACAATTAGCGAAATCCACGCGGTGGAATACATCTCTGGGGCTTAAGTCTTCCACATTCTGAAAACCCATCGCGCCCGCTAGTTCACGGAAACTGTGTAGGGTCCCTTCATGAAAATTAGCTACCCGTTGGTATTTATCTTCCACCACTAGGCCGCGCATGAGGCGAGGGTTTTGTGTGGCAACGCCCGTGGGACACGCATTAGTATTGCACTGCAGAGATTGAATGCAACCCACAGCAAACATCATAGCTCTAGCGGAATTACACATGTCGGCGCCTAAAGCAAACTTCACTACCATATCTTTACCAGTGGCTACCTTGCCGCTGGCAATAATACGGATGTGTTCGCGCAAGCCAATGCCTACTAAGGCATTATGTACAAAGACCAAGGCATCATCGATAGGCTCACCTAAATAATCGGTGAATTCTACTGGTGCTGCACCGGTGCCGCCTTCGGCACCGTCCACCGTGATAAAGTCAGGTAAAATCCCCGTTTCTAGCATGGCTTTGCATATACCTAAAAATTCACTGCGTTTACCGATACAGAGTTTAAAGCCGATGGGTTTGCCGCCAGATAATTCCCGTAAACGCGTAACAAAGCCTAATAGTTCTTTAGGCGTGGAAAATTCTGGATTAGTGGGCGGTGACATGCAATCTTGGCCCATGGGCGCGCCACGAATTTCGCTGATTTCTTTAGTGATTTTGGCCGCAGGTAAAATCCCGCCGTGGGAGGGTTTAGCGCCTTGGGAAATTTTGATTTCAATCATTTTGACGTTATCTAATTGTGATTTTTCTTGGAAGAGTTTTTCATCCAAGCCACCGTCGTTTTTTCGCGCACCAAAATTAGCTGTACCCAATTGCCAAAAAATATCGCCACCATGCTTTAAATGGTAGGGGCTTAAACCACCTTCACCGGTGTTTTGTGCGAAGTTACCCGTCTTGGCGCCTTTATTCAGAGACATGACGGCATTCTTGCTGATGGCACCAAAACTCATGGCAGATACATTAAGGCGGCTAGCGTCATAGGGTTTTTTACAATCTTTACCACCAACCATAACGCGGCATTGGTTTTCTGGGAAGATCTTGGGTGCCATGGATTGACGCAGGCTCACATAACCGGGGGCATGAATGTCTTGTTGGCTGCCGAAGGGAATGGTTTCCCGCGCGTGTTTGGCACGTTCATAAACCACAGAACGGGTTTCCCGGTTAAAGGGGCGACCTGATAAATTAGTGGCAATGAAATATTGTTGCATTTCTGGGCGAATAAATTCCAAGATATAGCGAATATGGCCGGCAATAGGAAAGTTGCGCAGGATGGTATGCTTGGTTTGGAGAAAATCATAAATGGCCACAGCCAATAGGACGGCGCCTAGCACGATTGCAAAGAACAAGTGCATGGCATCAAAAACAGCAAAGCAAATGATCAAACCAATGACAATAGCGGAAACGACAGATAGCCTTAGCATGCGAATACTCCCAATAATGCGTTATATGAATTGTACGGGTTTTTTCAGCTTATGATAGAGGGTGATCCTTTATTTTTGTCTAGGGTCGCTGGTTACCTTAGTGGCTATTATCGATGTTCAGAGGCGATTAATTCACCCAGGCGCTCATAATCATTTTCGCGGTAGGTTTCCACGGTCTTAGCCACATCATCTAAGGGAAAACCGTTGCCTGCGAGCACAATGGCGGCTAATTGTAAGCTGGCTTCGATGGTTTCTAGGACCCGTTCTGTGGCCCCGCATTTTTCCAAACGTCGTGCATGCCGTGCATCGGTGGCGCGAGCAAAGATTTTCATGTCAGGGAAGTGGCGGCGTAGGGTTAATACGGCGCGCTCTGCGGCTTTTTCTTGATTCAAGGTGATAATGGCTGAACGAGCTCGTTTTGCACCAGCTGCCATATGGACATTTAATGCGCTAGCATCCCCATAGAAGACCGGCAAGCCTGCCTTGCGGCAAGCAGATACTCGGGCACCATCTAGATCCAAGGCGATGTAAGGGATGTTGTATTCCGTTAAGAGTTTGGCAACGGTTTGTCCTACGCGTCCAAAGCCTGCAATAATGACGTGTTGATGTATTTCAGCGTATTCGTCTTCCAAGGAATAGAGGTTCTTATTGCGTTTTTCCCAAAATTTCTCTAATTGGTCACCGAAGAAAACCATTAATGGTGTGGTGGCCATACTGAAGGAAACCAGTAACAATAGAAACTGCCCATCATTTTTTGGGAGAACACCGATGCCCATGGCCACACTAAATAGCACGAAAGCAAATTCACCACTCTGAGAAAGCAACATACCCACACGCGCGCTAGTGATCCATGGAATGCTGAATAGTCGTCCTAACAGTGTGGTTACGGTGGTTTTTATGGCTAGCAGTGCTAGCAAGCAAATAAATATGTCACCAATATGTTGTATGGCCCAATGGAAATTGATGCCCATGCCTATGGTTATAAAAAACAAGCCCAGCAGGATCCCTTTAAAGGGTTTTATATCGGCTTCCACTTGATGGCGGTATTCTGTTTCGGCCAATAACAAGCCCGCTAAAAAGGCACCCAGAGCAATGGACAAATGAGCCAGTGATGTGAGCCAACCAGTGCCCAATATCACCAGCAAAGTGGTGGCCATGAATAATTCCGCATGGCGGAAGGATGCAATCACTTTATAAATGGGACGCAGGATTAAACGGCCTACCATGACAATAAGTACTAAAGCCACGATGGCTTTACCCATGGCCAATAACATCGCTGTACCAATGCTTCGGCTAGGGTCATCTAATAAAGTTACGAAGGTAAGAAGCGGAACCACGGCCAAATCCTGTAATACGAGGATGGCCACGGAAAAGCGCCCATAGCGTAGGCTTAGGGCATTGCGGTCATTGAGTATTTGGATGCAAAAGGCCGTGGAGGAAAGAGCCAAAGCCGCACCCACTAATATGGCCACATCGGGATTGGCATGGAAGCCATAATAGAGAATAGTGGCAATGATGCTGCCCGTGACCAGGACTTGCAGCAAGCCTAAGCCAAAAATGTATTTCCAGAGGGCACGCAAGCGCACGATGGAAAATTCTAGGCCGATGGCAAATAAGAGAAAGACCACGCCAAACTCGGCCAATGTATGTACTGTCCCGGTATTACCGATAAGCTTGACGCCAAAAGGCCCGATGATAACGCCAGCCACCAGGTAACCTAAGATGGGGTTGAGTTTGATGCGTTGAAAGAGGGGAACGACAATGACTGCGGAGGCTAGGATAATGATGATATCGATTAGGTAAGGTATGTCCGTCACTGGAAGCTGTCCTCATGAAGATAATGAATAGCAGTATACACCATGAATTTCCCACTGGTTGTGGTTGAAAAGCGGATAATTATTATGGTTAAAAATAAAGTGACCGTTTAGTCGTGCGAGTATTGTACCCATAGGTCGGATGATGCTAGTATTATCCCCCCATACAAAAACAAGGAGTTGGCATGGCTACTGGGAAAACGTCAAAGCAAGAGCTTATTGCAAGCGCGTCGGAATTGTTCCGTCTCAAGGGTTACCATAATACCTCCATGTCTGACATAGCGTCAGCCTGTCATATCAGCAAAGCCAGCCTTTATCATCATTTTGTGAGCAAAAAAGATTTAACCGTGGCGGTGTTACAAAATTTGCGTCGTTATTTTGCAGAATCCATATTTGTCATTGCCTATGAGAAAGATAGGTCGGGCGAAGATCGCTTGCATGAGCTCATGGATAAAGTTGAAAATTTTTTCGTGGGTCGAAAACGGGGCTGCCTTATGGGCAATTTAGTCTTAGAAGTCATTGATCTAGTGCCGGAATTTCAACCAGAATTGCGTGGTTTCTTTCAAGATTGGATGGATGCCCTGACGGTATGCCTACAAGAGAAATTAGGTCATGAAAAGGCTAAAGAGCTAGCGGCTGATATTCTGTCCCAAATGCAGGGCGCTCTAATGTTGGCCAATCTTTACCAAGATGATGCCCATATTCGTCGGGTCCATGCCGTGCTTTGTAGGACATTTGCTATTGCCGCCGATACCTCTGAAGTTGAAGCTTAGCAACTATATTTTTATATATAACAAGCTATTACAATTAATTTTTGAAAAAATTAACCCTGCCTATTGCTTTTTCCATGGTCAAGACTTATTCTACTAACCGGTCGAAGAGTCAATCTTTCGACTTTATGGATAAACAACTGATCAAAGGAATTGAACCATGGAAGCTATTCTTCGCCAAGTAAAACATCTCACCCAACCATTTGTGCCTAATATCCCCAGTGCTCAGCATAAAGGGGTATCAGAAAAGCAAATTCAACAGTTACGCCAGCAGCATGCTTGGATTGCCGAACCCTTAATAAGGGCCAGTGATTATGTATCCACCATGCCTTTCTTCAAGTGGATTGAGCAGTTGGATGATCCCAAAGCCTTCGCCGAGGCCGCTAAGCAATTGTATTTTCATTCTGCCACCTTTCCTAAGGTATTGGGTTTGATGTTGGGTTGTAGTTCTATGCAAGAAAACGCCATGATGCCTTTCTATGCAGAGCATGTGGTAGGCGAGGCAGATCATCATCAGTTATTACTGAGATGGATGGTAGAGCAGGGGATTGTGGAAGATCCTAAGGATATTGAGCAAGTGATAACCAGCCCCCAAACCAATGCTTGTATCAATCTGGCCTATCAATTGGCTATTGCCCAAGATAGGGATATGTGGCTAGTGGCCATCAATTCAGGCATTGAGCGTTGTTCCAATGAGTTCTTCAAAGCTTTGGCACCGAAGATGAAGGCCTTGGGCGCTGGGGACTTTTACTTTGACGTGCATGTTGAAGCCGATGAGCATCATAGTATCATGGGGTTACAGTATCTTTCTCATGATAATTCTAAAGACTTTAGAGGCCAGCAATTGGTGGCGAAAGGATTAGAAGGTATTTCACTTTGGGCGGCTATGTTGCATTCTTGGATAGGTATAGATTGTATGCCGTTGTTTAATTTGGATGGCTCGCCACGTTAGGGTAGTGCAGTGCGTGATCCTCTCTTCACGCACTGCAATTAGGATCTACTTACCATCGAGTGAATTGTAAGCAGCTCCTTGTTTATTACATGATGCTGCCAATGAAGATATGGCCTTTGCCACTGGTATGGCGCTTCACTGGGTTCTGGCTTGTCGTCGCATTTTGAGTCAGATTGCCGGGCGCTGGGGTATGGGGCGCGTAGCTTTCTAATGCTTTAACAAGACCGTGGCCACAATAGTTCAACAGACTATGAATGTTTCTCACTGCTTTTACCTCCGTGTAATAGCTTCGAGTGGGTTTATAACGATAGGAGATGTCCTAGCAAGCTTCGCAGAGGCGCGGACCATAACCTTGGGCGTGGTGCTGGGGTGAAACAGATTGTTGCCGGGTCAGTTAGGGCCATTACACATCCTCTTTGCGAAGCATTACAGGCACTGTTGGGAAACATTAATCTTGCTGGGGAACGGATTATTGTTTCGTCTTGGGACCTGGTGTTAGGGTCCCTTTCGCCTGCCTCATTTTTGCTAGGGACTAGGATTATTGTTCTTTTCCATGAGGGTCGCAAGGGGATTTTGTGAGAGATAAAGCAAACTTTGGCAGTTTTTTAGTGCACGATAAATGACGAAAAATAGCTGCAATTAGAGTTATTTTGACCCCTCGAAAACAAAGACTTTATTCTCAAATAGTTAGCCATGAGCAAGGGCCGGGAAGGCCGTCGTTAATCCTGCTACCAACATGCCCATGGCCATGGCCACCAAGATCAAACCGGTTATTCGGACGGCAATTTTTAAACCTGCTTCGCCTAAAACTCGGCTAATGGGGCCGGCAAAAAAGAACACAAGAGCTATGATGGCTGCAATCAATAAGTTACAACCTGTAATGGTGAGGCGTGCAATTGTGCTGGGGTATTGGTGACTGGCCAATAGGACCGCTGTAATGGCACCAGGGCCCGCAATGATGGGGATGGATAAAGGAACCACGGCCACGGAATCTTTACTCTCAGCGGCTTTTTGCTCAGAGTCCGTATGGGAGATGCCTGTCTTCTTAGAATGAAGCATGCTCAAGCCAATGAGGGTAATGACCAAAGCCCCGGCCAACTGGAAGGACGCTACGGATATATTCAAGAAATCCAGTATGGGTTGGCCGACCCAGGTGATGATGGTCAAGATGATGGCCACCGTGAAAGCGGTGACTAATGCCACATGTCGTTGTCCTGACTGGGATTTATGACCCGTAAGGGCAATAAAAATGGCTAAGTTACCAAAGGGATTAGTAATAGCGAAGAGTGTAGTGAGATAATTGATCATGTGCTTTAAGAGCATCGTGTATTCCTTTGATAAAAAGATGGATTAATATTAGTGGGTGCGATGAACCCAGGGATATCCAATCTTTCATGTGTGATTAGAGCATTGCTAATTCTAAAGTATAAATAATCCACTTGTACACTTGTATTCTGCCTAAATTAACGGTCAAATAGCCTATATACAGTATTGTTGAGCACAAGTTATGCAACAGAAATCCAAGTGGGCCTTGATGGCTCCCCTTTGCCTTGTGACCATGGTGGATATCATGGGCGTGGGGATCATCTTTCCTGTGTTGGCCCCCATGTTTTCTGGCCAGGGGGGAGAATTCCTTGCACCAGGCACTTCACAGACTCTGCACAATGTTGCCTATGGCGCTGTTATCGCTTTATTTTTCTTAGCAGAATTTTTTGCTGCTCCAATGTTAGGGGACCTTTCGGATCAATTGGGCCGCAAGAAGGTGTTGTTAGGTTGTCTCATTGTTACTGCCATTAGTTTTTTAATTTCGTCATTTGCCGTGACCATTGGAAGTCTTACTTTACTTTTGTTAGCTAGGTTGTTGTCTGGAGTGGGGGCGGGCAGTATGTCCATTGCTCAAGCTGGCATCATCGATATCAGTACTCGAGAAGATAAGGCGCTCAACTTGGGCATCATGACCCTGTGTACCTGCGTTGGATTTGTAATAGGTCCGATTATTGGCGGCTTTTTCTCCCACAGTGATACTTTCACTTGGTTTAACTACGCTACACCTTTTTATGTTGGTGCTTTTTTAGCCGCTTTCAATGCCGTGCTGCTTTATTATACCTATCAAGATAGCCGGCCCGTCAATAAATCTGTAAAAATGGATTTTGCTCAATCTATTCGTTCATTGCAGCGAGGATTTGCTATTAAAAGCATCCGTATCTACTTGATTATATTCTTTATTTTACAGATGGCCTGGGGTATTTATTTTCAATATGTTTCCCTGTTTTTAGCAGAAAATTACCATTATAGCCCTCATCAACTGGGCCTATTTATGGGGTATCTGGGGTTGATCTTTGCCTTTACCTCGGGGATCTTGGTGCGCATCGTTGTGAAGTATTTCAAATTGCAAACCTTGGTTTTCATGTGTTTGATTGCCATCTTCCTATGTTTCTTTATTTCCATGTTCTTCCATAGCATCTTGGCACAGTGGTTGGCGGTGATCCCTGGTGCCGTTGGGGTAGGGCTAAATTACACGGGGATCCTCACTTTGATTTCCAATGACGTGCCGGAAGAGAATCAAGGTATGGTCATGGGGGTGACCAATTCCCTATTTGCCGTTTCTTGGTTTATCGCAGGTATGGTTATCGGGCCCTTCGCCGCCATAGGCACAAACTTCCCTTATGTAACGGCATCTCTGTTAATGGTACTCACTATTATTATCTTTGCCCGCAGAGGAAGAAAGGCAAGGTAATTGGCGACACCCAGGCAGAAAGCCTCCAATTTCTCAACGCACTAGCAGAATATCTATGCTACAATTCTGCCATGCTAATTCCCATGAGTGTGTTGACCATGAAACGATGTTTTAAGATTTTGCCCCTGGCGATCATGTCCATTTTACTGGCAGGTTGTTTTACTAAGCCCAATATCAACAACTATGAAAAAGTCTGTAAGGGGTACCAATTTAAACAACCCTATGACAGCATCGCGGCCTATGGCCAATTCAATGTGGTCTTGACCAAGAAACCTGTGGGCTCGCCCATTTGTATGTATGGTCCAAAGAGTGTGGTCCAGTATGCCCATGCTCGGGTGCGTAATCACCAATTATTGCTCAGCCAATTCTGGGGTTCCATAACACCTCCTGGCCAAGTGAAAGTTCTAGTGCCCGTGGGCAACATGAGCACCTTGCGTGTGGATCTACACAAGCAATCCAATATGAATGCCAAGCGCATGCCTTTTGACAATATCATCGTGCATACCTATAACACGGCCCATGCCGATGTTACAGCCAGAAATGCTCTTTTAGGTTCTGCTTCTGACCAAAGCAGTATTTACTACTACGGTAATCCTAAGAAAGTTTCTGTGAAGACCCATTGTCCTGGGCGCGTGGTGCACTTAAACAAATAGATCGTTATGCTTGATCTTCTTCAAGCCTATGGGCTCGGCCACTTGCTGGGCGAGCCCATTGCACTGAGTGGTGGGCGCACTCACCTTACCTGGAAAATCCATTGTGCCAAGAATGCTACCTCTAACGAGGCCTACTTTGTGCTTAAGCAGCTAAGCTCGTCCCAGGATCTTGACCGTATAAAACAAACAGAAGCCATTGCTCGCTTTGCTCAAGAACAAGGCTGTCCTGCCGTCCCTGCATTATTACGTGGTCATTCGCCCATCTGTTTTTATGAGGGGCAGCATTATTTACTCTTTCCCTTTGTGGAAGGTGAAACCCTCAGAGTAGAAGATTT
>JAJFKN010000049.1 GCA_021773195.1 Gammaproteobacteria bacterium | reverse complement strand
TGGCAGCCGTTAAAGCATTCCATTTTGGTTTATTGGAAGTTGGACTTAATAAATAGTGTCAGCATACATGTTTGATATATCAAGGCTGGCAACAGGAGACAGGATTATGGACGATAAATATCGAAAACTTATTGACGAAATTTTAGAGTTACCCAATTACGATATGAAGCAGGTTGCTCGAGAACTCAGGACGGCAATGCCGACCATATTAAGGATCTACCATGGAGAGACAAAGAAGCCTCGTGTTGAATTGGCTTCAGCTATTTTTCGTTTGCACATATATGTTAGGCCGGACTTATGGGGCCATGGTTCAGGGTGGGACCTTCAATTGTCTTTAAAAGATAACCCCAAAGTTTCGGATGAAATGCTGTAAGTTATGTCGCATAAATTATGAGATTCGCTAAAAAAGACAGAAATAGTTCCCCCAGGTGCAATAATGTTGCTAAGTCATAAAACTGCTAAAAAATAGTTTTATTATCTTCTATACTGAATCAACAAGCCCGTTCAATATTTGGACTAATATTTTAAATCTTTGCAATAGAACCGCATACATCGTTGTCTGCAAGTGAATTCATATGGTAGTATATTGGCTTTGTTTAAATGTAAACCAGAGCTTGTTTTTGGCTGGATAATAGGCCTCGTGTTCTGACGTTGTAAGCTATAGTGGTGTTTACTTAAAACGGTGGGCGTTGGATCCGCATATAACGCTTTAATTTTACGAAAGAAAGTCCGATATTATGGTAGAAAAGATTAAAATTTTACTTATTAATGGCTCTGAGAGGGTCGGGGGTAACTCTGAATTACTAGCAAATGCTATTATTGATAAATACTCCTTGAGTGAAGGCGTTGCTTTTAAATTAATAAATTTGAGAGAGTACGATATACTTCCTTGCGGTCAGTGTGGGGACTGTAATTACAGAAAAGAGCCTTGTTCCCAAGTTTCTTCGTTAAATTCAATTATTGAATACATGATTGACTCTGATGCATTAATTTATATAGCGCCGGTTCATGGTTTTGGTTTAGCACATCTTATGCAGATTTTTATTGAGCGAGCGGGTGTTTGCCATCTGCGTTTTACTAGACCGTTAGCTAATAAAGTTGCAGGAGCTATTGTTGTGGGCCATAGATATGGACATGGGCCAGTGCACAGCCAGCTTATAAATAATTTTTTGTTGAATCAAATGATCGTTGCTGGTTCAGGATATCCTGCGTTAATTAATGCCGCTGAAGTGGGAGATGTTTTTAAAGACACAAAGGGGCTCAGAGCGGTTTCTTCCCTGATGGATAGGGCTATTTCACTAACAAAGTGTTTGTCTTATGTGAAGGAGAGTCAAATAAATAAGCTGCCCTCTCGCTTAGATAATGAACGAAGTTATAAAGGAAAATTTGATGAGTAATAACAATTTGAATATTTATATTTCTACGGAAAAAAAAGAACTAAAGAGCAAAGATTTATATTCGTTATATCGACAACTATCTAATCTCATTGGTGAAAGCGAGGTTTTCTTGTTTGAATCACTTGCAGGCTTCGAGGAAGACAGCCGGAATTCTTTTCTAGGTAGTCATAAATTGTTTGAAATTGCTTTTCGTAATAATGAATTATTTGTGTCTGGCAATGAGAGCGTAGTAAGGTTGATTAAAGAATCACTATTATCTAATGGTTTGACAGTTTTATTTGATAATAAATTGCATCTAAAAGATGGTGTTGACATCTGGGCGTTTCAAAAGAAGTTACACGCCTTGTTTGTTTTTGATAAAGACCAAAATTTGCCTCTTTTTTCAAGGGGGTTTCTTGCAACTTACAGTTATGACTTTTCTAGAAGAATTGAGAGCCTACCATCTGATTTTAATGAAAAAGATATTATGCCTGATATTGTTCTGTCCTTCTTCCAGTCAATATTTTTTCTTGACCATTCAGAGGGGGTTCTTTACCAGTCTTCAAATAAATTTGAGTGCAAGCATCCTGTTTGCTCAATTGAGAATATAGATGACTCCTCTGTTGTGAATGTGAAAAAAGATGGTTTTTGTTCCTCGATCGTTACCCCGACAGTGACTAGAGAAGAATATGTTGGCTGGGTAAATGATGCGATGGAGTATATCTATTCTGGTGATACTTATCAGGTTCAGGTTGGTCATGAAATTATAATAGATTCAGAAATATCAGTTCAAGAGGTTTACTCTAATATTAGAGAGCAAAATCCTTCTCCTTACATGTTTATTGCCCCATGCTTCGATTCAATATTATTAGGGGCAAGCCCCGAGCTCTTCGTGAAAAATACCGGAGATGTTTTTATTATGAGGCCAATTGCTGGAACTATTCGGCGAGGTGCTACTGATGAAGAGGATAAAATGCTTATTGAGAAATTGAAGAGTGATAAAAAAGAATTAGCTGAGCACCTTATGTTAATTGATTTGTGTCGTAATGATATGGGGAGAGTCTGCAGAGCAGGTAGTTTAGATGAAAATAGGATCATGTATATTGAAAAATATTCGCATGTATCACATCTGGTCTCAAATATTGAAGCAAAATTATCTGAAAATAAGGATGTCTACGATATAGTAAGGGCGACATTTCCTGCAGGAACCATGTCTGGTGCGCCAAAGGTGCGGGCAATGGAGATTATTGACTCTCTAGAAAAGACTCCAAGAAATTACTATGCTGGAGCGATAGGATTTATAGATTTGAGTGGTGACTCAGAATTAGCACTAATGATCCGAATGTCTAGTTACAAAGATAGTTGTTATAGCGTTCGAGCATCGGCCGGCATCGTTATCGATTCAAAGCCGGAGTCGGAGTGGCTTGAGACAATCCAAAAAATGAGTAGCATGTATAAAGCAATCACTGGGAAAGAGCTTAAAAATGAAAATTTTACTAATTGATGCATTTGATAGTTTTGTTTTTGTTATCTATCAATATTTATTACAATTGGGGCATGATGTCGAGGTTGTGCGTACTGATGAAATACCAAGGCTATTAAGTCAAGGTATTGACGCTGATCTTGTTGTTTTAGGTCCTGGCCCAGGGCATCCTCAAGATAGCGGTTATGTGGAGCTTATTAAAGCCTATGTCCTTGAAAAACCCTTCTTTGGCATTTGCCTTGGGCATCAGGCGATAGGCTTAGCCTTTGGCGCAAGTGTCGAGAGAACGACGCCAATTCACGGGCAAATTCACTCAATTGAACATGATGCTAAGGGTTGTTTCACCAGCATACCTTCTCCCATGCAAGCAACGCGATACCATTCTCTAATTTTAGAAAATGAAATGTTACCTGATTGTTTGGAAGTTACAGCGTTGGACAATGGAATCATTATGGGGATACGCCATAAAAGCCTTAAAATAGAAAGTGTTCAATTCCATCCTGAAAGTATTGGTACAGAAAATGGATTAAGTTTGTTAAACAATATTAGTAAACTCTATACTTTATGATAAAAAAGCTAGAAAGTCCCTATTATGGCTGGATATTTGCCTTATTAGGGGTGATAGGTTTTTCATTTAAGCCGGTCCTTATAAAACTGGGCTACGACTCCAGTCTTGGGGTCGTAGAAACAATGGCTTTGAGGATGTTATTTGTTCTTCCTTTTATTGTATTTCCTGTTATTAAGTCGACAAAATTAATTTTGACCCCTGGTTTTATTAGGCTTGCGACTGTTGTGGCTATTGTTTCCTATATATCCGCCATGATTTTCGATTTTTTAGGATTACAGTATGTAAATGTTGGGACAGAACGCCTGGTTCTTTTCACTTATCCGATTTTTGTTGTCATATTTTCAATAGTTGTCGGGAAATATAAATGTACAAAAGCCGTGGTTTTCTCTATGTTGTTAACATATTTCGGTATTGTATTTGTTTTTGTGGGAGATATGATCTCTGCCAGTATTCCGACTAAAGAACTTTATTCCGGTGTTTTCTTTATTATTTTAAGTGCTATTAGTTTTGCTATATTTGTGTTATTTGGTGAAAGAGCCGTAAAGCAGATTGGAGCTATGTTTTTTTCATCATGGTGTTTATTATTGACTGCGATAGTATCTTTGGTGCAGTTTTTATATTTTTATCCTTTTATTAAATTGTTTACCTATTCTTTTCATGTGTATAAAATTTCATTCTTATTGGCCCTTCTTGGGACAGTGTTTCCTTTTTATTTTATGTCTATCGGTCTGAGATCAATAGGGGCTGTAAAGAGCGCGATCCTGAATAATCTTGGGCCAATTATATCAATAATGTTAGGATATTTTATTTTATATGAACCTATTACCCTATATCAAATGGCTGGATTTATTCTTATTGTTTTTGGAATGTTTTGGTTAAAGAAGGTTCAGTAACCTTATGTTTTTAAGACTGGCTCGCATTATGCCATGTTACTTACTGTTACATAGTAATGTAAAATCTTACACTTTGTTACAGTATGTATCCTTAGCCTTACTATTGGTAGCCAAGATTTTCTCTGATAGACTAGATCTTGCCCGGCTATGTTGTTTGTTTATAAAGCTGATCGCAAACGACTTTGGTGAAAGTTTTTATTTGAGTGACTAGTTCCTATGCAATTCTGGCTTAAAAATTACATGGATAAAATATTATAATCGTTTGTGCAAGTGCTGCCCATGACAGATTAGTACCTTAATCCTCAAGCGGGGCCCAAAGAAGCTGGGGGATTGGTAGAAATGATTATGATACTGTTGGAGTTTAGCCAAATTATGAAGAAATCTATAAATTATATTCTCGACTTGATTACAGACCAGCCGAGGGGGCTCTATGTTTTGCTTTATACAGAAATCTGTGAATTATTCGGGATGTTTAGCATAACAGCTCTTTTAGTTCTTTATATGACGCATAGTTTGAAAACCTCGGATCATCTTGCTTTTTTTGCTTACGGATCATTTACAGCACTAGTCTATGCTATCCCTTTATTAGGTGGTTATCTATCTGATCGCATTTTTGGGTTTAAACAGGTTATTTATTTTTCAATATTATTGATGGCGTTGGGGGAAATCATTTTAGTTTTCCACAGTATAAGATATTTTTATTTTGGTTTAGCAATATTTAGTGTTGGGTGTGGTTTTTTTACTCCAGCCATTACTGCAGTTTTAGGGAAATTGTATGCTCACCATGATGAGAAAAGGGATAGCGCCTTTACTATGTACTATATTGCAAAAAATATTGGAGCATTATTTGCCACTATCATTTGCAGTTTGGTTGCTGCAAAATATGGATACAAGTATGCATTTATGGTCGGTTCAATTGTGGTCATATCTGGATATGTGACTTTTTTCATCGGGTCGCATAGATTAAGCTCATGTTTTTCTATACCAACAAATATAATGCCTTTCTTTTCTGCAGTTTTACTTTTAGCATGCTTTTTTTTAATCTTCATCATGGCCGATTTGGTTCTTTCAAAAAATATCTCTAATATTTTTATTGCATCTATATTGATTATTTCATTTTTTCTGTTGCTTAATCTTTATATAAAGTTTGATAAGAAAGACCGGAAGAAGTTAATAATCATTGTCTTTTCCGTGCTAATGATGATCATATTCAGCATGATGCTTGGACAAGGGGGCACGACCCTAAGCCTTTTCATAGATCGCATTACTGATAGAAATATAGATGGGCTCACAGTGCCGACAAGTATGTTCTACGCGCTTGACCCATTTTTTATGGTGATCTTTGGTGGGGCAGTTATGTTTTTTCTAGACAAAATAGTTCGCCCAACTAAAACCATAGAGTCATTTGTTAAAATAGGTTTTGGCCTTTCTAGTTTAGGCGTCGGATTTCTTATTTTTTTCATAGCGGCTACATCTGTAATTCTTTTTAATGAAAAGTCATCCGTATTTTACATAGTAGCAGCTTATGCATTATTCCCAATAGCAGAGCTATGTATTATGCCTATAGTCATATCACTAATAACAAGGATATCTCCAAAAGGGTATGAAGGCTTGATGGTTGGGTTTTATTTGTTCGGCAATGCGGTTGCTAATTATTTTACAGGAATCTTTTCTAAAATAGGGAGTATAAGTTATCAAGTGAATGCACATACTATAGTATCTGCCTCTAAGGTATATCAAAAAACATTTTTCATTTCCGCACTATTGCTTTTTACGTCTTCGTTTATAATCTGGCTAGCAATTTATAAATTGAAGTTAAGAACTTACG
The DNA here is from genome assembly GCA_021773195.1 of Gammaproteobacteria bacterium. GTDB lineage: Bacteria > Pseudomonadota > Gammaproteobacteria > JAKBBU01 > JAKBBU01 > JAJFKN01. Next base: position 16,114 of record JAJFKN010000049.1, on the reverse strand, counting down.
GTGCATTATTGAGAGAGGAAGCATAGTTATATCATATAACAGCGTTTTTCTTACTATCGATAGTTCACGGTTATTATGGTTACCTACCCCTAGGTAATTGAAGTGTAAAAAGAAGTTATAGCTAACCTTTTAGCATGCAGATTTTTTGCTATTGGCGAAATGAAATGGAATAAAGGTTTATCTAAAACAGAAAAAACAATGAGCCTATTAAAATCAGGGGAGAAAGTTTTAATGATCCTATTTTTTGTATCATCTAAAAATGTTATATTACCACCATAATGAGGTTGCCACCCTTTAGATAAGTTTAAAACAAAGGCTAGATCGGCTCTATTACTATCTTTATGAGGTGAAAGAAAGCTATTTTCATCATAGTGGCTTGCGAATATGGCACCATCTATCATCATAAGTTTCCCCGATAAGTCTAGAAAAAACTCTTGGAATTCTTTAGAATTTAAAGATGAAAAAAATGAAGTCAATGTGGGATTCTTAATGTTCGGTTTGGTTCGGTTAAATCTAAAACATAGGTCATTCGTGTTTCTAAAAATATTGTATACTCTGTCTGATTTTTCTTTGATCTCAAGACTGTTGCTTCTTTCATTTTTTAAGTTAACTTGCCCATTTTCAATGGGATATATGCTGGTATACCAGTCCTCTTCCCCCATTTCATTTGTTAGAGACGTATATAATTTTTCAGCTGCATCATTTGATAAGAAATTATCGATAGCAACAGCACCATACTGGTCTAAATCTTTCCTAGCTTCACTTATATCAATAGAATGGTTTATTAACATTAGTAACTCCCTAGCCTTCATTCCTCAGGTACCGATTTATTCCCAAATATTTGATGAGGCTACTATTATTCTCAGACAAATCAATATCATTTGATAAATAGTATGAGCAACTTTCCCCATTGGTACAATATTTTCTGTACAATGTCTTATATAGCAATTTTAACGCTAAAAATTTTTTATCAGGAGGCAGCTCTATATTATCAGTAACATTTTTAATTTCATTGACGATAGTACTGGATAGATCTTTATTTGCATCTTGATCTAAAAATGCTGCTATGTTTTGTAAATACATATCAAAATGGCAGTTTTTTTCCAAAAACTCAGCAAATTTATTTCTCCCAAATCTAAAGGTTAGAGAAAAGCTTGTATCCAGGTAGTCAAAATGATGCCACATCATCATAGGTAAATATAGAACATCTCCAGGGAAAAGGATAGTTTCCCAACCACCCGTGAAATTTAAGAATTTAGCCCTATCCTTATCTGAGAAATTTTCCAGGAGTACTCTACTCAAATGAAATGTTGGTAGCAATTTGAATGATGCCTTTGCTGGTATTAGCACAACTCTTTTAATACCAGTTAGCTGATATATCAGCGCATGGCTAGAAAATTTATCGAAATGTAATCTAGAAAAATTACCAATATTTGCACAGAAGCTCTGACATATAACCTCATCATTGCGTACGTGACAATATTCTGGAATTTTAAATTGGTTAGACAGTGCCTCCGGAGATTTGGAGACACGTATGGCTTTTTTCGTCCCAGGAGTTGTTTTTATAAATTTCAAATAATCATTTAGTTTCATATAGTCCGGAGTCTGCCAAAATGATTTCGTTTCGGCAAAATTATTGATGAACTCTTTGGTCACCATAAATTTGTAGTCTTCGCACTTACCAACAATTTTTTCAAGGCTGTCTGTTTCTCTATTATCAAACATTGATTCAAATATAACTGGCTTATGATTATTGAAGTAATCAGTAATAAAGTTATTCTTGCTAATGCGTTGAATGCGCTCAATTCCCATATGCCTTAAACCTAACGTTGTTCTACAAATATTCGCCAAATTCTTCAAAATAGAGAGTTTGTGTCACATCAAATTGCTCTTCTATTTTTCTTAAGTCCAAACTATTATTACTTTTCTGCATAGGTGCGTGATGCAGATATTTTCCGAAAATATATTGGCAGTCTGCAAAGTATTTTGCAGTATGTAATATGTGGTTATGCCAGAATATATCAATTTCTTCAGAGGGAATAATTGATTTGTTTTCAAACTTTTTCAGAAGGAAAAGGTAGTTTCGATAAAGGGTTTCACAATGACACGCATCGGAAGGTAGCCACCCTTCAATATTAATTACTCTATCAGTAACAGAAGAAAGGTCAAAGCTGTATATATATAGCCTTGACCTTTCCAGAGAGTCAGAGCCCTTTTGCAAGGAAGCTGGCTCTAAGCCCAAGGACCACACCACGCCGGTTTTGCCTTTTTCTCAGAGGCTTCCTTGGGGGGGAATTTTACAGTTTGTTGAGCATCCATCATCTTCTCCTAAATTTTACATAAGTGAGTTTCAGATAATACCAAATACTTTTTCTGTGTCAAGCGTTCGGTTATTATAAATAAAAAATATCCGGCTGAAGTTATACTGTTTTGTAGTCTGAGGATTACAAAATATTTTGATTATGTAATTATCAAAAAGTATTGTCTTGGATTACAAAGTGATCTATTGATTTGGAGGTTTGACTACTTTAACGTCACTGACATAGTAGTATCAGAAAAATAGGAGAGCAGTTATGAAAAATAAAAAGATACCTATATCAGACAATATGATCAAGCTTTATGGTGAAGAAGCCGAGGCAGTGAATCAGCGATGTTATGAGCTAAACCCATGGTTTGGCGAGTTTGTCAGGGCTTTTGCCTATGATGAATTATGGGGTATGGAGGAGCTGAGCTTTTTAGAGAAAAGCCTGCTAGTGATCGGGCTTAGATCATACAAAACGTATACATTTTGTAAGCCGCTTAGCGAAGAGGTTATGAACGTTGGAAAGATTGAATGTTGGCATCATAGGTCCAGGCAGAGTTGCCCATCGCTTTGCAGCAGCTTGTGAGAACCTTGATAACATTCACTTATGGAGTGTAGCATCGAGGGATAGAGAGAGAGCCAAAGTCTTTGCTGAACAATATAAAACACTAGTACCCTGTCCAGCTTATGACGATATCCATGCATTTCTAGCGGACCCTCAATTGGACGCGGTGGTTATTGCTGTACCTGATGAGCTTCATGCTCAGTATGCGATTTTAGCGGCAGAGCAAGGTAAGCACATGCTAATTGAGAAGCCCCTATGTACAAATGTACAGGATGGTAAGCGCATTCTCGAGGCGGTTAAAAGTACGGGTGTGAAATGTGCAATAGGTTACCATTTGAGGTGGCATGCAGGTTTAAGGAAATTAGCACAACATCTGCACACTAATGGTGCGAAAGATATCCAGCATATGCAAATCCACTGGGCTCACCAGTTCATTGATGAAGCCAAGTGGCGAAAGGCCCCTGAGAACTCGAAATGGTGGTCTCTGACGGTATTAGGGAGCCATTCCTTGGATATTGTTCGCTGGTATCTGTTGCCGTCCTGTGGTGAGGTTATCGAAGCAAACATCACAACTACCAATAACCAATTTCAGGGTAACGACGAAAGCAGCCTCATATCATTAAAATTTGAGTCAGGTGCTACAGCCAGTATTTATTCCTCCATATTGTATTCATCACCTTTAAAGTTGGATATTTATACAAGTGATACCCATATCAAAGGTCGCAATTTAACAGGGTCTATGGACGAGCGGTGTATTACCATTGGTGAATCAGCATTGGATTTTCAATGTGAGCAAAATCTTTATGAGAAAGAATTATTGGATTTGCATAAAGCTATTGTTTTAGATGGGTCCCCTGAGGTAACTCTGTATGAAGGATTGCGGAATATTCAGTGTATGTTGGGTTTTGAGAGTGATTTGAGGGAAGCTTATGACAAGTAAAACAGCAATTGTTACTGGAGGCTTGCAGTGGCATGGGTAGGAGAGGAACTAGGAACTTGATAAAAATATCAAGTATTAAAGGCAGAGGTTAAATAGTGGGATATTCGTTAAATGAATTCAAGTTGTGATAATCTCTCAACGATCAAGTTTGAAAAATTGAGAAAAGAGCCTAAGAAGTTTATGGCTTCCTTTAAAAAGGGAGTGTTGTATAGTGGGTTTGACAAATCAATCCGATTGTTGAAAAGTTCAAATATTGCGGTATCTAGAAATGCCAATCATTCAGAGGAAAAGCTTTTTGATGAAGCAATAGATTTTTTAGAAGTGAAATTTCCGAGCAAGAAAAGAAAAGTAAAGAAAGTAAGAAAAGAGGTTGCCATATTACGCCAAGTGTATAAAAACATATTCTCTAAAGTTCCAAATATCAATGATAGACTTAAGCAATCTAGAGAAAAATTAATTTTTTTAGTCTGCCTAGAGCTTTATTTGACGACAAATAAAAACGCGGAGGTTTTTATGGCTAATGCTGATTTGAGAGAGACTTTCTTTCCTCTGGCGTTTGATGTAAATAGAATGTCTGTAGATGAATTGAATTTTTTACAGTCATATCATCATTTTGTTGAAGAGCAGACTCGTGAGGTTAGAGGTATTCTTCTTTACTTTAGTTTGATTGAGCACTCATCAACTGAAGAGGTAGCTTTCTCCTGGGACGATATTGTTGATCAAATGAAGTACATTAAAAGTATTAATGACTTTTGGATTTTTGAGCATGTATATGAGTTATGGTCCTATCTTGATATGTCTTTAGTAAGACGTGGTAAGACATTATTTTTTTCTTCATCTAATTATAAAAGATATAAGGCATGGATGATTTCAAATTATCGATCTCGTGAATCTCATCAAACCAAGCAGTACAATCATTTGAAGCATGTTGAAGATGCAAGCGGTAAGCCTGAAGTGGGTGGCTTTAAAAAGGATAACCTTAGTCACTGGATGTGCATGGAGTATTTTTTTGCTTTTCCTAGTGAGGTTTTTATTAATGAAGTGTCTGTCTATGACTGGCTTGAAGTGTATAACGCGCTTGCGCAATATGCTAAGAGGGTCGTAGATGAGAGAAAGCACATATCGATTGATATTAGCTTCTCAGGGTGTTTTGAAGTGAAATCAAAGAAAGAGTGGCTGACCGTTTTGAGTGGAAGCGGTGTAAAAATAGAAGCAATTTCCAAAATATTTTCTAAATTGGTTTTGAATTCTGAAGATAAGAGTAATAATGGTGATATTTTTGACCATCCTTTTTATCAACTAGCTAAAGATGAGTTTATTTTATTTAGTTCTGTGGCATCTGGTATAGATCCTATTCAGTGCCTAAAAACAATTTCAAATACAAATCATCATGAAATAAGGTTAGGAAAGTACCGTAAGGCTATCAAATATATTGACAGTTTTGAGCGAGAAGTTGGTGCTGGCTTAGAAAAAATGAAGGTGCCCTTTGCGTCTAATGTATATTTTTCTCAAGACTGTAATTATTCTAGGCCTTTTGAGGGAGAGTTTGATTTTATTTTTAGTGTGGACAATGTCTTCTTTTTTATTGAATGTAAAAAGTTTCCATACCCTTTTTATTTCAAGCAGCATCAGATTAATTATGAAAAGCTTAGTTCAGAGGCGGGGAAGTTTAACCAGAAAGTAGATTTCGTCATCCAAAACCCACACTCTTTGAAAAAACAGAATCCGAAATTAAGCAATTGGTTTCCTGATAAAAAAACAAACAGAAGGCGGGTTAGGAAAATCCTAATTACTTCATTTCCCATAGGCGAGATATTTTTTGTTGATAACTGCCAAATAATGGACGTAGAAACATTCAATTACTGCCTTTTAAACAAAGAAGCAACAGTGAAAGAGATCTCTTCAAGAAGGAAAGTTGATGTTTTATTGTCCAAATCAGAAGATAGTTTAATCACTAGGTTTAATAACCTAGCGAAGCATCAGCCAATTAATTGGTTGATGAAAGAACAATGCAAGCTTATTACAAGACAAGAAAAAACTGGGGACTTTGATGTTGTATTTCCTCATTATGAGAGGATTGTTCCCGAAATAGTCTATTCAAATGATTAATAAGCTGGATTCACTAGGTGAAAATGTTTTTTGTATGAAAAGAATTGTCGGATTTCTGCTGCGTTTGGCATAATGTTTATGCCGCAAGCTATAGATTTGTATGGGTCGTCCAAATTAAAAAAATTAAGTTATTCAACTGGTTAAGTTTTATCTGGCCGATTTGTTACTATATCTATAGTCACTTATCTCATTTATCAACCTATACCACATTCTTATATTTTTATTCGGATCTTACATGTTTTGCTCGTGATGGCAATTATACTCTCAGTTGTTTGCTTTTTTATAATGCATGCAAAACTATTTAGTTATCTGTTTGAAACTTGGATTTTAAAAACTATCACATTAGCATTTTCGAGTGTTATTGTCTTTTTTGCTTCGCAATCAAGTTATTTTATGATTTTTAAACAAGTTGGTAATTCTGCAACACACTTTTTTTATACGTTAACTTTTTTAACTTTTTTATTTGCATCCGCAATTTGGCTGCTAATAGCTGGCGTGACATCAATTATTATTTTCCTATTTGTTCTTCCAGGAATAACGATTTATAAAGCTGGTAAATCAGAGGGAGAGTCACATTGCTCAAACCAGGTTTTAAAAATAGTTCAAGGGGATAACACTAGTATAGATCCCAGTATTAGCAGGTCAGTGGTTGAAATTATAGGCAGGGTTGTTGCGCCTATCCTGATGATCTCCTTTGGATGGATAATCAGTAATTACGCTAGTAGCGATAGCGGAGTTAGTAAGTTACTATATAATCTAGATTATTTTCATAACTCTACCTGCATTGGAAAATTACCATCAACGGCTAAGGTAGCAGTTTTAGATAAAAACACAGTTTCAGTGGTTGTGAAAAAGGGTAATAAATACATATTCAAAACAGAGCAGTGTGAGAAAGGAAAGATAATAAGCTGACCCCTAATTCCTAGTTGGCCTTAACAGGAATTTTGATTTAGCCACATTGGCCACGTAGATTCCTCGTAGTTGAGTTATGATACGTTGAGTTAAGTTGTTGAAATTAGGAAGACGTTTCCGGGTTAAATATTAAATAAAAACAATAGGCTAGCAGTTTCATGCATAACTGTGCCCATGACCTTGGATGCCTTTGAGCATGGGGCAGACTACCTCAATGGACAGTGTGAGAGATTTCAAGACTAGCTTGGATGATTTTAAAGCAACCATGCAGGAATACTTACATGGCGCGAAAGCTTTTCAGCCTGAGATGAAAGCCATGTTAGAAGAATCTTACCTAGAAATGAACAAAAAGTACGTCCCGGCCGTGCGCAATTATGCTAGCATTGTACGTAACGGCTCGGTGATGGTGCGCCATGGGGTAGAGGATACCTTTCAGCTTTCAGAAACTGCAGGCAAATGGGCGGCAGACCCTCATGCCTTGGAAGTCCTCACCAATGCCATGAAATGGTGCAAGCTAGGTTTATTCTCTGTAGCCTTTGAAATTGCCGATGGCGGTTATGAAATCTATGAGGATCATAAGGAAGGCAAGAATTGGGCGAAGAAGGCCTCGGAAGTGGCTGGGGAGTTAGTGGTTGGTGCCTTTGCAGGCGGACTGATTATATTTATAGGACCAGAATGTTTGATTGCAGCTTTAGCCTATGGAGCTGTTGCTGGTGTCTCAGGAGAGTATTTAGGTGATAAAGCTGGAGATATTGCATACAAAGAATATCACAAGTGGGATGAGCGGGTAGTTTAATGAGTATGTCAGTCTCGTTTTATTATATATTTGGTAATCTAACAGTTGCTTGCATTATTTTGCTTATTAATTTTTTCACCATTTTTATTAACTGTGGTACGACGCCATTATGACCCCATATTTGGTAAAGTAGGTGGTGCAAAAGGTGAAGTTGGGGTCCCTCTATGGAGTTTTTTTTATCGTTCTTTGACTTATGCAGGTTGCGTAGCTTTTAAATATATCACCCAGAGAAAACCATACCTACGGAAACTATACAATGGATATGATTTTCGGGGTAATGCCACCTTGCCTGTGAAAATTATTTCATTTGTCATAGTATATGGTGGCTTTGGAGCTTTATTATTTGGCGCTATTTTTTGCATTATAAATTACATGCTTGGTGATCCAGCTGGAAGCGGCGCTAATATTTAGTTTTATATAATCATCTTTGTAGCCCCCATAAACTGAAATCATTGCGGAAGTAGGAATATCCCGGTCGTTACATTGATATTGGCTTAGAAGTGGTTATCAATGCCGAAATTATTCTCGTAGACTTGGATTATCAATCTTATATTAGGTGCGCACACTTCAGAGGATTCATAATGTTGTTTTACCATCATTATCAACTTGTATGCTAGGTATCGGATAGACGCCAAATGTTTTTTGTAGAGATGTTGCTAAAGCCAAACAAAGATGATCATTCCAGGGTTTAGCCGCAATTTGGATGCCTATAGGAAGTCCATCATTTGACCTTCCACAGGGAACAACTGTTGCGGGCCAGCCAGTTAGATTATGGGCTGTAAGATAGCTAAAATCTTGAATATGTGAGTGAGTTTCTCCATGGCGTCTAGCTGGCGTTGTTGCCGCTGGCGAAATAATGAGATCATAATCTTGCATGAAAGCCATCATATTATAACGATATTCCTCTACTTCAATCAGACGTTGACGCAGCTCTTTAGCTGACAGTTGGCAGTTTCCAGCCCTATTGATGAACTCCTGTGCTAGATTAGAAGGTTCAGTTTGGTTCGTTGACGCATAAAGTTCTTTAAGAAGTGCGCCACCGTCGCCACCAAGCATGAAGGTTTCCCAATGTAATTTATAGATGTTATTGATGGGTTCTGGATAGGCTTCAGAAATACTAGCTACTGATCCTTCCAAAGCGCATATGACGGTGTTTATAGTTTCTATGGTCTCAGATGATGGTTTAATGGAAGCACAATTATAAAAATAGGCTATTCTCATTTTGCCAATCTCAACGCTAGCAGGGTCTTGGAATTCTACTGGAGAGCAGTGAGGGTCTTTTTGGTCAGGACCAGAAATGATATCCATGATTAAAGTGAGATCTTCTGCATATCGTGACATTGGGCCCATAGTTAATATTTGAGTTACTATTCCCGCCCCATCTGAAGGCACATTACCCGTCATAGGAACTAAACCTTGCGTCGGTTTATGTCCACAGATTCCAGAATAATGTGCGGGTTGTCGTATACTACCTCCAGCATCTGATCCTATACCGGTAGGGGAACCACCAGAACAGATGATAGCAGCTTCTCCTCCTGAGCTGCCCCCTGGTGTTCTTTTAAGATCATAGGGATTACTTGTTCTCCCATATATCGAGTTATCAGTTTCGTAAGATAGCAATAATTCAGGTGTGTTTGTCACCCCTAATATAATGGCACCTTCGTTTTTTAGCCGAGCAACAACAGTTGCGTCATAGGTTGATTCGGCTTTATATAAGCCGGGGAAGCCTTTGCTGCACTTAAAACCATTCACATGGCAGGTATCTTTTATAGTAATTGGTAGGCCGTGTAGCTTGCCTACCTCTTTTCCCGTATTTAGCATTTCATCAGCTTGTTGTGCTTCTCTTAATACCCTTTCTGAAGAAAATGGGTGTATAGCATTCAAATGAGGATTAACCTTTGCGATTCTTTGAAGAAAGGCTTGGGCAACTTGAGTAGCAGAAAGTTCCCGTGACTTGATTTTTTTTACTATTTCAGTTGCAGATAATTCGTATATTTCCGGCATTTTTATCTCCATTGATCTTTTTAATTTGCACAACGATGATGACTATTGAGCAGTAAAGCTGAGTAAATTTTTGCAAAAAACATCAGGCTCTTCTAAGGGAGGGGTATGTCCACTCTTCTCAAATACGTAGATATTCAACGTATTAAATTTATCTTTAACAGTATCCCAGGATTCAGGTGGTGCAACAAGACCGTCATATTTTCCAGCCATGATTGCTACGGGAATATGGAAATTTTCAAGACCTTGAGTAATATCTAAATTGGGGAATAACTCTCCCCAAATGTAATTAAACCCTAGCACATTAAACTCAACGTCATCCCATAGAGCTGCGGCATCAAAATTGTAGTCATACCATATTCTTGGGGTGTCTCTGATATAAATCTGAATAAAATTCTGAGGTGTAGGTAAATTATTAATGTATTCATCTGGCCATTTCGTCATATTTGTTTCTAACGCCAATTTACGTTCTTCAGATGCAATGGTATTCCAATTCTTTTCAGCCCAGGCATGGGAATCTATATCATAAGTAGGAGCCATGCCTATCATAACCACATGAGATACATTGTTTGGATGTCGTTTAGCATATTCCAAAGCCATGTAAGCCTGACCCGAATGACCAATGATGACAAATTGGCTAAGATTTAGATGTTCGCGTAATGCTTCCATGTCCGCATAAATGTTCTCTAATTCAAAGTCACTTTTATCAGCTTTCTTTAATTGACTTCCACCAAAGACCCGATTGTCAAAATAAATCATTTGGTAATCATTTAATAAAGCTTTAGGAAAGACTCGCTGATAATAGATAGCACTGCCGCATACTAAGACTGGCATGCCTTTTCCTTCTATAAAATAACGAAGTTTGAAACCATCTTTCTCTATGTAGCCTTTCATTCCGGTCCTCTTTGCTGCTAATGTTTAATTTATTAAGGAAACTTTTTGTTCTTCGATAGCAATATAGCAAAGATGGGTCATTATTGTAAGTGTAAGTTTTGTGAGAAATAGATTACAGTTTTTATTTCAAGATTTTTGTCTATAGTACTCCGCCATACTCTATTTAACCGTATGCGGTAAATTTATGCATTTAAGAAAATTGTTATTGACGACCTAAAGAAGTGGGTTATTTTGATGGGAAATTACTGTAATTCGATTAATGCATTGACCTTAATAGCAAGTTATTTTTAGTAGAAAGGGGTTCACGCTGTACGTATAACATACTATAATCAGGCTGTGATAAGGAGTTTTAAGAATAAATACAGGATTTCTATGAAGGAAAGCGTAGGTTTTGAGTTATGATGAATAAAATGCGAATTTTACATCCTGGCAAAATTTTAAAAGATGAGCTGGAAGCTTTGGAATTATCAGCAAATGCGTTTGCCAAAAAGCTACATGTGCCAGCCAATAGAGTTACAACTATCCTAAAGGGACAGCGGGGCATTACAGCAGACACAGCCTTAAGGTTATCTGTGTATTTTGGGACAACGCCTGAATTTTGGTTGAGTCTTCAAACAGCATATGACTTAAAAACAGCTATGATAGAAAATGGGAAACAGATTCAAAAAGAAGTTGAACATTGAGATGCAGCTTAGCTGTATATACGGTCCGGTTTTATAGGGACAGTTTTAGAGGCCTGCGAGGGGGCCTCATCCTAGATGAGAAAATCCATGTACAAACAAGTAACTATGACACAAGAAGAAATCGTTGAAGCAGTCAAATTTAATATTCTAAATAGCAAGACAATCCATGCCATTATTAATGAAGAAAATCATGCTGAACCTTTTAGCCGTCGCACTCTCCTATTCCTAGCGGCCTATCATTGCAAAGATATTAGTATTTTTAAATCAATCCTAGCCAGTTACGGTGATAAATCTTCAGGTGCAGCAGCAAAAACGACTAATGAGGGGTGGAACACCATACATGTGGCGGCACGCTATGGCGATCCGATTATGTTGAATGCCGTTATTACAATACCAAATTTTGATGCGGCTGTGGCTGCTGCCGAAACAACCCTAAATGACTGGAATGCCATGGATTTGGCTGTGCGCAATGGCGACCCGGCTATGGTAAATACCCTGGTCGCAATACCAAACTTTGATGCGGCCGTAGCCGCAGCTAAAACGGATGTATTTGGCCGAAACGCTTTGTATGTAGCGGTACGCTATGGTGATGTGGCTATGTTGAACGCCGTCATTGCAATACCAAACTTTGATGCGGCCGTAGCTGCAGTCGAAATGACTAAGGATGGCTGGAATGCCCTGTTTATGGCTACATTTAGAACCGATGATGATTCGGTGGTTATTCAATTAATTAGGCTTGTCGGTTTAGAACAAGCCTTAGCTCAATATCGTGATTTTACTGCTGACGATGCTGAGAAACAGACAGCTCATTCCAGGCTTGGTATTGTACTAGAAATACTGAGCTACATGGCAAATAACCAGGGTCTAGTGCCAACTAGATTCAAAGTGCTGCCTGAGCCAGAATGTGGCAAAATTGAATTTGTTATTACCGATGAAATAATAAAGTCTGCTTGCGAGCGCTTCAATATGCCAGTACCTTACCGGCCACCACGAGAGCAATTAAGACGGATAGAAACCTTAATGTTAATTTGGCGCCTCACTATAAGCCATCTTATGGACCTTCCCATGGAATTACTTCTTACTATAGCCCTAGAGACATTAAACACTGAGAGTAAAGAACAATATCGCCACGGATTTGAGGAGGGCAGCATTGTGCGGCAGCCAGGCCGGTTGTTTTTTCAATCTCAGTTTATGCCCGCTACTGAAATGAAAGTTGTACAACCTAAAAGTAAGAAACAATCGTGGTGTATGCTTCAGTGATAAATCCTGATAAAGCGCTTTGACTTTGGTCTGAGCGGCTGACCTGACAGAAAAGATTAAAGAAAAGTTAAATAGAAAACTTTTTGGAAACACCACAAAGTATGATGCGGAATTATGGAAAAGGCTAAGAATATATCTAATTCCTTTCTTATTGCTGGAAGTCGCATTACTGGTATAAAATGGAAAAGGTAACAATGGCAATAAGTTTTTTTCACATGGTAGATAATATATCTTTCCACATAAAAAATGATTTTCTTAAAACTAGGGGGCTTCAGAGTGAATATCAGTATTATTGGACCAAGTCCTTTGAGCACATATCTTGCAATAAAGCTTAGCATTAATACAAACCATGAAATAGCTTTGTTCGACAGTAACATTTGCGATTTGAAGAAAAAAAATAGCCTAGAAGCTTTATACCAAAACGGTGATGATTGTGATACGACGGATAATGTTAAAGTTTATAATGAGTTTGATGATTTGCCAAAAGCAGAGGTTATTGTATTTTCAACAAAAGCAAGTCAAAATGACAGAATGATTGATAGGCTTGATAGGATGTGTTCAGAGCAAGCATCAATTATCTTATTGCAAAATGGTTTAGGCATCGAAGATAGCATTGCAGAAGAAGCGCCAGGGTATGATATTTACAGTGGTGCTTGTTGGATAAAAGTAATACCTCTGGATTTCTCAAGAGTAAGACATGAGTTTGGTAATACCATAAAAATTGGCAGATATTCACCTTTTAGCTCGCATGTTGAGCCTAATAATAAAGATGAAAAGATAAAATCCATTTTTGATTTGGCGGGAATGAGAACAGAGCTGGTGATGAATATTAAGGCTGTTCAAATGACAAAGCTTGCGCTTAATGTACCATTCTATATGGTTGCATCAGATAGAAAAATGAGCTTTACGGAAATCTTACACGATTCATCTGCAGATAAAGAAAGAATTTACCTGCAAGATGAGCTGATCACAGCTATATCAAAAATAGATTATTCCGTCGACTTAGATCTGATAAATGAGATGACTCGTGATTTAAGAAACCTTCCTGTTGAAGCTCCTGATTCAAGAGAGCAATTTTCAGAGGTCATGAAAAATGAGCTCAAGATAACTTTAAAGCCATTAGTTGCCATGTTAAAAAATTCAAACATCGAGATTGAATTTGCTTGACCGAATGGCAAGGATTCGCTTATTTTCGGAATAAAAATTGACTTAGCTGGTTGGGCAAAGTTGTATGGAATACATTCGATGCTAATTTGGATAGGGCATCAAAGTCATTGATTACTTTTTTCTCAACAACTTTATTTGATTTAATCACTCTAAAGAATGCTGATTCTCGATTATTGCATATTAGATAACCTCTCTCGGTGGCCTCACTAAGCAATTTTGTATAACCGAGCAACAAATAGTTGTCCCTAATTGGCACAGCCTGATCAGTTTTGAATAAGGCGTCGTTATGGTGGTCTATATCAAAGTGTTTGGTATCGTGATAATCGAAATGATACAAAGAGCGCCAGTTTTCTGAAACTTTTACATCTAGTCTCCAATTGTTCTGATTATTTACTAATCGATACAGTTCATCGTGGATCTGATGCTCTCCGGCCCTAAGCCTTATTGGCTGTACTAAGCTACCGTGTCCAAAACCAACATCCACTAAGTATTGACTATCGTCAATATCTACTACCAGAATCTCATGGGCAGGATGAGTAGCATGTATTTCATCCTCATTTATTAAAGTAGAAAGTTGATTAATTTCTCTCGCAATACAACGGAAAAGATTAAATCCTATTTGTTCGAGCACAAATGATAAAAGTTCATTTAATTGTAAACAATAACCCGATGATTGATTGATAATTAAAGCGTTATATAGAGAGCTAATATCGATTTTTGGAACCGTTCTATTTTCAACTGATTTTTTTCCTTCAATATAAATTTCTGTGTTTTGATACGTGAATCTATTAATATGCCGAGCAACGATATGCTTTAAAAGGGTTATGTCTTTGGCACAGTTTTCATTTAACTTCAAACCAATATGATTAAAATATCCTGCCACCATCTCACTATGCATGTTTCAACCTTTAGATTTGCGTCGACTATTCAGTTTGAGGCTTGCTATTGTCCCCAAAATAGAAAGGAGTAATGAGGTAAACATAACAATTTTAAAGCCTTCAAAGTAGGTTTTCTTAGCTATTGTAATCAATTCTGATGCATTAGTTATTTGAAAATTATGTATTGCATTAATACTTTTCGTGCCAGTGACAATTTGATCCAGTATCTGTATGTTTGGGGAGCTTATAGCCAGGTTGTAGCTTTCTACTGCTTTTGATAAATAATGATTGGCTATGTAGTTCATCTCACCAGCACTGACAGCAACTGCCAAGCTAGCACTTACGAACATCAAGGTGAAAAATACACCGGTACCGATACTGATATCGTCGGTGTCTAAGGAAGTTATAACCGCGTTCATTGTGCTAGGGATATTTAAGCTTGCGCTAATGCCATACGTAAATAGTATGAAGATAAGAAAAATAAATGAGGTATTATTGGGAATAAAATACATTAATAGGAAGCAAAAAGAAGATAGAGTCATGGATAAAAAAATAGGGGACTTGTAGCCGATTTTATCAACCAAGTGGCCAACTAGGGGCGATAGTACACCAATCATGACTGACATGCTAAAAATGCATAAGCCTGATTGCATGGGCGTCAAACTTAAAATGTTCTGTAAGTATAGAGGGACAACAAACAGTAGAACAGCCCACCCATACATATAAGTTGATCGTGCAACCAACGTTAAGCTAAAGTCCTTTGTTCGAAATATTGATAATCGAATAAGCTTTTTACCTGGTTTGCTTTGCTTAAATAGAAAACTGGCGATGAATAAAGCGCCAATCGATAGTTCAGTGAGTGTCAGCGATAATTTGTTGCTGTGTACCGTATTAAGACCATACAAAAAAATTGTTAATCCAATACCAAATAATATTGAACCCACCCAATCAAAAGATGTATCTTTATCTAATCGTGTATCGCGGGGGTATTCGCCATATATAAACCAAAAGGCAATGACACAAAATGGTATATTTACTAGGAATATCCAGTGCCAGCTTAAATAGTTCAGCATAAGACCGCCCATAAATGGGCCAATGGCCTGTGAAAATCCTGTTATGGTGACAATTATCCCTGTAGCGAGTCCTCTTTGATGCTCAGGGAAGACCAATGTCGCCATGATGACAGCTAAACTTAAGGTAAAGGCAAACCCTATGCCTTGTACAATCCGTGAAAAAATAAGCGTTAAATAATTATCTGTTATCCCAGCTACGATGGATGACAATAAAAATAGGATTACACCAATTAAAAATATAATTTTTTTTCCATATATTTGCGATAGTTTACCGCCAATAACAAAAAAAATAGCTGAGCTTAGGAAATAACCATTTATGATCCATTGAGCTGTACCAAGTCCAATATTTAGCTCATTTGTTATTGAGGGTAATGCAATATTTACTATAGTGGTCGCTAAATTAGCAAGAGCTACCATGCATCCAGCAGCGAGTAATATTTTCCATTTATTTAATGTATTTTCCATGTTCAATCTTAATCCCTTGAGTAGATTAAGCGCTTCCTCTTAGTTCTTTTTGGCTTAACTACATCGTTG
>JAJFKN010000048.1 GCA_021773195.1 Gammaproteobacteria bacterium | reverse complement strand
TTCCTGCGGAAAAAATGGGTTGCCTTGCATTATTGAAAGAAATGTATCGTATTACAAAACCTGAAGGGAGAATCATTGTCATAGAGCCCGATGTGCGAGTGTATGATTCTAGTAAACCTTTTCTCATGAAATGCTTTCGTGCTCGTTGTGAATATTCTTATCACCCTAAGAAAGGAGCAATTAACTTACACAAGCTATTGCCTAGTATTTTCGAATCATTTGGTTTGGGGGACGTTAAGCCAACGAAGTATAATATAGACGTTTCAGGAAAAAATCAGGATAAACTGAGGCAGTTCTACTTGAATTGGTTGCGCATGATGGAACCCATTAAGAATGAATTATTCTCAGATGGTATAATTACCAAAGAAGAACACGAGCAAGCTAAGCTTGAGTGCTCTAATATCGAAGAGTCTGATTATATTAGACAGACAATATGGATTATTGAAGGCAAAAAAGAAATGCCAGGAAACGTTTCTCAAGGAATTTTGGATAAGCTTTCTTCTTTAATAGTAGAGCATTACGCTCGATTTGAAGAATTTGATATGTGAGTTAGATAAACATATAACTTGCAGTGAAAAGGTGTTGGGAAAATATGGAAACATTGAATATTGGCATTATAGGCCCAGGCAGAGTGGCTCATCGTATTGCTGCCGCCTGCAATAATATCGAGAATATTCGTCTATGGAGTATCGCTTCAAGGGATTTGGATAGAGCGAAAGCATTTGCTAAGCAACATGAAGCTGCCTCAGCAATACAAGCCTATGATGATATAAAGCTGTTTTTATCGGATCCTGAGCTTCATGCCGTCGTTATTGCGACGCCTGATGAGTTCCATGCCCAGTACGCAATCTTAGCGGCCCAACAAGGTAAGCATTTGTTGATAGAAAAGCCTTTATGCACGAATCTGCAGGATGCAGAAAGTATTATCGAAGCAGTCAATACAGCCGGAGTGAAGTGCGGCCTTGGTTACCATTTACGTTGGCATGCAGGTTTGAGAAAATTAGCGGAATATTTACACAGTGAAGAAGTGAATGATATTCAGCACATGGATATTCATTGGGCCCATAGATTTGTTGACGAAGCCAAGTGGCGGAAGTCCTCCAAGAGCTCGAAATGGTGGTCTCTGACAGTATTAGGGACCCATTCCTTGGATATTGCACGCTGGTATCTCACGCCGTCCTGTGGCGAGGTGGTTGAAGCGAGGGTGACGACGACGAATAGCCAATTCAGTGGTAATGATGAAAGCAGTTTATTATCGTTAAAATTTGAGTCAGGTGCTACGGCAAGTGTTTATTCCTCGGTTTTATATTCATCGCCATTAAAGTTGGACATTTATACGGCTAATTCTCATATCAAAGGTCGTGACCTTACAGGCCCCATGGAGAATAGAAGCATTACCATTGATGAGGCCGCATTAGCATTTCAATGTGAGCAGAATCTGTATGAGAAAGAATTACTGGATTTGCATAAAGCGATTGTTTCAGATGGGGTACTTGAAGTAACGGTCCAAGAAGGATTGCGGAATATTCAATGCATGATGGGGCTTTAATAGTAATTCAGACAGAATGAGGAAGAACTTATGTCAAGAAAAAATGCAATAGTGACCGGTGCAGGCAGTGGTATTGGTAAAGGGATTGCGACGTATTTGTTAGAATCTGATTATCATGTGGTTCTTATTGGAAGAAATGAAAAGCGTCTGCAAAGCGTTATAGACGAAGCGAATAAATTAAATAAGGCGGTCTCTGCTGAAACTCTGGTCCTTGATATTACAAATCATATGGAACTGGATGATAAGATTAATGGGCTGGTTTCAAGGTTAAAGCGTATTGATATTTTGGTAAACAGTGCTGGTTACGTAAAACGTGGAACCACAGAGCTAGATTATTCGGAGCTTCGAGCTATGGTGGATACTAACTTGGTAGGCACAATAGACATAACGAACCATATTGCTCTCATAATGAAAAAGCAAAGTTATGGTCGTATAATTAATATTTCTTCATGCTCAGGTTTGAACGGGAGAAAAGAATTAGGTGGTTATGCAGCATCTAAATTTGGCCTAATGGGTTTTAATGAATCACTGCATAAAGAGCTAGCACCTCACGGGATTTATGTAACAGCCATATGCCCTAATTTGGTTGATACAGAAATGACGAAAGATGTGCAATCCATTCCCCGTGAGGAATTTGTTCAGGTAAATGATATAGTTGAGGCTATAAAATATCTTTTAGTTCTGAGTCCTAATGTTTTGGTCCAAGAGTTAGTGCTTAGGTGTAAAGCAAAGTACATTAAGGATGACCCAGATTAATGAAATTAATTTTCCGATGCTTAACCAAGCAAAATTGTAAGTTTATTAATAAGTAGGAGTGTAATATGTTAGTAATAGAGTTAACCCGTAAAAAGTCTTCAACTGAGGCCGAAAAGTATTTGGAAGGCCATCGTGAATTTTTGAAAAAATATTATGATGCTGGCTACTTTATCGCGTCTGGTCCTAAAGTTCCACGGGACGGTGGTATCATTATTGCGACAGGTAGTAAAGAGCGGATAGGTGAAATCATCAAAGAAGCTCCCTTTTATACAGAAGATATTACTGATTATCGAATCATTGAATTTAATGCAACAAAATTCTGTGATGAAATTAAGTCAATAGCCCAGGCCGAGGAAGTGGCTAATGGAGCTTAAGTTATATGGGTTCAAACTATGTCCTTTTGTGGAGAGGATTAATATAGTATTAAATGAGCATAACATTGACTGTGAGCGAATTCAGGTTGATATTCGAAACAAACCCGATTGGTTTTTAAAGATTTCTCCTATGGGAAAAGTGCCAATTTTAGAGGCAGACGGAGTAGTAATATTTGAGTCTAGCGTTATATCAGATTTCCTGGATTCCCTCAAAGTTGATAAAAGTCTTTATCCCAAAGACCCTATTCGAAAAGCTTTGAATAGATCCTGGATTGAATGGGGGAGTGGTCTTATTTTTGATGCTTACCACATGACTCTTGCCAAGAGCCAATCTGAATTTAATGAAAAGCAAGAAATGGTCATATCTAAACTAGAAATTTTTGAAGATCAGATGAACTGCTCACCATTTTTCAATGGAGAGATGTTCTCTATGATCGATATCGTATATGCGCCATTAATGAAGAGGTTCGAAGTATTAAGAAATAGCTTTGATATTGATTTGCTAGCAGAATATGGAAAGCTGAAAGCTTGGTCTCAACAGATACTAGCTCGAAATAGCGTACAGAATAGCTTTTCAGAAACTTTTGAAGAAAACTTTCACGAATTGTTGAAATTAAAAGGTAGTCATTTAGTATAGATTTGCTCGGAGATTAGTAATGAAAATATATTTTGAAACTAGTGGTCAAGGCGAAGATATTGTTTTACTCCATGGGTGGACCCAAACTCATAAAATTATGTCGCCAATTGTAAATTTTCTAAAAGATAAATATCGAGTGACTAATTTTGACTTGCCCGGCATGGGTGGTAGTGATTGGGATGAGTCGATTCAGACTATCCATGATATCGCTGATAGAATCCTTCCCCATTTGCCAGCATCAGCGCGGATAATTGGTTGGTCATTTGGTGGTTTAGTGGCTAAGTCTATTGCCAGTCGTTATCCTGAGCGAGTTAAACAGTTTATTGGGGTTGCGGCAACACCAAAATTTATTGAGTCCTCAGATTGGCCAGGGTTCCCAGCCCCCGGTTTTGCAGAAGTCTTTAAAGATATGCCTAAGATTGGTCTGAAAAATTTGCTTAGGGATTGTTACTATGATGAATTTTCTCAAGCAGTTGGCACAAGGAATGAGAAGATAGATACCTTAATGAGTTATGCAGAAGACTACGATTTGGATATTTTATTTCGTGGTTACCATATCTGCGATGCAGCGGATTTACGTGATGAGTTTAGTTCTATTTCATGCCCGATGGATTTAATCTTTGGTGAGAAAGATGCTGCTGTACCTCTTGAAGCTCATGGTAATATCCAGTCACTGAATGGTAACACCAACATTCATGTTATAAAAGAAGGTAAGCATCTGCCTTTTTGGACCCATGAAGACGAATTTAATAATTTGCTGCATAAGGTATTAGAAGTTGCGTAGCGTGATTTAGACATCATATTTATTTCAATTTTGAACTATCGTAAGTGGCTTCAACGTGTTGTTTAACATAATCTCCAAAACGTGGGTTGAGTATTTCACCTGTTTTGAAATTAATGAGAGGAATCTCGTTGTTGGGGCCAAGAAACATGGCGATGGATAAGCGGGGCGTTTTATTAGGAACAATGACACGATGCTCAATGGCGTGGCATTGTTTGTCCGTCATTAATTCTAAGCCTTGACCCAGTTGGGCAATAACGTATCCAGGCATGACCTCAAGAGGTTTCCATTTATCATTGAGATTTGCTTCGTAGCCTAGTTTCTGAGACCAAAGCACAGTAATTAGAATCGTATCTTTGTGAGACTGCAGGCGTAGTTCAGACTGGTCACTAGGGGGATAATGAATTAGAGATAAGGTATAGTCTGGGTCGTTAGAAATCATACTATAAAATTTGTTATCGATTGATAGATTCAGAAATATTGCTTTAAGCAACGGTAAGATAATTTCCTCTTTTAAGTGCTCTCGTATGGCGCTAATAGCCTCATTGCAGTTTGCCAAGGGTGAGCCCATGGCCGTAAGAGCTGAGCCTCGGTTAATAAAGCGTTCTATTTTATAGTCGTTTTTTGATTGGTCCAGATAACCTTCACGATTTTAGGGTTTGAATAAGTGTTTCTCTTTTATAGATTTAGGTTGTGTAAAATAAGCTTCGCCGGCTGTTTCAACTTCTACTAAGGCGGCTGTTAGCCATTCAGGTACTTTAATGTAACTGATGCCTGTTTCTCTAAGCTGGGTTATTTGCTCTCCAGAGATATTCTCAATATCGTCAATTTTGCTAATTACTGTGTTCTCATGATTCATGCTGTATTCCTTTGTGTACTCTCAGCGCATTATATAGTGCAAGCTTAATGGGTAAATTTAGCTCAATAGAATCAATTTTTTGATTTTTATAAGGGACGCTATAGCGGATAAAATAACAAAAAATAGGCAATAAATATAGATGTCATTTTGTAAGACATTGAAAATAGTTCTATCACCTATGGTAAAATAGGCCTGCACCAAAAGATGGCTTGTAGCGCTTAGTGAGGGCTATTTATGGAAACGACCGAAGTAAATTGAGCTAAAGGTATATGGCAATGGTTGCAGGAGTTGATGTGCAGACAGAATCTAAAGTTTGTATTGGTAGTGAGATAACGAAATGAAAACCTTAGTCATCGGTGGTACGGAATTTTTTGGTAAATGTATTGTAAGAAAACTGCTGCTTACAGGGCATGAGGTTACTATACTTTCACGTGGCAATAAAAAACCTAGCGAATTTTGGTCTGAAATATCACATATAGCTTGTGACAGGACATCCTATGTAGACTTCAAATCTAAGTTACAGGAGAAAAGTTTCGATGTGGTTATCGATAATCAAGCGACGACTGAGCATGATATTTCTTCAATTATTGATGTTTTCGCAAAGCGGCCAAAACCACCGCAATATATTTTGTGCTCAAGTGTGGCAGTATATTATGGGTTAACCATGCCTACCGGTGGCTTTAAGGAAGAGGAGGCAAGTTTTGCGTCTCAACCGGCCCATAATTGGCAAGTAGAATACGCAAATGGTAAGCGTTCAGCTGAAAGCTACCTTCAGCAACATCATGGAGCTATGCCTTTTACTATTTTGCGGCCCACTGTCGTTGAAGGTCCAGGCGATCCCCACAAGCGGACTTGGTTTTGGATACAACGGATTATTGATGGTGGCCCCATCCTCTTATCTGAGAAAGATAAAGACACTTGCTATAGGCACGTATTTGCAGAAGATGTTGCTAATGCCTTTATTTTAGCGGTAGGCAATATGGATGCTTATAATCAAACATTTAATGTTGCAGGAGAAGAAGTGCTTACAGTTGAGGAATATATCAATGTTGTTGCTAAAGCACTAGGTAAAGAGGTACCAACCATAACTTGGAAGTCTCAAAAGGAAATAGAAGATGTCTTATCTGATTATTCATTGCCGCTATTTTTTGAGCAAGTGCAATTAATTCCTTGTATCGATAAAATTAAAGCCAAGCTAGGTTATACTCCCTCTAAAGTAGAAGAATGGATGAAAACTACGGTGGAAGCTTATCGGACCGAGAAAGAATTGTCTCATGGTTACGAGCATCGTGGCGAAGAGCTACAAATTATGGAAGATGCCAAGAAGCTAGGGTGACTTGAAGAACAGACGATAAAATTCATATTATTCAATAGGTTACTATGACCCCTCTTTTGGAGTTGACAATATGTCAACTTTTTGGTATATTTTAGGCATGGAAATTAATAAGTAAGGATAACCATTGCACGTTATATCTAGGAAGCCATTTAGTGATGCCGCAAAGAAGTATCCCAATGATGCACTCGCTATAGCGGCCACTTATCGGGTACTGAGGAAAGGGCAATTTAAAACGCCGGATCAGTTGAAAGCAGTTTTTCCAAGTTTAGATAATTTCAAACATAAAAAGAAATGGTGGGTTATTGATATTGGTGGCAACAACTTAAGGATGATTGCCTTTATTGAATTTAGAGACAACAGAATGTACGTTAAACATATTACAACTCATACTGAGTATGACAAGTTATGTCGAAAGTATGAGAAGGAGGCTGATTAAATGAACTTTTCAATCATTAGACGCAAAGCGCATGATTTGTTTGAGGAAGCAAGTTTCATCAGCCATATCAAATCTGCGTCCGACTATAAAAAAGCAACAGCAATGATGGATGAACTCATTGAAGATTACGATGACAACCGTCCTCTTATTGAAGTATTGTCTACAGCCATTGAGCGATGGGAAGACAGTCACAGCGAGTTTGCACAGTTTAATCAGCTGGTGAAACAAGTCGATACTGCGGAGGCCATGCTTAAGTTGCTTATGGAAACTCATAATTTAGGGGTAGTTGATATCCCAGAAATTGGTTCCAAGTCACTGGTTTCCAAGATTCTGCATGGCGAGAGATCTTTAACTAGGGCTCATATCTCAGCATTAAGCAAACGGTTCAATATCAGCCCATCATTATTTTTTAGTGAGTTCAGAGAACAATGACAAATAATGGAACCACAAAGATAAAGAATAACCAGTAGATATGTCGTATATTTGTAGGCTATATCATGGCGCTGAAAACGTTAAAAAGCAAAATTCAATATCGCATTAGTCGAAGCAAAGATAATGTGTTTGTTGTTAAAGATTTCCTTGATCTTTCTGATCATGATCAAATTGGCCGTGCATTGAGACAATTGATCAAACAGAAGTTTTTAGTGAAGATTGGACAAGGGCTTTATGCAAAAGCTAGGATTTCATCACTGACGGGGAAATGTATACCAAGGGAACCTCTACCCGATTTAGCAAGAGAAGTTATAATAAATAAATGCAATGCCAGTGTGGCCTATACAAAAGCAGAGCGGCTATATAACGATAATGAGACAACTCAGATTCCTTCAGGCCGAGTTATTGCTGTTAAGGGCAGAGTAAAACGTAAAATATATTTTAATGGGAAGAGTATTAATTTTGAAAAAGTTGTTTGATGAACAGTTTGTGACAAAAAATCTCTTTGAGAAATTAGGTAGGTGTCGGATGAGGGCTATGCTGGCCTGAATGGTACTAATACCAATTAAACCAAACGCTTAGCCGAGTTTATTATGAAGAAATAATATCTAGTCTAACTAGAAGTTATATCTTCACACTAAACTATTCGATCGACTACGAAAAAGTCGCCGAATTTCTGCCAAGATCAGCATAATGCGTATGCAGTAAACTATAGATTTGTATGGGTCGTCCAAATTAAAAAAATTAAATTATTCAACTGGTTAAGTTTTATCTGGCCGATTTGTAATCAGTAGGTCCCGAGTTCGAATCTTGGTGCCAGCACCAAACATTTCTTAGACGTTGAGTACCCACAGTGAGTTCGACAAATCGGCAGGATAGCCGATTTGGACGCACGAAGTGCGCCTGTAGGGCGAGGACCATGGATGGTCCGAGTCAATCTTGGTGCCAGCACCACCTCAAATTCAGAAACAGATCCATGTCATCTCCCCACAGAAGAGGGGGGATATTACTGATTGCGCACCTACTGGCAATCATAGGCGGGCAATGGCGGTATGTTTTTCGGTAGCTTCAGAATTGGGTTGTTCTGAGACCCTGACAGAAGGAAGTGAAAATAAAGTTAACTTATGCTCTTGAATGAATAGTCGAACATCGTCAGGGTAATCATTAAAACCCTCATCGTCATTAGAGAGCATCTGACCAGCCATTGGTAATAACAAATAGTTTTCCCCAAAGCATGGCGCAGGGTAAAGCACGGATAAGATAAGCATAATCAATTCGATCGTTAAAGGCATATTATCAGGTGTAAAATGGGATAAGCACAACAAGATTGCGGCTACTTGATGGCATTCGGGCAACACATAGTCTAAAGCAAGCGCTTCATCCAAGAAATTTAATTTAACTTCATGGCTTGGATTGTCCCTTACGGCCAGAAATAATCTTTCTCGCCCTGAATCACCAATGTTGTTGCCTAATAAAGTTAATTCTCGGAGAAAGGTTTCCTCTCTTAATTTACTTGCCATCATGCTAAGTCCTTGGCAAGTGATGCGGTTGTAAGAAAGATTTAGCAA
Source organism: Gammaproteobacteria bacterium (assembly GCA_021773195.1). Classification (GTDB taxonomy): domain Bacteria; phylum Pseudomonadota; class Gammaproteobacteria; order JAKBBU01; family JAKBBU01; genus JAJFKN01. Next base: position 18,243 of record JAJFKN010000048.1, on the reverse strand, counting down.
TTTAATGAAAACTTTTTCATTATATAACATAAAAAGTTTCACGGTCTGAGTGTCGCCTAAATCACAAAAAGACAAATCCAAATGACAAAGTCGACAGTTGTATTCAAAGGCATGCAAGATTTGGCTTAATGCAATTGTTTCCAGTTTTATTCTGTGCAGAGCTAAGGTGTGTAGTGATTTTTGATTCGTCGTAACAGCAGACATAATGTTTGAAAAAGCAGGGGCTTGGAATTTACATGCAGTTAAGGTAAGCGTTTGAATGTCTGGATTACAATCCAGTAATTGTGCCAAGGATTCAGAGCTTCTTTTATCGAATAGGTAGCCAGTTAGCCTGAGATCACCTACCGAAGCATCGGTTTCTAAATCGCTGAAAATTCCAATAAGTCCATCCAGGGGCAAAAGGTTACTATTATAGTGGTGAAGAGTCGCTTCATCACAAGATGAAGCTTCTACGCAATCATTGAGTTCTCTTAGCATGTTGTTATCTAGTCGCTGTCACTGGTTTGAAGAAGAGGTGTTTTTATCATAAATAGGATGCTGAAGGCCAGTAAGGTGGGAAACAATGGCAATTTCTTAATAAAAAAGCCTTAGGATCTATGCTGAAGCAACCATCCGGTAGAAATCAGTGCCATCAAAAGGCTACAAAATCCCAAGCTTACGGCAAAAGCAAGCAGCGTATCAAAGGGCAGGTAATCCATGGCAATAACTGCCACCATGGCAGAGCCAATATTGAGGAAAGACATCATACTGCAAGCACTGGCTTTCTTACATGGTATAACCCCGATCAAATTCGGGATTTTTATCTTCATCGAAGTAGCAAATGGGTGTTCTTACACCTCTGTAAAGACAAGACAAACCAAATAACCGAGCTGTTCTATGGGCTAATGCGCCATTTTGTCGCGATTCATGCAATGGGTTCTTTTTGTTGTCTTGTTCACGATGGGTTAATTTAGTTCTGTCACTTAAGCGCATTCGGGCAATAGAATAGGGCGTTAGAATGGGGGCTAAGAAGTCTAAAACATGAAATAATACTTCAATGGGTAAGGTACTGATGGATGCCTCTCTCGCATGAAAGCATAGCAGTATGGGCATGAGTATCTGTGTGGTGGCTGTTTCTATGAACTCACTAAAAAGCCCCTGATTAACATGATTCTTATCTAAAAGGTCTTTCCTTTGGATGGGCTGTGCTCCATTGCCTTTTAAGTTTAAATCCACCAGCCATACATTTTTATCCAGTGCTTGAGAGAGAAGGGCGAAGCTCTTGCCATCAATGGCATTATTCGTGAGTAACAGATGTAATAAAGTGCCTCCATCCGTCAAGTAATCTACAATGCTTTGAGTGCAGTCAGAAGTCAAACCATTATTGCCTAGGTCTAAAGTCATCAACCGTGAATTGTATCCTAGAGCCTGAAAAATAATTTGTGCCCCTTCATCTTGGAAATCATTATCATAAAGATCTAGGGACTCCAGGATGGTATTATTTCTTATGAGGTTTGCTATGGATTCTGCCGTTTTTATACCAATATAGTTGCCTTCTAGTTTAAGGCTGCGCAGGGTTTTATGTTGGTACAAAGCTTCTACGAGAAAAGAAATATCACCCACCTCGAATAGGTTCCCGGAAATTTTCAGCCGTTCTAAGGTTTGATTTTTTGCGAGGGCATCAGCTAGCTGCACTAATATGGATTTTTCTAATTTATCTAATTGGTTTTGATATAGACTCAATACTCTTAAATTCTGGCAGGTTACAATCGCTTGAGCAATGTCGGTTACTTCTGATGCGCTGAGTGGCCGTTCGTGAATCCGCAACGCATCGCTTGAGCCAAGGGTGACTTCTTTAACACGCTCAGCAACGGAAGGTCCTCTTAACATAATTATTTTCTCTTAGTTGTATTTGGTAACAGTTTCCACCACGGGGAGTATATAGAATTTTCTTGTGAAAATTCTACTTCTTTCAGGGTTTTGTTTAGAAAGTAGTCGGGGCTAAGTTGAAATGGCTGAAACACACTTAACCCGTTATAATTGGCCTAGCATTTGTTCTTTGGTATAAGGGAGAATTCCATGGCTCACACATCACAAAAGGTTACCATTATTGGTCTAGGCGCCGTGGGGCGGGCTACAGCTGCGGCTATGGTGCATCGTGGCAGTTGTCAGGGGTTGCATCTCATAGACATTCAAACAGATTTAATTCAATCTCTGGCCATTGATTTAACCCATGCAGCCGCCTTAGAAAAAGCGCCTCAAGTGAGCGTGGGGGCTTATGATAAGATTCATGAATCGCCATTGATTATTATCGATGCCGGCGTCAATGAATTGGATGGTGGTGCCACCGACCGAAAGGATCCTCAAGGTCGTTTACGTTTGATCGATAGCAATATTCCTGTCATGGATGCTATTGCAAAAGAAATCCAAAACAAAGCACAAGATGCCATTATCATCGTCGCCACCAACCCGCCAGATCCTTTAGCCGATTACGTGCGTGCTAACATACCCGCAAAACAAGTGTTAAGCAGTGGGACTTTTCTCGATAGTATGCGTTTAAAAGTGGAAGTGGCGAGGGTTTTTAATTTACCTCCCACACAAATTGATGCCATGGTATTGGGTGAACATGGCACCAGTTCAGTGATTCATTGGTCGGGCATTAGCGTTAATGGCGTAGCTTTTATAGAAGCGGTAAAAGCTCAAGGTTTCGATCTAACAGAAACCAAAACCACCATCGAACAACGAGTGCGTGGCGCTAACTTGGATATCATACAAGGCTTAAAAGCCAGTCAATACGGTGTGGGTGCTGCTGTGGCTCGTTTAACGGAAATCATATTTAATGATGAGCAAATCACAGTGCCTGTGGGCTCTTTGCATGAACAAGACGGCATTAGCTATTCCTTACCCAGTGTCTTAGGCGCAGGCGGTGTATTAAACGTGGCGCCACCAAGCTTAGATGAGGCTGAAAAAGCCGGCTTAGATAATAGTGTGAATGCCTTGAAGAAGGCTAGAGAAAGGGTGATGTCTTTGACGAAATAATAGTGAGAACAAGCCATTGGGATTATTCCCGGATCAGATAATGGCAAAAAAGTCATTTACTGCTCCAAAATGGCCCCATCATATGGATCAGATAATGGCGAAAAAGCCATTTACTGCTCCAAAATATTCGGTTATACTGGATCAGATAATGGCAAAAAGGCTATTTACTGATCGGAGTGCAGTATGTCGTTTATTGGGCGAAATAAAGAACTTGCGTTATTAGAGCGTTACACCAAAAAAAATATAGCGTCACTTATTGTGGTAAAGGGGCGTCGACGCATTGGAAAAAGTCGCCTGATTGAAGAGTTTATCCGTGCACGTAGATCCTATTGCTTTGCAGGGCTAGTGCCTAATGAGAAAACCACAGCACAATCTGAAAGGGATGAATTTGCAAGTCAGTTAGCCAAGCAAGGTTTTCCGAGGGTTAAAGCCGATGACTGGAACGAACTGTTTTGGTTATTAGCGGGCAAAGCTGAAGAAGAGCAAGTCGTCATATTTTTTGATGAGATTTCTTGGATGGGGGCTAATGATCCCAATTTTCTAGGTAAGCTTAAAAATGCCTGGGATCAACATTTCAAAAAGAACCCAAATCTCATTTTGATACTCTGTGGTTCTGCTTCTAGTTGGATTGAAAAGAATATCCTAAGCAGTACAGGATTCCTTGGTCGGATCACCTACACGCTAACATTGGATGAGTTGATTTTAAAATCCTGCGCGGAATTTTGGGGAAACAAATTAAGCAATATATCTGCATATGAGATCTTCAAGGTTTTATCTGTAACAGGTGGTGTTCCAAGGTATCTTGAAGAAATATCTCCGGCTTTAACAGCGGAAGAGAATATAAGGAATTTATGCTTCGCCAGAGGTTCTATATTAGCGGATGAATTTGATAGGATATTTTCTAATATTTTTCTGAGGAATAGCAACCAATATAAAACCCTAGTTAAGGCGTTAGCCTCAGGAGCAAAGGAATTTACTGAGCTAGAACAATCTTTAGGGAAAACAAACTCAGGCCGTTTATTAGAATATCTGGAGGAGTTGCAGCAGGCAGGCTTCATAAAAAGAGATTATACCTGGCATATAAAAGATGGACAGGAAGGTCGTTTGAGTAAGTTTAGGCTATCAGATAATTATCTTAGGTTCTATTTAAAATACATAGAGAAAAATAAATTAAAAATAGAGAGGAATAGCTTTGATTTTAGATTCCTGGCTAGCCTTTCGGGTTGGTCCAGTATCATGGGTTTGCAGTTTGAGAACTTGGTCTTAAATAACCGAGAATACATTTGGCAAACACTTGGCATAAAGAGTGAAGATATTCTCGTAGAGAATCCTTTTTTTCAGCGTAAGACAACAAAGCAAAAAGGCTGTCAAATTGATTATTTGATCCAAACGAAGTTGTCAACACTATATGTTTGTGAGATTAAATTTGCAAGAGAACCTGTTCCCTTGAAAGTTATTTCTGAGGTGCAAGCAAAGATTGAATCGATTAAAAAGCCCAAACATGTGTCCTCAAGGCCTATTTTAATCCATGTAAATGGTGTTGATGACAGTGTTTACGATGCGGATTATTTTGCAGAAATAATTGATTTTAGTCAGACTATTGAAAAATAGGGCACTTAACCATTAGCTGAATTCATAGCTGCGTGAGAAGCCAATAATAGGCCCATCTATCCCTAAAAAAACCGTAAAATTAAGGGGTTAAAGGTTATTGCTATACTTTACCATGCACTCAATGATACCTAGGTGATCTCATGAAAATCTTACTATCAAGTTGCTGCGCAGGTTTGTTGTTATTAATGTCTCAAGGAGCCATGGCGGCTGAAAGCCCACCTCCATCAAAGATTCAAACAATACCCCCAGCACAGTTACAATATCAGGGTAAGCCCGTGGAACAACGGGGTTTAAATCCTCAACCGGAACCACCCAGCAGTATGCATAAGCTAAATCCACAGCCGGATCCGCCCAGCAGTGACATGCAGCGTAATATGAATAGGTTGAATCCACAGCCGGATCCGCCCAGCATGAACCATAATTTACAGCGCTAAAAATACGTTCATAGCTCAGAATAAATGGTATTTTGGGCTATGAAACCCATTCCTATAGCTCAAAATCCTATAACTCATTGATCGTGGCAATAGTCATCAATCATTATAATTCGCGCAGATAATAGGGGAATTCTCCCTTAAGCATTTGATTCCAAAAATGGGTAAACGTTCGTTCGTGGGCAATGGATTCAAAAGCAGGCTATTCCTTTGAGAGCCTAGGTTCCTGGACTATTCTTTTGTTCCTAGTTATTTTCGAGGCACAAGGACGTGAGTGAGAATAGGCTAGACGGCATGCACATGGGCATTGTCACTCTAGGAGTGCGCCTGGTGTTAGGTTTCGTCTTTTACAGTGCAGGCATCCGACGTTTCTTCTGTAGCCCAGAAAAATTGGATCCCCATTCTGCCGCTTATATGGCGTATAAAATTAATCACGCTATGCCCGGCGCATTGTTTGGCGTGGACAAACTCATCGATTACATTCTGCGACATCCAGAACTGTTATACATTTTAATTATTGGCATTACCCTGGTGGAATTAATTGCTGGCTTGGGTTTGATGTTTGGTTTGTTAACGCGGTTTTGTGCGGTAATAAGCTTATTATTATCCTTAAAGCTTATGTTAATTTTCGGTTGGCTGGGCAGTACTTGCTTGGATGAATGGACCATGTCGGCTTACAGCTTTGCCATGGGTTGTTGTTTATTAGTGGCCGGCGGTGGTAAGTATTCCATGGATTATGTCATGGAGAGCCACAGCAAAACCTGGAAAAATTCACGCATTTTACAAACCCTGGGCGGGATTAATATTTCACACCGTTTATCCAAACGTTTAAGTATTATTTTAGCTGTAGTTGCGTTCCTTTATGTTATTGGTTTTTATCATTACTTGCACGGGTGTAATTTTGGCCCCGTGGAACATCGTGTGAATATGACCAAACATAATATCGCTATCACACAATTGCACGTCACATCCAATAACGTCACCTTTGATGCTTATGTTAATGCAGGTCCCGATACCCAGGGTGCTTATGTAGTGGATGCGCGTTTACAAAATGCCAAAGGCGAAACTTTGGCACGTTGGTCAGCCAGTAGCTTAAAAACATTGCCTATGCAGGATATTCATAACCGTTATACTTTTTCAAAATTCAGTGAAGACCAAGCAGGCCTCACGGGGGCGACAGGCGCTAAAGCCCATATCACTTTGCCTCTACCCCAAAGCGCTCAACTCCAGCCAGGGCCCTATCGCTTAACCCTAGAAAGCATCGACGGGCGGCAGTGGGTGAGTTAGCTTGTTCTGTAACCGCTTCCCCTACGTCATTCCCGCGAAGGCGTCTCTAACGTCATTCCCGTGAAGGCGTCTCTAACGTCATTCCCGCGACGGCGTTTCTAACGTCATTCCCGCGAAGGCGTTTCTAACGTCATTCCCGCGAAGGCGTCTCTAACGTCATTCCCGCGAAGGCGTCTCTAACGTCATTCCCGTGAAGGCGTCTCTAACGTCATTCCCGCGAAGGCGTCTCTAACGTCATTCCCGCGACGGCGTTTCTAACGTCATTCCCGCGACGGCGGGAATCCATACTGAGTAGAACGCATCTATAGATCCTGGAATTTTGCTGCGCAAAATGTTCGGGCCCAGTCCAAATTAAGCGTTCGAGCAAAGCTAGGATAACCTAATAAACCAGAGATGTTTGCCACAAAAATAACCAAATAATCCCTAGAATCCTCCACCAATTTCAATAACTCAATAGAAACAATAGGTTAAACTTTACACAGGGGGGCTGCTTACTTATTGATATAAAAGGATAAAAATGGTAGGATATATCCCGATACTACTGTTACATTGAGTTACATTACATCACAAATATTAACTTTTATGTAAAACGCAATTTCTGTACAATGATTGCATATTATAAACATTTATTAGAATTATTTAGGTTAGTCTCATGTCTTATTTAATGGGTGGCTCTACAGATCAAAGAAACAGCGAAGAATATCCTTTCTACCTCGAATGCCTGATCCTAAAATATTTTTTAGATAACTTCAGTGAATTTGAACAATTTATTCCTCATAGCGATAGTCTAGCTTTTCGAGCTTACCTAGAGCAACCATTATATACTTATCAAGAAAACGATTTTGTGTTTGATTGGAAAACAATCGATCAAGTCAGCCAAAGTAAGGCTGAACTAGAAAGATATGAGTTAGTTGCAACTTACTTAAGTGATGAAATATTAAAAAACCTATTGCCTTTATTGGAACTGGCTAAAGCTCAGAATAATCAAGAAGTGTTAGAAGCACTCCAGGTAGCTTTAGCTACTTACCATACTTACAAATTAGCTGCGATTCAGAACCAAAAGGTGGATACTGAGATTCCTGAACAAACAATTTTAGCATTCAAAGGTGCGCAAGCAGAGCTTGGTTTGACGGCATTGGTTAGTTATCATATTGAAATTCCTGAAGGACTATTATCCACTAGAGGTGCTAGTGTTGCTAGTCCCGCAGGGAAGGAAAGCCGTGGTGTTGCGACGAGTTCTTTAAGCGAAGATGGTTCACCAGAATGGCGAGCTGTTGCTGGAGAAGAAAGTCCTCCTGTGACCAGCTCTTTACTATCACAATCTTTGCAAAGGACGCCATTGCCCTATCAAGCCCCTTATGTAATGCCTGAGTCCCCAAGGACAACGACCCCGGTACCCGCGCCTTTAAGAGCTACCTCACAGCATCAATCTGGCGTCGCATCTTCCGTACCTATTGCAATCTCAACCCCTGGTGCTTTAGATCGGACACCAAGCAGAACGCCATCACCACCAATGGCAACTATGGAAATGGGCGCTGAAGAAAGTGTGCTAGAATACAAAATGAAGCAAATCATTTTGTTGCGCCGCGTGATGCTTGATAGCAAGTTTGTATACATGCGCACTAAGACATTACGAGGAGGAGGGAGTGTATCTGAAGGTCTCAGAGTATGGCTTGGTAAAGAAGCTGATGCAGATTATGACCAAGAGGTAGTGAATACTGCCAATAGAATTCGTTCCATGGTTAGAGAAGAGAAAAAACAAGCTGAAGAGAATAGACTAAAGCATAATAAAAGTCTTGGAAAAAAGAAAGCGGGCGCAAGATATGGAGCAGATGCTAGCTTGAGTAAGGAACACGTGCTTTCACTATTAATGGAAGAGGTGAATTACGATGAAATAGAAAAAATTGCTCTAAAAGCAAAAAAATCTACAATACAGGCCATTTGGTTTAAATTATTGCGTTATGAAAATTCTCTAAAGAGGCCTTTGCTTTTTACATTTTGGAGGGATGAGAGTAGCTATGCTGACGAGGTATTTTCTGATGCAAAGAGAGCTAGAGAACTTGAACCACGTGAAAATAGCGATTCTACTGATACAGCTTCCCCTCCTGTAACCAGGCCATCTGGCAGCGTTGATGGTCTGTTTAATTTCGATGAAGATGCCAGAGAAGATGATGCATTTGAGCCATATTCAGCTGGAAGCGAATTCGACGAGCCAAGTCATGGATATGGGATTTCATCAGCTCAACGCCTTGACGTAAACTCTGTAGAAAAACAAAAGTTAATTATCCAATATATCCATAGCTTAATGGGCCTTAGCGAAAGCGAAATCTTTGACGTTGAAGATAGTGCACTTGAAGCAGCTTGGAATGGAATTGTTAGTTTAGATAGTGAAAATAGTACATCATATGCTAATTATCGGTATGACCATGTGCTTGGAGAAATATTATTAGCAAAGTATCAGATTGAAAGTTTCGCTGGTCAAGATAATATATCAGAAACCGTGCGCAGATTTCGCATAGCACATTGTGCTTTGATTAGTGATTGTTTGGACGATTATATAGAGCGGGCGGTTGACGGCCGTCAGAAAAATGAGAATTTTTTTCTTCAGAGAATTAAAAACATAAATGATAGCCTGGATGGCTTTATAAAACCCCATGCCGTAGCAGATGAATCTCGGGCTCATACAACAACCTCAGCATCAAGAAAAGGTAAAAACCCTCTGATTCGTTATACCGAAAAGCCAGAGTCGTATCTCAAAAACCCCCATTATCAAGCATTAAAAGATAGTGTGGATCAGCTGTCTAATAGTTCCGATGCTGTGGCTGTAAGGATGGCTAAAGCACAGCTTGCAAGTTTAAAATCAGCAATGATTGCAGCTTATCTTGCCTTTGAGGAAGATCAAAGCTCCCCATATAATTTAATTAATGTACGTTTGCAGCTGTTTAGATACCAGGTGGCTATGGGTGATCATCCCAATGACATGACCAAGACCGATGCTGATGGTTTGATTAGATCCATTGAGTTAGCGTTAAAATCTTACCGTAAATGTGAAGATCCTGAGACTCAAGAACTATTTTTAGTTATCGCCGTCGCCAAATTAAACGACATCGCTCTAGTTAATAATCGGATTGATAAGTTATCCGATGAGCTTAATGCTTTACTCCAAGAATTAAACCAAATAGAGAGCAGTGATGGACTGTTGGCACAATATATTGGTGAGGTGAGAAAGAGTTATACGGAACTTCATGGAAATATACAGCGACTTGAGCGCGTTATTAAAAGTTTTGATTTGCAGCAATGGCGCGATAAGTCACCTGGGGAAATGTTGCAAGAACATCACGAAACCGTAAAAGCTTATTTGGAAGCTGTTAAACGAGTAGATGCCTTTAAGCAGAAAAGAGACTTGTTGGAACGTTGGCAATCACTTCAAAATAAATATAGTGAGCTACAGAAGAGTGTAACTAACTTTTCAAGGGAAAAACATGAAGAAATTAGTAGATTGTTTGGTGGGTTCAGCAAAGGATTTAAAAATCCAACCCGGATGGATACTAATTTAGAAATGTCTGCCATGTTAGATGCAATTGAGTCCTTGATGCCTAAGGATATAGAGCAATGTTACGTTGATCATACCTATGATAATCAAGCAGCGGAAGCTGTGCGTGCAGATTTGAGGATGCTTCGTAGTATACAGGATGATTTAGCAGCGACGCCAAAAACGGACTCAAGAAATTCAGCCATAGATGCTATTGAACTAGCATGTAAAGCATTTAATGCCTATATGAGTATAGCGGAAGAGGAGGCTAGGCAGCCTTACCTTTCATTCAATTTTTCTGCCTTTATGGAAGGCGTAAGAGGTCATATTGCTAAAGCATCGGAAAGAATTCAAGAACATGAAGCGTATGTTAAAGACCATACCTACGATAACCAAGAAGCGAAAGTCCTGCGCGAAGAGTTAAAGCAATTAAGAGATTTCCAAAGTCGATTGGCCAGCGCCTCGGTCAGTGAGGATACAAAAGTCATAGTCAATGATGCTATAAAAGCAGCATGTAATGCATTTAATGACTATATGGAAAATGCCAGTGCCAAGGATAAAGATAAACTTCTCGATTTCAATAAACGTGAAGCAGTGGAAGAGATTAGAGAACAAATCACTGCTGCGAAAGGCAAGATAAGAGAATATAAGTTAAAAGACAGACATCCTGAGCTGCGAGATACTTTCTGGCAACGCCGATTTGGTAGTGGCTCTAGCTCTGCTAATATGGGATTAACCAGTAGGTTGTTTGGTAGTTCAGTACCAAAGCCAATGCGTCATATGGTTTCAGAATATGATACAGCTGAGGCAGCAAGTCTGCGTTCGGAGTTGAGAAAGCTATGGTCGTTTCATGGAAAGTTAGAAACAGGACTTAAGGATGATCGCTTGTGTCGCGAAGCAGAAAAACAGTCGGATCGTATATCTTATAGCGAGCAAGGTGAATTTGCTCAAGATGCTGTGTATGAGAGTAAAAGAGTTCTTGTGTATATTAAAAAAGCTTGTGATTTATTTAATGCCTATATGAAGAGAGCAGCATCAAGTGATTCCGGTGGGTTGGACTTTGACAAAGCCAAGATTGTGAAATGTATCTGGATTTATATTAATTCTGCTAAAGGTTCCATTGTAGAGCATAAGTTAGATAAAATCTGCATCGCATTAGGCATCCCAGGCAATTCGGCAAAACGTGATGAGTCAGAAGAGCTCTATGATTTTAGTGCGTTCTTTGAGTCTAGTTTTGAGGTGCCGCTACGGAAAGGTGAAGGCGGCTCATATTTTGATGATAAGCGTATTAGGCTCGCAGACTCTTCTGAATTAGATGTTTCAGTCGGTGAAGAATACGACCTAGCAGCGGAAGTTAGTCTGTTCGACTCACTATACAGATAAGAACTAAGGCTTCCACTGATTCGCGCCTTCGGCGTTGTGGATAGACCAATTGTTGGCGGTGAGTTTGCGTGGGTCTGGCAGGCCAGAGCTTTGAGTGCGGGTCAAATCGCTGTCCAGTGATGCATTCAAGCTATCACTTAAATTATTCAAGTAATCGGTTTGTTGCTGACGCGTATTGTTTTCAATGCGTTGGCGATTTTGGTAATCAAAAGATTGCTGGCCCTGTGGCAATGCGGCGCCACCCATGCCATAACCTGTGGTGGGTTGCAGATAATTCACCTGCGCATGGGCAGAAAAGGTTGAACAGGCTAATAAACAAGCACCTATGATCAATGGCTTACGCATGAATTCCGCTCCCTGGGGTTTTTTGCTAATGGTCAAAACCTTAATGGTCTGGGAGCCTGCCTGTCAATGGCAAAATTCTCATTTCATCCCATTTCATGGCTCTTGATGTTTTCTCTCCACAATGAGACATTAGACCCTTGAGTTCACGATTAGATAAGGGGGGCAAATGTTGATAAAAAGGTTTTTTATACTCATCTTATGCCTTTTATGGGGCAGCACGGCCTTAGCCGCTGATGTGAAATGGGGGCCAGCCACCAAGGCCGTAGACGGTTTAGCGGCCATCATTCAAAGTACTCAAGCAAAAGTCCAGCAGCCTGTGCTTTTCCCTCAAGGGGTGCCTATAGGCAGCAAAGTAGTTCATTACTACGCTAGTGATGACAAAAATCCCAAAGGTTATCTTTTCCGCATTAATGTGGATACTACGGCTAAATGTCAGGGCGCTCATTATTGCAATATTGGCTCTGTTAGCGCGGAGCTCCGGGGTAATCCTCAAATATATTACGGCACCGACAATAAACGCTTAACCCAACCCATGGATTTGGACCACGGGATTGAAGGTTTTTATACGCCGGGTCACGCCATGGGGGATTATTGGCCTCCCATGATTGAGTGGCGCCAGGGTAACTTGCTTTACCGCATGACTTGGGACCTCCCTAAGGACCAAGCGAGGGATGCCCTAGAAACCATGGCTAATTCGGCTATGGGTACTCTAAAGCCTTGAGGCTATTCTGAAAAAGTAAAATTTGGGCAAAATGCTATACTTCTTGTTCAAGAGGAGACTAGTATGCTGGAAGAAATCCCAAGACCTGAAACACAACCTCTAATAGAGCAGTTTGCTAAATTCCAACAACAATACCAAGGTAATGATCAGATTCATTTGGCTTTTGCTGAGCAATTATTCCATCAGGGTCTGTTCCAAGAAGCCACTTGGTATTATATGGAGTGCATCAACAACCCTAATTATGATAGCTCGGTGAAACGACTTTATCTTTTGGCCGCTAATTGTTATTATCATTTGAAGCAGTTTAAATGGGCGAAGCATTTATTGAAGCAGATAATTCATGATAGTGATGATGATATTTCTGTTGTGGGTAATTACGCTATTTGCTGTTATGCAATGGGCGAAAAGCAAGAAGCTGTGAAGTATTTAAAAAAATGTTTAGCTATCCAATCTGATTCTGCCACGACCTTATCTTGGCTGGCACGTGTTTATAGCGAGTTAGGCGAGAATAAAAAGGCGCGTAAATATGGTGAGCGAACCTTTAAAGTTCGGGATAAAGCCACTCATGAGCCAGATAACCTCGCCCTCATTGAAGGCCTAACCGGTAATAGAATAGAAGTCACCTCAAAAGTTCCGCTTTTTGATCCATCGCAACCCCTTAAAAATATCATTGCTTTCAGTTTGTGGGGGGATAAGCCTCACTACTATAAAGGTATTTTAGAAAATATCACTGTGGCGAAGGCCATTTATCCTGGATGGGTGTGTCGGGTCTATTGCGATAACAGCGTATCAGAATCTTTTCGTAAAGAAATAACCAGTGCTGGTGGTCAGGTGGCATTAATGAATGAAGCAAAAAAATCCGCCTATGAAGGCTTGTTTTGGCGTTTTTTAACGGCTGATGATTCTGCTGTGGATAGATATATTATTCGTGACGCGGATTGTTTGTTAAATTGTAAAGAAAGAATTGCGGTGGATCAATGGATCGAGTCCGATAAACATTTTCATATTATGCGTGACCATGCTTCCCATACGCCTATTATTTTAGCGGGTTTGTGGGGTGGTGTGCGTGGGGCCTTGCCTCCCTTAAGACCTATGATTTTAGATCATCTGAAAAAGGTCAGGGCATCCCGCGACAGCGATCAATTATTTTTAGAGAAATATATTTGGCCCTATGTAAAGAAAAGTCATTTAACGCATGATAGTGTTTATAACTACAGCAACTCACGGCCTTACGAAAAATATGGAGATTACCCACAAAAAGATTACTGTCTAAGTATGACGGTATTTTCTGAAGAGCCTGGCGACCAATAACCTCGGTTCTTAAAAGTAATTTGTGCGCCTTTTGCCACTGTGTTACCCCCTGTGATTTGATAATGTGATATCAACGTCATGGGGAGTAGGGTATGAATGGTTTTGATAGTAATGCCATTGAGTTATTCTTAAATAATGGCGAAAAGATTCCTTTGTTACGGGTCCAATCCCTTCAAGCCATAGGGGTTTCTCAGGCCTATAGTTTGCAATTGGATGTGAGTCCTGAAGCCATGGTGTCTGTAGGTCAAAGCGCCAAACTACAGGGCGATTACGCAGGCCAAGCATACTCTCTTCATGGCATGATTAGCGAAGTTAGGCGTCAACAAGCCATCACAGATAAGTGTAGCTTGATTTTTGCCTCACCCCTCTATGCCTTACAATGTCAAGGCAAGAATGAAAGTTATTATGTTAGCCATCTAGAGGATTTCATCGAAAATATTTTAAGCCGCAATAGTTTTTCAGCAATCCAGTGGCATTGTCATGTAACGCGGACTTTCGATGATTACTTATTGCAATACAATGAGAGTGATTTTGATTTCTTTTCTCGAGTTCTGCAATATTTCAAAGTGCACTATGTTATAGAGCAAACACCCTCAGGGTTTATTCTGCATTTTTTTGAAAAAGATTACGCGGGAGTGGTTTGGGAACTGCCTTTGTTTGATGAAACAGGGCAGGTGAGTCAAGCATTGCATGGCTATGGTTTAAAGAAAACCTTGGGTTATGATGCCCATCATCAACCGGAAAATATCTTAACACTCCATAGCAATCATGGGGCCTTGCAAGTGGGGGACCAGTTAATGCTCGACAATACCACTTATTCCATTATATCCATAGCCCATGAGTGGCATGAGGGCCATGAACATGCAACCTTAAAAGAAAAGGTGCGCTACCAAAATACCTTGAAGCTCGCTGAGAAATGGCCTTGTTTTACGCTGGGTTATAAGCCGGATTGGCGTTTGTTGCCGGCTGAAATTCATAGCTTGTTTAGTGGGAAGCAACACACTGGCGAAGATTATAAAGTAACGTTATTAAGTTCACCTAAAGGCGTACCTTTGCCTGTAAGGCAGATACGGCCCGTTACGAACAAGCAGGGTGGTATGTTATTCCCGTTAAATCCTGGTGCTTCGGTTATGGTTTTAGTAAACAAACAGGGTGCTTTTCAGGGCTTATTGTTGGGTACTTACCCCCATGCCGAACAACCCAGCCCTGTGACCTATAGTAATCCTAGTGAGTTGGTGATGTCAGATGACTCAGGGTTTCAATTGCGATTGAGTGATCAACATAAGCAACTTTCTTTAGGTTGTGGCGCCCCTATGTTGCAACTTACCGCTCATGAAAATCCCAGTACGTCTACCTTCCAATTATTTACCCAAGGTTTTATCAGTGAGACAACGGGGAATTTGTCCTATTTTAGTAAAGATGAACATGTCTGTAGCAACCAAGGCAATCACCAATTAACAGTCGGGGGAGATGCTGAGACCATCAGTCATAACGGCGGCATAGATTACCATGTGAAGGGTGATATACAAACAAGCGTAGAGAAGGATATTGTCCTAGAAACTCAGCTAGGTGGTTTGGCGGTGGAAGCTCAAAAAACCATTCTGAGCGAATGCAATGAATCTTTACATTTTATGCTTAGAAAGGGTGCTTTGCAATTGGTGTCACCAGAATGCTGCATGACCGTGGGGGAATCATTGGTCTTGCAAAGCTTGGGGAATGAAGATGTAACCATAGGTAATGATAAAGCCAGCATCATTTTATCGAAAACTGGCGAATTGATTATAAAAGCGAATAACATATATCTGGATGCCCCATCCATCAACAACGAAGGAAAAACCCTCTACGGACAGTGAGTGTTTAATTCGTGGTCCTGGAATTCTGCGTAGCAAAATGTCCAGGGCCCAGAGCTGTAATAACCACAGTCTGGGTCGCCTATTCCCATAGGGGACGCCTTCGCGCAGAACGACAGAAGATTTTGCATGAAAACACACAGAAATAACGCACAGTGATAAGCACTCTATAAGACATGAATTACAGAATGAAAAAGCTTTGTAATTAATGCATAAAACTCATTGACTACATTGATAAAAGTTTATTAAATGAATTTACCGACTCTATTTTTATATGACTTATAAATGGAAAAAGGAGATCGGTATGCAAGATATGTTGGGTAACCTAGGTAATTATTTAGAAGAGCCCCGGCCTACAAACAGTTACTATGAAAATCAAAAAACCTACAAACGCGTTAAGTTTGATTCCCCCGCTCACGCACGTATGTGGAAAGAACTTATCAGTGATATTTTACAAGTAGAAGGTTACACCGTTGAACGCATCGCGCAGACGTTAGATATTTCTCGTGATACCATTCAACGAATGATGCGCGAGGGTACCATGGAACCTCGTTACGTCATCGCCGCCCGCTTATTTGCCTTGCATCTTATATTGCGTCCGGACCGTTATGGGCAACTTCCCATAAATCTCAAAAAAATCCCTCGGGCAAGGTACTTCACCCGCCGGGATTTCCACTATATACAGGGGGATTGAATCATATATAACCTGTTGATTATTCATGAGATAAGCCTATATCTTACTCTCAGTCCTTATTTTACGTATTAATTAAGGGAAAAATGTGCTACTCTATTCGCTGAAAATATTAGTTAAGGGGCCTCCACCATGAAAAAAATTATTGTGATTTGTATGTTGATGTTATTCGCCACATCGGCATCGGCTTATTTTTACCGCACGGGTGTTCAGAATAAAATAGCTGTGACACAACTGACGACCCTGTGCTATGTGAAAGGCAGTGCTGCTGATGGTGATAAAGTAACGACAGACTATAGCGTTGCTGGTGATGGCACCCTCTATGTAGGGCCTGGAGGTTGGGCTGTTTACGACGTACGCGAAAGCAAGACAAAAGGCAGTTGTGATCCTAAGAAAGATGCCTATGTGGGCACTTTGACCCTGCGTGATAGTGGCAAAGAAAAAGACCGTGTGGCTGTGGAAATTAAAGATCCTTCTGGTGGTACGGATAAATTAAAACTGACAAAACGCAAAGATTGCGAGATTGTGCGCGATGGAAATGGAAAGGACACTGGCAAGAAAGAATGTTTTGATGCCATTTCTTGGGAGTATTAATCTCTAGACATCCACCCCTCTGACTATTAGCATGTACCCCATGGCAGATTTTCAAACCATGGGGTGCACCCCTCCTCTCAAACCCAGCGATGTTCACCTATGGTGGATAGAACCCCAAACTTGCCAACTATCCCATGACAGCTTATGGTCTGTTTTAGATGAAGCAGAACAAACCCGCGCCCAGCGTTTTGTAAAAGATAGGTTAACTAATCATTATGTCTTGGCCCATGGAGCGTTGCGCCATCTATTGGGGCAATACTTGCAACAGGCGCCTAGCGCCTTAAGATTCCAAAGTAATTCCCATGGCAAGCCCCATTTGGATCTCAAACAGAATTCCCTACAGTTACAGTTTAATTTGTCCCATTGTCGTGACCAAGTGTTGATTGGTGTGAGTCTTGAGCAACCCTTGGGTGTGGATATCGAAGTCCCGCGAGATAGCCATGATATTTTAGCTTTGGCACAGCGGTTTTTTGCGCCGGCAGAAAGCCAAGCGCTATTGGCCTTGCCTCAAGCTGAGCAATTACAAGCCTTTTACCGCACGTGGACTCGAAAGGAAGCTTTTGTGAAGGGCATTGGCCGTGGCTTGGCTTTTTCCTTAGAAAGCTTTGCCGTTTCTTCGGATTTAGAAACACTATCCCCGGTTATTGCTATATCACAGGAAGCTAAAGCCCTGAGTGATTGGTCGCTGTATACATTCGAACCAGGCCCAATTATGTCCTTGGCGGTAAAAAAGGGTAATCATTGCATTCAAACCTTCAGATGGACGGGGTGATTTCCAATATAATACCAGCATTTCTTCTTTCTATGAGAATCACGCCTCTCTAGCGGCCCATATCTGTACATAAAAGAGTCATAAGCATACTAACTTCTCTTTGTCAAAAGAAAAACTCCCAGAATGGTTGACATAAGAAGGAATTATTTGCAGAATAGCCTGCTTGGTTTTGGGAGGGGTTCCCGAGTGGCCAAAGGGAGCAGACTGTAAATCTGCCGGCTCCGCCTTCGGAGGTTCGAATCCTCCCCCCTCCACCAACTATTGAGAGGGCAATGAACACTGCGGGTGTAGCTCAACGGTAGAGCCTCAGCCTTCCAAGCTGATAGTGTGGGTTCGATTCCCATCACCCGCTCCAGGGTTGGGATTTTGCCCACATAGCTCAGTCGGTAGAGCACTTCCTTGGTAAGGAAGAGGTCACCGGTTCAAGTCCGGTTGTGGGCTCCAGTGTTATATATATTATGGTGTCAACGAAAGTTGACAGGTTATGTCGAAAGGGTCTTGGCAAACTATTCTGTGACTTTGAGGAGAGTACCTAATGTCAAAGGAAAAATTTGAACGCACAAAACCCCACTTAAATGTGGGAACGATTGGTCACGTTGATCATGGTAAGACAACGTTAACGGCAGCGTTAACCAAATGCTTGCAAGAAAAGTTTGGTGGCGAAGCTAAGGCCTATGACGAAATTGACAATGCGCCA
>JAJFKN010000047.1 GCA_021773195.1 Gammaproteobacteria bacterium | reverse complement strand
GGAATATTCTCGTGGATGGGGCTCAGGATTAATAGCTTGGGCCATTTCTAAAAGACGGTCTGTTTCATCACCCATGGCAGAAACAACCACCACCACATCATTGCCCTGCTCACGCGCTGCAATAATATGGCTGGCCACTTTTTGCATGCACTCAAGGCTTGCTACTGAAGTGCCTCCGTATTTATGTACAATGATTGCCATTAAACTAGGATCCTGTTATTCGTTCGCTCACCCAAGCATAGACGGATTTTAAGGCTTCATCCAAAGCGCTGGGGTCAGTGCCTCCGGCTTGTGCCATGTCAGGGCGCCCGCCGCCTTTGCCGCCCACTTGAGTGGCCACAAAATTGATGAGTTCACCTGCCTTCACTTGTTTTGTGACATCTTTGGTGACACCGGCCACTAAGCTCACTTTATCACCCGAAACTGTGGATAAAACCACCACAGCTGAGCCTAGCTTGGATTTTAACTGATCTAAAGTATTGCGCAAGGTCTGGGCATCTACTTCAGGCATATTAACGGCTAATACTTTGATTCCTGAGATTTCCTGGGCTGAAGCGGCTAAATCGCCCCCTTCACTGTTGGCTAATTTCGTCTTTAACTGCTGATTGGCTTTTTCTAGCTCCTTTATCCGCAGGTTCAATTGCTCTACCCGCTTGGCCACATCGCTGCCTTTCACTTTCAATTGGCTTGCCATGTCTGTTATCTGTTCTTGCATGCCATTCAACCAAGCCAAGGCTTTAGCACCCGTCACCGCTTCTATACGGCGAATACCCGCAGCAATGCCAGTTTCGTTAGTAATTTTGAATAGGCCAATTTCACCCGTGCCATTCACATGAGTGCCACCACATAGTTCCATGGAAAAATCACCCATGCTCAACACCCGCACTTCTTCACCATATTTTTCACCAAAAAGTGCCATAGCGCCTTTTTCTTGGGCTTTTTCCGGGGACATTAAATCCGTTTGCACGGTTAAATTTTGGCGAATTTTTTCATTCACTAAATGTTCTAATTGCTGAATTTCTTCAGGCGTCACAGGCGCCCTGTGGGAAAAATCAAAACGCAAACGCTGCGAATCCACGAGGGACCCTTTTTGCTGTACATGGGTGCCTAGAATCTCGCGCAAAGCAGCATGCAATAGATGAGTCGCCGTATGATTTAACATGGTAGCGCATCGGGTTTCCCCCGTGACTTTAGCATCTACATCGGCGCCTAGCTTTAAATATCCTTTTGTCATGGTGCCTACGTGCACATGTACTTGCCCCTGCATGCGAGTATCTTCTACACTAAATACATTATTATCTGCCGTGATCAAACCACTATCCCCTACTTGGCCACCACCTTCGGCATAAAATGGCGTTACATCTAAAACCAACAGGGCTTTTTCACCTTCTTTTAATAAAGTCATAGGTTTGTTTTCTTGGAAAATCCCGGTGATTTTTGCTTGATTATGCAAATCCTGGTAACCCGAAAATTTAGTATCGCTGTCTACGTCTAAACGATCGTCATAATCCACATCAAACTGGCTAGCGGACTTGGATCGCTGACGTTGTTCCTGCATGCAGGCTTCAAAGCCAGGGTAATCCAATTCCAAATCGCGTTCTCGCGCGATATCGCCGGTTAAATCCGGTGGGAATCCGTAGGTATCATAGAGTTTAAAAACCACTTTGCCCGGCAACAGTTTATCCTTCAAACCAGCGATGGCTTCTTCTAGAATCTTCAAACCTTGCTCTAAGGTACGACTGAATTGCTCTTCTTCTTGCTTCAAGACTAATTCAATGTGGCTTTGAGCTTTTACCAACTCAGGATAGGCATCACCCATTTCTTTTACCAGAGTAGCTACTAGTTGATGAAAGAAAGGTTCCGTGGTCCCTAGCTTATTGCCATGACGAATAGCACGACGAATAATCCGACGTAACACATACCCCCGCCCTTCATTGGCAGGCGTCACGCCATCTACAATGAGAAAACTGCTGGAGCGGATATGATCGGCAACCACTTTTAAAGAAGTATGAGTTAAATCTTTAGTTCGGACTAATTTAGCCGCCTTTTGAATTAAATGCTGGAATAAATCGATATCATAGTTATTCGATACCCCCTGCATGACGGCTGCAATACGCTCTAAACCCATGCCCGTATCCACAGAAGGTTTGGGTAGAGGTTTCATAGTCCCATCAGAAGAACGGTTATACTGCATGAAAACTAAATTCCATATTTCCACATAACGATCCGCTTCTTGATCAGGGGAGCCCGGCGGTCCACCAGGAATGTCAGGTCCATGATCGTAAAAAATTTCAGAGCAAGGTCCGCAAGGGCCTGTATCCCCCATGGACCAAAAATTATCTTTTTCACCACAACGTGAAAAACGCTCGGGGCTAACCTTCATCTCTTTCAGCCAAATATCTTCTGCTTCTTGATCATCTTTATATACCGTAACCCACAAACGTTCTTCAGGAATGTTTAATTCTTTGCGCAAAAACTCCCAAGCAAACTGAACAGCTTCACGCTTAAAGTAATCGCCGAAACTGAAATTACCCAGCATTTCAAAAAAGGTATGATGGCGAGCTGTATAGCCCACATTTTCTAAATCGTTATGCTTGCCACCAGCTCGCACACAACGCTGTGACGATGTGGCCCGCATATAGGAGCGAGACTCTTGCCCTAAGAAAACTTCTTTAAAGGGTACCATGCCCGCATTAGTGAATAATAAGGTAGGGTCATTGCCAGGCACCAAAGAAGATGACGGCACAATGGCATGATCTAAGTCTTTAAAATAATTTAAAAATAATCGTCGTAAATCGGAAGTATTCATAATTCTTTAAACATTTGGTTAATTTGACCGGACGTAAAGCCCCGTTGTTGTAAAAAACGCATTTGGCGTGCGCGAGCTTTGGGCTCTGAAGGTACTTCAGCTCCAAAGCGTTTTTGCCACGCTTTCCATAATCCGTCTTGCCATGCTTCTTCCTGAGCGGCCATGACTTCTTGGATGACAAAATCTTCCAAGCCTCGTTGTTGTAAGGCTTGCTTTATATAAAGCGGCCCATAACCCCGTTGCAGTCGCCCACACACATAAGACTCACAAAAACGTTTATCGCTTTGCAAACCTTCAGCCGATAATTCATCCACAACTTCTTCAATTAGACTTAATTCGGCCTCCCGCTGACTAAGTTTGCGAATCAATTCTTGGCGAGAATGTTCGCGGCGGGACAAATAATCCATGGCAGCCCGCCGCAATTCTGTAGCTAATTTCAGGCTTCGTCCTCTTCCAATACTGCAGTTTCTTCCACTTGAGGTTCCGCTTTGGTGAGCAATTCAGCTCGAACTTTTTGTTCAATTTCATCGGAAATTTCAGGATGTTCTTTTAGATAATTACGCACATTATCTTTACCTTGGCCAATTCGTGTGCCTTCATAACTGTACCAAGCACCGGCTTTTTCCACAAATTTCAGCGCCACACCCATATCAATAATTTCCCCATGGCGAGAAATACCTTCACCATAGAGAATATCAAAATTAGCTTGCTTGAAAGGTGGTGCCACTTTGTTTTTCACCACTTTTACGCGGGTTTCATTACCTAAAATTTCATCGCCCTTTTTAATGGCGCCAGTACGACGAATATCCAAACGCACAGAAGCATAGAATTTTAATGCATTACCACCTGTTGTGGTTTCAGGGTTACCAAACATAACACCAATCTTCATACGAATTTGGTTAATAAAAATCACTAACGTATTAGAGCGTTTGATATTGGCTGTGAGTTTTCGCAACGCTTGAGACATTAAACGCGCTTGCAAACCCATATGAGAATCACCCATATCCCCTTCAATTTCAGCTTTAGGTGTTAAGGCTGCGACGGAATCCACAACAATCATATCCACCGCTGCAGACCGCACCAGCATATCGGTAATTTCTAAGGCTTGCTCCCCTGTGTCGGGTTGAGAAACCAATAAATTGTCCACATCCACACCCAGTTTTCCTGCATAGACAGGATCCAACGCATGTTCAGCATCCACGAAAGCCGCTGTGCCGCCATTTTTCTGGCACTGGGCAATGGTTTGTAATGTGAGGGTGGTTTTACCGGAAGACTCAGGACCATAAATTTCTGCCACACGACCTTTAGGGAAGCCACCTATGCCTAAAGCCACATCCAAGCCTAAAGATCCAGTAGAAATTGCTTCAATATTACCCACCGTATTAGGGTCGCCCATACGCATGATACTGCCTTTACCAAATTGACGTTCAATCTGTCCTAATGCAGCACTCAGCGCCCGTTCTTTATCTTCATTCATCTTACTCATGTCTATCCCTCACGGTATTAATCAACACTGAGCACAAATGCCCAACATCAGTTTCAGTTAATCCAATATGGTATCCCAACCCTGTGTACAGTCAATGGCCATTCCCAGCCATTCAAGTAGACCATTATCACACAGTTCCAGGGGCTTAGCCTAGCCCCATTGTGCTGGGCAAGCTATAGGAAAAAGCTCACACATTAGGGCTAGGGAATTGGCAGAGGATTAGTCAAATCCAAAGCTTCCTCTACGAGCTCCAGGGATGTCAATGGCCTCGGAGGTAGCGGTCGTGCTGTTAGTTGAGGGGCTATCTGCTGAAGACCGTCTTGGAGCTCTTCCATCAGGCAGAAACATGCCGCCAGCAGGAAGACTTCGGGAAAGCGTGCCATCATAATCATGAGTAGGCTCCCTAAAGCGCATAGTAGGATCAGGCGCCCTAGTGAAAGAGCTCATGCGACCTCGGCCTGGATTAAAACCATTTGTTGGACTCAAACTGCTGGAAAGCAAACTCACGGGGGGCGTTGCTGCGTTGATCCTACCAGTGGATGCCCTTGACTCCATAGTTCGCTTAGTTCGCTCTAAAGATGAGCCCACAGGACTGATTGAAAGAGCGCTGCTCTCAAAGGGACTACCCATTTCTGGGCTGGGGCTACGTACTTGAACCTCGCAAAAAATCCTATGAAGCGCTTCTTCATCCATGATTTCCCATCGGCCAAGGAATGCCTTTAATTTCTCTATAAATTCACTAGTCAACATCAATGAGCCAGCATCGAGATTTTCCATTAAGCGAGACACTTCCAACTTTATTGTCTGAAACATCATTCTATGAGGCTTACTATTCAACTGCTCAATGGCCAAAGCTAAGAAAACTGTATTGGCCTTTAAAATAAATTTTCTTAGTGATACTTCAACCACATCAGGCGCATATGACAAAGAAATTTCCAAGTAAGCATAATGCCTAATAAAGCGTCGAAATAGATAGCTAGACCGGCAAACATTCGCAAATACTGAAGTATCCGTAAAAGAAAGCTCTGTCAATCTCGGGTTGTAGTGCCGAGTCATCAACTGGGTAAATACCCCTCTCATCACATCAGGCATCCACTGAAAATCCGAGTCGGCTCTCATAAGAAAACTATGTAATGATTCACTCCAAGGCATAAGAATAAAATAATCCACTAAATAATTAGCAAAGGTAGTGCCCATTTCATTGTAGCGAGACATTAAGACCGCTTCATAGCCGTCTAATATCCTTTCTTCTTCTTGCTTTACATCTCCTTGCACTGCATCCCTCCGTTCAGAGACCCACTGTTTCTCTGCCTCAAATAAAGTAAAGACGCCTGAAACCTTGGTAATAAATGCCATGTAAAGGGCTATGGGCCCCTCTCCTAATCCTTCGTGGTTTTGATCTTCCGTGGTTTGCACCGTCTCTTTGAAAGCTTGCAAATAAGAAAGTAGCTGCATACTACTAACTTCTGCCTCACTGATAGCGTCTTCAATTTCTTTAAGCTGTTCTTTCCTAGCCCCATTAACGGAAGTCTCCATGAGAGAAGTACGTCGTTGTCTATTCATAATTTATCCTAAATTTTCTAATGTTTTAATTAACTGTTCTAAACTTTGAGTGATGGCCTGCTCACGCACTGCGATTCTGTCCCCAGAGAATACCTGTTGCCAAGCTTTAGTTGACATGCCTTCAGCAGCAATGGCAAACCACACTAACCCCACCGACTTATCATGGGTGCCACCATCAGGCCCCGCAATGCCACTGATGGCAATGGCGATGGATGCTTCTGAATGAGCCAAAACCCCTTCTGACATAGCCCGAACCGTGGCTTCGCTGACAGCACCATGGGTCTGCAAAATATCCTTGGGCACAGCCAACATACTTTTTTTTGCGGCATTTGAATAGGTAACAAAACCACCTTCAAACCACGCTGAACTACCAGGCACTTGCGTCACAGCATAAGCAACACCGCCCGCGGTACAAGATTCTGCCGTGGCTAATGTCCAATGTTTGCTTAAAAGTAGTTCGCCTAATTTTTTTGCTAACATGCTCACCCCTTACCCTACTGCTAAGTTAACTATACCTTCTTAACGTGGCAGAATAAAGCACTCTTAAGTTTCCAGATTTAAATTCCTCGGCCATTTGCTTGAACTGTTTTGCCTTCAATTGGTGGCCATGGTAACATTAGGCCGCTTGAGGTCAGATGGATTCGATCAAAAGCCAAAGAGCATGTATGAAACTAAACTTAAATAAATCGAGCTGAATAAGACTGCTGCAAAAATAATAATTAACAGCTTACAGAAGGATAAATTATGATCAAGAAGGATTTTGATGTTGCAGGGGTATTGCGAAAAATAAGCCATGACTTTCATGGCCCCAAGAAAGATACCTTCAAAAACGTTTTATTAGTAGGTATGCAACATATTCTTGGCACTACTGTGGATATGTTAGTGGTAATGAAAGAGTATGGTTTAACTCACGCTGTTATTGGCGGCAAAGCCTATTCCACCCACAGCCAAAGTGCAGAAAGAATAAAAGACCTAGACTTTACCTATGTTGCAAGTCCCAGTGGTTTAGAACAGGGACACTTCGATATCCATGTACAAAAGCAAGTTCAGAAAATCTGGCTTGCAGCCCTGGAAAAAATAAAGAAAAAAAAGTTTGATTTGATTATTATTCTTGATGATGGCTCCGACTTGTTGCGTGCAACGCCCAAACTATTTTTTAATGAGCCAAATGGTTTAACTATGCTGAATAAGCCCGGAAGAATCATCGGCATTGAACAAACCAAAAGTGGCATCAATCACCCTTTATTTAAACGACTTCCCTTCCCTATTATTGATGTAGCCGGTTCCTTTGCTAAAACAAAAATAGAATACCCGGAAGTTGCAGCATTGATCATCCACCAAATTGAAGCCTTGATACAGAAAACCATGACCACGAGTTTTAAACCTACTGTAGGCATCATTGGCTATGGCACCATGGGCAAGGCAATGGCAAGGCGCTTCACGGCAAAAGGTTTCTCCGTCATGGTTCACGATAGAAACCACTCAAAACATGATAGTTTCAACCAAATCAGAAAATACAACAAGTCATCCACTTTAATGAAAAATGCCGATATCATCGTGGGTTGCACGGGTGAAGATATAACCTTAGATAAAGCCAATCTATCCACCTTACTTCATTGTGAAGAAAAAAAATGGCTAATTAGCACCAGTTCGAAAGATAATGAATTTAACTGCCTACTTAAATTCATTCAAAAAGATGAGCGTCATTTATCTAGCGATCCATTACAAACCTTTGAGTATAAGAATCCCAAGGGCGGCAGCTTGGAAATGGTCAAAGGCGGCTTCCCCATTAATTTTACTAATGAAGTCCATAGTGTCCCTCCTCAACACATTTGGCCAACGCGAGCGGCCCTTATGCTTGCTTGTTTTTCTGCTTGTGAAATGAGTCTTGAGAAGTCAGACCACTTTGCGCCTAAAAGCTTTATGTTATCCCCCGAAGCCCAATGGCTTATTCTGCATGAATACGCTAGAAACAATACAAATCTCAAAGAGCTAGGGCATTTATGCCGATTAGGCAAACAGGAACTGAATGATTTCATTATCAGACATTCCGATAGCATTCCGTTGCCTCTTACCCCTGAAACCATAGCAAAAACTGTTGTGATGGGGTAACGGTATGCATGCATTAGATGAACGCGAACAAAGCATTGCCAAAAATCTAGCCCAAGTCATGGATTGTACGCCTGGGAGTATGTATTGGAAAGATAATGAAGGTCGCTATTTAGGCTGTAATCAATTCATGGTGAAGACTGCCGGCCTCAATTCCTTGGATGACATCATTGGCAAAACTGACTTTGACCTGTGGCCTGACAATGCAGAAAAAATTCAGGCCAACGACCAATATGTCATGGAAAGTGGTCAAACCATCTTTCTAGAAGAAACTGTAAAAATTCAAAGTGGTGAAACCATGTATTTCACCACGGCTAAAAGCCCACTAAAGGACACCTATGGTAATAATATTGGTGTCATCGGGAATTCCTTGGATATCACCAAGCTCAAAGAAACGGAAAATGCCTTAAAAGCCGCAAAAGAAAAAGCAGAAGCCTCTAATAAAGCAAAAAGTGAATTCATCCACAACATGGAACATGACATAAGAACACCCTTTAATGGTGTTTGGGGCTTTGCTAACATATTAGCTGAACGTGAAGAAGACCCGGAGAAAAAAGAATTTTTAACGGGAATCTCCAATTGCGCTAAAGAATTATTGGATTATTGCGATAGTATTTTAGAGTTTTCTAAAGTGGAACACGGTAGCATTCCCGTCATGGAAAAATCTTTTAAGCTTTTTGATGTGGTGGATAGTGCCATAAAAATTGAGTCCGTAGCCGCTGCCCATAAAAAATTGGATTTTTCATTAGACTATGATGAAAACTTACCAAACGTGATTCAAGGCGACCCCTATCGTATCAAACGTATTTTATTAAACTTGCTGAGCAATGCCATCAAATTCACCAACGAAGGCGCTATAAAAACCTCTGTCATCCTAGAAAATACACACACCAACAGTCGGAGCTGTATCATTAAGTTTATTATCGAAGATACGGGCATTGGCATACCTAAAGACAAGCGTAATATTATTTACGAGCGCTTCACCAGAGGTACCCCCAGTAATCAAGGCATCTATAAAGGACAAGGTTTGGGGTTAAGGATTGTTAAACAATTCGTCACGGAGTTGGATGGCGATATACACTTAACTAGCCAAACCAACAAAGGTAGTGCTTTTACCATATTGCTCCCCTTCAGATTGCCACTAACAGACGATATTATTGATGAAAGCTGAAGCCTTAAATGACGAGTTACCCAGCACAGGGAAAACCGCCCCCTGGTTATTTGTCTTATCTGTATTATTGATTTACCCTTTACCACAACTCGCTATTGACGTGTACTTACCTTCATGGCCTGCCATGGTACAAGCTTTTCATACTACGCCTCATTTATTACAACTTAGTTTAACCCTCTATGTTCTATGTCTAGGACTGGCCCAGCTAATTTATGGGCCCTTGTCAGACCGATTTGGTAGAAAGCCCATACTTTTAATAGGCATCACCATCTTCTTTTTTAGCAGTTTTGCATCCATGTTCATAGATTCTGGAGCCCAGTTATTATTGCTACGTGCTATCCAAGGCCTGGGGATTGGTTGCGGCTTTACCATAGCCAGCGCCCTTTTGGCCGACACTTTCAAAGGCCATCAATTAGCTAAAATGACATCATATTCAGCTATGATTTATGCCTTATCCCTGATTTGTGCACCATTGATTGGCGCTTATTTGCAGCACTATATTGGCTGGCGTGCTAATTTTGCCATTATGGCTGCTTATGCCTTCTTTTTATGTTGCATGATTAGCTGTTTTGTTACAGAAACAAAATCGCGCCCCACGCAACAATTATCTTTTTCCTTCGTAGCTAAAAAATACATGGCGTTATTCTCCCATGGGAAATTTGTCTGCGCCCTGTGTTGCCTAATACTAGCCTATGGCACCATGATTGCTTTCAATGTGGTAGGCCCTTTTTTGTTACAAAACACATTACATGTGCCGGTGATCAAATACGGGCAATTGCTGCTTCTTTTGGGGGTTTCTTATTTTTTTGGCGCCACCTTCAATAGTTATTTAGTCAAACGTTTAGGTATACATTCCCTAATCATTATAGGTTTACTCTTAATGTTAGCAGCTGCCACTGGCTTGCTAACGGCGGCCATCATGCATTGGTTCAATGTCACCAGCTTAATGAGTTTTGTATGCTTGAGCCTCTTTAGTCTTGGTTTTATTTACCCTAACTGCTTTGCCTATGCCTTGGATACCTTTGCTGAAAAAGGCTATGCCAGTGCACTGATTGGTTCCGCTATCCTAATAGGTGTGGCCATCGTCAGCGCCCTGGTTTCCCATTATAATGTGAACCATGAATATTGTTTGTCGGTTACTTTTTTGATTTTATCTCTACTCAGTATAACAAGTTATTTGCTCACAAGAATGATTCCTACAGGAGGATAATCGTATGCAAAGAGAGACAACCTCAGGAGAATGTCTTGACGGTTTTACAGAGCTTTCCAGAGATGCAGAATCCTCACCTTTGGTGGAGTCTGATGATTCTGTAGACTTTAATACCTTCGCCCCAAGCTTATGCCTTACATCAAGCAAAATGATTGCCTGCATGACACTTGCAGCTTTTACCGCAGCGCTAAGCGGCTTAGCGGCCCTATCAGACAGTACTGAATCCGGTGCTGGGACCTTACAAACGCCGCAAGAATTGTTGAATCTTTTGTCCGAGGCCTCTTGGCAGGCATCAGTTTTCGGGGGCATAGCTTTCACATGCACTGAAGTTGTGCTTACCTATTTAAATAATCGATTCTTTTTTCCTTCCTTCATGGCAGCCATAGACCTGGTTATAAGAACCTTTCAAGGACTGGGCCATTTATTCTTTTGCACTCTTTCAAGCGCTGAAAAATGGCTACCCTTAGAACTGGCTCTTTTTATTTGGTCCATTTTGACCAGTTTTATTTTTGCTGAAATTGTCGCCAAAGCTTTTTCATTTGCCGCCCCCTATGGTGAAGCTGTTGCCTTTATAGCAGGTTTGTTGGTTTATTTCACCACTCGTTTTTTTGGAGCCAAGCTTTTCTTTAAAAATACCGCTGACGTTAATTGGCGGTTAAAACAATCTCACTTAAAAAGGCTAGAACTATTAGCGGATTCCACAGTTGATATAACCGAGCCGCTGCCTGAAGGCGCTGGTACTGATGCATTAATTCGTTATCTGAATGGCGTAACTGATCGCTGGCAAGTGCTTTCAAATAATAATAGCTATCGGATTTTATTCTTACAATACTTGGCGCCCTCATTAGGCGGATTGTTAGTCCTAGCAACCGCGCCACCCATCATGCTCGGCCTCATACCCCAAGCCGTTGCAGGCCTCGAAAACATCACATGCGTAGTCAAGTGCGCGGACCTGGGGGAAAGTGCCAATTACCAGAATAACTTCTCCTTTACCTTTGGCGCCTTTGCTACGGCATTAACGTTACTTTTTTATGAATTGAATATTTTTTATTTACCCAAAGATTTTTTTAAAACCGCCTTCACCACCTATGAAAAAGCACAAGCCAGTGACCGCGATGCCGTCATTAAACTGGTGCTGTTCACCATAGCGGCTTTCTTTGGCAGTTACTTTACCAGCATTGGCTTTCGCTTTGTGACAGAGACCGCCTATGAAAATGGTTATTTTTCTTATTTAGGTGCTTTCAGTTCATGGATACCCAGGGGTATCCAGGCCGCCATCATTACCATGTTATGGGCAAATTTACAGGCTCTGATCAATCAAGCTTCTTTTTCTCAAACCGATGTGACCACAGGTAATATAGAAAAAGTACAACGAGCCAAAAAGTCACTCTCGGACTCTAGCCTAGTTCTTACTGATACAAATCTGGAGGCTCTGCACACTCACTCCGCTTTCAATGGTTGTAGACGTGATGTGGAGGCCTCTCCAGTGGATATCCAAACTACATCCGAAGACAAACCTTGTGGTTGGCTCTCAAAGCTTGCAACCTGCTTTGGCAGTACTTAAGAAGCCCATAGAATGGATGTTTATAAGTATTGCTCCTAGAAAACAGCCCCCAAGAAGCGTGAAACAAGCCAAACATTTTGGCATAATGAGGCGTTCCCCTCCCATAATGGAAATTCATGGACACAAAAACCACACATACGCCAATGATGCGCCAATATTTGGCCATTAAAGCACAGCACCCTGATATTTTATTGTTTTATCGCATGGGGGATTTTTATGAACTGTTTTTTGATGATGCCAAGCGCGCAGCTGCTCTTTTAGATTTGACCCTCACCAAGCGTGGCCAATCGGCCGGTAAACCCATTAGTATGGCTGGGGTTCCCTATCATGCTGTGGACAATTATTTAGCCCGTTTGGTGAAGATGGGCGAATCAGTCGCCATTTGTGAACAAGTGGGTGACCCCGCCACCTCAAAAGGCCCCGTGGAACGAAAGGTTATGCGCATTGTGACCCCGGGCACCGTTACCGACGAAGCACTTTTAGAAAAAGCACAAGATAATGTCTTGGTGGCTTTGCACCAAAAAAAGGATTGTTATGGCTTGGCTTGCCTAGATATCACCAGCGGTCATTTCTCTGTATTAGAAGCCCAGGGCCATACGACCATTCTCACGGAATTAACCCGCCTTAAACCGGCGGAATTATTGATTACACAAGGGTTTCAGGATGATGAATTATTGCAACAGGCCCGCAGTGTTAGCTATCGCCCACCCTGGGAATTCGAACAGAATACCGCTATCACGCTGCTAACATCGCAATTTCAATGCCAAGATTTATCAGGTTTTGGTTGTCAAGATTTGCCCTTAGCTATTACGGCCGCCGGTTGTATTTTACAATATTGCAAACAGACTCAACAGCAAGCTCTCCCCCATATTCGCCCCATGCAAGTGATTCAAAAAGAAGATTACTTAGTCTTAGATGCTCACACCTTACGGAACTTAGAAATTTTACAAAACAATCAAGGAGGGCAGGAACATAGCCTATTGGCCGTCCTAGATAAAACCGCGACGCCCATGGGTAGTCGTTTATTGCGTCGTTGGCTAATGCGTCCATTAGCCAAGCAAGGTCCACTATTGGCTCGTCAACAGGCTATTACCAATTTACAAGATTCCGCTGAAGCCTGTCATGACTTATTATGTCATGTAGGTGATATGGAACGTATTCTAGCGCGGGTTGCTTTACGTTCCGCCCGCCCACGGGATTTGACTCAATTGCGCAATGGGCTAAATCTCTTGCCTGAACTACAAGGTTGTTTGAAAAATTTAACTAGCCCTCTTATTGCCTCCCTTACTCAAGACTTAATGCCTCTACCTGAAGTTCATGCTCTATTAGAAAAGGCTATTATCGAAGAGCCTCCCGTAATCATTCGTGATGGCGGTGTTATCGCTGAAGGTTATGACGACACGTTAGATGAATTACGCTCTTTGAGTCGTGACGCGGGGCAATTTCTTATAGATTTAGAACAGCGGGAAAAAGAACGCAGTAACATTCCCACCTTGAAAGTGGGTTACAATCGGGTTCACGGGTATTATATTGAAATCAGCCGCGGTCAAGCGGACAAGGCGCCTGTGGAATACATTCGCCGGCAAACCTTAAAAAATGCTGAACGCTACATAACGCCCGAATTAAAAACCTTTGAAGATAAAGTATTAAGTAGTCATAGCCGCGCTCTAGCACGAGAAAAACATCTTTATGAAGCCTTGTTGGATCAATTGCTTGATCACTTAAACGTCCTGCAAGAAAGAGCCCACGCCATTGCACAATTAGATGTATTGAGTAACTTGGCTGAACGTGCTACTTTTTTAAATTATACTTGCCCTAAATTAGTCACAGATCCTGGCATATATATTGAGGAAGGTCGCCATCCTGTCATCGAAACTTTAACCAGTGACCCATTCATTGCCAATGATATACATTTAAATGATCAATGCAAAATGCTTATCATCACGGGGCCTAATATGGGCGGCAAATCCACTTATATGCGACAAGTGGCTTTAATTACCTTATTGGCACATGTGGGGAGTTTTGTCCCCGCCCATAAAGCCACTATCGGGCCCATTGATCGTATTTTCACGCGTATCGGTGCCAACGATGACTTAACTTCTGGTCGCAGCACCTTCATGGTGGAAATGACAGAAACAGCTAATATCCTACATAATGCAACGGCTCACAGTTTAGTGCTTATGGATGAAATCGGCCGCGGCACCAGTACCTTTGATGGTTTATCCTTAGCTTGGGCCACAGCAGAATTTCTAGCGGAAGAAAGTAAAGCCTTTACGCTGTTTGCCACCCACTATTTTGAAATGACTACCTTACCGGAACAATACAAACAAATGAAGAATGTGCACCTAAAGGCGCAAGAACATAAAGACAATATTATCTTTATGCATCGCGTCGAACCCGGCCCAGCCAGTCAAAGTTACGGTTTGCAGGTCGCTAAATTAGCCGGCGTCCCTCATGCTGTGGTCAATAGGGCTAAAGTCCGCTTACGGCAACTAGAAACAACCGCCCCAACGTCTAGACCTCAGAAAACCATCGCAACCGCCCTCCCCCATCCTGCGGTTACCCATTTACAAAAAATCAACCCCGATAATTTATCACCCAAGGAAGCTTTGACTCTATTATATGAGCTTAAATCCATGGAGGATGATCATTAATGGATATTCTAGAAAGTTTTCAACAACAAGTGACACAGCGTGGCAGTGACCACTATTACAGTTTTTTATATTGTGATGATGACTTAAAAAAAGATTTACTCTTACTGACGGCTTTTTTACACACCCTTGCCGATATCAAAATCAACGCTAATGATCCCCAAATAGCTCAAGTGAAATATCAATTTTGGCAGCAAGAAATAGCCGCATTAGGAGGGCAAGGTAGCCCACAGCATCCACTAAGCCAAGGCATGCAAACCCTCATGGGTAAATACTCATTGAGTCCCGATTTATTGGTAGGATACCTTGAAGGTCAAGTCACCAATAGCCAGTACAATGCTTACAATCACTTTGGCGAAGTGGTTCAGCATTGTCATCGTGAAAGTTACATCCCCGCTTTATTGCAAGCAAAAATTTTAGATTGCCAAGATGACAATGTGGTGAAGTTTGCCCATGACCTAGGTATCGCAGTAGCGTTAGTGGATATTTTGCAACATCTCCGACGCGATACTCAGCGTGGCTGTCTTTACTTAGCAAAAGAAGATTTAGATAAGGCAGGCGTCTCATCCCAAGATAACTTAGCTTCCCAAGAGAATCTTACTAAAGTGCTGGAAGAGTACGCTAAACGAGCTCAAGGCTTCTATAGCCAAGCCCTCAACCATTTATCCGATTCAAAAAAGGCCAGGTGTCTGCCCTTTTTGATTTATGCAAAGCTTCGCTTTCGTTTATTGGAGTTGATCCAAGAAGATGGCTTTCAAGTTTTTCAACATGAATTAGCCATACCGGCAATTCGTAAGTGGTGGTTAGCTTTTCGGTGTCACCACCGGTTTAGGCTCTAATAATTTTATTTCATTATGATTTAAGTATCGCCATTGGCCGCGATGGAGAGACTTGGGTAAAGCTAACTCACCAAAACGCACGCGAATCAAACGGGAAACTCGCACATCTTGGGATTCCCATAAACGACGCACTTCGCGATTGCGGCCTTCCATTAATACCACATGATACCAATGATTCATGCCTTCACCACCGCGATGGGATATGCTCGTAAAACTGGCTTTGCCATCGTCTAAGGTAACACCTTCGCGTAATTTTTTTAAGATGGCGGGCGTCACTTCACCAAAAACTCGAACGGCATACTCCCGCTCAATATTGCTAGAGGGGTGCATGAGTTTATGGGCTAAATCACCATGATTGGTAAATAACAATAATCCCTGCGTGTTACAATCCAAACGACCTACATTGATCCAGCGACCGTTGCGTAAAGGAGGTAAGGCTTCAAATACGGTAGGGCGTTTTTCTGGATCGGAACGGGTACAAACTTCCCCTTCGGGCTTATTATATATAATAACTTTGGGTTTAAATTCTTCGGCGGGACGCCAAGTGAGAAGACGACCATCCACACGAATTTTATCATTCTCTTCAACGCGTATACCCACATCCACGATTTTTCCATTAACACTGACTCTACGATCAGCAATCCAACGCTCCATTTCACGACGCGCACCTAACCCACAACGGGCTAGAACTTTTTGTAATTTTTCACTCAAGGTTGTCTTCTTCTAAGGTTTTCAAGGGGGCGAATTCATCATCTTCTAATCCCAATAATTCTTCGCCAAATGTTTCATCTAAATCAGTCCCAGGAATCACTTCAGCATCTTCTAAGGCATCTTCTAAGTTGTCTTCACCTATGAGCTCCAGTTCTGCTTCATCCAATAACTCTTCCGTTAACTCATCTAACACTTCTTCATTGATAGCGGCATCATCCACCAACTTCATTACGTCATCCTCTGGCATATCCTCATCCTCAGTTGTTCCATCCTCAGTCAATGCTAATTCACTCTGACTATCTTCCATTGCATCGATATCCTGCTGCTGCAGGTTTTCGGCCATTTTTTCGATATCTTGTAATTCAGCTAGACTGGGTAAATCTCCCAGGCCTTTTAGATTGAAATAATCCAGAAATTCTTTAGTAGTAGCCAGTAATGCTGGTTTACCCGGTACATCACGATGACCTACAACGCGGACCCAACCCCGCTCAATGAGTACTTTAGTAATACCAGAACTCACAACAACCCCGCGGATTTCTTCAATTTCCGCACGTGTCACCGGTTGTCGATAGGCAATGATAGATAAGGTTTCTAGAAAAGCGCGGGAAAAACGCGGTGGTTTTTCTTCCCATAGGCGTCCTAGCCATGGCGCTAAATCCACATGTGCTTGAAAACGGTAACCCGTCCCTACTTCTTTCAGTTCCACACCACGCTCAGCGTAATCTTCCATTAACTCTTCTAAAACACTTTTAATGGTTGCATTATCAGGGCGCTCTTCTTCATCGAAGATTTTACCAATACTGTGAATACTTAAGCTTTCACCAGCGGCCATAATGGCGCCTTCAATAATTTTTTTCACTTGGGATAATTCAAGACTCATTATGCAACTGCCTTAACATGTATGGGGCTGTAAGATTCAGCCTGTACGATTTCAATCATAGATTGTTTCAATAGTTCCAATATGGCGCAAAAAGTCACGATCACACCAGCGCGCCCTTCACTGATTGTAAATAATTGCGTAAATTCACAAAAGTGATGTTCTTGCACCGTCGAAAGCACTTGCGTCATACGCTCACGCAATGACAAGTGTTCCTTCTCCACATGATGATGCGCGGTTAATTTCGTACGCTGTAAAACATCTCTAAAAGAAGCTAGTAATTCATCTAAGGTGGTTTCCGCCAATGGTTTTATGCGTTGTACTGGCGGCTCTAATGCTTCAGCAATAAATACGTCCCGTTCCAGACGAGGTAACTCATCCAAATCTATTGATGCTTTTTTAAACCGCTCATATTCCTGTAAGCGACGAATCAATTCAGCGCGTGGGTCCACCTCTTCTTCATCATCGCTTTTAGGACGGGGCAGTAGCATACGAGATTTTATTTCTGCTAGCATGGCTGCCATTAACAAATATTCCGCCGCTAACTCAAAACGCATTCCCTGCATTAAATGAATGTATTCCATGTATTGACGCGTAATGTCAGCAATAGGAATATCTAAAATATCAAGATTTTGTTTTTTGATGAGATAAAGCAAAAGATCTAAGGGGCCTTCGAAGGTTTCCAAAAGCACTTTCATGGCTTCTGGTGGAATATACAAATCCTGTGGTAAATCCGTGAATAATTGGCCCTGTACCATAGCAATGGCATCATGGGGATTCACATGGGGTGGTTGAGATTCTAGAACGCCAACGTTAGATTCTTCCATTGCCACTTCGGCAATCTCGGATTCTACAACATCAACTTCAGCTAGCTCTGTCACGGATTTTTCCTAACTCATAATCACAATAAGGCGTCATTATACATGAGTTTGTCGAAAATCCCGAGGTCAAAATGGATAAGCTTCATTTAAGACATTTGCTAAGCGGTAACCTGCCAAGGCTAACTGTTTCTGACTAATTATTTGCCCTTCAGCTCGGTAGGCTTTGCTGATTGACTGGTAAGGGTTTGTATTGTAAGCATATTTTATTGCTAATTCATGGCTTTCTTGAGCCCAATCCTGTGGTTTATCATCACTCAGGCGCCCTTTAAAAGTACTGGGAGGATAGGCTTGCTCAATATCTGTAGACATTTTGCGTACTTGCTTAGCCATCAGAGCACCGTTTCCAAAGGAACCAACCCCCTGATCCCATAATTGATGGAGGCTCTTAGCGTGAGAATCTTTGATAGGGAATTGATTCCCCCCTTTGTCGCCATAGGGCCAAGCTTTTGTGAAACGAGTAATAGTATGCATAGGTTGGTGGACATCTCCCACGAAATGCACCAAAAATCGTAAAAATAGCGCCTTTTCATAATCATTGGCCGTTGGACTGCTTAACACTTGTTCACTTTGGTTGATGGCCCAAACCACGTTTTGAGGATAGGGTCTAAAACTGCGGTGATGATCAGGGCTGTAGGGCAAATTAATATAATGCCAACTATTAAAAGCTGTGACACCATCTCCCTTAATGTAGTCTGGCCAAAAGGCAGCACTTACGAAATTCTTTTCACCGGGGTAAGACTTACTCATTTCTTGAGTCAGCTGGTCAACTCTTAGACGAACCTTGAGTTGTAATTTATCATAAGCAATTTGAGCAATAATAAGATGGCCTGCTTGATTCCACGCCATGGCAGAAAGGCACCAAGACAAACCCAACAAAATGATTATAATTTGTTTCATCCATCCCCCTCCAGGTGTAATATCACCTAATAGTAAGTGAATCACCCTATTTTTGATAGCACCTCGTCTCCTCTCTTACATTTTGATAAAATATGACCCTTTTGTGGATGGTTATTTAACCCTTTTAAAGGAAGTGTAAAGAACGACCAAATACGCTTTATGCAATGAAGAAATACTTTTTAGCCAGTTGCTACATTTTCTTTTTATTAACCCTCTCGCCCTGGGCTTGGGGGGCAACTCTATTGGACTATAAAATAGAAGGTTTGCAAAATGATCCAAAAGACAATGCTATCTCTCGTTTGAAGGTAGAACAAAAACGCGCGCAACAGCCCCTAAATGAAAAAAGTATTCAGACATTGTATAACAATGGCCCCGCTGCCATTGAGCAAGCTATTCAGCCCTACGGTTACTTTTACCCTAAGATCACTTCCCATCTCAGCCATAAAGGCGATAAATGGGAAGCCACTTACCATGTTGTGCCTGGCAAGGCCATGAAGATTACTCAAGTAGATTTAGTCGTAACGGGCCCCGGGAAACATTATTTTAATGCCTTCATAAAGAAGTTTCCTTTAACCAAGGGTGAAACGTTAAGTGTGAAGAAGTATAATCAAGCAAAAAACCAGTTTTATAACATTGCTGTAGAAGATGGTTTTCTTGCAGGAAAATTAACGGCTCACCGCTTGATTATTGATGAAAAGAATAACCAAGCCCGCGTTATTTTACATTTTGAAACGGGCCCGCAATATTATTTTGGCAATGTGACTTTCAGTGAGTCACCTTTCAAGCAGTCATTTTTAGAAAAATACATTCCCTTTAAATGTGGCGACCGATATTCAGGCACGCAATTGATGGAGTTACAACAGAACTTAACCAACAGTGGTTATTTCAGTTCAGTTTCAGTTAACCCTGAGAGGGGAAAAGGAACGAATTTACGTGTACCCGTAGACATCAAATTAATTGTCGTAAAAAAATATCAATACAGCTTAGGTTTAGGTTACGGTACTGACACAGGCCCGCGAACCAGCATCGGCTTGAATTTACGACGGTTAACTAGCACTGGTCAAAACTTTAGAAGTTTGCTGACGCTATCCACCGTAGAAAGCACTTTGCAAGGACGTTATATTATTCCGGGAAGAAACCCCATGACGGATCAATTTTATATTGCGCCATCCATAGGCCAAGAGAACTTCCCCCATGACAATGATGGTATTTATCAAAAAATATCCTTCGGCTATATCACCAAGATACATGGCTGGCAAACCAATATCTTTTTAACACCGCAGTATGAAAGTTACACTATCAATGATGGCGACAGGCAACACACCTTCCTTTTATTGCCCGGCATTAATATTTCAAGATCCAATTATGATAATCCCATTTTTCCATTGAAAGGTGGTAGCATTAATTTGAAAGTTCGAGGAGCTGCCAAAGAAGCATTGTCAGACTCCACCTTCCTGCAAACAGAAGCAAAAGGCCGCTATATTTTCAGTATCACACCGGACAACCGCTTTGTTTTCCGAGCTGATGTGGGTTATACCTGGATTAACGAACTAGACCAACTCCCTCTTTCTTTACAATTCTTTGCTGGCGGTGCGCAAAGTATCCGAGCATACAAATACCAAGACTTAGGGCCAGGTCGCTTTCTTTACGTGGGCAGTGCTGAATATCAACGACGTGTTTGGCGAAAGTTATACTTAACCGCATTCTATGATGCGGGTAACGCCTCAAATAATTTTCACTGCACGAGCTCCGACAAAAGTTCAGGCACAAACTGTGGGATTAAAAACAGCCCCGGCGTAGGCATCATGTATGCATCACCTGTTGGACCATTGCAATTGAACCTAGCCCAGGCCATTGACGAAAAAACCAAACCTTATAATCTCACATTTAACATAGGGGTCACATTATGATAATTCGGCGCCTGTTTTTATATGGATTTTTTGTACTTGGTTTAATTGGATTTGGCATATTGTACCTTATCGCCACCCCACAGGGCTTACGAACCACTATACATATAACAGAAAAACTCGTACCTGGAAAATTAAGAGTGGGCCCCATTGAAGGTCGACTCTATGGGCCCTTTGTGTTAAATAACGTGCGCTATGAAGATGAATATGTGAATGTTAAAGTGGGTACAGTATACCTAAATTGGCAGCCTATGAATTTATTCCACGGCAAAGTAACCGTTACCCATCTTTACAGTAATCACGTCAGCGTGAAAGTAGCCCAGGATACCCCCCCCCCCGAAACAGCCGTGGTTGAGTCCTCTAATGAAACCCACGTTAAATTCCCCCTAACCATTGAACTGAATCAGTCTAAAATACAAGATGTGACCATTGCCCCCGGGAGCGGTAACCTTACTATCCATTTAGGCATGCTACTCACTCAAGGTTATGTGGATCTTAGCCAGGGCTTGCAATGGACTGTTGAAACTCAAGGAGAAAATATAAACCCCATCACTCAAGGCAGTAAATTAAAAAGTAAAAACCAATTTTCCATAGCAATAAAAGGCAATCTGCCTGAAGATTATTTCTTGGTGAATTTGAAGAAATTATCTGGTAATTTGTTCGGTCACCCCTTGCAAGGCAAAGGCTTATTTGAAGTAAAAGGCGGCCAATATGAATTTCATAATATCTATTTGCAAGCAGGAGATGCTTTTGTTCAAGCTCAAGGTAATCTAAATAATAACTGGAACTTACAGTGGAAAATTCATGTTCCTAAGCTACAAGCCATTAATCCTAAAGCCCGTGGCACCTTGGAAAATCAAGGAACGTTGAAAGGCAATAGCAATCAACCCATCCTCGACACCACCACTTATCTACACCAATTATCATGGGAAGATTACCAGGTAGAACAATTGAATAGTCAAATCCATTTAGACTTTTCACCCAGTAACCCTTCAAATATCAAAATTACAGGTCAACAAATTAAATTGCCCGGCATTAGTTTCAATACAATGGGTTTACAAGGTCGCGGAACAATGGCCAGTCACCAGATAAAGGCTCAAGCGACACAAGACAATAACCATTTAAACCTGCAGATAACAGGACAACGACAGGGTAACACTTGGCTGGAATCCCTTGACGTACTTACGCTACAGTCTAAAGACTACGGTCAGTGGCATTTATCACAGCCCACAAAAATCACCTTGGACAAGCAAACCATCGATGTCCCTCCTCTATGCATGCAATCGCCCCTTGCCAAGCTCTGTGGCCAATACCATTGGCAAAAGCAACAAGGTACAACATTGAGTTTAAATGCAAATGATCTCCAAATGTCGGTTTTACAAGCTTGGCTACCGCCTGAGACGAAAATTCATGGCAAGGCGAGCTTCAATGTGAGCTATCAAGATTCCCTTGACAAACCACAACTGGGCAAGGTAAAAATGGTCATTACCCCCGGTTATGTTACTTATCTATCCGATAAAAAACCCCATCGTTTTGACTATGAAGGTGGGCAACTGAATGCCACCTTGGATAATACAGGATTGACGGCGTCTCTTTATTTTGACGCATTAAAACAGCGTCTTATTTCAGCTCAGTTAGATTTACCTAAATTGAATCTAAAAGAATTTGATCCAGCGAAGCAAACCATTTCAGGACAATTAAATGCTAACCTGCAAAACCTAGGGCAATTACCTGATCTATCCCAATCCTATAGTGATTTACAAGGGCGCTTCCAAGCAGAACTTACCTTAACTGGCACCTTGGATAAACCAACGTTACTAGGCAATGCAAACCTCAGTCACGGGCAGGTGAAGATTGATCCCTTAGGGATCCATATAACCCATATTAATGGTCAGTTAACTGGAGATCGACAACATCATCTCAATTACCACTTGGACATGACTTCCGGTGGTGGCCAATTGACGTCAAAAGGTAATACTTTGCTTGATGGTAAAACTTTCGCAACTAAAGTTAACATCGATGGTCAACGTTTCCAAGTTAGCAATAATCGAGACGCCGTTGCCTATATCTCACCGAAGCTGTTAGTGGACTATGTTTACAACACCCTACGACTTTCAGGCAGCGTGCAAGTGCCAGAAGCAAAGATAACCCCTGAAGATTTTAGCAGTACTTTAGAAATGCCAGGTGATACGGTGTATCTGAGCGATGAAGGTCAAGAAGTCGAAAGCTTACCTTTTAATTTTTACAGTGATATTACCGTAACACTAGGCAATAAGGTGCACTTTGCCTATGAAGGTTTAGATGCACAATTATCAGGACAACTCACTGTTCATAATACACCAGAAGGTATCACGACGGCTAATGGTCAAATCGGCATTAAACAAGGGAAATTTGAAGCCTACGGTCAAAAGCTGGATATTCGTCGCGGTCAATTACTCTATTCTGGCGGTCCTGTGACTAATCCAGGCCTGAGTATTCAAGCAACTCGCAAAGTAAAAGCCGTGAGTAATGTGACTTCCAGTTCCGGCACAGCCGTACCTATCCAGCAAACCATCACCGCCGGTTTGGAAATTACCGGGTCTGCTGAAACCCCACAAATAAAACTCTTTTCAGTGCCAGGGGGTTATACCCAAGCTCAAATCCTTTCTTTTTTATTATTAGGTCGTGGCCTGGATTCTGCCTCAGCTGCCGATGGTCAGTCCCTAGCGGCTGCCGCAATGTCTATGAATTTAGGTGGCGGTGAAGTTTCAAAGATTCATAGCACCATTCAAAACACTCTAGGCCTCAGTGAATTATCCGTTGGCTCTCAAGCCAATTACAGAACCGATAATTCAGGTGAAACAGATGTCTTCCAAAATACCTCACTTATCATCGGCAAATACCTAACGCCACGACTCTATGTGAGCTTAAGTATTGGTTTAGCTGAACCGATTAATACCCTGATGGTCACTTATCAATTGGCTAAACATTGGTCCTTTCAAACTCAAACCAATAATGAAGCAAGCGGTCTAGATCTTCTGTATACTGTGGAACAAAATAAATTACGCTTGAGATTACCCACCAGAGAGGATTTGCCCAATAAGGAAGATTTTAAAGAATTGGTTAATTCATTTAATCTGTTGAATTACTTGCATGAGGATAAAAAGCCAGCACAAAAACCTGATGATAATTCTTAGATTATCTAATGGCTTTGTCCTTAAACAAAATATCCTACAGAGTGCCCCATAGCATTAGGGTAAGATGGCTTCCAGGAGGAATGAGTCATGCCATTACCCAATGTTTTACTTTCCATAGGTGATAACAATTACCCTATCCACCAATGTCATATTCACGATCATGGCATCAATCGATGTTACCAAGCCACTTTGAGCTTTTTTAATCAAGCAT
The DNA here is from genome assembly GCA_021773195.1 of Gammaproteobacteria bacterium. Lineage (GTDB taxonomy): Bacteria > Pseudomonadota > Gammaproteobacteria > JAKBBU01 > JAKBBU01 > JAJFKN01. Next base: position 23,306 of record JAJFKN010000047.1, on the reverse strand, counting down.
CCTTGAGTAAGCTGTTAAACAAAGCCTGTATTATTCAATTAACTTGGGATAATCGATCCCAATATCTGCATGGCTTGATCACTCACATTCACTGCAGTCGAGCTCACGTGGCAGAAAATTATCAATATACTTTCACTATAGAGTCACCCTTAAGGATATTATTCCAGAATAAAATCTGCGAAATATTTCCCTTTGCATCTTGGCCCCCCATTCTTAGCCAACTTTTAGAGACTACGGCACTGCCCTTTCAATGCAAATTTGAGGATGATATGACTTGCGGTGATTTCTGGCTGCAGCACCAACAAAGCAAAGGAGATTTCCTGCAACAATGTTTGAGTGACAATCAAGCTTTTTTTCATTTACATCACAACTTTGATGATTACTGTATCACTTTTTCAAATCAATTGAGTGCTATACAACAGGACAACCATACTATTCCATTCCAGTCTGAAGGAGGATTGATTCACAATAAAACCGTTATCACAACCATCATCCACGGGGAAACTTTACGTCCTAAACACGCTACCTATAGTCACTGCAACATTGCGTCTAATAATACTTTATACGCTGATAAAGATTCAGGGTTAGAAACCTTCGTGGCTAACTATCAAAGTCATTCTAACATGCAAGCCTTATTCCAACGCCGACAAAATGCCTTAGAGGCATCTAGGGAAACAATTGAAGTCATTTGCAATGACCCTACCTTAAGGCCAGGAGATACCATTACTCTTGAACATGTATCTATGGCTGGTAAAAGATTTCGAATTATCAACATGGATATTGATATAACTTTTTCTGAGCCCACTCAATTAAAAGTCTTGTTAAGCCTATTGCCTGAAGCGCTGCAACAATTGCCTCACACAATAAAAGCATCGCCCCCTTTGAGCTTTTTCCAAGGTCAAGTACGCGGAGGATGCAATCAATCTAACATGGACAAAAAGGGCTATTACGCAATCAACTACGATTTTGATGTGCAGCAACCCGTACCAATTGCCATCCCGAGGTTACAACCTTTTGCCAGCGTAAACCCTACTCACGGAGTACATCTCCCCCTATATAATAAAACTAAAGTTTTATTAGGTGCCGTGGATAATCAGTGGCAATGCCCCATGATCATCAATGCGATCCCCCATGCCGAATATCCAGCGCCTGTCACAGGTAGAAATGCTTTCCAGCATATTCTACGCAGTCAAAATAATATGGGCTTACTTATGGATGATTATCCTGGACAACGGTCTTTAACCTTGCATAGCCAAGATCAAAGTCGCTTACAAATGAAGCCTGAATCGGAAAAAAGCCATTTCTTGGCGGAAACTCAAGGCACTATGACACTAAGTTATGAGGAATTGTCCCATACAGTACAAAAGAATTTTCATATCATGAGTAATAGCCATTACCAAGAGAGCATTCAAGGGGATTATTCCAAAAAAGTTTCTGCAAATGAACATCATAAGTCAGGCCTGCAACTTTCTCATATTTCTGAAAAAACCTATGCCCTACAAAGTTATCAGGGCACTCTAGACATACTGGCCAAAACACATCTTAGCCTGCTTTCTCAAGGCAGCATGACATTGCAAGCACAGAATATTCATTTCAACACAGAGGGTAATGATATCAAGCTGCAAAGCCAGCATATTATAGCTTCCACAAAGGATTCATCGTCGGATATATTGATTAAGAATAATCCTTGTGAAATTTATATTAATGAGGCCGGTGATTTATTATTAACAGGCAAGCAAATCACCTTAGATGCAAAACAAATTACAATCAAAGGAGGGAGCCATTTAAATTAAGCCCACTTCCCGTTTTTAAACCTCTCTCTGCACAAAACACCCGTCACCCTGGAAATCGCGTAGCGATTATCCAGGGCCCAGAGCTGAGTTGAACGTTCCTCTGGATCACCTGTCCCCACAGGGGATGGATAGTCGCTACGCGACTTCCAGGAAGACGAAGAAGCATTTCCCCATCTAGATCTGCTCTAAAGCTTCACTGATATGTTCTACAGGAATAACCTTTAATCCGGCAATCGCCTTCTTGGGAGCATTGGCCTTGGGCACGATGGCCTGTGTAAAACCATGTTTTGCAGCCTCTTTCAAACGTTCTTGCCCACTTTGCACAGGACGCACTTCACCGGCGAGACCTACTTCCCCAAACACGACAAGCTTCTGAGGTAAGATTTTATCTTTTAAACTGGAAGCCACAGCTAATAACAGGGCTAAATCCGATGCGGTTTCCATAACCCGCATACCGCCCACCACATTTAAAAATACATCTTGATCGTAGGTTGCAATGCCACCATGACGATGCAACACCGCTAACAACATAGCCAACCGGTTTTGTTCTAAACCAACAGTAATACGGCGGGGATTTCCCATGTGGCTACTATCCACCAAGGCTTGCACTTCCACTAACATCGGACGTGTACCTTCCCAGGTGACCAATATCACACTACCGGGCACTTCATTATCACTGCGGGATAAAAAGATAGCTGAGGGGTTGCTCACAACTTTTAACCCTCTGTCGGTCATGGCAAATAAACCCAATTCATTCACCGCCCCAAAGCGATTTTTCACGGCACGAATAACCCGAAAGCGACTATCTCGCTCCCCCTCAAAATACAATACCGTATCCACCATATGTTCTAAAACACGGGGCCCTGCTAAGGTGCCTTCTTTCGTGACATGCCCCACCAAAAATAACGCGGTACCTTTTTGCTTAGCAAATTGCACTAAACGTGCTGCTGACTCTCGTACTTGCCCCACCCCTCCGGGCGTAGAATTCAAACTTTCCGTATACATGGTCTGGATGGAATCGATAACCATAGCCATGGGTTTTTCTTTATCGGCCAATTTTAAAATACGTTCTACTTGAGTCTCGGCTAGAAGCAATAATTTATCTTCTGGCAATTGCAAGCGCCGCGCACGCATAGTCACTTGCTCTAAAGATTCTTCACCTGTGATGTAAAGCACTTTAGCTTGTTGGCTTAAATGCGTCATAGTTTGTAATAAAACGGTGGATTTACCAATGCCTGGGTCACCACCCATTAACACCACGGAGCCTACCACTAAACCACCGCCCAATACTCGGTCTAGCTCTGCTAAACCCGACGAAATTCGAGGATGTTCTTGTATGGATACTTTATCCATATGAATAATACTGGATTGTGCAGCGGCATAACCCACCACGCGAGGATTACTGCTACCTGGCACTTCTTCCACTAGGGTATTCCAGGCAGAGCAATCGCCGCATTGACCCGCCCATTTGGGGGATACCACGCCGCATGCTTGACAGGTGTATTGTACTTTGGCCATGAGCAATCCTCTCTTTGTGATTGAACCATTCTACTCAACCCCCTATAGGAACAGCAATAGGCTTCTAACCTTATAAATAAATAGCTCAATATATCAAAGTATTATGATTTTTTATCCTACAATGACGCTATTGCTATTGTATTATTATCCTAAATTAGATAACGTAAGGATGTGTCTATTAATTGAACATGCGAGGAAGCATTCATGAATGCGAGGACAAGGCGTCCCACCATGGAAAAAGTCCATTGGAAGGATGTAAGAAAACAAGTAATGGAAGTTAACCCCACCCTGGGCACTATCATCGATGCACTGGATCCCGGTCCTGAATACACACTCATTCGCGCACGCTACCCCTTTGGTAGCAAACTGATTGATAATGGAATTTGTAAAATACCCAAAGAATCAGGTGGTTTATTACCCTTGAAGGATCATTCTCAACCACGCTGGGTCAAAGAAGATTTTACCTATAATCAAGATGGCGCTATTCCCATGGGTATAGTGTTAAAGAATTCTGTGGATCTTAGCCTTACACCCACCAATAAAGTAGTTCCAGCAACAACCTATGAAACAGGAGACATCTTCTCTCTTTGGTCTGTACTAGAAGAGCAGGATCATTTTCATCCTACACGGATCTGGACCATGACGTCAGGCTCTGGCTGTTCATTCATGTTACCTAAAATTGCTGACCAACATGGTTATAAGCAATTTCAAAAAACCTTTGGTATTCGTTTGCATCCCCCCTCCTCTTTAACAGACCATGGGAATATCTTTACTAAGCTGGCTAATCATAGCCTCTTCCCCGAAGCATGGCACAGTGAAATCCTCTTTTTTTCCAAACAATGGTTACAAAATGATGACCTCTCTTGGCTCCCATTCCAGCATCATTTATTAAAAAAAGTCTGGCGCCATACAAAATTTCAACGAAATAGTTTCTGCATGGATTATATATGGAGTATTTTTATTGGGATACTGGAGAAGGATAATGTTAGATCTGATCCTTTTCAACTAGATGTATTAAAGCGAATCATCATGATAACTCTTGGCTGCATGCCAGGTTTTTCTCCAGCTGCAAATGTCCAATCTAGACGGGGCCCCTTTGAAGCTATACAAAAAGTCTTTATGGACATTTATTCTTTGAGAGACTATGTACCTACTATAATGTGTGCTCAATCCCTCTCACATGAGGAACTCAGCGGACCAGTTTACTATTCTACCCATTTGCCTATGCTTTTTGAATCTCTGCCTCGCCTTAAAAGAAATTACACTTGTATCGAGAATTTAAGAGATGTTGTTTATTTATTGAAAATTTATGAGAAAATGATTTTGCGTGATGATCCTAAGGTAAAACATACAGAGTTTGCTAAACGTTTTCTTGCCAGTAAATTTGATTTCTTTCATAACGAATATGACCCCTATGAACTAGTTAGTCCCACGCGAGAAATGGCCAAAGAAGACCCACGATTACTCCATTGCCCACCTTCGCCCATCCATGATCAATTTGCTAATTCAGCTAAATTCATCCAAGGCTGTATAAAAATATCACAAAAAGATACTAGAGAATGATTTACTAATCCATCCTACAAAACTATAATAAACTGTGATCCGTTAAAGTTTGGATGTAAATGATATGGAAAATATTTTTATTACGCTAGAAGCGCTTGAAGTCCATTATCTGCCAGCCTCAGTGGCTATGTTTTCGCTTTCTTCTAGCAATGATTAGTTGGTAATGTTATGAAAGAAGAAGAGCCCTCACTCTTCTTCCCATGCATAAAGCTAGATACATGTGGTTTTAAGAAACGATTTTCCACTGACCATTGCTGGCACGGCATGCCGTTCCGTTGATCCGTTCACTTTTACCGTCGATTACTGCCGTGGTAGTAAATTGGCGACAAGGTTGACCGCTGGAATTGGTATAAGTACGCGTAGGTGTCATGCGATAGCTGTTGCCATCGGGGTTACTCCATGTGGTGGTGGAATTGGTGGGTGTACTTTCTAGGGTTTGATTCATCTTCATGCGATCCACATCATCCATGGATTTACCAATGGCGCCACCCAATAAACCACCTAACAGCGTACCTGCGATAATGGATACAGTTTTACCCGTGCCACTACCAAACTGGCTACCCACGGCGCCGCCGAGGATCCCTCCAGACACGGCACCCACATCCTGTTTAGTGATGGGCCCCTGGGCGCAGGCGCTTAAACCGAGGGTTAAGGCCATGGATGCGGCCAAGATGATACATTTGTTCATGGGAATCCCCTTAATTTTTAGGCCCTTAGCAAAATCAAAGCTTAAGTAGGCCCTTACTAAGGAAAGTTTAGCAAAAATTGAAGGTATCTCCAGCCCAGGAATTCTAGCTATTTCGCCTAATCCAGCCACTTACGGGCATTATCAAACATCTGCATCCAAGGTCCCCTCTCTTGCCAATCATCTGGATGCCAAGAATATTGGGTGGTTCGAAAAACCCGTTCAGGGTGAGGCATCATGATAGTCACTCGGCCATCCCTGCTGGTGAAGCCCGTCATACCCTCTTCACTGCCATTGGGATTATAAGGATAACGTTGAGTGTTTTGCCCAGCATGATCCACATAACGCAAAGCCACTTGGGCTTGTTGTTTATCTTCTTCAGACTCAAATTCAACACGCCCTTCGCCATGAGCCACCGCAATGGGAAGAATGGAGCCCACCATGTCTTTAAAAAATAAAGAAGGTGAAGGCGATACAGCTACTTGCACTAAACGTGCTTCAAATTGTTCTGAAAAATTATTGATAAAACGAGGGAAGTGCCCCGCTCCAGGAATTAAAGATTTGATTTGGGACAGCATTTGGCAACCGTTACAAATACCCAATGAAAAGCTATCATTACGTTGGAAAAATCCCTCTATTTCATCACGCACTTGAGGATTCAATAAAATGGCCTTTGCCCAGCCACCACCAGCACCCAATACATCTCCGTAGGAAAAGCCACCACAAGCCACTAAGCCTTTAAAATCATTTAAACTCACATGGCGCGCAATAATATCGGACATATGCACGTCTACGGTGGTAAACCCAGCCCGCGCAAAGGCAGCGGCCATTTCCACGTGACCATTAACGCCCTGCTCACGTAAAATCGCCACCTTAGGCGAAGCATTGACGTTCACATAGGGGCTCAAGGTTTCTAATTGATAGGTTAATTTTGGGGTTAAACCGGGATCCTTTTCATTTAATAAGTTATCAAATTCTTCCTGTGCACAAACACTATTATCACGTAGTGATTGCATATGGAAACTGGTTTCGCTCCAGATGCGCTGCAAAGTTATGCGATCATTTTGATATATGCATTTGTCATCAGAAAAAATCATTAAATCATTTTTTTCAGTGACGGAGCCTAAGACGTGAAGGCATTCACTCAAGCCATAGGCTTCCATGCACGCCATGACATTATCTATATTAGAATTGGCCACTTGAATTACCGCACCTAATTCTTCAGCAAACAAACTTGCCATGGAGTCCGACCCTGGCAATGTGGCTTGCACACCTAAGTGCCCGGCAAACATCATTTCACATAAGCAAGCTAATAAGCCTCCGTCGGAACGATCGTGATATGCCAAGAGTAATTGCTCGTGTAATAAGACTTGCATGGCTTGAAAGAATTGGCGCAGTTTGTCAGCGTCTACTAGATCAGAAGGTTCATCACCTATTTCAGCATAAACTTGGCATAGAGCGCTGGCACCCAAACGATTACGCCCTTGGCCTAAGTCGATCAATAACAATTGTGTGGCTTCATCACAGGGTTGCAATTGCGGCGTTAAAGTATGACGAATGTCTTGTACCGGAGCAAAAGCCGTTACTACTAATGACAAAGGCGAAATCACCGCTTTTTCTTCATCATCCTGTTGCCAATGGGTTCCCATGGATAAGGAATCTTTGCCCACGGGTATAGCAATGCCTAATTCAGGACATAATTCCATACCCACGGCCTTGACCGCTTCAAATAATTTGGCATCTTCACCCGGGTGGTTAGCGGCAGCCATCCAATTAGCCGACAGTTTAATTTGTCCTATATCACCAATGTGACTACAGGCGATATTAGTAATGCTTTCAGCCACTGCCATGCGCGCTGAAGCAGCTGCATTCAACAAGGCAATGGGCGCACGCTCTCCCATGGACATGGCTTCACCGTAATAGGTATCGTAACTGGTGGCCGTTACAGCACAATCAGCCACGGGCACTTGCCAAGGCCCCACCATTTGATCCCGCGCTACCAAACCTGTCACGCTGCGATCACCAATGGTAATTAAAAAGTTTTTACTGGCCACCGTAGGCAAACTCAAAACTCGCTCCACAGCTTCATGTATGGGAACCTGGGATAAAGCTTGGCCTGAAACAGTCCGGGATTGAGTATTACGCTGCATTTTAGGCGCGTTACCAAATAAAACATCCATGGGGATATCAATGGGATAGTTAGAAAAATGCTCATCTTCAAGAATTAAATGTTGTGCTAAGGTTACTTCACCCAAAACCGCAAAGGGACATCGCTCACGCTTAGCTAAATTTTCAAATAAACTCAAACTTTGGGGTTCGATGGCTAATACATAACGCTCCTGCGCCTCGTTACACCAAATTTCCATAGGTGACATAGCGCTTTCCGCATTGGGGATAGCACGTAGTCGTAAGCGCCCACCCCGCTCCGCATCGTGAATAATTTCAGGCAACGCATTAGAAAGCCCGCCCGCGCCCACATCATGAATGGAAATAATGGGGTTTTCATCCAATGTCCAACATGCATTAATAACTTCTTGCGCACGCCGTTCCATTTCAGGGTTATCTCGTTGTACCGAGGCAAAATCCAAAGCTTCATCGCTGGTTCCTGCAGCCATGGATGATGCCGCCCCACCACCCAAACCAATTAACATGGCAGGACCACCCAATACAATTAATAAACTGCCTTCAGGTAAAGGTTTCTTTTCCACATGTTGCGGGCGAATATTGCCAAAACCACCCGCTATCATAATGGGTTTATGGTAACCCCATAGGGTTTTACCCTTTGGTGAATTCACAGCGCATTCATAACTGCGAAAATAACCGCATAGATTGGGTCGTCCAAATTCATTATTGAATGCTGCGCCTCCGATAGGGCCCTGCAGCATAATTTCTAAAGCCGAAGCCATATGTGCAGGCTGACCGTATGGCTCTTCCCAGGGGCGCGGGTATTGGGGGATTTTTAAGTTAGAGACTGCAAAACCTGTCAAACCCGCTTTAGGTTTTGCTCCTCGCCCTGGTGCACCTTCATCGCGAATTTCACCACCTGAACCAGTTGCCGCGCCGGGGAAAGGTGAAATGGCCGTGGGATGATTGTGTGTTTCCACTTTAATCATAATGGCCGTGGGTTCTTCATGGTAATGATAAATATTATTTTCAGGCTGTGAATAAAAACGCCCTGCCACATGACCTTCGATCACTGCTGCGTTATCTTTATAGGCCGACAACACCCCTTTCGGGTTTTTATTATAGGTGTTTCGGATCATATCAAACAACGATAATTCTTGCTCTTCGTCATTAATGCACCATTTTGCATTGAAAATTTTATGCCGACAATGTTCTGAATTTGCCTGGGCGAACATCATCAACTCCACATCTGTTGGATTGCGCTTTAGTTCATTAAAACGTTTCACCAAATAGTCCATTTCATCATCTGACAATGCTAGACCAATGGTTGTATTAGCTTCTTGTAAGGCTTGTTTTCCTGCATTGACTATATCTACAGTAGTTAAAGGACGAGGTTCATGATGTTCAAATAGGATGTGCGCTTGCTCGGCATTATCAATCACAATTTGTGTCATGGGATCAAATAACTGCTCTATTATACCTTGCCTACCTGACAGTTCTTGAGAATATTGAATATGGTAAACTACGCCACGCTCTATACGTGTAATGGCATTTAAACCACAAACGCCAGCGATGTCTGTGGCCTTAGAGGACCATGGCGAAATCGTACCGGGCCTGGGGATAACGATAAATGCCTCACCTTGTTTTAAGGACTCATCACCATGACGACCATAATCTAAAATAACTTTTAAGCTTTTCTCCGTCGCCTGGTCGAGGGGTTGTTCACTTTCGATGAAATGCAAATAACTAGCATAAAGCGCCGTCACAGGAAACTGAGACTGCAGTGCTTTGAGCAACTTATCTAAGCGAAAATGCGAGAGAGCTCGAGCGCCAGGTAAGTGAGTAATCATGGGGGTATCCTTCTGAGGAAATCCCGTCTACTATACTATTAGTGGATGACTATTGGCTAGAGAAATGGCCTGGAATAGGGATTTTAATGGGCAGGCATGGCTAATAAATTACCAAAACGTTTTTATCCTTCGGGTCTCAATAGCGTCTTTCCCAAGGCACCCGGTGATTTTGATCACTATGTGCAACAGCAAAGAAATATGGTGCGCCAGACCCGCCTTGATGTACATGGTGAAAAGGATGCCTGGATTGTCCATGCCAATGCGCCCAATACCTTCATGCCCGAAAATTTTCATAACCAACCCCACAAACGCGGTTTGCTGCTCATTCATGGCCTCACGGCATCCCCCTTTATCCTGCATGATATAGCCCAACATTATTCTAAAGCGGGTTTCATGGTACGTACAATTTTATTACCTGGTCATGGCACCGTACCAGGTGATTTATTGAATGTGCATTACAGCGCATGGATTGAAGCTACCCGCTATGGGGTAGAAAGTTTTCATGGTCTGGTGGATGATCTTTATGTGGGAGGGTTATCCTTAGGTGCAGCACTTTCGGTTTATGCTGCCTATCATTACCCGCAGATTAAAGGGTTACTGTTATTAGCCCCGGCTTTTCACCTCAAGCAACGTATTGGTTATATGGCAAAATGGCACTACTTATTTTCTTGGCTTAATCAAGAAGCCAAATGGATTCGTTTAGCGCCAGACAAAGCCCATACCCGTTATGAATCTTTTGCTTTTAATGCTGCAGCTCAAACCATCAAGCTTATGCAATTAGTGGTGAAACTATCGAAAAATAACCCTCTGGATTTGCCTATGTTCATGGCCATCAGTGAACAGGATGAAATCGTATCCCCCCAGGCAGCCACGGAATTTTTTCGTGAGCATAGAAATAAAAACAGCCAATTTATTTTATATAGCAAGCATCAACAAAACTTTAATGACCCCCGCATGCATCAACTGTCCAGTCACTTTCCCCATGAACATATTGTAGATTTTTCACATCATTGTTTACCTGTTTCACCGGATAACCCATACTATGGCCGTCAAAGTGGTTTTGTAGATATATTGCATTATATGAAGCGAGTGCAACTAACTAGCCTAGATGGCAAACCTACGCCTAAAGTTAAAGGCGCCACTCTGCCCGAAAATTTGAATGAGCATAATTTACAACGTTTAAGTTATAATCCTGATTACGACAATATGATGAAACGGATGGATAATTTTATAAAATCCATTTCGCTTACCTAGCTACAAGCACCTGCCGTGACAGTGGTCCGTCCAGTACTAGTAATGGAAACAATCCTAGCATGATTACCCGAGCAATCCTCAGCACTCAGGGTGTATTGGCCAGCAGCACCATTACCTGCGCCAGCCGTAGCAAACCCCGTGCCCGCAAAGGTTAAACGTCCCTGGCTTGTAGTTACTGTGCTATTGCCTTCCAAAGCATCCCAAACCCGTAAACGATCATTGGCTGAAGCAATAACACCATCGCTGTTGGGATCAGAAAAAACGATCCAACCATTATCCCAATTTCCCGCTGCCCCACAGGCCGTTTGACTGGCATTGGATGCAGGGCATAAAGTCACAGGAGCACCACGGCGAATGGCTTCACTGCGAGTATAATGGACCGCTGAAATAAAATGACTAGAAAGAGTCGCCGCGCGATTATTTTGGATGATTTCACGAAAGCTAGGTATACCAATGGTAATCAGTAAAACTAATACCACAATTACTACCATCAATTCAATCAGGGTAAAACCCGCTGAACTTATCCGGTTTTTTTGGCGCCAACAATCACTCATACCCTAATTATCGAACAACTGCGGCAAAAGACAACTGTCAAATTTCTGTGATTTAGTTAATATAGTGACGTTTTATACTATAAATGCCTTCGTGGCCTGCCCCTAAGGGGGAATGATGTCGGGACACGACTAACCACAAGCTGCAGAACGATCTTCATCCTCCCGCGATACCCGTACACGACCTGACTTATCCACAATAATCGCTCGCCCGTAGCTTTCATCTTTATTTAAAGGGCAATAATAAAAAGTTCCATTTTGTTCACGGGTGGTGGCCTGAGGGCTATATTGCAAATGTTTATTACTAGGGAACGCTCGCCAATCCAAGGACCCATCGCCCACCGGCCGCTTAAAGACACGTAAAATTTCATCATCAGGGTCTACTCGGCCATTGGCTTGCTCATCCACAAAAACCAAAATTCCCTGGGACCAATCACCACCACACTGCAATCCATCAGCACTTTTACACACAGTGACCACTTGCCCATTACCTAAAGCCGCCTGGCGAGCAAAATTTAAAAGATGATACAGATCATTAGCAGCGGCACTGCTGCGACTTTGACCCACTAGATATTGAAAAGAAGATACCGTCATTAACATACCAATAACTGTAATGGTAAGTGCTAATAATAATTCAATTAATGTAAAACCTGCCCATGATTTCATAGTGTGAACTATGCCATGAAACCATGGGGCATTGTGTAAGTTATAAAGGGCTTATTTGGGAAGTTCTGTGGCTTTATCAGCCACTTCTACCAGGAGAGCGTGGAGTCCATTCGGGTACTACACGACTAGCTAAAGCCTCGTCTTCCGACACCTCATCCCAAGGCGAGGGCCTTCTATATTCAAAAACGCCACCATAGGATGGTTGACGTAGCTGATCTGCCTCTTCAAGATTAGGCACTATCGCCGCACCTCGCCCTTGGGCTAACCTTGGATTGGAGTTGGGGTTTGACCTTGGGTTGGGGTTTGACCTTGGGGTTACGTCCCTACCTTGTCTGACTGGTGGCACAGGAGGAATTGCTGGTTTATACATTTTATTTCCTTCATTATTGTATTGTATCGCCATTGTACAGACCAACCGTTTGCTATACAAGCTATGAAAAGCAAATCCCGTCTACATTTTGACCGCCCTGAAGCTAAGGTCAAGAAATTTAAGCCATTAAGTCATTTCTGAAAAGTTTGAATTTAGCTATAATAGGGGCTTGAACCACTATAGGATGACCCAATGAACCCCTCCCTGCGCATTTGCTTAGCCCAAGTGGACTATTTAGTGGGCGATATTGAAGGTAATACTCGAGCCCTACTGCAGCATGCGCAAGAAGCCTTAGCACACGGCGCTGATCTTATCGTCTTCCCCGAATTAACCCTTACGGCTTATCCGCCGGAAGATTTATTGCATCGCTCCAGCTTCCATGATTGTGTTAATACTGCCATGGACACTTTGTTAGAGGCTGAATTAGACATCCATATGGTCATTGGTTATCCCGAACGAAAGCCTGAAGGCATTTACAACAGCTTGGCCATCATTCATAAAAATAAAATCATTGCCAATTATCGTAAAATGCATCTACCCAACTATGGTGTGTTTGATGAAAAACGTTATTTTATCCCTGGCGAGATCCAGCAACCCTTTACCATCAAGCAGATTAAAATCACACCCCTCGTTTGTGAAGATCTTTGGTACCCTGAACCCATAGCACAAGCAAAGCAACAGGGGGCTGAACTTATCCTTTGTTGCAATGCCTCACCTTTCGATCTCTATAAACCTCACCTGCGTGAAGACATCATCAATCAACGCATTGAAGAAACCGCTTTACCCATAGCTTATGTGAATTGGGTGGGCGGCCAAGATGAATTAGTATTTGATGGCGGCTCACTTTGCGTGAATAAAAAAGGGAAAATAACCCACGCCGCAGCATATTGCGAAGAAGCACTATTAATGGCGGATTTTTATGATCATGACTTCAAGACAACAACTAAAGAAAATGATACATCGGACGAAGAGCGTCTCTATAAAACATTGGTTCTAGGTGTCAAAGACTACGTAGAAAAAAATAATTTCCCTGGCGTCGTATTGGGCTTATCGGGTGGTATCGATTCCGCTTTGACTTTAGCCATTGCCTGCGATGCCTTGGGTGCGGATAAAGTCAAAGCCGTTCTCATGCCTTCTTGCTACACCAGTCACATAAGTGTGCACGATGCTAAAGAGCAAGCAGAAACTCAGGGCGCAGATTACAGTATCATCCCCATAGAATTAACCCGCAAAGCTTTCGAAGAAAGTTTATGCGATGAGTTTGAAGGCTTAGACAAAGATACTACGGAAGAAAATATTCAAGCACGTATTCGCGGTATTCTGCTTATGGCAATTTCCAATAAAACGGGGAAAATGTTATTAACCACGGGTAATAAAAGTGAAACCGCAGTGGGTTACGCCACACTCTATGGTGACATGGCTGGCGGGTTTGCTCCTTTAAAAGATGTATTTAAAACCATGGTTTACCGCTTAGCCCATTATCGCAACAGTATCAAGCCGGTTATTCCAGCACGCGTGATTGAACGCCCGCCTTCAGCAGAATTAGCACCGGATCAAAAGGATCAAGACTCCCTGCCTGACTATGACACCCTGGATGCTATACTCAGACAATATATTGAAGAAGACCAAGGTATGCAGAGCATTATTGCTCAAGGTTTTGAGGCTGATGAAGTGAAACGGGTCATTAGCATGGTGAATCGCAATGAATACAAACGTCGCCAAGCACCGCCCGGGGTACGAATCTCTGAAAAGGCCTTTGGGCGTGACAGACGTTACCCCATCACTTCCGGATTTGGTCGCCATCACCAAGGTAAATGACATAGCATTGCAAGGATACTGTCATGAAGAAAATCGAAGCCATTATTAGACCTAAAATGTTTAATGCCGTGCGTGATGCATTAGCAACTTTGGGTATTATGGGATTAAATACCTCGGATATTACCGGCTATGGACGACAAAAAGGTCACAATGCTATTTACCGTGGCGTGCAATATTATGTAGATGCCCATGATTATTTAAAATTAGAAGTCGTCGTACCCGAAGGTCTAATAGACGACGCCCTAGAAGCCATACAAAAAACTGCGCGCACGGGTCAATTAGGTGATGGAAAAATTTTTGTTAGTGATCTACAACAAGTTATCAGCATTCGCACGGGTGAAGAAGACAACAGCGCCGTCTAGTTATAGATGCGAGTCCATCATCCTGCGCCAAGGCGTCCCCTATGGGGACAAGCGACCCAATCCACATGGGTGTTGCAGCAAAGCTAGCACTACCTAATTTGACTGGACCCCGGACAATTGCTTCGCAATGTCCGAGGTGACGAAAGAATAATTACACTAAATAACTGTACCAAGGTCGATGGTATTTCGTTGTAGCAAAGGTCAATTGTTTCGAACCCGGGAAATTCTTCGCTAATAGGGCTAAAGAATCTTGAGCCTGTTGATGCATACCCATTTTATTGTAGGCCTTGTACATTAAAGCAAAGGCATCAGCTGTCTGAGGTGAATGGCGGTAATTTGTTAAAACGTATTCACAGCGATTAATTACCGCTACATTCGCGCCACGACTCAAATAAAACTTAGCGACATTAATCTCATGTTCCGCAAAAAGATTACGTAAATAGACCATCCGTTGACGCGCATCAGCATCGTATTTACTGTGGGGGAATCGGGTAATTAATTCATTGAATTCATTGAACGCTGTATGGCCTTGAGCTAAATCCCGTTGAGACATATCAATGGGTAATCGACGCTCTGCCAAACTGCGATTGGCTTTAAAGTCTGATAAGCCTCGCATGTAATAAGGGTAATCCACATCGGAATCCGTGGGGTACAAATGAATGAAACGTTCCGATGATGCCTTAGCAGCAATATAATTGCCACTCATGTAATAAGCATAGATAATATTTAGGTCAGTTTGGCGGGCATGAGAACCAAAGGGATAGTTGGCTTGTAAATGTTCAAAGGCCTGTACCGAAGATGCGTACTTCCCCATATGGAGGTAAGATTGCCCCATGGCGTATACTTGATCAGCGCTTTTATCCTGATAAATACTCTTGGAACTCTTACTGAAGTATGAGCAACCTCCCAAAAGGCTGATAACGAGCAAAAGTAGAACAACCTTGCCAAATTTCATTATAATGTTATTTCCATTTTCCTGAGACCGGCTATTATAGACGAACTATGTCAAAAACCATACATCTTCATGCGATAATCCCTGAACAATACCAAGGTTTGCGATTAGATCAAGCCTTGAGTAAGCTTTTTCCTGAACATTCCCGGGAACGCTTAAAAACTTGGTTACTTTCTGGCGCTATAACAATGGATGGCCAGCAGTGCAAACCCAAGCAACGAGTTAAAGGTGGGGAAGAAATAATCATCCAAGCGCAAACCAGCCCCCAGGAATCTTGGGAAGCTCAAGACATACCCCTGGACATGGTTTATGAAGATGAACATATTTTAGTGATCAACAAACCGTCTGGTTTAGTGGCCCATCCGGCGGCTGGCCATCACCAAGGCACTCTGGCCAATGCCCTGTTACATTATTGTCCTCAAATGGCCCATATGCCCCGAGCCGGTTTAATTCACCGTTTGGATAAAGATACTTCAGGCTTATTGGTGATGGCTAAAACCTTAGAAGCTCATACGGCTTTAGTAAAACAATTGCAAGAACGAGACATTGAACGCCATTACTTGGCTATTATTTTTGGTAAACCCACGGGTGGCGGAACCGTTGAAACGCAAATGGGTCGCCATCCATTGCAACGCAAACGCATGGCTGTAGTGCAAGAAGGGAAATTAGCTGTCACCCATTACCGTATTAAAGAAACCTTTCGTGGTCACACATTATTAAATGTAAAATTAGATACGGGCCGCACCCATCAAATACGCGTACACATGGCCCATATAAAGCATCCCATCGTAGGTGACCCCGTTTACTTTGGCCGACAAAAATTGCCGAAAGGGATTGGTGATGAATTAAAAAATTTCTTAAAGGAATTTAAACGCCAAGCATTACATGCTTACGAGTTGAAGTTATCTCACCCTATCACACATGAATGGATGGAATGGCAACGAGATCCACCCCAAGACATACAAAGGTTACTAACTCTATTACGTGAAGATGCGAAGGATAATTCATGAAATTTATTCAAGCCCACTGGCCCGCACCGAAAAATATTTTAGCCCTGACCACTACTCGTCTTGATGGACATAGCACGGGTATTTATGCAGGATTAAATCTTGGGGATCATGTTCAAGATGACGCGAAAAAAGTATCAGACAACCGCATAGCTTTACAAAATACATTATCTTTAACCTCCGCACCCCATTGGCTGAAACAAACCCATGGCACTGATGTGGTGGAATTGCCCCATACCAGCATACCCAAAGCCGATGCTTGTTTTACCCGCGCCCCTCAAGTTTGTTGCGCCATCTTAACAGCAGATTGCTTGCCCATTTTATTATGCAATAAAGCTGGCACTATCGTGGCAGGCATTCACGGTGGTTGGCGCAGTTTGGCTGGTGGTATTATTGAAAAAACCCTCAAGGCTATGGCCTTCCCCCCGCAAGAGATCTTAGCCTGGATGGGCCCTGCCATCGGCCCCCAACATTTCCAGGTTGGTGGCGAAGTACGAGAGCAATTTATCCAACAGGATAATCACCTGGATGAAGCTTTTTGCCCCGACAGCTCAAGTAGATATATGGCAAATATTTTCACAATTGCTCGCCTACAATTAGAAAGATTAGGTGTTAAGCAAATCTTTGGTGGTGATTATTGCACCTATAGCGATGCCCAACGCTTCTATTCTTATCGACGAGATGGTGAAACAGGTCGTTTAGCCAGCTTAATTTGCATGAAATAGTGAGTTTCCGCCATTGGATGGCTTACTCTTGGAAGGGGAATGGGTTACACTTGATCAATTATTGGAAACCCTGATGTGGAGCGGATATGAAACCATTACACCCTATTGCCCTGGCTTGTTTAGTAGCGCTTGGCGGCTACAGTTATAATGCAAATGCTGATGCCATACCCACGGGTGCCACTAATCAACCTGTGGATAGCTTGGCCCCTGTTTTAAAGAAGGTCATGCCCAGCGTAGTGAATATTGCTACCACAGGAGAACTACCTTTTGCACAAGATCCCTTTGCGCCTAAAAGCTTGCAACAACGACAGGGACCCAAATTTGAATCCATGGGATCCGGTGTCATCGTCGATGCTAAACAGGGTTACATTTTAACAAATGCGCACGTTATCCGAGATTCCAAACATATTGTCGTTACCTTAAACGATGGACGTAAATTTGATGGCAAGGTCATTGGTATTGATGATGCTTCTGATATCGCCGTCGTTCAAATCAAAGCCGCTGACTTACAGGCCATTAACATTGCTAATTCCAGTGGCACACAAGTGGGCGACTTTGTGATTGCCATCGGTAGTCCTTTCGATCTAAAACAATCGGTGACATCAGGTATTGTCAGCGCACTAGGTCGTAGCGGTTTAGGTATTGAAGGCTATGAAAACTTTATTCAAACCGACGCGCCTATCAATCCAGGCAATTCCGGTGGTGCACTTGTGAATATGCACGGGCAATTAGTCGGAATTAATACAGCTATATTAACGCCCAGTGGCGTCAGTATTGGCATTGGCTTTGCCATTCCTTCTAATATGGCTTCCAGCGTCATGGACCAATTAATTAAATACGGTGATGTGAAACGCGGCATGATTGGAGTTGTGGTTCAAGATTTCACGCCATCTCTAGCCCAAGCCTTCCACATAAAAAATGTGAAAGGTGCCGTTGTTACACAAGTGACGCCCAATACACCTGCGGCTAAATCAGGCATCAAAGTAGGTGACGTCATTGAAAAAGCCAATGGGCAACCTGTACGAGGTGCTTCCGATGTGCGTAACATTGTGGGCTTAGTGCGTGAAGGCCATAAAGTTTCTCTCGAAGCCTTAGATGCAGGTTCACTGCATAACTATTCCTTAGTAACAACAGACCCTTCCGTTGTGAAAAAAGCTAGCCTAGCAGAAAACCCTTACTTCACCGGTGTAGTTCTTGAAAACTTAGATCGGATTACGCCAACACAAGGCCACATCTTGGGTGTGGAAGTGGTTGCCGTAAGTCGCTCTAGCGCCGCATGGCGTCAAGGCTTAAGACCTGGCGATTCCATTACTTCCGTTAATCAAGAAACTATTCATAATTTGGTTCAGTTAAATAAAGTCTTAGGGGAATCCAAGGGCAATATTCTATTGAATGTAATTCGTGGACCAGGCGCTATTTTTATTGTTCTGAAATAATAGTAAAGATGTCACATCCCGCCATTCTGCTCTAAGCCCCCTCCTGAGGGGGCTCATAACTCAATCCAGACAAACGTCCAGGCTATTTACTTTTTAATCAAAAAATTGTTAGCATGCTGGAGTATTAATAATTACGCCGCCTCCTAGCGTTCAAACCAACTTAAATAAATACCACTCTCCCCATAAGTAATGGTGAGGCAATAGCGTACGTAATTAGCGATGAATCCAACATACGTAATATGCTGGGTAGTGCCATGCAGAGGGATCTAAGCTGCCGCAAGCAAACCTTACTTTGTTGCGATGTACCTACACTCTGTATCGCGGCCCATCTTTATTTTTAGCAACAGTTTTAGCCTATTCAACTTACAAACTATTGTCTAATACAGACTTAAACCCAGCGCTTGTAATCATATTACCATTGCTCATAAGTATTATCAGCTGCCTTGCTGTTGTTTAACCATTGCATTATTCCTTAATCAAGAGCAAACCAAAAACCGTATGCACGACCGGCAGAACTTTATTCTTAACGGAGGCATATTTAGCACGAACAAAAATACGGATAAGGATTTGGAAGATGGAGAAGCTCTACCTCTACTGGCTCATCATGCATGAGCTACTCGCCTTCACCAAACTTATCTTCGATTAGCGCAACAATCGCATCCATGGCCTCTTTCTCATCGGGAGCATCGATGCGTAATTTTAATTCTGTACCCTTACTAGCGGCTAACATCATGTGCCGTTGCCGGGTTGCCTACACCCACTTATAATAATTTGAAATAATTCAATAGGTTAGTCGAATCAAAGATTGCTCTTTTATTATTGGCCAATTAGACGAACCTGATTGGACGATTAGACTAAACTTTCTGGATGATTAGTCGGACTTGATTGGGCGATTAGTCGGTGCTATGATGGCATGGATGGAGGTTATTATTATGTATCCAAGATATAGCCAAAGACAAATTTTAGCAGCGCTAAAAGACACTCCTGTTATTTTTATTGCCGGCCCTAGGCAATGCGGAAAAACTACGCTAGCTAAGAGTATGTTAGAAGCAAATTGGCAATACATCTCTTTTGATGATATTACCCAACTGGAGATGGCGCAACGTGATCCCGCAGGATATATTAGAAATCTTAGTGCTCGGCACATAGTTCTTGATGAGGTACAACGTGTGCCCGAATTATTTTTGCCGATTAAACAATCCGTAGATGAAGACAGAAAACCAGGACGCTTTATTTTAACGGGCTCTGCTAATGCCCTACTTCTACCTCAATTGTCTGAACCTCTTGTGGGACGTTTAGAAGTTTTTTCTCTTTTACCCTTAGCTGAATGTGAAATTCAAGAAAGACCATCTACATTTATTGAAAAACTATTATCTGGCACTATACCGACATCCAAAGTAATACGAGCCAGAGATATATTAATTGATAAAATTGTACGAGGGGGGTTCCCAGAAGCTATTGCAAGAAAAGAGAGTTCACGTTCGACTGCGTGGCACCTTCAATATATTAATAACATCATACAAAGAGATTTAGAAAGCTTTTCCCAATTAGAGCATCTTGACGCGATGCCTAGACTTATTCGAGCCCTCTGCGCACAAACAGGCAAACTAATTAATTATACAGAGCTCGCAGGTCGAGTCGGTCTATCTCGGCAGACTATGATTCGTTATGAAAAACTTCTAGAACAATTATATCTCTTCGAAAATCTACCGGCATGGCATCATAATGAAACAAAGCGTGCGGTAAAAACACCTAAAGTTCATATTGTGGATACCGGTTTATTATGTGCACTGCAACGTTTGAATAAAGGAAAAATTTGTGATAATCCGAACAACATGGGCTATCTGCTAGAAAACTATGTTATCAACGAAATAAAACGCATCAGCTTATGGCAAGATGAACCTCTTTATTTTTACCATTATCGCGACAAGGATAAAGTAGAAGTTGATTTAGTTATTGAGACACTCTCAGGTCAAGTAATAGGCATCGAGATAAAATCCACAGCCACCTTACGTCAAAAAGATTTCCAAGGCTTAGAAAAATTGAAAGCCCTCGCAGGAAATAATTTTTTAACCGGCATACTCCTATATGATGGGGACCACTCCAATCAATACAGTGACAAGATTTACTCTTCTCCTATCGGCTCTATTTGGGAATAGGCCTATTCCCCTTCACCAAACTTATCTTCGATTAGCGCAACAATGGCATCCATGGCCTCTTTCTCATCGGGGCCATCGATGCGTAATTTTAATTCTGTACCCTTACTAGCGGCTAACATCATCACACCCATAATGCTTTTGCCATTCACTTCTTGGTTACCTTTAGCCACATGTACTTCGCAACCATAGCGCGATGAACAAGCTACAAACTTGGAGGCAGCTCTGGCATGTAGGCCCAGTTTATTAATAATGGTTATTTCTCGAGTTAACATATTACATCCTAAATAGTTAGGGTCATTGATATTTCGCTACGTCTCGACATAGTAAAAACATCAATAACCCTATTCACAACAATTCATCACACCATCCTTGCCACCACTCAGCGCTTTTTCCGCTAACTCTGGCAAAGATAACTTAGAATAATTCATGACGCGAATGAGCATAGGCAAGTTAATACCTGAAATGACTTTCACGCAAGGCGCTTCACTTAATGAACGGGCAATGTTACAAGGCGTCGAACCGATTAAGTCCGATAGGACCAACACACCATCACCTTGGTCGATTTCATGCACCACTTCCAATAACACGGGCGTAAGGATGTTAGGATCCGTATCAGGCTCTACAGCCACAGCGCGAGCTTGCAGGGGTATAGCGCCCATAGTTGTGTGCACCACATTCAGTAGGGATTCACCAATGTTTTCATGGGTGACGATCAGCAGGGATACTGGCATAAAATTCATCATATTTGTTCAAAGGAGCCCCATTCTAACACAATAGACCCTGGCTGGAACATACCCACAGATTGTGCTTTAATGGGCCTCTATGGCACGCTCACAAGAAAAACCCCGTTTAGCGCTGGCCTTGCTCGTTTGTGGGCTGGCTTCTTTCTTCTATGTCTATGATTTTATCCTGCGGGTCATGCCTGGCGCTATGACCTCGGAACTCATGACGGCACTAAATACCAGTGCCACAGGTTTGGGGATTCTATCCAGTGCATTCTTTTATGGTTATGCCCCCATGCAAATCCCCGCGGGCTTATTGCTGGATAAAATTGGGCCGCGCAAATTACTTAGCATTAATTTATTAATTTGTGCCGTAGCTACTGTTGTTTTTGGTTTCAGTACCAATTTAACCCTTTCCACCATTGCGCGCTTTGCTATGGGGTTTACCGCTTCTTTTTCTTATTTGGGCGCCTTAATGCTCATTTCACGCTGGTTCCCAGCAAAATATTACGCTTCCAGTGTGGGCTTAGTACAATTCATGGGAAGTATTGGTGCCATAGCAGGCTTAGCACCCATTGCTTATCTTATTAAAATTTATGGCCCTCAAACATCTACCTTAGGCTTGGCGGCTATCGGCTTTGTTTTTGCTACTCTCTTTTGGATTGTCATTCGGGATTTTCCTGAGACCCATAAAATGACGATTATCCCTGCTAAACACCGCAGTTGGGAGCGATTGAAACAAGCGGCTGGCATTTGGCAAAATTGGTGGATCGGCTTTTACGGTTTTACCTGCTGGGCGCCCATGTCTATCTTTGCAGCCCTGTGGGGCGTGCCGTTTTTAAAGATAGCTTATCAACAATCAGCAATCCACGCCGCACGCGATGTTTCATGTATCTGGCTAGGTGTTGCCATTGGTGGCCCCATTTTAGGTTGGCTTACTGTGCGCATTCAACGCCGGAAATTTCCCCTTCACATTAGCGCCCTAATTGGTATTATTAGTACGCTTTTGGTGATCTATTGTCACTTACCCAAACCCTTTTTATTGCTCGCTCTCTTTGCCATGGGCGTTGCCAGTTCGGCACAAGCCATAACCTTCGCTCTCATTAAAGATAGTAACCCCCATCATATCATTGGAACCACATCAGGACTCAATAACATGATGATCATATTGGGGGGCATGCTATTCTTACCCATGGTAGGGCTCATGTTAGATCATTTCTGGAGTGGTGCCATGCTAGATTCCATGACTAAGATATACAGCGTGACCGATTACCGCTTGTCACTACTCATGCTACCGTTATTGTATACCTTTGCGTTGCTATGCAGTCTATTCGCTATAAAAGAAACCTATTGCAAAGCGAAATACGAACATTAAGGATTTTGACTCTTTTCTCACGTCATCCCCCCTCCCCCACGTCATTCCAGCTACTGCTGGAATAACTTAATCTGACTGGACCCCGGAATTGCTACGCAATCCGGGGTGACGTGAGATCATCCCGTGGCGAAGCCCCATCATCCCGTGGCGGAGCTCCATCATTCCGTGGCGAAGCCCCATCATCCCGTGGCGAAGCCCCATCATCCCGTGGCGAAGCCCCATCATCCCGTGGCGAAGCTCCATCATTCCGTGGCGAAGCCCCATCATCCCGTGGCGAAGCTCCATCATTCCGTGGCGAAGCCCCATCATCCCGTGGCGGAGCTCCATCATCCCGTGGCGAAGCCCCATCATCCCGTGGCGGAGCTCCATCATTCCG
>JAJFKN010000046.1 GCA_021773195.1 Gammaproteobacteria bacterium | reverse complement strand
GCGTCCATTAGCCACAGTCGTTGTAGGCGGCTTATTTTCTTCAACGCTGTTAACATTGTTTGTTTTACCCGTGCTATATCGATTGTTCTTTACGGAGAAATCACAACCGCAGGCGACTTGAAATACAAAAGTGCCCGGCTTATGGGCTTACAAACTTCATTTCCAGCTACTTCAATTTGTCTTCTTCTAAGGCAACTATAGGGGGAGGTGGATTAGTGTTTCTGTTAAGGTCTCGTTTAGCTCCCCAATTAATTATCGTGCAAATTGGCTTGGTAGGATTATCATCAGATATTAGTTTTCTGGATTTTTCTTAAACGCCATTAAATTAGGATCCAAGTAGGCCCAATGAGGTGCATCTTCAGTCCAGATATGCACTTGGGGTTGAAAAAGAGAAGCATCATCAAGAGAACTGGCAGCAATGCTGCGTATACCTGACAAGACTTCAGGTTTGCCAAATACAGTGGAGCCGCAGTTAGGACAAAAGCCACGATGTACAGGTTTTCCACCATCACCACGCATACTATACCACTTGATTTTTCCTTGGGATATTACAGATTCATCGGGTACTGCTAACCAGGGTAAATAAGCAGACCCCGTTTCTTTTTAACAAGAGCGACAATGGCATAGGCCCATGGCCATGGGTTCAGCATTAATTTGGTAGGTAATCTGACCGCATAAGCATTGACCGGTCACAGGTAGTTTCATGGCAACTCTCCTTAAATGATCGACTTAGATCACTGTCACGCATTATACTGTTCAGATAGCTTAAAGTGTATATTAAACGAAAGCGCTAATGAAACTCCTTTTTAAGAACATCTCTATCCAATGTTGGGATTTTACGTGGATTAACTGTGCTCTTCTATGCTCTTTGCTGCTAATTGTAATGCTTGCCCCGAATGAAATGTTAATAATATCAGTCAGTTAATTTTGAAGTGTGCAACTTTTAATCCGTAGGTCCTGCGTTCGAGTCGCAGACGACCCACCAATCATCGCAATCCTTTCCACAGTAAAACAATCAGTTTTCCGGGTTCTTCTCAAAAGTCACTAAGTCAGGATTTAAATGTGTCCACGGGGCGGCATCTTTCGTCCAAATTTGCATTTGTGGTTGGAATAGGGAAGTGTCGTCCAAGGAGCTGGCAGCAACACTACGTAAGCCTTCTATAGCTTCAGGTTTTCCAAAGACCGTAGAACCGCAATTGGGGCAAAAACCACGCTGCACGGGTTGGCCGCTATCGCCGGTGGCGCTATACCATTTGATTTCACCTTGCGACGTAACGGCATCATCAGATACAGCTAACCAGGGCAAATAGGATGAGCCGGTTTCTTTCTGGCAAGAACGACAATGGCATAAACCCATAGCCATGGGTTCTGCATTAATTTCATAATTGACTTGGCCACATAAACAATGGCCGGTGATAGGAAGTTTCATAGTGGGTTCCTTTATACAAATTGTTTTAGAAATGTATCACTTTTCCATACGTTATTACAATCATGCTCAAGAAAGGATGAGTGGCTGTAGGTGGAGCGCATTGGCCTGATTCAACTCTAGTGGGATTTATTATTCTCTCTGCGAGCAATTTTTTTATGAGACATAGTTTCTTATCTTTTTTCCAAAGCTTTGAAATGGTCGTTTGATGCTAAATTAGTCATGCTAGCCTCCTTTGGCCTAAACTGTAAGCACATGGGGTTACCTACTGTGGGAGCATGACGGCAAACAGCAGGAAAGCACCCAGTGGTTTCATGCGTTTTTCTATGGGAAAAGCGCATTATTAGCTGGGGAGCGAATTGCCAAGGGCAATAAGCTTTGGGTTCGTGGGCAATTGCAAGTACGCAAACGCACCAATGATGATGGCACCACACAAGAGGAGCTATACATCAAGGGTAATTTGTTTGACGTGTTGCAAAAGCCTATCAGCTTGGCTCAGCCAAGTGCTGAAGCTGTGTCTAAGGCTCCTGCATCTGCTGAAGCTAATCCATGGCATCACTGAGCGATAGCACCCTTCGGGGTGCTGTCTTTTTGGCTTTGAAAAATAGGCGACCTAATTAACCAGTAGGTCCTTTAGTAGGCTTCTCTAAGTTTTCTGATTTTTCTCCATGCAAAGGTAAACGCCTAGTACAATGATGAAAATGGGTTGCTGGAATTTCATGGTAGGCAAAATAACTGGTCTGATTTTCCGGCGGCTGCTGTTGGGTCAGCATATGGGCTATCAATAAGAAAACGACCTCACTGGGGAGTATGTGAAGAGATGAACCCTCTACATTAGCTGTCAATAGAATGGAAAGGATAACTTGGTTTTGTTCGCTATTATCAAATTGACAGGGTGGTTGATAATTGAGTGCTATAGAAAAATGTGGATAGTAGTAATCGCTACTTATTCGCCGGGTATGTGTTGCTACGTAATCTTTAAGCGCCGACTTGCTGGTAAGCCTTTCGCCTGATTTAATTATGTTAGCCAATAATGGAAAATACATATCTTTTATTTTATTGTATGCTATAACTTGATTGGTTTGATATGTGCTTATATCGATATTACAGTTAGGCTCTAAGTTGAGATGGGTTAAGTGAGAAAAAAGCAATAAACTAGTAATGTAAGCATTATTTGTCTGTACGAAATCGTGATGTAAAGTGGTTGATTTAAGCGCTACTTGTAGAGGGGTGAGTTTATCTCCATTCACAACAGTTGCATCTGCTTCTGCAGCTAATAAGCGTAATACGCATTCATAATGACCATGCTGTGCTGCTATATGTAATGCAGTAGAACCGTTGCTATCTGCTATGGTTAAATCAGCACTTTTGACGACAATGAGAAAGTCCAAAATATCGGTTCTTCCATGACTTGCTGCTTTATGTAGGGGTGTTTGGCCATCACTTCCGGGGCTATTAAGCGTTTCTGGTGCTAAAGATAAGAGGCTTTCCATGATTTCAATGAACCGTAGTATGCAGCCATATGAATTGGTAGGTCGCAGTCATTGTTAGCTAAAGTCACATCTACTTTGTGTTTCAACAAAAATAAAACGAGCTTGTCATTATAGTTAAATGAACTAGCAGCCATAAGTAGCGGTGTTTTTCCCTCTTGGTCTTGAACATTGACTTTTGCACCATATTGGATAAGCATTTCTACTGATTCAGTATGGCCATGGAATGCAGCTTCATGCAACGGTGTAGAGCCAGCTCCAAATTCGTCCCAAGTAATATTAGGGTTGGCTCCAGCCTCTAGTACTATGTGGAGAAAATCTGGGGACTTTAAGAAAATACATACCAGCGTTCCCCCTTTTGCTACCTCCCCTCCCTCAATACTAATTTCTGCATCTACATTTGGCATAGTATCGATAAACGCCTGAAATTCTTCCTTGTTTCCACTCTCCAAAGCTAAGATCAGAGGATGGTCGTTCGTAAGATGTAGCTTTTCTTCGTTATTTAATTGTTGTTGATATGACATATTATTACCTTTTTTAGAATCAATGAGTTAGGCGCCTATTTTTTTGTTTGATTATTATACACTCTTCTTCGGCAAGATGCGAGCAAATTACCATGCAGATATGAGCTGCATCTTGTCATGTATTTAAATCTAGCTTCCTATTGCCACTGCCCCTGTGGATTAGGAAGGTGTATATACCCTAGGGAAACAAGGCATGGTGGCGCTGAATAAGCTATGAAGAGCTAATATAGGGCGCAAAAGCAATCAAAGGTTCTAAGCTTTGGGTTCGTGGGCAACTGCAAGTACGCAAACGCACTAATGATGATGGCTCCACTCAAGAGGAGCTGTATATCAAGGGTAATTTGTTTGACGTGCTGCAAAAGCCTGGTGATTTAAGCGAGTCCAATGCTAAGCCTGCCACTCAGGGAGCAGCATTAGCGGCATCCAATCCATGGCATCACTGAGTGATAGCACCCTGCGGGGTGCTATTCTAACGGCTGTTCAGGCTAGAGAATCCCACATCTTGAAGTTTTCGCAAGCTTCTGAATGGCCGTTTGACGTTGCCTGGTTGCTTGAGTTACTTCATGGATGGCCATTTCACGTCGCGCTGAGCGAGATGCAGCGTCTCGTTCAGTAGTAATTGAGAGCGCGCTTTTGTCATCGCCCCTTAACTCTGCTTCATAAGAGCATCCATCTGATATTTCTCCAGTTTGCTCAGCAGTATGATTAGTCTCAGTATCGTGCCCAGAATCATCTAACTCAGTCTCAGCCGCGAATTCGGTAACACTTCTAAATACAGCCATGGCGGCTTCCAGTTCTTCTGAGAGCTCAGGAGAAAGGATGCGATGCATTTCAGTACTGAAGACTTCTGATTCCATTCGATCAGGTAAAGCAGTTTGCTGAAGAGCTGCTCTAAGTAATAGGGATTGTGCTGCACCAGCATGTCTAAGCAAAACGGGGAGGTGACCTTCTTTCATTATATACACCCAAAAGTCTTTTCTTTCTATGGCATGCTCAATAAACTTTGGTGTTGAACTTGGGAACTGGCTAATTTTATTATCCATACACCAATCTGTTGGTGCGTTAGAAAAAAGCTTTGTCCAAAAGGCCTCTAGTTCAAATACTTTTTTTAAGTTATCTTGTAGGCTTCGGACATAGGTATAGCGGCCCAAAATGAAAGCCATGATGTGCGAAGGTAAATGGCTTTCGAAGTTATGTCGCAGTAAGTAATCAAATATTTGTGTGCTAATCAAGTATAGGCTAATATGAGGCAGGGCTCCCCCATATCCAATTGGGCAGATTTTAAAATCATATTGATAAGACGAGATAGTATCAAACATATAAGTTATGAGTGTATTCCCTGAGGGTAGGCGCTCAGTCAACAACTTGTTAATTAATGCTTCGTCCTCGTATTTTTTTAGAAATACCACATAGAGGAATGCTAGTATTTCACCGCGCGGGTCCTCATGGTGGAAAAAATCGAATATTTCTGTGGCGCTGTAATCAAGAAAAAAACTTCTCTTTATTGCGGCTTTGAAAAAAGTTATCAGCCTGCCAAAGTAATTGCGCTTGGATTGAGCGCTATATACTGCTTCTTTGTGCTCTTGGCTAATAACATTACTCACCCAGGAAATCTCTTGGAATCTTGGAGAAACCCAGAAATCCATCTTGAAGGTCAAATTACACCGCCTCATGGCCTTCCAGAACCAGTCTTTATAAACAAGTTTATGTTTGAGACTACCAGGTGAAGCTTGGCATAGAGCAAAAAGATTTGAGCCATCATGCTCATTCCAATACCATTCCTGCCCGATATTGCATTCTGCAATTCCTGTAACCAAACCATTAAGAAGCAACCGGTCTTTGTCATGTTCCCCCTTAAGCTTAGTGGAAACTAATCCCTGAGTTATTTGTAAGTACTGTTTTCTAAAGCCTGCATCACCTATGTTTTGGAGTCGAGCAAGCATGGCATCATTGTCTAACATTTGATAACGTAGTTTCAGGTCTGAAAGGTAAAACCAACTACCATAATTAAAACCGTATGTTAAGCGCAGCGCATCGTATAATTTGATGGCAATTTTTGATAGCTCAGCAATAAGAGTGCTTTGGAATGCTTCATCATCTGCAATAGATAGGCATTGGTCAAGGCTTTTAAAAATAGCTGAAGACCAAAATAGGGAT
The DNA here is from genome assembly GCA_021773195.1 of Gammaproteobacteria bacterium. Classification (GTDB taxonomy): domain Bacteria; phylum Pseudomonadota; class Gammaproteobacteria; order JAKBBU01; family JAKBBU01; genus JAJFKN01. The sequence goes on along the minus strand of JAJFKN010000046.1, from coordinate 11,365 downwards.
TTAATTGGGCCGACTGGGTTGGGTCCAAGATAAGTAGTTACCGATGAGCTGTGCTGACTAATCCTCTTCCAGCAGGTGATGTAACTGTCGGCATCTTTAATATGCTCATCCCAAAAAGATTTTTGGTTGGTGTCCCAGACATGCGTCTCTTCCCATGTGGAAAGCCAGGAAGATTTTTGCACAGAAAAAGTGAGTCTATAAGACATGGTATTTCTTCTTTTGTATTAGGTGAATAAGAAGGCGTGATTTTACCAGATTCATTCTTGCTAACAAACCCTACATTTAAGCCTTTATATTTCTAGTCAGTTATATATTGAAGCGACTGTTCCAGACGGTGATTCATGGCACACCTTCCTATTGCCACTGCCCCTGTGGATTAGGAAGGTGTCTCATGCCCTGGGGAAGCAGGGGCATGGTGGCTCTGAATAAACTATGAAGAGCCACACAGGGCGCAAAAGCACCCAAAGGTTCTTAGCTTTGGGTTCGTGGGCAACTGCAAATACGCAAACGTACCCATGATGATGGCACCACACAAGAGGAGCTATACATCAAGGGTAATTTGTTTGAGATATTGCAAAATCCTGATGGCTTGGCTCAGCCAAGTGCTGAAGCTGCATCCAAGGAATCTGCATCTGCTGAAGCTAATCGATGGCGTCACTGAGTGATAGCACCCTTCGAGGCACTATTTTGTTGGTTAGACTTAAAGATGTTCTACAACATCTTAGTATTAGCGGATGAGCATTTGTTGGTTTACTAAACTATTTTGCACACCTTAGAATCTTTGCTAGACTGGCGCCCAGCAAAGATTGCGAGTAATAATATGGGCGCAATTCTGATAGAATTTGCACCGATAATAATTTTTACATACTAACTAAGGATAAAAAATATGCCTGATTTATTTAATTTTGAAGAAGCTGAAAATCTTGAGTCTGCTCGTGATGCTATGAGCCAGACGTGTAGTGAGCTGGATGCTCTGGAGGAAGAGGCAGCACGAAATAGCCTTTACTCTGATGGAATTCCCCTTACTGTTACTTTAACCACTAAGTTCCCATTAAGTGAGCAGCTTGAGATTATCCATAGCATGGCAAATCTTAATTCCCGCTACGGCCTTTCTACGTTAATAACTATAGATAAAGGCGATGCTCGCCGTACCATTCGCGAATTCCTTCAAGAAGAGATACGTATTGACTTACAGTCCTTGGTTAACTTAGGGGAGGAAGCATGTCGTGAAACTGTGCGAAATGTATTTCAAGGATCTGAGGTAGTTGATACAACCTTTTTAATAGATATGGTTAGGGACTTACTAGAGAATAAACTTAAAGTGGCATCAGAAGAAGAAATAGATTTGGACTCGCATATTCCAGAGTTCAGGCTAATGTTTCTTGAGTTTTTTAGCTGCTTGCCAAATGGTATTCGAACCTTAATGCTTAGAGAAATACCTAAGCCTGTTATAGTTGGCGCTGCCTATCAGGATTACTATCCATCAGGGGATGATGAGTTTACGGATTATTATGGATACTTATCTCAGCAAGTTGATTTTTGGACTGAGCTCTTCGCGTTACTACCTGAGGACATTAAAAATCTGGATTTAAAAAATGCCGAGTTTTCCTTTAAGGACTTTCTAATAGATGAATTTTTCACGCAGCATAAAGAAGTGCCAGAAGCTGCTAGGCGCTTATGCGCAGGACTTTCTCGATTTGAACATTTAGAAAAGCTTACTCTTGATGAGGCTTTGTTTTATACAAGCAAATTTGGGGGCTCACTTGAAGAGTGTTATAGGATTTTGTGTTTTTTCCCCCCTGCAATTCAACCTGTGATTGACCTGTCCAATGTTAACGATTCAGTAAAATCATTTTTCCAACAAAAGTTGGAGGAGCGCAAGAAAGACGGACAAATCATGGCTAATACGGGTCTAATTGCCTTGCAAGTCTCACGGATTTCCCAATTAGAGGGAGAAAATAGCAGGTTAAAAGATGCTCTTGCTGAGAACACATCAAGAATTGATACATTAGAGAAAAAACTAAAGCTTATCGTGGCTGGTATGCAGCTATGGGCTGGTGGAGTAGGTGTGAATGCATCGTCAGACACACCATTTGAAGAGACAGAAGATCATGCTTACTTGTGCGCACAAAAAGCTGCGATTTTTGGTGGGAGTTCTACAGCAGATGAGCAAAGTAGTGCAGAAGAAATAAATGATTCTGACGAGCAAGAAGCTACTACGGGAGCTGCTATGACCCTGACAAGAAAACAGGGAGATGGTTCTGCTTAGAAGACAAAGGTCAACCTTCCTATTGCCACAGCCCCCTGTGGATTAGGAAGGTGTCTATGACTTAGGGGTTGATAACCGTAGGTGAGTTTTGGTGAGATGAGATGGAGTCCCATCTCATTTAATCGCATAATTGACATGCTAGCCTTGGTGCTAAGTTTAATAAAAGCAATGAGTTAAAACTCATTCGGTCCCTTTTGATCCGTAGGTCCTGCGTTCGAGTCGCAGACGACCCACCAATAAAATCAAGACCTTTACATCTAGACCTGGTAAGCTTAGACCCTTAGAATACCCGGAGATAATATTAATCAAATTAAAAGGCTTATAATTATGCTTAGACAGCCACTCACAAAAAAAGAACTCATTAAGCAACTAGAAGGCAATACTCTCATAGAGTCTGAAATAGCCACCATTACTCAGGATGAAAAAGATCAGCCCGGGTCTTTGGGATCACTTTTGAGCCTGGTAATAAAACATGGTTTCATTCAAGAGCAAGCCGAGAGGGTTTTTAATAGTTACGGTGATAGTCTTGCTGAAGCCATGAAGCTTGCATTTGGTGGCTATGGTTTGCTCTTAAAAGCGATCTTTGAACGCGGCTTTTCCGTTATGCTGAAAGCACTATTAACCACTTTAAAGAATAACAATATTGATTTAGCTATTTTTACAAGTCAAGATGGCCTAAATGTGGCGCATCAAGCAGTGCTTAATTATCAGCACCAAATGCTTGAAGTGGTACTCGAGGTTTTCCCCGAATCGGTATTAGAAGAAGACGACTGTAAGCAAACGGTTTTTCATACTGCGGCAAAAATGGGTAACGAATATAACAATCAACTGCTTATAAAGCATTTTCTCACCTATAAAGACGGAGCAAAAAGACTTGCTACCATTCTAGCGATGCAGGATATCTGGGGTAATACGGTACTACATCTTGCAGCAGGCAATAAAAACCCTAATCTTCTTTTTGCATTGCTAGATGCCTTAGGCGACGGTGCACAAGAGGTGGCAGTGTTACTCAATCAATCGGGTCGGATCATATTGCATGAAGCTATCTGGCATAGCAATCTGGACATGTTCAAAGGTATCTTAGATAGGATTCCAGGTTTAGCATTTATTGAGTCTCAAGGTGGTGAAAGCGTCATTAAGCTAGCCTATGCCAATGAGAGAACTACGGCCTATCTTGAAGCCATGCTGGAGAGGGTGCCCGATGTGGCAAAGCACAAGCTCTATGGCAATCCACTTTTGCATTCAGCCGTAAACTTTAGAGAATTAAGCAAAGTTCAATTGATATTAAGTTTAGTACCAGAGGCAGCCTATTACAAAAATGATGGGGGGATTATGCCTTTTTATATGGCCATAAGAGAATTTGAAGCTGAAATAGCTTGCGCCATAGTTGAGGCTGTACCTGATCTTGCAGCCAAACCCAGTTTTGATGGTGTCTTTCCTTTGCACCATGCTATCGGACGAGTGGACTTTGAACGAACGCGAGCATATAGCTGCCATGACACAAATATAAGTGAGTGGTTGAGGTTGGTTGATACCATACTTGCTGTCTTGAGTGAGCAAGAGATTATTCAGTCATTTAATCCCCATAATAATCAGTGGTCAACGGGGACCTTCACTTACTTGAGAATGATGCCCATGGTGGCAGCTAAATTAATGCAGCGAATCGATTTGTCGGATCCCGCAAAACTTGCCTGGTGGACTAAAGGCATAGCAAGGGGTGGTGCCTATGTCAGTAAGCTTTTGTTACGAGCTCACATGCATTGGGTTGGGAAATTAGGCAAGGCATCAGAGTTTGATGTGCTGGCTCAGCTTGAAAGCTCAGGCAGCAATAGACAGGAGTTAAATATTATTATACCGTTGCTCGAAGAGTATTATAGCAACCCATCTGCCTTAGACCCTGTTACTTTTCAGCGTAAAATTAACGAATATAAAAAGCAGCATGCTGACATATACAGTCAGTTATCTTACGAGGAGTTTATGCTGATTCTGCGATACAAACCTAACAGTGACCACTATTTAAATGACAAGCATAAAAACCTCTTAGGCTTATTAGCAGAAGAAAAACCCCCGCTAATTGACGAAAGGGCTTTTGAAAGGCCAGATATGGTCCAGGAACCCACGCCACAGGAATCTGAAATTGTGCCTGCACCAGAGATTGTTGCCGGTGAGGCACATACAGATGACTCCAATAGCGAATACCCTATTGATGACGCTGATGCTCAGGCTCCTGTAGATGATTCTGAAGCAGAAGACTGTACCGATGATGCCCATAGAGCAGCTCGTGAAGCAGCAGCTAGAGAAGCACGTATTGCCATGGCTAGGCGTGAGGTTGAAAATACCGCCGCTGAAGCTGCGCTAGAAGAGCAGGCTGTGGAGGAAGAAACCGTGGTCAATAGGAAGAAAAGCTTTGCGCAAGAGTCAGCCTGTAGCTTGCTTTAGAATGGGGTTCTAAGGACTTTCACGGTTATCAAGCTTTACAGGAGGCGGCAGCCTATTTTGTCTTCTTTGCGGTGAGCTTTGTTAGCCCTCTGTGCCAATATGCCTGAGACACGAAAGCGTGTAAAATTAGTGAGGGCGGGTATGGAGCAAAATAATGTCAAGTTTACCACCAAAAGAGAAAACACTATCTATGGTTTCTGTTGAAGCCAACAGGCCTAATCCGGAAGTGCTGGCCTCAAAACCTAGGCGTACCTTCACGGCAAAGTACAAGCAACAAATCCTCGAAGAATTAGATAACTGCCATCAACAAGGCGACATTGGTGCTGTGCTCAGGCGTGAGGGGCTATACTCCTCACAAATCACGACGTGGCGCAGGCAACGACGAGAAGGTGCCTTTAAGGCATTGAATCAACCTCGTGGTCGTAAACCAAAGTACGATGCTAAAGAGCAAGCCATTTTTGAACTTGAAAAGGAAAATCAAAAACTTAAACAGCAGTTGGCCCAGGCTATAATACTATTGACCTGCTCCCAATAAACTGTACCAGACATAATTAGAGAAATTTGGCAAAATGACCTTATATAGAGACAAGGATTACCAAGGCTCTATTATACAGAAAGATAATGATTTGTACCGTTAGCTTTTAGTTCACATTACTTTAACGGAAGCTGAGCTCATTGCCACGAGGATGCCATAAACAGATTGCTTTTTTACATTCTTCAATTTGTTCACCAATAGGCGATTGTGGCTTAAATGTTGCGCCTGCAATAAGATTTGCATATTGTCCTATGGGCATAAATTTTTCAATATGATTCGGTTTGTGATAGTTTCTTTCAATAAAAATATCAATAATTTGGAAAAGGACTTCTCTGGGCAAGCTACCTATATTATTGGCTCTGGTTGAGCTGAGCAATAGGAGGCAAGTTATTATCTGCTTTAACTCTAGATTAGCGTGATAGGGCGCTATCTCTTTTAAACGCGAGAATGTATCATGCCGCGCCTGATCATCATGTTTATATAGAGGTAGAGGAAGTGCGCGTAGCCAATAAACAGTGGCAACAACTTCATCGTCATATATCTTAGCTTCTGGCCCATTAAGGTCATAATCATCATCAGAGTTAAATGATATTAATTCTTCAAGTCGCCCCAGTATCCGACACGCTAGTTTTGAAGTTTTTGCCTGCTCTTTGAAAAACTCAAGAAAATAATCAGGCTCTGAGCAGCCCATAATTTCTTCATTCCAAACTTTTTTGCATGCCATTCGGAATGGACGCATTTTTAAGACAAACCCTTGCTCAATTCGTTGATTGCTTATGCTGCGCAACGAAATATATATGTCGTCCGATAAAGCTAAAGTTAAATGACGATAAAGCGAACGAATTTCTGTTGAGCCGGTTAAATGAGGTGGTTCTTTCTGGCGCCAGCTAAAATTCCCTTTTTGACTGGATTGGATGTCTTCAAATACTGAAATACAGTATTGTCGGTGCTGCCCAGGAATCGAATTTTTTACACTAAGAAGTTCAGTTTGAATATGAGGAAGGAATTGAATGTAGTTGTAATAGAAAAAATCTCTGACTGTTTCAAAAGCATAGGTTGCTACATGTTGCTTTAAGGTCTGTAAAAGTTCAACGATAGGAGGGCAGGGCCAAGGAAGGCCAAAATCATCACCGCATGTTAAAAATTGCAGATGAAAGAAACATTCTATTGTTTTGTCGAAAGAATCGGGGCAAGCGTTGTATTTTATTCTTGCTGATAAAAATAAGGTTTCGAGGAATCCCATGGAATCGCGGCTGGCGACCATAATATCTATGATCAACTGAAGGGCCGCAATCGTTTCATCTGAAAGTTCAGCACCATCAACTAAGTACTTATCCATTGAAAAATAGTATCGATAAAGTTTATTCGAACGTTGGTTTTCTGTTAATAGCTCTTTTCTGACATATTGAAATAAATAAGTATGGAGGCAAAGATGTATAGCTCTTTCAGCTTCTTCGGGTGTTTCAGGTGTCATGGCTCTAAAATGTGAGGGCATATCTGTAATATCATTTATCTTTGCCATGGCTCTTGTGCAGAGTTCCGTATCTGCTGCCAGCCCATTAAGGTGGATGAGATTGCGTTGGAGTGATTGTTGGTACATGCTTGATCTTAAATTTTTCAATTAGTTATCGTATTTGTTAGCATTTGTATTGATATAGACAAATATGCAAGGACCTCATTATATGGGGTGCTCAAAAATAAGTCAATGGTATGTGCCCCGATTCGCTTGGTCATTCTGGCGAGATAAACCAAAGCTTTTACAATCAGTCTTGATACTCCGGAGTCCCTTTTTGTTTATGTTTATAGATGTTTTTTCTATGTCCGATCTCAATAACCAAAACAGTCATAATATTATCTTCAATCTTAGTTAGAATCCGGTAGTCACCAACGCGATAACGCCACAAATTGAGGAGATTTCCTGTTAACGGATTTCTAAATTATCTTGGATCTTTAGCGGGAGCGATACGTTCTTTAATATATTTAAAAATGCGTTTTTGCATTTGACGATCGATTTTCTTTAGGTCCTTTTCGACATCACTGTCAAGCTTAATCGTCCAGCCCAAGTTTTTTCTCCATTTCTTCTAATGATATCCGTGGGTTTTGTTTTTCAAGCCGGCTAATGGCCAAAAGATAGTCTTCATTGTCAGATAGGAACTGATCAATGGCCTGACGAATATAATAGCTTTTAGGGCGCCCAGTCTTCTCAGATAGGGTAGTCAGCCTTTCTTCTGTTTCACTGGGTAATCGGATAGAAAGCATCTTTTTGCTCCTGAACTACATGTAATACAAGTATAACATATTTTTGTTCTTGGACAAGTGATTGGGCTCAACTCTTTGAGCCAAGGGGGTTACAAAATAACTGTCTGGATTTTGCCCCGATTAAAAGCATGCTGATGCCGTATAATGCTGGGTTGTATGGGTCGTCCAAAGTTAAAAATACATATTATTCAACTGGTTAAAACGACTTGGCGGGCTTTTAATCCGTAGGTCCTGCGTTCGAGTCGCTGACGACCCACCAATCATCGCAATCCTTTCCACAGTAAAACAATCAGTTTTTCGGATTCTTCTCAAAAGTCACCAGGTCAGGATTCAAATGTGTCCACGGGGCAGCATCTTCCGTCCAAATTTGCATTTGTGGTTGGAATAGGGAAGGGTCGTCCAAGGAGCTGGCAGCAACACTGCGTAAGCCTTCTATGGCTTCGGGTTTTCCAAAGACCGTAGAACCGCAATTGGGGCAAAAGCCGCGCTGCACGGGTTGGCCGCTATCACCGGCGGCGCTATACCATTTGATATCACCTTGTGACGTAACAGCATTATCGGATACAGCTAACCAGGGCAAATAGGATGAACCGGTTTCTTTCTGGCAAGAACGACAATGGCATAAACCCATTGCCATGGGTTCTGCATTAATTTCGTAATTAACTTGGCCACATAAACAACGGCCGGTGATGGGAAGTTTCATAGTGGGTCCTTTATACAAATTGTTTTAGAAATGTATCACTTTTCCCTGCGTCATTACAATTGAAGAAGTTGCTGTGGTAGGTATGTTTTCTCTAGGAGGGGCAGTAACGCTACCCACTGAAGGTACGGTTTACTTGATGGTTTAGAGCCAGATAATGATTCAGAAGAAGTCCCCACCCATAGAAGCACGGGTAGCGACATTCCAATCAATACCTTTATATGCCGTGCCGACGTAATTTACGATGACGGCGCTTTTTATGGTGCTTCACCAGTTCGGCAGTTACTTTGTGATTATTTTTGAAATGTGGATGAGCCTCAGCAAAGTTTTTAGCGAGGGGGCCTTCGTGTTCAGCTTGGCGTTTTTTTTCTAAGTTAGCGAACTTGGGATGATTGGCTTTGAATTGCCCGTGCTTTTTATTGTACTTCTGCACGGCATTGGTCACGGCATCAGAAGAGCCGCAGGCATCCATTTCCGTTAACTTCATAGCTTTAGAGCCAGGATGGCTGGACATGCGTTGATACCATTTTTTACCAGCAACACCTTGGTTGAGGGAATGGTATTGGCCATAACAATGATTGGCTTGAGTCACCATGCTGGCAGCACCGGCTGCTTTTAATAGCTGGTGAGTATGATTTTGTTCTTGGGTTTGTGAATCATTGTCGTTACTATCCACGGTTTGAGCGTAACCCATGGTGCAGAGACTAAGAAGAAATGTGATGGTTATGAATTTTTTCATTGTATTACCAACGGTATATATTAAATTGATGAGCATTATGCCAGGACTTTTGGTTGATATCAATCCAATCCTATTTCAAAATCAATAGGTTATCATGGCGTTTGCCATTTATATTGATGCACCATAGACTGGTCATGGAGATTCTGGGTTGATAGGGTCCTGGAATTGCTAAGAATAACCAATACTAAGTGGGAAAGAATATGTTAAGACATGATAATACCCGCTTTGAAAATGCTTTTTTGCAAGCTTGCCACGATGGTGAGCTAGCGCTAGTGCAAGACTTGGTTGAACGCGGTACCAATATCCATGTGACCGACAACGATGATTTCAGTGCCTTGCATTTAGCGGTGCAAGGTGGGCATTCGGAAGTGGTGTTATATCTTTTAGAAAAAGGTGCCAATGTTTGGGTGCGTGAACCCAATCATGGTACATGCTATTTTTCCTTGGGAAGATTACTGAATGCAGAACGAGGTATGGAAGCGATCATGGCTGTGCTTGTTGCCACCGTAAGGCAGGAGCCTCCTGAAGGGTGGTTGGAACCATTACGTCACAGTTTAGGGACGTTTTTATTGATTTTAAACAGCAATTACGAAGGCAAGTTACAGGACTTCATGCAAGGCATTGATGCGGCTTATAAAAACCTAAAAAGCGACGAACATGCAGTGGTCATGGCGCGACTTGAGAAAATTAAATCTATTCTTACTCAACAACCAACTAGAGAAATAGATATGTCTCTCTTTGCTCGGTCTACTGCAGCTGCTCGTACCTATGGTGGATCATCATCTGACTCCGATGATGATGTTTCCGAGTCAGCAGGTGTTGCTGAAAGTGTTGCCTGTACCCATGATAGCTCTGGGTTTGCTGATGTTTCTTCCCCTGAAGAAGATGCTTCCGCTTCAGAAGAAGAGGGTTCCGACTCCGATGAAGAAGCTGCCGATTCTGCAGGTAGTGCTGTGGTAGGTCTTTTTGCACCAGGAAGATCCGCAACGCCAGCAATTAGAAGTAGCGGCTTACTCGACGATTTAGTACCAAGTATTGATTCTGAAGAAGATGGTTCCCATATAAGCACGGATAGTGTAATCAGTGATGGTGAAGATTTCGAAGCTTCAGATGATGAGTTTACCTGTGGGCGTTAACGCTAGCATTAATCAGGAGGCTACCTATTAGTCAGCCTCCCATTTTTTCACTACAGAAGACTACAGGGCTCATGTATTAGTTGAGACCAATAAGAATCCTCTTCTGCTGTAGCTTCCGAGGGTGAGGAAGTTCCAGCAAAGGTGCCTGGGCTGCTGGAAGCCGTTAAGGCTTCGCTTGCTGTTTGAGTACTTTCTGTAGGTGGTGTTGATGTATCCGCTGCAGTTTCTATTATAGTTTCTGGCACATCTGCTGTTAATTCCTGGGCCGCTGTAGTGGCTGATGTGGCATGTTCTTCAAACCGTGCTAGGGCTGTTTGCAGTTGCTCCTCGAGCACCGCAACTCGGTCCTCCAATGCGGCAACATGGGTATTTGGCATTATTTGGGGCGATGATGCTTGAACAAGTTTGAATAGCTTATAACTTTGACTACAGCTTGCGAAATATTCGTTAATCGTTTTTTCAAGTTTCTTAATTACTTTGTTCTCACCCTCTAGCCTGAATTGATCCGTAATGAAACTGGCTGCTCCTTCTGAACCAAAGGCAATGGCAGCAGGAAATAACTCAAAGAGACGGTATGTAAGGTGGGCGTTACGATAGGGTGCCATTAATAAAGTAACTAAGAAATAACGGAGTAAAGCAGGAAGGGCATCAATTACGCTTAGCAATGTGGTTTGATCACGCGTTACGTATTCTAGGTAAGGCGCCATGTTTTGCAAGTTGGCTCCTTTCTCGTTGACATTGGCGATAAATAAGTAGAAAAATAATGCCACCTCCTGTTGAGGACCAGTCGGCGTTCCTACTGGGTATTTTCCCATATGCTGTCTAACCACATCAAAGATAGATAGGTCACTTGATACGCCTAGAATGTTCCTGATAAAGCCTAAGACCATTGGCCTATTATCATCTGCCATGAAAGAGAATGCAGGGCCTTTAGAATATGGTGAGTCAACATCCTCAACTTTCATCAGCAGCTTATCAAATTCCGTTGGATTTCTAAAAAGATAAGCCCAGGCAGCTTCTCTTGGCAGTAATTCTTTGGCAGCTATAGATAATACTTGGGTCTTATCATAATGATTATCGGCAAGAACTCCACAAACCACATCAAAGTAATCTTGTGGTAAATTATCCCAAAATGCGCTTTCACCTATGGCTGCTTTTAATAAACTTTTTTCGATGGAGCTTAGAGCAAGGATGAGATTTGGATAGCAAAGTAAGTCGGCGCTGCATTTTTCCATAAGCAATGTGGACAATCGCTTTTTCTTTCTTTTTATATGACTACTGAAATGCT
>JAJFKN010000045.1 GCA_021773195.1 Gammaproteobacteria bacterium | reverse complement strand
ATGAATGATGGCCATAGAACATCCTACATAGTACGGCTTTTTGCTATCTATGCCTTGGGATCAGAAATCGCATTGAATTATGGTAATGAAAAGCAAGGTCAAGCAGAAAAGGACCTCATGGGGGAGGGGCTGCTGGAAAATGAGCAGTTTTTTTGTTTTGGCGCTTTTAGAAAAGTCCGTAATATAATTATACATTGTCTAGATAAGGCAGAATTAATGGCAGCCTTAATGGCCTATTTCAATGATGAAGATAAGCTCGTACAATTAAACAGTTTTGCCATATTGCTGCTTAAATTCGTCCAAAATTATTCCACCACACCTTGTAATACTTGGCTTCGAAGAGAATTGGTATCCTTTTATGTCTCAGACTCTGAATCGTTGACCTCGTTCATTGATGATATACATGATTATTTCAAAAGTGTTGGGCTCTGTATAGATAAAGTACCCGACGTAATTAAAAAAACCAAAACAGTTGATGAATGCTCTATTGCGTTGATGGAATCGCTACGTATGGTAAAACAATTTGTCTGGACCATTGCTAGGCTAAAAATAAATGTAAGCATGGGTTCACGCTTTGAATTAGATTGGTATTTAATAGCTTTAGGCGAAGTTATACAATCCATTTTAGGTAAGTCTAAAGTAAAGAGCCATTTACAAGAATTGATTAAGTCCCTGCCCAAAGAATATAAAAGGGAAGTTGATGAGATATTTCATGAAAATCGTTTCCATAATGCTTTTGAGCCTATTCTAAAAGATATTGTTGATTACCGTAATCATGCCATTCATTCTCTGGTTTTTGATGATAGGGAAAGAACCTATGAAACTATTCGTTCACAGGCTAGATTTCTGATGAATCTGATTGATGATTTGATCTATCAAATAAGTGATATCGTTGATCGCAGCCAAGAACAAGCGGGTAGAGCAATCGTTATGAGGAGTTACAGGTAGTAAGCTTGTTTATGTTAGGGGACGCTGGGTTCTTTAATATAGAAAAAGGCTAACAGTAACGCTAAGGCCACTGCAAAATATTCTAAAGTCATGGCTCGCTGATAGGCGCTTAAGCTGTAAACATGTGCGCCGTTACTTATAGCGCCGCGCCAATAATAATCCAATATGCAACCAAATAAGGGTGAAAGAGCGATACTGGGAATAATGGCCATCATATTTGTGAAGCCGATGGCACTGCCTGAAGAACCTTCTGCTGAAACTTGGCATGCCAAAGCAAAAGTAATCCCACTGCAACTGGAAAAAAGTCCTAGTAATAATACAACGCTGTACATCAACCCTAGAGGAATATTGGTGGTTAATCCCATAGTCAAGAGACAAAGCAAAGCGCCAGTTGCGCCAATGATGATCACAGCCCTGCGTCGTTGGAAATAATCAGCTAATAACCCGGCTAAGGGGGCTCCCAATAGCCAGCCGAGGAAGATCATGGCATTAATATTGGCTGCATGGGTTGCGCCATAATGAGGGTAATATGCTTTAAAAAATTCAATGCCCCAGAGGGCTCCAAGGGTGCCCGTAGGGACGTAGATAAGCGCACCATAAAGTGCAATGGGCCAAATTTGACCCTGACCTATGGCGCCCTTTAATTTTACCCAGAGGTTACGCCATAAGGGCATTCTATCTTGAATTGGGTTGTTATCTTTAATAATGAAAAACATCAAGACTGCCATAACAGCACCTAAGGTGGCTATGAAGTTCATGGTGTAACGCCAACCTTCCTGGCTCACTAACCACTGTGTAGGTGCTTGTAATAATCCGCCTGAAAGTCCAATGGTGATGGTCATTCCAAGGAAAAAGGTTAAGCGTCGATTAGGCACCCATTGTGAAACGATGTACATCGCACCCATTAGACCAAAGGCGCCACCTAACCCTGTTAATAGGCGGGCGAAAATAGCGATAGTATAGCTGTGAGTATGGGCAAAGAAAAATAATCCAAGACAACAGAAGCTAGCAGCTATGGGCATTAATCTTTTTGCTCCAAAGCGATCTAGCAGTGCACCACCGGGGATTTGCAAGAGGGCATAAGTGACAAAATAGGCGGTATCGAGAAATCCCACTTCTACGGCTGTGCTGTGAAAGCTGGCCATCAGGGGTTGCACCATGGCTGTAGGGGCCATTTCTAGGAGGGTTTCATAGAAATAATAGAGGGCACCTAAGAGGCAGATAAAATAGCCCAGGGGGGAAAGTGAGTTTTTTTCCATGGGGGTACGCCACTGATATGGTTGTTATGGCGCGTAGTATGACGGAGTAAAAGCCTGGAAACAAGGCGGCTATTTTTTGACCCACTTACCCTGATCTTTGTAATAATTTCCTGGTTTAGTCTTAGTCATGGCGATATTACCGGCAATGGATTGTACTTCTTCTAGGTTGGTTTGGTTTTTCTCGGCTATTTCTTTGTATTTTTGTTTGCGTTTGGCGTTAACATCTTCCACTATTTGCTTCACGTCTTGAGACGAATCATTTTTTACGAGACCCAAATAGCCATTGGCTTGTTCGCCAATTAAGCCTTGATTTTTAGCTTGATGTATATCAATAGCATAGGCTTGTGTAAAGCTTAAGGCAAGGAGGAATATGAGTAAAGTAAGCCATTTCATGGGGTTTTCATCCTTACATCAAAATAAGTCGGGGTTATCATCAAAGAGTTCATTCACATCGTTAGATACTTGCAATTCTAACTCATGCTCCACAGTAACATTGAGGTTAATGGTAATAGGCTTCTCCGGCGCTTTTAATTGCACCGTACAGGCTGATGTAAGCCCCATTATGATGAGTAAGAGGGCGATTTTGATCCCCATAGCATACCTCTAAGCCCTTGTTTATAAATACAATTGTCCGAAAACAATGGTTAAGACTTTTTCCCTATATAGAGTTAATCGGTCTTAACAGACTTAACTTTAACGGTTTTGTTGATAATTAAAGGGTTTTTGCGCGTAGAACGAATACCACCTTGCAAGGAGCGCTCTAAATCCCGAGCGACAACGCCAGAAGCGTAGAGAGCGTCTATGCGGCCAACTAAGTTTAGATTGATGAGAATAGGAATCCCGGATATCACATCGGGATTAAAACCACGGAATCGCAAGATTAAATGAGTTTTATCCGGCGTATGGTTTAAGTGAATTTTCAAATCTTGATAATGAATATTGGCCAAAGCATCTTTTACTAGATCTTCCTTCTGACCTTCAATCTTCACTATATCAGGCATGTCTTTGGGTGTGTAACGAATCACTCCACCTTCAGGAGTCGATGCAATGAAACCATTATCAATATTAATCCCATCACGTGTCATAACAATGGGTAAATCCCCAGATAAGACGCCTGTACCTGTTAAGTTTTTCACGGTGAAGAATTTCAATAACTCACCAAGTTTTAATTTATTTAACACAATAGTATATCGACGTATATTTTCATCAGGGTCAAGAGTAATCTGATCAATACCTAAGCGTCCCCCAGCAAAGTCGGCGCTAATGTTATCCAATCGCAAGCGAGATTGTAAGCCTTTCTCTTGTTCCACATGAACGGTGGCCAGGACATTATTTACATTTATACCTTTTTCAATTTTTTTAATTTTTATTTTTTGATTCGGTAAGCTTTTTAGAGGATAAAATTGCGTAAATTTCATGTCAGTGTTAAGACCTGAAAATTTTAATGAACCAACTTCACCATCCACATCTAAGGCTTGAATATTGAATTGGCTATTAATGTTTAATGTATCGCCTAATCTTTTCCAAGTAATTTTACCCAATGAGCGTAGACGACCGTGTGTCACTACTGTACTATGCCAGAGCAATGGAAAAACTTGGTTTAAATTAGCTGGATCAGAAGAAAAATCCTGAGTTTGCAGTTGATATAATAATTTTCCTTGTCGTTGAATGAAATCCTGACCCCATTCCCCTTGACCAATAATACGGTGGTCTTTTTGCTGGATTTGAAAAATGCCTTTTGCGCCCGTGGGGTCGGACACGAACTTCCCGTGAATTTGAGTAGGTAGTTCAATATTATTACCTGATATATCAATTTTATCGATATTGTAATTTCCATTGAGAGACCATTGGTTTTTTAATAATTTTAATTCTTCCACATTTAATTTTAATCCACTCATACTCATGCCTAAACTAGGCAGACTTATAAAACTGACCAAACCTTTGAATTTGTAGCTGGAACGGTTTTTCGCAGGACTCCATTGGCTGTTGAATTTGCAGTTAACTTCACCCAGTGAACCGGGAATTACGGGGTTATGAAAATTGGTTGGATTAATTTTGAAGTTCATTTTTGTTGCATATATAGGGTTCTTTGGGTCTTTGTAGCTAATGGATAAATCCGAAAGTAAGAAATCTACTTTTAATTCTTTAAACAGTGCCTCACCTAGGCGAGGTTGATAGAAGATTAAATAAGACTTGGGGTTTATTACCGCATGGATGGAATCTTTATTGAAAGTGGTCATTTCTTTTAAATTCAATTCTGCAATGTAGGGCGAAACCATTTCTATATGGCTATTACTTTGTAATTTATTATTGCCATAACGTTTAAGAGCAATTTTTCCCGTAACAAGGGTTGGTGGCTTATGGGGGTAATGGATGGCGAGGGCAAATTTATCGATATTAATGTGATTAAAAGGCAAGTAATTAGCCTTGTAACGAACAATGTCTTTTTCAATGGCTTCTGCCGTTTTTACATCAGGCAACCGCACATTGACCACAAAACGAGGTATTGTTATATTTTTTACGCGACCTTCAAGCAAAGATAAAAGACTATAGCGGACGTCAATAGCAGGCGTGTCTATTTCTATTTTTACATTATCATCTCGGGTGGTTTCAAAATGGATATCGGTGAAACGCAAGGTATTGCGCGCGACATATTGAATTTCTATTTGTGAACTAACGTAACCCGCATGCCTTAAGTAAAAAACAATGCTTTTTTCTAGTAAATAAGGGAATAGAGCGATGAGCAAGCCAAGAAATAGCATGCTATATAAAAATATTTTCCATTTTATTTTTACATTTCTCAAGAACAATTTCCTCTGTGTCTGCTTGCCATCAGGGGGCCGCCAAACTACACTCAACCCAGAAACGGTGAGTGAAGTTACATGTCTGATTCCATACTAGATATTATAGACCTCAAGCTCGGATTTGAGACATCAAATGGTGTTTCTCCTGCCGTGGACGGTCTAAATTTGAGCATTCGCCCCGGCGAAACCTATGCTTTGCTAGGGGAGTCGGGTTGTGGCAAATCATTAACCGCTAGCGCTATTATGCAATTATTACCAGATGACGCATGGATTATGGGTGATAGCGAGATTTTGTATGAACAGCGGGATCTGCTTCAATTGCCCGAAGCCGATATGCGACCTTTGCGTGGTAAATCCATTGCCATGATTTTTCAAGAGCCCATGTCATCCTTAAACCCTGTGATGACCATTGGGCAGCAGATGTCTGAAGTATTGCGTCTGCATCTTGGTTTAAGCCGACCCAAGGCACGCATGCTTGAGTTAATGGTCAAAGTAGGCATTCCTGATGCTCAGCGTCGTCTCAATGAATACCCCCATCAATTATCAGGCGGTATGCGCCAACGCATGATGATTGCCATGGCACTGGCTGGTGAGCCGGATATTCTTATTGCCGACGAGCCTACCACAGCCTTAGATGTCACCATCCAGGCTCAAATTTTAATGCTCATGCAAGACTTACAGCGCGAAAAAGGTATGAGTATTTTATTGATAACCCATGACTTAGCTGTAGTAGCACAAATGGCTCATCGTGTAGGCATTATGTATGCCGGGCATCTTGTCGAAGAGGGCAGCGCTGACGACTTCTTTAAAAATCCATTACATCCCTATAGCCAGCAACTATTTAAGAGTTTGCCCAACATTCATAAGCGCAATGAATCCTTGGCAACTATCAAAGGCATCGTGCCGCCATTGACAGAAGTCTTTGAAAAATGCCGGTTTGCTTCACGTTGTCCTTATGTGAAAGATACTTGTCGTAACATATTGCCTAAATGGCCCAATGCTCAACATAAAGTACGCTGTCATATCTATGATGATCATTATAAAAATCTTTTTATGCAATTAGATAGTGATGACAACCAAAAGGCACGTAATGGCCTGACGAATGACCCTGAGAATTTATTAAGCGCAAAAGATTTGAAAGTGTATTTCCCCATCAAAAAAGGCTTGCTTAAACGCACTATAGGGCACGTAAAAGCAGTTGATGGAGTCTCTCTTCACTTGAAAACGGGGCGAACGTTAGCCTTAGTGGGGGAGTCAGGTTGTGGGAAAACTACCGTAGGCAAGGCCATTTTACAATTGCTGCCGAACACAGAAGGTAATATTCAGTATCAAGAATATGTGTTGAATGATTTATCTTACAATCAACTGAAACCTCTACGCGGTGATCTGCAATTCATATTTCAAGATCCTGTTACTTCATTAAATCCCCGTATGATGGTGGAAGCCATTATCGCTGAAGGAATGCAAGCACAAAGACGCTATAAGAATAGCCCAGAACGTATGATACGAATCCAACAATTATTGGACCAAGTAGGTTTGCCACGAGATAGTCTGCAACGTTATCCTCATGAATTTTCTGGTGGTCAACGGCAGCGGATTTGTATAGCCCGAGCTTTGGCAGTGGATCCTAAATTAATTATTTGTGATGAACCTACCAGTGCATTAGATGTTTCAGTGCAGGCACAAATACTAAATTTATTGCGAGATTTACAAGATGAACTGCAACTAAGCTATTTATTTATCACGCATAATATCTCGGTGGTGGCTTATCTTGCTCATGAAGTGGCGGTCATGTATTTGGGGCGTGTTGTGGAGCAAGGGCCCATATCACAAGTCCTTGAAGGGGCAAAGCATCCCTATACACAAGGCTTATTAGCTGCTGTGCCTAGTATTGAGAAGCGTCATGCATTTCAAGGAATCCAAGGCGAATTGCCTTCACCAGCAAACCCACCTCAAGGTTGTCATTTTCATCCCCGTTGTCCTCATGCCATGGGACAATGTAGAAAAAAATATCCAAAAAGTAGCGGTTTTTCCAAGGAACACTGGGCGAAATGTTTTTTATATGATTAGCGAAAAGTCATGGGGCCTTAATGAAAACATATTTATAAGGGTGGCTTATTCGTATAAATAATTAATTTCTCATGGGGCTTGATGGTGTTATGGGTTATGTGATTCCATGCTTCTAATTCATGAGTGCTCACTTTGTAATAATCTGCGATTTGTGAAAGGGTATCGTGTTTTTTCACTGTATAGGTGAGCTGATAGTCCTCATGACCTTTTACGCCTGGGCTCAAATCCAAGTGGAGATTTGAAGAATAATGTTTTGGTACTTTAATAACATGTCCTACCCTAATCATATCTTTTGACAAGTTATTGGCTTTTTTCAATAAATCCATTGTGGTAGAAAATCTTTTAGCAATACTATAAAGGCTATCACCCGACTGTACCTCATGATTAAACGTGCTGAGGGCATAGTTAGGGTAAATAAAATGTTCTGGGTTTTGTTTCACCCATAAAGTTAAGGGTTGCCCTTTATGTATGTCTTGGTGGTATCCCAGGTGGTTCCAAAAGCGTATTTCGGCGGGTTTTATATGGTAACGATTGGATAGGCTCCATAGATTATCGCCATGCTTTACTTTGTAATGAATTAATCGAGGCCCTGGCTTACTCGGTACATGAACAGCCCGGCACTGTACATTTAAATCCCTGGGCATGTCTTTGGGTATTTTTTTACTTTGAGGAATTAAGAGGGATTGGCCGATATGTAAATTATCATTTTTCAAATGATTTACTTTACTAATGGTTTCACTGGAAGTATGGAAATTATGGGCAATGGTGCCTAATACATCGCCTTGTTTTACCCTGTAATGCTGCCAGGTTACTCGTTTGCTTCTAGGTAGTTTTGCCAAATTACTTTCGAACTCATCTACATTAGCCGTGGGTATGAATAAGCTTTGGGTCCCATTGGGGTCCGTCGCCCAACGTTTATAACCTGGATTTAAGTGATATAAATCTGAGAGTGAAATATGGGCTAATTTGGCCGCGGTGGTCAAATCAATTTGTGAGCCAGGATTAACTTGTGCTAAGTAAGGTTCGGCTTTAATGGGGTAGAGTTTCATGGGGTAGCGATTGGGGTATTTCACGATCATGGCTAAAGCTACTAATTTAGGTACATAATATTCTGTTTCATGGGGTAAATGCAGGGACCAGAAATCTGTAGGTTTACCTAAACGTTCATTGTGTTTCATGGCTCTTTTTACCGTGCCGTCGCCGGCGTCATAGGCGGCAAAGGCTAGCAACCAATCTTGGTTAAAGAAATTATTTAAATATGCCAAGTAATCCAACATAGCGCCCGTGCTAGCACCTACATCATGACGTCCGTCATACCACCAATCTTGCTTCACGCCAAAGCCAGAGCCAGTGCTAGACATGATTTGCCAAAGACCTGCCGCCCCTTGGGTGGAAACGGCACAAGGATTATAAGCGCTCTCAATGAAAGGTAAAAAAGCCAAGGTCACGGGTAATTTTCGTAGTGTGGTTTGTTGATAGACATAGTAGAGATAGGGCGCTGCTTGTTTGCTCATGACATAAAGATATTTGGGGTGGTTCATGTACCAAGCAATTTCTTTTTGAACGGCCGGTTGTTTCTGCCAAGATTCAGGGATATCAATGCCATCCCGTAGTTGCGCCCAAAGATCATTAGATGTTGGGGCTGAATGCACAAGTTTATTTTGTGGGCTTAATGCAAATTTTTCAAAATAATTAGCTGAGCCCAAACCCGGACAGATAAAAATCAGGATCAGCAACAGGAAAATTCTTATGGGATGGGTCCGCAATGTTGTTCTCATTGGTGCATAGTAAGGACTGAATCTTTTGGGGTCAAGAAGTATGATCTTTCCATTGGCGAAGGATACGAAAAACATCCACGGACTTGTTTAACTTTTCACCGGAATGAGCTTCCGCCGCCCGTTTTACTTGGGGTAGATGGCAACGTAAAAAAGGATTAGTTTCTTTCTCTAATGACAGTAACCCAGGTACAGTGGGTAAATTCTTTTCACGTTGCTGGCGTACCTGTACCAGACGTGTCTGTATGTTTTTATTATCAGGTTCTACCAACTGAGCAAATTTTAAATTATTTTCGGTATACTCATGACCACAATAAACTTGAGTATCATCAACCAGTGACGTGATTTTGTTCAAAGAGTCTTGCATTTGTTCAGCCGTCCCTTCGAACAGTCGCCCACACCCGGCAAGAAAGAGGGTGTCGCCACAAAAGAGCATGCCTTCACTAAAATAAGCAATATGTCCCAAGGTATGACCAGGGATTTCCATGACGTGAAAATCCAGCCCCATGATTTGGAAGATATCACCTTCCACTAAATGATGGTTAAGCATGCCCGCTATGCCATCCCTAGCGGGACCGTAGACCATGGCGGGATATTGCTTTAAAAGGGCTTCTACGCCACCCACATGATCATGGTGATGATGGGTAAGAAGAATGCCTTGAAGCAGCAGGCCTTCTTTTTCTAGGGTTTGAATGACGGGGTTCGCATCACCAGGATCAACAATTAGGCAATGACTACTAGTATCATCCACTAGACACCAAATATAATTGTCATGGAAGGCAGGGATTGGTTTAATGTGTAACATAGGATTATGCTGACATGGATCGAAAAAGGGATCAATAGGGTATGGGCATGAATGGACAATTGAGCCATTGGTATCAAACGCGTTTAGGTCGTGTGGCCTATGCTTGCGAGCAAGAATGGATGCATGCTCAATTACAACGGGTCTTTGGCTATTATTTGCTGCAATTGGGTCAACCACAATGTGTTGATTGGCTGGAAAAATCGCCTATCGCCCATCATTATGTGGCCATTTGTCAAAATCAAGCTAAGTCCACTATTCAAACCATTACTTGCGATGATGAATTGTTACCCATTGCCACAGCTTCCGTTGATTTAGTTTTTTTGCCCCACAGTCTGGAATATCATAAAGCGCCTGAGCATTTATTGGAAGAAGTGCATCGAATACTTATTCCGCAGGGAAGGGTGTTGATCCTGGGATTTAATCCTTACGCTAATTGGGGCTTGGAGAAATTTTTGGGCCTGGGCAAAACCTTATTGCCGCCAGTCCATCCCTTTCACTCCCATGGGCGAGTAAAACATTGGCTAGAAGCCATGGATTTTGAACTATTACAGCATAATAAGCTTTGTTATTGCCCTGGCACGCGACGTTCTTGGATAATAAGCCGTTATGCTTTCATTGAATATCTAGGCAAGCTTTTATTGCCTAGCTTTGGTAACATATACGGTATAGTGGCGCGCAAAACCGTAAGGGGGCTGACTCCCATTCGCCAAGATTTTAAGAAACAATCCGTGAGAATGAAACAAGGGGTTGTTGAACCCACCACTCGGGATAACATAGGATGACAACATGGATAAAGTAGAAATTTTCACCGATGGCGCATGTCGTGGTAATCCTGGGCCGGGAGGTTGGGGCGCGGTATTACGTTTTTCAGGCCATGATAAAGAACTCTATGGAGCTGAAGTCACCACCACAAATAATCGTATGGAATTAATGGCCGCCATAATGGGGCTGTCTGCCTTAAA
The DNA here is from genome assembly GCA_021773195.1 of Gammaproteobacteria bacterium. Taxonomy (GTDB): domain Bacteria; phylum Pseudomonadota; class Gammaproteobacteria; order JAKBBU01; family JAKBBU01; genus JAJFKN01. The sequence continues at coordinate 24,186 of JAJFKN010000045.1, read as the reverse complement.
GCGCCCTTGCAAAGTAGAGTTAACTACGGATTCTCAATATTTGCGTAAAGGCATTACGGAGTGGATTCATAATTGGCAAAAGAATGGCTGGAGAACCAGCGACAAAAAGCCCGTTAAAAACGCCGATCTTTGGGAGCGCTTAGTCCAAGAAACAGAACATCATGAAATTGAATGGCATTGGGTGAAGGGGCATAGTGGACATCCTGAAAATGAGAAAGCTGATGCTCTAGCAAACAAAGCCATTGAAGATTTACTGCAAAAACAAAGAGAATTGGATCAAAATGCGTGAGGTTGTTTTAGATACGGAAACCACGGGGCTAAGTACATCAAAGGGCCACCGGATTATTGAAATCGGTGCCGTTGAATTAATCGATCGACGTCTTACAGGTAATAACTTTCAGGTTTATATCAATCCAGAACGTTCTGTTGATCCTGGTGCTTATGCCGTTCACGGTATTGGTGAGAGTTTTTTAGCAGACAAGCCGGTTTTTGCTGAGGTTATGCAAGACTTTTTGGATTATTTGCAAAATTCTCAAGTCATCATTCATAATGCACCTTTTGATTTAGAATTCTTAAATTATGAGTTACGCATTCATAATAAAACACAGAAAAAAATTGAAGAATATTGTTCCGTCGTCGACACTTTAAAAATGGCGCGCAAAAAGCACCCTGGCCAGAGAAACAGCTTGGATGCTTTATGTAAACGTTATGAGATTGACAATTCCAATCGTGAATTGCATGGTGCTTTACTGGATTCGGAAATCCTCGCTCAAGTCTATTTGTTTATGACGGGTGGACAGAGTACATTGTTTGCTGAGGGAGCTCCTCAGGAAAGCAACAAGCCCACAATAAGTTCAGCGCCTCTGCAGCAGCAAACACCCACCAAAGTCATCAAGGCCAGCGATGAAGAATTAGCTCTGCACGAAGCTTATATGACAAACGTTTAAAGAAATTTCTTAGAGAAAGCACTGGGTTTTAATGCCACGCTTGCATTAAGACTCCGTAGTTTTTATCCATTTCTTATCGGCGGGGGGGGTATAGGCGAAGATTTTTTTCATTAACTTCTCGGGGCATGAGTCCACCAAGATCATTGCTCGGTGTGACTCCCGCATAAATCCTTGCTCTGTAGCGTGATCCAAGAAGGCGAGTAAATGATCATAGTAGCCATCGACGTTTAAGATACAGCAGGGTTTTTCATGATATCCCAACTGCCCCCAGGTGTACATTTCAAAAAATTCATCCAAAGAACCAGAACCACCAGGCATCATGATAAAACCATCGGATAATTGGGCGATGAGGGCTTTACGTTCATGCATGGAATCTACTACGTGAAGTTCAGTTAATCCTTCATGGGCTAATTCCACATCCACAAGAGATTTGGGTATAACGCCAATGACTTTACCGCTGTCTTGTAAGACTTTTTCACTTATGGCCCCCATGAGGCCTACTTTCGCGCCGCCATAGACTAATGTAACAGAAGCATCTACGAAGGCTTTGCCCATGGTCTCAGCATTTTGAGTATAAGTGGACAGATTGCCAGAATGGGAACCACAAAAGATAGCCAGGGATGTTATTGATTTCATAGCAGATGAGCCTGTAGATTAAAGAATAGAGGTTAACGTTTCCATTGGAGTAAGTCAAAGTGAGGACAAATATTAGTAATTTTACGGACAGACGACGGTATATGGATATGGTAGAATTTAATCCAGTATGGATTGTGTATAATACACAGTATTAATCTAAAGCGAGATGGCAGAAGAAGACATTTAGCCTACTAGATCAGAAAGTTAGAAGATAATGTTCATCAAATATTAATAAGCCAGCTCATATTCTAAAATCAATTTACTTAGGAGAATCAAATCTAATGCACTCACAAACTTCATCTGCCTGTTATTCTCAATCTGAACGGGATGTAACAACAAAATATAGACAAGCCATTGAATCTTGCGTCAAAGCTGGAAATATCGGCCTTGCCATGCATCTCATTGGACAATATCTCAAGGACCCTAGCTTAGATAATTCATCGTTATCTAAGTATTTAACAAGAAACATAATGCTTTTTATTCAAGATAAAGCTGTTAATTTCCAACGACAAACATTATTGCATCTGTTGGCAGCAAGCAAAGATGAATCACCAGAAGGACAAGAAGCTATTGTTGATTTAATCAATTTATTACTTACCCAGTACTCTCAGTTTACCCATCCTTTAATTGACATGAGAGACGGGAATGGTAAAACACCACGTGACTTAGCCAGCGACTCTAGAAATTTCCAAATCCAGAGAACCATGCAGGATCATGCTAGCCCAGTGGATGATGAGTCAGTGGCAAGTACTGCATCAATACCTGGCACAATGCGCCGATTAGGCGCAAATGCTACAGAAATGCCAGAGACCGATGTTTCAAACACTATTGCGGCAGTAAGTGCTCAGATGGATATAACAACAGTTCAATGGGAAGAACAAACCGATGGTTCTAACCCTGAACAATTGATAGAAGTTATCGCCTGTCGCATAAATCGCGGCAACCTAACAAATGCTCTGGAAATGATGGCGCATTATATTCAAGATAATAGTCTGCCTAACCATTTAGTTTTAGGACTTATTCAAGCTAACTTACCAGCGTTGCTATTAGCAAAAACAACCCAGAGTCGAACGATTCTACATGTGTTGGCTATGTGTTCAGACGGTGAAAATTCACAACGAGCAGCATTAATGGTTAGAACAATATTAAATAGTTTTAATCAAATGAAAAGAGACATAAACCATGTTCAAGACAGTGCGCAATGTACAGCTTTGCATACGGCTGTATTTTTTGAGAATGTTGCTGTGGTTGAAGCATTACGTGAATCTGGCGCAGATAATACGTTGGTTAACGGTTACAGAGAAACTGCTATTCAAGCAGCTGACAACACACTCAATTCTGCATTAAAAGAGGCCGTCAGAGGTCATGGACCACGCGCTGCAGTAGCCCTGTTTGGCCTAGGAGCAAGAGATGATGCCCAGCCCCAGGAGTTTCTAATAAATGCTTTAACGTTATTATTAGAAATAGACAGAATAGAAGAGGCCATGACTTTATTATTCAAGTATATGGCAACTAACTCAGATACAAAGTTAGAAAGACTGATGACGTTTATTGAGAACCATCCACAATTATGGCCTAAAGTATTAAATGTGAATAGTAAAGACAGTTGTAATAGAAATATCTTAAGCTTGTTGGCTATGACAAATTATACTTCTGAAAGGGAAATTTATCTTGGGTTGAAACTCGCTGATGGAATTTTAAAATCATCTTATTATAGAGATGAACTTTTAGCTAATGTTGATGTTTTCCGTTCTACCGCATTAGGTTCATGTATGTTTAATAACAATGACTATGTTTATTTATTATTAGCATTATTTGTTAAGCATGGTGCAAATGTAAATATTCCTGAGGGAAGCAGTGAGCAAAGTCCTTTGAAACAAGCAGCACAAGAAATGAATGCTGAAAGAAGGGAGGATTTTCTCAGTGCCTTAGAAGGTGAAATTGATATTTATGACATTATGCGAAATATGGAGCCTTCTAAAAAAGACGGATGCGTAATGTGTTAATAACTCGTTTAGCCTTTTAGTCTTTGATGTTAGTACAGCTCCAGTAATTGGAGCTGTATTACATACCCTTCAAGCAAGAAAATCAGGTTAAAGCAATAGGTCCTTGTTTAACAATGGGATCATGATCTTCCTGTGGCGAATAAGCAAATAGGGTTCCCCCTCGAAGGCTTCTTCAAGGGGGGAGGGATGACTATGGAAATAGGGGATCTTGGCAATTCCCCAAGCCCATTTCACCACAAATCAAACTCGACATCATTTGTGCATTGGGGTTAGAGGGGCTGGGATTGCTTGGCGCAAGGTCCAAACTCCAAATCATCATGCCAGCAGGGTTATTATTGCTGCCTGCATCTTTCATTGAAGCCGCCGTGAGTTTGGCTACCTGTTGCAGGTTATACACATGGCCACCCCAGGATTCTGGTGGCACTTCCACACCCATGGCAATAATGCCACCTGGGAAATAGTTTTGGTAGGCCGCTAAGGCTTGTTCTGGGTTATAGGCATCGCTGGCGTCATAGGACATGACATTAATCACATCAAGGTCAGATGCCGCTGATGAACGTAGTAAGGGCAGTACTTGGCCCGTGTGAGCTGAAACAGGTTGGGCATTGGCCCACTGACCTTCACCATAGGCACCGACACTGAATGCCGCGATGGATTCAATATAAGGCTTTGGTAAAGCTTGTCGAATGCCATCCACAATGGATTGATACTGGGAATCGATGCTACAAGAAATGGTCCCATTATTGGTGGTACAGCCTGGATCCGCAGGTTCAAAATCAATGTCCACACCATCTAAGTCGAAATCTTTTACTAAATCTGCGATAGCTTGGATATTAATGTCATCCCAATTGGTATAGGTGGCACCACCTACGGAAATTAAAATTTTCGTGTTGGGTTGTGCTTCATGCAATGCATCAATAGCTTGTTTTAATACTTGGCCGCTATAGGATGTTTGAATGCCTGTGCCGGATAAATCATAACTGCCGGCCACATAGGTTGCATCAGGTTGCATGAAAGCAATATCAACGTAATTTACATAACTGGGCAAATGAGCTAAATCCGTATCAGCGCCATTGCTGGCATAGGGTGAAGACCAAGATTGGAAGTAACCCACATAAAAATTATCAGCTTGCTTGGTATAAGTTAAACTGAGAGAGGCATTTTGTCCCTGGGCAATGGATACTGGGTTGGGCGTAGCCGTTGCTGAATAGCCCATTACTGTTGAGGTTACTGCATAACTACCAGCAGGCAGTGTGATGGTTTGATTGTCTTTTGCTGTAACATTGTAAGTTCCCGTTTTAACATTTGAAAAACGTACAGGTTCACTGCTTTGAGGTGCATTAGCTAAATTCACTTGCACGCTACCCGTAGGCCATAAAGCGTAGACTAGGTTAATAGGGTTGGTTTGTTGATCCACCACTGTGGTGCTTTGAGGTTTAGCATAAGCAAAGTGCGTCCCATCGTTAAGGCGTGAGGTATATACTAAATATTTTCCAGGGACTAAATCCTGCAAACTCCAAGCTTGTCCCCAAGCTAGGGTTTTTTGGTATTGCTCACCCATGCCAACCACGGTGATAGTAGGACTTGCCGCGTTACTGTAGGGCGATGTGGGCAGGGTAATTGCTAAGTTGCCATCACCGATAGGGGTACCACCTGCAGCCATTAGAGTGAAGTCACTGGGGTCAGGTGCGCCGGCTGTTGGGGTGAATTGTACCGTCATAGGATTGCTGCAGGTAGGGTCAGGTGCATAAGAAGAATTAGCGCCCCCCGTTAATTGGTATTGACCTGAAACCGGTTGTTGAATTTGCCAGTTCATCCAAGGGGTTCCCCAAATGCTGGTAATGTTACCTTGGTAACTAAAATCCAATTGCATATTAGTCAGAGGAATTGAGGAGGTGGAATCATTGCAAATATTAATCGTGGTGCTTGGACCATCAGTAACGGTGAATTTGGCTTGCACAGGTACTAAAGGATCCGCATAAAGTTGCACGGCATGAATATTTGAGTTGGTGTTTACTGTTAAATGAATGTTTTGGCCCGGCGCTAAAGTATGGGTATTTTTGCCCGTTTTATAAAGATAAAGAATGCCTTCGCCGTTAGGCTGATTTGCTTGGCCCCATTGTTTGAGTACCTGCCATGTGCCTTGACCTTGAATGGACTTTATACTGCTATTCGATATGATGGAAAGAAAAGCGTTATTTAAGGTAAATTCTTTTTTACTAATATTAGTAATGGTTAGGTCATTGCCTTGATAATTTACTTTAATGGGAACATTAAGGTGGCCTGCAGTATGCTGGGGCAATTGAATTTTCTGGTTTCCTTTATTCGTGTTTATATTTGCAAACACCGAAGTGGCTAGCAAGGTTAAACACAATATTTTCATGAACAATTTTATCATACGCATAATGTTGCCTTAAATTTATTGGGATGGTGGCGAGTTAAATATTTATTATATGGGGAACTTGTTGTTCCATTAGGCTAAAAATTTAACAGATTTGTCCTTTAAAATCAAGGAAAAAGTTAGAATAATTAACGGGTTGACTATAATTCGATCAACCTTCTTCTTTTGTGAGTTTGATCAGAGGCTTAATGGTTAAGCCTTGAATCACAATGGCGAAAACTACAACGGCATAGGTCATGGCTAATATTAGATCACGGTACTTGCCTGCAGGTAGAGCTAAGGCTAGGGCCACGGCCAGCCCCCCGCGTAAACCACCCCAAACCATGACACTAACGGTATGTGGGCTGTAGCGACGCCATATTTTGAAGACCGACATAGGTACACTAACCGTGATATAGCGCGCAGCCAGTACGACAGGTATAGCGATTACTGCTGCCATGATTTCTGTTTTGGATATATGAAGTATTAATAATTCAAAACCAATCAATAAAAAGAGCACAGCATTAAGAATTTCATCAATGATTTCCCAAAAGGTATCTAAACTTTCACGGCTCTTTTGCGACATTGAAAAATTACGCCCACGATTACCAATAAAGATGCCTGCCACTACCATGGCTAAAGGCCCAGATATATTTAAAGCTTCAGCTAGAGCATAACCACCCGTGGTGATGGCGATGGTGATGAGGATTTGAATTTTATGATCATCCACGGAGCGCATTAAACGGTAGGCTGCAATCCCAAGAAAGATACCATAAATAATACCACCAATTGCTTGCTGGAAGAATAGGCCCACCACTTGTTCCCAGGTGGGTTGCCCACTAGCAAAAGCCACTTGATAAATCGTTAAAAAGATGACGATACCCACACCGTCGTTAAATAAAGATTCTCCAGCAACACAGGTATTTAAGCCGCGGGGGGCATTGACTTCTTTACACATGCCTAATACAGCAATGGGATCCGTAGGTGATATGAGGGCACCGAATAATAAGCAATAAATAAATTGCATATGTATATTCAGGGCATTGAGTAAAAAGTAGATGGCCGTACCGACGATAAGTGTCGAAGCGACAGTGCTAAGGCTAGCTAGGGTACCAATTTCCCATTTATATTCCCTAAGATCATTGAATTCCACGGTCATAGCGCCAGCAAATAGCAGAAAGCTCAACATGCCATTCATAAGTAGTTTATGGAAATCAATGCGTGAAAGGGTATCAGCTAATTGATCTTCAAAGCCATTCATTCCATAGCGACCAAAGATAATAAAGGCAAAAGACAATATGAGAGAGGATACCATAATGGCGATAGTGGTTTGCATGCGGATAAAACGATGATTGATATAGGCAATACCGATAGCAAAGGTCAGAATAATGTACATGACCGTATAAAAATCTAAATGATGGAGATATTTATTCATTTCAAAGCCACATGGAATAAGTCAGCGTTTAGCCACAGGTGACAGGCGATGGCGGCAATGTAGCCTAATAGGATCACCCAGGTCCATTTCAAATGTTCAAAGAAGGTATAGAAGCCTCGTGCTTGACCCATTAGGGCAACCCCCGCAGCGGAGCCAACGGATAAGAGGCTTCCACCTATGCCGGCAGTAAGGGTGACCAATAGCCACTGGCCTTCCGTCATAGAAGGATCCATCGTGAGAACCGCAAACATGACAGGAATGTTATCTAAAATGGCAGAAAAGAAACCCACTAATACATTGGCTGGGGTCGCTTGGTAAACTTCCGGCAGGGCATGCCCTAAATGACCATAGAGAAAGCTCGCCGCTAGTTCTAAATAACCAATGGTTGCTAAACCACCCACACATATAATGACGCCGTAGAAGAAGAGTAGAGTATCCCACTCTATCCGTTGGATTTTGCGGAAAATATCAAAAAAGCGTGGGGGATGATCACCTTCGCCATGGTGTTTGCCATGTTTGGCATAGTAACGCTTTTCTTTGTATCTCAAGTAGTAAGAGAAAATTTGCAAATAGCCTAAGCCCATCATCATGCCCATGGTGGGGGGCAGGTGCAAGAATTGATGTACTGAGATGGCCGTGAGAATAGTCAAAAGAAATAAAGCTATAAGACGTTTAGCGCCTATTTTTAAATGTACTTCTTGCTGGCTTAACTGGGGTTGTACCTTAGGTACGGCAAAATACATGATCAAAGCGGGGATCAAGAAGTTAACTAGGCTGGGCAGGAAAATACTAAAGAAATCCTGGAAGGGCAATAGACCATTTTGCCATACCATTAAGGTGGTGATGTCGCCAAAGGGGCTGAAGGCGCCACCAGCATTGGCGGCAATAACGATATTAATGCAGCCTAAAACAATAAACTTTTTATTGCTGTCAGCTACAGCAATTAATACCGAACACATAATTAATGACGTCGTTAAATTATCGGCAATAGGGGATATAATAAAGGCCAAAATTCCTGTTATCCAATAGAGCTGTCGGAAATTCAAGCCAAGTCTCAGCAAATAACCGCGTAAGGCTTCAAATACACCACGCTCAGTAATGGCATTAATGTAGGTCATGGCCACCAGTAAGAAGAGAAATAATTCAGCAAACTCGTAAATATAATTTTCAATGGCTTGATTGGCTAAGTGACTGACGTCTTGTTGGTTGCTTAGAACAGCTACAAATAGCCAAATTACCCCAGCGGCGAGAACCACAGGTTTGGATTTTCTCAATTCTGTGAACTCTTCCAGAATCACCAGGGCATAAGCTATTGCGAAGATAGTCAAGGCGATTAGGCCCCAGCTTGCATCTGTGGCATGTAAATTCAGGGGGCTTACGGCTTGATCCTTGGCAAAACCCATTAAAGGTAGGCTTGCAAGGGCCAGAATCCATAATACAGCGCGAGAGAAGGGCATCTTTTGCACAATCCTATTTGTGACTGAAGACTTAATATATAGTATTCTGCGATGGAAAACTATCCACTTTTGGTGTAATAATTTTGAAGAAGAAGCTATTCTTCACGTTTGCCAAGGGATAGCTGATGGGGAGGTGGACATTCGTGCACCAGCGTGACTTGACCATTTTCATCCAAGCTCTCCAATTTAACGCTGAATCCCCATAAACTATGTAAATATTTCATGACTTCTTCTAACTCAGGATTTAATACCCGTCGGTTTCTGGAAGTGTAACGTAGAGTCAGGGCGCGGTCGCCTTTTACATCCACATTAAAGATATGCAAGTCTGGTTCCATGGCAGCTAAATTGTATTGTTGTGATAGGGTTTCCCTAATATGTTGGTATCCCACTTCATCATGTATGGCTGATATTTCTAAGGCATCTTCATGATCGTCGTCTAACAAAGTAAATAGCTTCATTTCACGAATCATATGGGGTGTGAGAAATTGAGCGATGAAAGATTCATCTTTGAAATTTTCCATAGCAAAATGCACAGTGCTTAACCAATTTTGTTGCACCATTTCGGGGAAGTAGGCTTTGTCTTCAGCTGTAGGCTCGCTGCAGATGCGTTTAATTTCAGAAAATAAGTTAAATCCCAAGGTGTATGGGTTTATCCCATTATAACGAGGATCATCAAAACCCGCTTGAAAAATAACACTTGAGTGGGATTGAATGAATTCCAGCATAAAGCGTTGGTCCACTTGGTTTGATTGGTATAAATCATTAATCAAAATATAATGCCAGAAACAAGCCCATCCTTCATTCATGACTTTTGTTTGTCTTTGAGGATAAAAGTATTGAGCTATTTTACGTGTGATCCGTACGATTTCACGCTGCCAAGGTTCCAGTAATGGCGCATTTTTTTCAATGAAGTAGAGGATGTTTTCTTCAGGTTCTTCCGGGAAGTGTTGGGCTTTAGTTAATTGTTCCTGTTTGGCAGGTAATGTTTTCCATAGGTTATTTACTTGTGTTTGCAAATATTCCGCCCGTTTTTTTTGTTTTGCCCGTTCTTTTTCTAAAGAAAGCGCTGCAGGATGTTTATAGCGGTCGACGCCGTAATTCATTAAGGCGTGACAAGCGTCCAATATTTCTTCTACCGCTTCATAACCGTGTTTTGATTCACATTGAGATATGTAACTTTTAGCGAAAATTAAATAATCGATAATGAAGTCGGGTGCAGTCCAATCTTTAAAAAGGTAATTGCCTTTAAAAAAAGAATTATGCCCATAGCAAGCATGGGCAATAACGGTAGCTTGCATGGTGAGGGTGTTTTCTTCCATAAGGTAAACAAGGCAAGGGTTTGAATTGATGACAAGTTCATAGGCCAGATCCATGGCACCACGGCGATAGCTTTGTTCCACTTCAAGATAATGTTTGCCAAAAGTCCAGTGATGATAACCTAATGGCATCCCGATATAAGAATAAGCATCCATCATTTGTTCCGAAGAAACAATTTCAATTTGGCAGGGGAATGTGTCCAGTTGATAACCTTCTGCCATTTGTGAAAAAGCAAAATCAAATTTCTCTATGGTTTTAATGGACCATTCAGAACCTCTGGCGATATATTTACTCATAATCACGCCTCTTAAATAATTCACGTAATACGGGATATATATCTTGAGAATCTTTTATATGTTGCATGGAAAAGTTATTATTCTTAATTCTTTCGTAGCATTCCCATAAGCTCTGATGATGTCGGGGCAGCACTTCAATATATGCAAAGTACTGTACCAAGGGTAATATTTGTTGTTCTAATACGTCTTTGCAAGATGGTGAGTCTGCATTCCAATTATCACCATCAGAAGCCTGAGCAACGTAAATATTCCAATCATCGGGGTTATAGCATTGGTTAATAATGTCATAGGTTAGAGATAAGGCGCTAGAAACTACGGTGCCACCAGTTTCTCTTGAGTAAAAGAATTCATCCTCATCAACTTGCTTTGCCGTTGTATGATGTCGAATGAACTCCATGTTGACATATTTATAGTTTTGTTGAAGGAATAAATATAGCAGCATGAAGAATCGCTTGGACATTTCTTTTTTTACTTCATCCATGGACCCTGATACATCCATAATGCAAAACATAACAGCCTGAGTTGAAGGTGTTGGCTTGGCTTCTCGGTAATTGTATCGGATATCAAAGCTATCAATATAGGGTATGGCATCGATTTTGCGTTCTAGAAGTTTGATTTCTTCATGCAGTCTCCTGGATTTACTTTGTTCCAGTTGACTGCTTGAAGACATGTTTTTGAGTTCTTGGTTTAATTCAAGTATACGACGTTTATACTTTCCTCCAATAGCGATGCGTCTGCCTAATGCCCCACGCATGGAGCGAACAATATTGATGTTTGTCGTTGTGCCTGTGGTGCTGAATCCAGCTCTCTCATATTTATAACAAGCTTCTTTTTGCATACGTGTTTTAACTAGATTCGGTAGCTCCATTTCATCAAAGAATATATCTAGAAATTCATCTTTCGATAATTGAAAAACGAAGTCATCTTGACCGATTCCTTTATTGGAGGCTTTTGAACTTCCTTGGGATACACTGGTGGTGGGGCGTTTTAATTTATCACCCTTGAGGAACTCTTTATTTCCAGCATGAGTGGACTCTCTCTTTCCTTCACGACCAAACTTAAACGAAGGCTCGGAAATGTCTTTATTTGGGATGACAATGGTTTCACCTTCATTAATATCAGTAATGTTACGTTGGGCAATAGAGTCACTGACGGATTTTTGAATTTGTTTGCGGTAACGTTTGATAAAGCGTAATCGGTTGACCGAGCTTTTACCTTTTCTATCGTGTTTTCTTCGGTCAATGATATGGCTCATGGCTTTACCCTAGGTGGATTTTCTTACCCGAATATACCATTCAGATAATAAACGGATTTGTTTTCTTGTATAGCCCTTTTCCATCATTCGGCTGACGAAATCTTCGTGTTTCTTTCTTTCGTCCTGAGATGCTTTTGGATTAAAAGAAATGATAGGAAGCAATTCCTCGGTATTTGAAAACATTTTCTTTTCAATCACGGTTCTAAGTTTTTCGTAACTGGTCCATGATGGATTTTTCCCTTGATTTTTTGCCCTTGTACGTAACACGAAATTAACGATTTCATTGCGGAAATCCTTGGGGTTAGCTATTCCGGCGGGTTTTTCTATTTTTTCTAATTCATCATTTATAGCTTGCCGGTTGAGTATCTCGCCGGTGTTAGGGTCGCGAAATTCTTGATCTTGCATCCATAAATCGGCATATATCATATAGCGGTCAAAGATATTTTGTCCATATTCAGAGTATGACTCTAGATAAGCTGTCTGAATTTCATTGCCGATGAATTCAATATATTGCGGCACTAAATAGCCTTTTAGATGAGCCAAGTATTTTTCTTGAATTTCAGGGGGGAATTGTTCCTTGTGAATTTGCATCTCAAGAACGTACAATAGATGTACAGGGTTGGCTGATATTTCTGATAGGTCATAGTTGAACACTTTGGATAACACTTTAAACGAAAATCGAGTGGACAGCCCCGTCATACCTTCATCTACACCTGCCTGGTCTCGATACTCTTGATAGGATTTTGCTTTTGGATCCGTGTCTTTTAAATTTTCACCATTATAGACCTTCATTTTTGAATATATGCTGGAGTTCTCTGGCTCTTTAAGGCGGCTCAAAATAGCGAATTGCGCCAGCAAATCTAATGTGTCAGGGGCACAAGGTGACTCTTTTAGCGAGCTGTTTTCCAATAGTTTTCTGTATATTTTAACTTCTTCTGATGCTCGCAAAACATAGGGGACTTTTACAATAAAGACTCGATCGATAAAGGCTTCATTATTCTTGTTATTTTTAAAAGTAAGCCATTCAGATTCATTTGAATGAGCTAGGATAATTCCATCAAAGGGGATAGATGAGATACTTTCTGTGCCATTATAATTGCCTTCTTGTGTGGCGGTAAGGAGAGGGTGTAGTACTTTAATTGGTGCTTTAAACATTTCAACAAATTCAAGCAGCCCGCGATTAGCACGACATAACCCGCCAGAAAAACTATAGGCATCGGTGTCGTCTTGAGAAAATTCTTCTAGTTTCCTGATATCTACTTTACCTACCAATGATGATATGTCTTGGTTGTTTTCATCACCAGGTTCTGTTTTTGCAATACCCGTTACTGTAATTCGTGAAGGCTTGATTCGTACGACCCTAAACTTATTTACATCACCAGCATATTCCTGCAGTCGTTTAACTGTCCATGGCGAAATAATGTGTTCAATATAACGTGGCGCTATGCCATATTCCTTTTCAAAAAACTCACCATCTCTTCTTTTAGAAAATAACCAGAGAGGTGATTCGTGTACCGGGGAGCCTTTAATAGCATAGAAAGGCATTTCTTCCATTAAACTTTTTAAACGTTCTGCTAAAGAAGATTTCCCTCCGCCTACAGGGCCTAGCAGGTAGAGAATTTGTTTTCTCTCCTCTAAACCCTGTGCTGAATGTTTTAAGTAAGAAATAATTTGTTCAATACTATCTTCTAAACCGTAAAATCCATCAAAATTAGGATAGTGTCTGATGACCTTATTAGAAAACAATCGGCTTAAAATTGGATCTTGCCGTGTATCGATGAGTTTTGCTTCACCGATTGCATGGAGCAATCGTTCCGCTGGATTTGCATAAGCTAGAGGGCTCTCTCGACATAGGTCGAAGTACTCTTGTAGTGACATTTCATCTTCTTCTGACTCGTCATAGCTTTCTTGAAAGCGTTGAAAAATATCCATGGTAATCCTCATGTAATCTTCAGTATTTACAAACTTTACCTATTCTTTGAAAAATGTTAGTTTACTCACAGTAAGTTTAGACAATATTTTCAACGCATTGATTAATATGGATTTAATATGGCCGAGCCGTTAAAGACAACCTACCTAGCTAATTACATAAAACCTGCCTTCTCAATCCCTAAGGCAGAGCTTTATTTTAATTTACACGAAGATGAAACTTGGATAAAAAGCACCCTATGGTTGCAGCGACTAGAGCCTCAGGTACCGCTTTTTTTAGATGGTCAGCAATTAGAGTTGTTGGAAATTAAATTAGATGATGAAGTCTTAGCAAAAGACCGTTATATTTTATCAGATGAGGGTATAAGTATTAATGATTTCCCTCAAGCAGGGACTTTAGAAATAACTACAAGAATCTGCCCTCAAGAAAATAAAGCTTTATCTGGACTTTATAAATCAAATAATCTTTATTGTACTCAGTGTGAAGCACAAGGCTTTCGTCGTATTACCTATTTCATGGACAGACCTGATGTCTTAACCTGTTATAAAACTACCATTGAATCTGAAAAATCCCTTTATCCTATTTTATTGTCGAATGGTAATCCTTCCCATAAAGAAGACTGTGGACAAGGACGCCATAGAATTGCCTGGGAAGATCCTATTCCTAAGCCTTGTTATTTGTTTGCACTTGTTGCGGGAAATCTGGATTGCTTAGAGGACTACTTTATCACTCAATCAAAAAGAAAAGTTAACCTGAAGATTTTTATAGAGCCAGGCAAGTTAAAACAATCGCACTACGCAATGCAGTGTCTGAAAGAATCTATGGCTTGGGATGAGATACGATTTGGTAGGGAATATGATTTAGATATTTTTATGGTGGTGGCTGTTTCTGATTTTAATATGGGCGCAATGGAAAATAAAGGCCTCAATATATTTAATGATGCTTGCATATTGGCGGATGACAAAACGGCCACTGATATGGATTTTTATTTTATCCAAGCGGTTATTGGTCACGAATATTTTCATAATTGGACGGGGAACCGTGTAACTTGCCGTGATTGGTTTCAGTTAAGCCTTAAAGAAGGGTTGACCATATTTCGTGAACAAGAGTTTACAGCTGATCATCATTCTCCAGGCGTGAAACGTATTCAAGATGCGAATCTCATTCGCAGTGTGCAATTTCCTGAAGATGCAGGCCCCATGGCCCATCCTGTACGTCCTAAAGAATACATTGAGATGAATAACTTCTATACAATTACTGTCTATGATAAAGGCTCAGAAATTATTCGCATGATGAGTAGTAAGATTGGTCGTGATGGTTTCCGAAAAGGGATGGATTTATACTTCCAA
The DNA here is from genome assembly GCA_021773195.1 of Gammaproteobacteria bacterium. Taxonomy (GTDB): domain Bacteria; phylum Pseudomonadota; class Gammaproteobacteria; order JAKBBU01; family JAKBBU01; genus JAJFKN01. The sequence goes on along the minus strand of JAJFKN010000045.1, from coordinate 9,178 downwards.
CGTAATGATGGCAAGGCGGTAACCATAGAAGATTTCATTCAAGCATTGTCCGATGGTAGTGGTGAAGATTTGCAAGACTACTTACAGTGGTATAACCAAGCAGGCACACCCACTTTGACCATAGGAGAAGCTTATTGTGAAAAATCCCAAACCTATGAGCTTACTTTCCAACAAAGCTTTTCCAAGCCCCATGAAAATAACGAGCCGGTTCCTATCCCCGTTAAATTTTCACTATTTGGTGAGGATGGGAAAAAATTAACACTAAGCAATGGGATCGCTATTCAAGATGGCGATTATTTGTTTGAGTTAAAACAAAAAAGCCAAAGTCTATGTCTAAAAAATATAGCAAAAAAACCCATCCCTTCATTGCTACGTCAATTTTCAGCGCCGGTGAATCTGCAGTTTGATTACAGCGATGAACAAGACAAAGTGCTTATTATGTTTGATAATGACCCTTATAATCGCTGGGATGCTATGCAGCGATTATGCGCGCGACAAATATTAAATTTAATTAAGTTATATCAAGCGGGAGGGCCTTTAAATATGCCTCAATCCCTGTTGGATGTAGTAGGGCATTTATTAAATGCAGAGAATAATGATAGTTGGCTGTTATCAGAATTATTAACCCTGCCAAAAGAAGCGTATGTTGCCCAGTCCATGGCGGTCATTAACCCTGATGCTCTACATGCGGTGTACGACTTTGTGCAGAAAAACCTGGGGCTTGAGTTTTCTGAGGTATGGGAGCAACAAGTTAATTTAATGCAGGGTAGCAGTAATTTTTCTTCAAAATTAATGGGGCAAAGGGCGCTGAAAAACCGCGCGCTTACCTATCTAAGTTACGCTGGCCAGAGAGAAAAAGCCCTTCAGCAATTTCATAATAGTGCCAACCTAACGGATCAATATGGCGCTCTATTAGCATTAAACCATTGTCGTACCTCTGAAAGGGACATAGCTCTCAGAGTGTTCCAAGAAATTCATCAAGGCCATGATTTGGTTTTGGATAAATACTTAAATCTTGAGGCCAGTTGTACTCAAGGTGACACCTTAGGTTCTATTAAGGCACTGTATGAAGAGCAAGGGTTTCAACGCCAAAACCCTAACCGAGTCAAAGCCCTATTAATGCCTTTTACCCGGAATTTAGTCCAATTTCATCGCGCAGATGGGCAAAGCTATGAGTTTTTGGCTCAAGTGGTTTTGAATAGCGATGATTTTAATCCTCAGTTAGCAGCGCGTCTTATGCAAGGCTTCTTGGATTGGTATCGTTATGATGAACAAAGGCAGCAGGCTATGAAAAAACAATTAGAGCGGATATTGCTACAGAAAGACTTATCACCTGATGTTTACGAGATTGGCAGTAAGGCTTTGAATTTTAGTTCTTAATGGCTTCGTTTGTGCAAAAGATGACCTCAGGAATCTCGCATCTCTTGTTGCTCTATGATATTATGTTTGCCGGTAATAAATCTGATGCCGGTTTAAATATGGTCAGATTGTAAATAGAATAAGTTATGCCAGAAACGAAACAGCAAGATAAATCGGGGCCCATCGCGCGTGGAAAGCGTCTGAAAAGCCTGCGTATGATGGCGGGACTTTCCCGCAAAGCCGTCGATGAATCCTATCAAATTAGTTCAGGCACTCTGCAAGGCTGGGAAGATGGTCGCTATGGCGGGTTAACTCAGAAAGGGGCGCGACGTATTTTGCAATCCATGCAGCGAGAGGGCGTTCAATGCAGCTTGGAATGGCTTATTCATGGTACAGGTCTGGGACCACAGTTGTCGGCACCTATGGATGCAACCTTAAACCCATCAGCCGGTGATGATGCTGCCATGGTGGATGAATTACTTTATTTCCGTAACCGCAACCAAGATATCATGGATCATATTATTAATGACAAACTCATGTTGCCCTGCTATGAGGTAGGCGATGTGGTGGCAGGTCGCCGTCGCTATAATTGGCGTGAGGTACAGGGTTTGTTAGGTAAAAATTGTTTGATACAATTAAATACCGGTGAAATATACTTAAAGCATTTGAAAGAGGTCACCTTGGATGAGATTCTGCATTTCACTATGCTAGAAGATTCAAAAATGCTTTCTATCGCTTTTGATAAAATCCGCTGTATTGCACCCGTCACATGGCATCGCCGCAGAGATCCTGCTTAATCCCGCGTATTTACTTAGTAGCTAATATTGATCTTCTTCAATTGTATGTAACCCAGTTCAAATACTCAGACAAATCTCTATAGATTCACTAAATGTTGATTGTAAGAAATTACATCTTGAGTCAGCTTGGCCGTCACGTCAGCTAGGTAAGAAACATAATAAGTGTTTTCACCCTTAATTTCTTGAGCTGTGTGAAGTAAGCCTTGCCACTGATCCACAGGGGTTTCGTTATCTTTTTCATCGTAGAAAAGCGGGATATGGGTTTTGTTTCTCAAAGAAGATACGATATTATCGGGCGCTTCATTATCCTGAGCAATTTGTGCATAAGTAGTCAATTCATCGGCTTGTTTGACTAATAAAATACTGGGCTTTCCTTCTGCATCTAAACAAAAAAAGCTGCCACTTTCATCCAGCAAATAATATTCTACAATTCCATGAATGGATAGGTTCTCATTGAAGTAACCTATGAAGACAGGATCTTTCAAAGTGTCTTGTGTTTCTTTAGGTAGAGAGGTTAGCACGGGTAGGGAGAGAGCATTAAAATAGCCTTCTTGTAATTCTTTCACAGTTTCATTGATTAAAGCATAAAAATTAGGTGAGTCTTTCACGATGAATTTGTCGATAATACCTTTATTGAAAGCATCGATAGCGACGTTTTGGTCTGCTTGTCCCGTGACTAAAGCTTTTTTTATGGGGCTATGAGATAAACGTTGGCAGAATTTAATGCCATTCATGCTTGGCATGGCATAATCTACTAGCGCGACAGAAATAGCATCAAAACGTTTAGGATCGTAAATGGTTTGATGAATTTTGCCTATATCGAGATGAGAGTAATGACAACTTTCATCATGCTCGCTTAGTGGATCAGTAGAAATTTGGGGGGCTGATTCTATTGCTTTGAGTGCATCGCTGGGCTCTGCTAAGGCCAGAGTTAGGCTATGGGGATCCATATTCAAACTAGCGTTGTCTAAGTAGCGCTGGTTATCATCGATAAGTAAGACGGTACTGGGAGCCATTTGGCTATTTATGGGAAATTGTTTCATGTGCATTCTCAAAGTTTGTTAATCCTTCTGATTATACCCCGTGATTGTCATACTGCCTAGCAGTTGCTCATAAAAGAATCGCTACAAAATGAATTTTTAATATTTGCCCACCTATGTTTATTATTTTTTCAGGCAAAATATGCTCAGTCCTTTGTCTTATGAGGAGGGAAGTAGAGAGTAAATTCCGTATACTCGCCTTCTCGAGATTGGCACTCAATATTGCCACCAAGACCTTCCATAACCATTTTACAAAAAGCTAAGCCTGTTCCTGTGCCATTTGCATTAGTGGTATAAAAGCGTTCAAAAATTTGTGAGAGCACTTTGTTGGGAATGCCTGCTCCAGTATCTCTGAAGTGCAACTCATGGTACCTAACGCCTTTGTTGAGCCACAGTTGAATTTCTCCTTTCTTTACCTTGGCAATATAATAAAGCGCATTTTTTAACAGATTGAATATCACATGGATAACTAATAGAGGGTTTCCTATAAACTCAACATCATTGCCTGGCGTCCAAGTGACGATGTTTTTTTCATTTTCATCGGCAAAGGGATAACGATTTAAGGCTTGCTCAACACAGCTTTCAAGACTGCAAAGACTAATTTCATGATTACTCATGTGACTTTGGCTGGCTTTCATTAGAAGCATGTTGATAATGGTATTAGCGTAATTAACCTCGGCATGGATATCTTCTAGAGATTTTTCTAAAATTTGTAGGTGTTGTGGACGTATGGTTTCAATGGGTAGTTGTTTAGCTTGCGCTTCTTTGTAGGCATGCAATAGCGCCGGAAAGTATTGCTTAACGCCCGTGGCGCCTGAGCTAATGGTTAAGAGAGGTGTACGTAGTTCATGCGCTATGCTAGCACCAATGGTTTGTAGCAAATGAAGCTTTTCAAGTTGGGCGCGCTCTCGTCGTTGGGCGAATATAATACCTACTAGGATAACAAATAGATATGAAATAACAGCGCCTAGAGTTTCCCCCGTTGTTATGGGGAAGATGGCTTCCGAAGTAAAGGTGTAACAGAGCCAAGCGCTAAATCCGCCCAAAATGAATAAAATGGTGAAACTAAGCCAATCCACCAATAATACAAAAATGAATAATAATAGCATGGCATTCATACGCCATACGCCGCTGCCATGATTCATCATCAACATAAACGAAGCGAAGAAAGGCAATGTAAAGAGTAATGTGAAATACCAGTAAAGTGAAAAATAAGGCTTTAAGGATCTAGGCCAGTAATTTTTCACAAGGAGAAAAAAGCAAAGCACCGCTGCCACAATACGCAAGGTTAGATTGGTATAAAGTTGTGGGTCCAAATAGCGCCATACCCAATAAAAGATAGGATAGTTAAATAGGCCAAAGAGACCAAAAGCAACAATGGGGGAACCAGACTCTTCCAGCCGCAAGTCTAAAGCACTACGAAACCGTCGCCAGAGTTGGCGGATTGATTGTTTGCTTTTCATGGGTTAGGTCAGTGCTCGATCTCAGGTTGCTTGGTGCAACATCTTAACACACAATACCCCATTACGCCCGAAATTACTGAGCCCACGAAGACACCAAAGCGGGCTAATTGAGCATATTCAGGCCCTTGATTGGGGAAGGCCAAGCTGGAGATAAATAGACTCATGGTGAAACCCACACCGCAGATAATGATGGTACCGTAGAAGGTTTTCCAGTTGGCACCGGCGGGTAATCTAGCAAAGCCCAAAATGATGAAGAGCCAACAGAAGAGGAAGATCCCAAATTGTTTACCGAAGATAAGACCCGCAGCAATGCCCATGGGCATGTTATCGAAAAAGCTCTTAAAGGGAATTTCAGTAAAAGAAATCCCTGCGTTAGCAAAGGCAAACAAGGGCAGAACAAGGAATGTGGCCCAGGGCAGTAGGGCGGTTTCAAATTCCACTAGAGGCGACGGGGCATCTTCATCCTTACCTTCTAAAGGTATGGCAAAAGCTAAAACTATCCCCGCTAAGGTAGCATGAACGCCAGATTTTAGTACCGATAGCCACAGGATGATGCCAATGATGCAGTATGGCACTAAGCGTTTTACTCCTGCTCTGTTGAGAACGGTTAAAAGAATAATGGCAACAGCTGCAGATAATAATGATATAAGAGAAAGATCAGCTGTGTAAAAAACAGCAATTATTAAAATAGCAGCAATATCATCGAATATGGCCAGGGTTGCTAAAAAGACTTTTAAGGAAATAGGTACTCGATTGCCTAATAGCATCAATATACCCAGTGAAAAGGCAATATCTGTAGCCGTGGGAATGGCCCATCCTTGCATGGCCACAGGATCATTCCAATTGAGCCAACTGTATATAAGTGCTGGCACTATCAAACCGCCTAGGGCACCAATGCCAGGCAAAGCAATACTAGAAAAGCGTTGTAATACGCCTTGATATATTTCGCGCTTGATTTCTAAGCCAATCAATAAAAAGTAGAGCGCCATGAAACCATCATTAATCCACAATAATAATGGTTTGCTTAGAGACATGGTGCCTAGATGAATGGCGAAATTAGTACTAAGGAAATTATCATAAACAGAGGACAGGGGGGAGTTATCCATAAGCAAGGCTAATATCCCTGCGCTGAATAATAGGATTCCCCCGAAGGTTTCATGCTGTACGATGTCACGAATAAATTTCATGACTTTCTATTCACCTCTCTAACTATCTTCTCTTGCCATGTGGATGAGATAATTAACATCCACGGATTCACAAAGCTTAAATTCACGGGTTAAGGGGTTGTACTGAATGCCTTTCATTGATTGAAGAGATAGTTTTGACTCTCTCCCCCATTGTGCTAATTCGCTAGGACGAATAAATTTACTGTAATCGTGAGTGTTTTTCGGCAATAATTTAAGGATATACTCTGCACCCAGGATAGCCATCATATAAGATTTAATATTGCGGTTTAATGTGGAAAGAAAAATATTTCCGCCAGGCTTAAGTAATTCTGCGCAGGTCCTTACAATGGCTTTTGGGTCGGGTACATGCTCTAACATTTCCATGCATGAAATGACATCAAATGGTTCAGGCTCTTCATGCAAAAGATCTTCAATGGGCATGTGGCGGTAATCAATCTGTAAATTTTCTTCCTGAGCATGGGCTTTAGCTACTTCAATTAATTCTTCCGCCATATCCAAAGCTGTAACTTGAGCGCCAGCGCGAGCTAAAGCTTCGCTGAGTATGCCGCCACCGCATCCAACGTCCAATACGCGTAAATTACTAAAATCCACTTGTTGCTGCATAAAGTCCATGCGCAGGGGGTTAATGGAATGGAGAGTGTGCAACTCACCTTTTTCATCCCACCAGTGTCGTGCTAGAGCAGAGAATTTTTCAATTTCTTCAGGCTGAACGTTATCTACCTGCATGTTAGGTTCCTTATGGTGGCGGCTAAATTTCCGAAGCCCTATTCTAACAATATTAACCCTTTATTGAACCACTTATGATTTAATCACACGTATCCACTAATTCTAGTAAAGAGTTGGCGATTTCTCCTCTTCTATTAGGTGTACTAAAAATGCTCCCCTCCAATTCATTGAATATATGACCTTTTTACAAAGAAAGCCCTTAATAATATCCCTAAGCTGTTGAAGAAAATTCCGGCTTTGTTAAGCCCTTTGATTAATAGGCTTTTTTTAAACCGCCATTAGAGATGGATAAGATATGTTCTGATTAGGTGTTTTCCGTTGAAAAATACATAATTTTTACGTACAATGCCCTCTCAATTAAATAGAATATAAACAATCTGCCGCCTAGCCCATTTTATAAAAATCACCTATTGTGGAGTTCACATGAGCAAAATTACTACTATATCAGCAGCCTTATTAATGGCCACACTGACAGCACATGCTACCCCTGTGAATTACAGCGCCTATGAAAAGCAAGCAAAGCAAATCGTTGATAATATGACTTTACAAGAAAAAATAGGTCAGATGACTTTGCCCCCAGTGAATATGCTGGTGGATAAAAACTATAATATTATCCCCGGTACAGTGAATCGTTATGCCTTAGGTGGCGTTATTGTTGCAGGCAGTGGAACGCCTATACATTGTAATAAGGTGACTTGTGAAGCTAGAAATGATGGTTATCCTGGCGGGTTTTTACATGCATCCATGACCAACTGGCAAGCCATGTCCGCTTTATTTAATCGACAATCTGTCAAAGTCACATTGAAAGATCAAGGTAACACTGTGTATATTCATCCTTTAATGGGTACCGATGCCGTACATGGCGACCAGCATGTCTTGGGTTCAGTGTTGTTCCCACAAAATATTGGTATGGCTGCAACCCATAATAAACAAAATGCTTACAATGAAGGTTATTGGATGGCGCAGTCAGTGCGCAACAGTGGCTTCAATTGGGCTTTTGCACCCACCATCGCTATTTCACATAACCCACAATGGGGACGCAGTTATGAAACCATGGGCAGCTCACCCATGGAAGCCGCTATCAATGCCAAAGCCTTTGTAGAAGGCGCGCAACAAGCTTCTGATAATGGCATTACCGGCGTATTAGCTACAGCCAAACATTGGTTAGGTGATGGCGCAACTTATCATGGTGTGGATGAAGGCAATGTGGCAAAAATGACAAATATGTCACGTTTCTTAGAAGTAAACACGAAAGGTTATGCCGGTGCCATTGATGGTGGCGTGGGTTCCGTCATGGTGTCCTATAGCGCTGTGAACCAACTGCCTATGAGCATTCATACTAGTTTGCTTGATACTTTGCGCACAGGTGAATATGACGGTCATACTTATATGCAGCCTTTTACTGGATTGATGGTTTCCGATTATGGCGCTATTGATAAAGTTGCTTACCAGCGTTTACCCGCAACCAACATGCACATAAGTTATGATAAGGCCTTAGCTTTATCCACAAACTCTGGTATGGACATGTATATGATTGCGCCTTTTGCTCATGATTATCATACGGTAGCAGACTTTCAGAATGTATTGACCAGATTAGTCAAAGAAAAACAAATACCCATGACACGTATTAATGATGCTGTTACTCACATCTTAGAAGTGAAGTATGCCATGGGCCTCATTCAAGATGCACAGGGCCAACCCTTAGGTGGTCATGTAAATCAACCTATAGCAACGGACCCTAATAACAATGTTGCAGCAAAAGCAGCTTTACAAGCAGCAGAGCAATCCCTGGTATTAATGAAAAATCAGACGCCACGCGGGCATAAAGTTTTACCCTTAAATACATCTCAATTGAAATACATCATTCTCCTTGGCCAACATGATTATTCTTATACTCAGAATAATCATACCTATAAAATACATTCTAATCTGTACGATAATGTAGGTGTAGAGAATGGTGGCTGGACTTTGCGTTGGCAAGGTTTTGAAACCAACCGCTATTGGTTAGGTAATAATAAAAAGTCTTCCCATGCGAGCACTATTCTCGACGGAGTGAAACAGTTTACACAGGGACATAATATTAAGATTCTGCAAGAACCTGAAGGTGCCTTACCTAAGGATATGAATGCAGCTAATACAGTGGTTATTGCTGTGACAGCAGAAGCTACTTACGCTGAATTTATGGGGGATGTGGGCAACCCGGCTTGCTTTAATAACCCAACGGATACAAGCAATGGCTGTTTGTATAACGGGCATAATAGCACCTATCAGCCACAGCAACAGGCTAAGGATTTAAGCATTGATTTAGATAATAAGTCACAAACTATTTTGAAGACCATTCGTGAACAAGATAAGAATGTTCCCGTAGTGAATATTTTATTCTCTGGGCGTGCTATGTTGGCAAATCACTTAATGTCTAATGGTGATGCTTTCATTGAAGCTTGGTTGCCTGGGGTAACCGGTGGCGATGCTATTGCTAATGCATTATTTGGCAAATACCATTTTTGTAATGGCCAGTGTGATGCTAACAGTCCTAATCGATTGCCTGTGGACTGGCCCAGCCAATCAACGGATTTGCAAAACTATCCTATCTACAATGACCAAGG
>JAJFKN010000044.1 GCA_021773195.1 Gammaproteobacteria bacterium | reverse complement strand
TTAAAGTCAGCCCGAACAAATGGTGCACGCATTATATTTGATACAAATTATCGCCCTAAATTATGGGAAGATAAAGAAACCGCAGCGGTTACCATTACACATTTTTTATCGCTGGTAGATATTGCTCTACCTACTTTAGATGATGAGCAGTTATTATTTAACGATAAAGACGCATCAGCCTGTGCCCAACGTTTTCAGCAAGCGGGCGTTAAAGAGGTACTTATTAAATGTGGCGCACAACCCTGTGAAATATATTCTTCTGAGGGGCAGCAGTCCGTGCCTGCCTGCAAGGTGGAAAAAGTTATCGACACTACGGCGGCTGGTGATTCTTTTTCTGCTGGTTATTTGGCTGGTCGTTTTAAAGGTTTAAGCCCTAAAGAAAGCGCGCAGCATGCCCACGCTCTAGCGGCCAAAGTGATTGGCCACCGAGGTGCTATTATTCCTAAAAAAATTATGCCTACTTTATCAAAAGCTTAATGGCTCAAGCTCCAAGCGATATGCTTAATACAGTCTATTTATAATTGAATCTGGCAATTCTCTGGTAAATGCCTTACTATCTAGCAACTTTAATAGCAATAAAGAAGATAAATAGCCATGTTAAATCGACCTATTGGTAATGACTGTATCCATTTGGCGAGTTTTAGTGGCAGATTGATAGCCCTGCGTGAATTCATCACCGATAATATATCTAATCTCAATATGGCTTACAAAGACTGCCCTTGTTGTCATGACATCATTGAGAAATATCGTCAGCGACAAGTTAGTTTTAGAAATTCTGCAGAAATAACGGCAACAGCGATAGCTTCTATTGCAATAGCCGCATTTGGCTATTTTCTGGCTGAGTTTATGGGTAGATATGATGAGGAAGCACAGCTATCAATGCATCTATCGGTTTTACTGGTTGCTGTTCCTGCTGCCATTGGGCTATCAATAGCTGCGATCTGTCTAACAGACTATACTATTTTCCTTAATATGGATGATTACTTCCTTAATTTAAATTACAAACTCGATAATTGGACACCACTGCATTTTGCCATTATTTCTGGGAAGACAGAAATTGTAAATGAATTACTTTGTTCAGGGGCAGATACCAGAATTTTAGCAGATGACCATAGAAATGATTTCTCCCGTTTGTTGGAGTATTACACAGGTGTTTTAGGTTATATAAGTCGTCATAGGAATCGAAAAGTAAATGATCTCTTACCAATACTGAAAAGCTATGAAGAACGTTTTGAGGCGCTACTAGGTTTGTTGAGCACTGATTACTTGATGGAACTGTCACTCGAGCAATCTATGGCTCGATATACAAACCCAAAAAAGCAAAGGCTATTAGCTGCCTTGAAGCAAAGCTCATCATTGCATAGAGCAGACTTGTCTGGTTTCAATCTTTCTTCAGAAGAGGTTTTCGCACTATTTAACGGCGAGAATGCCAATAGAAGTTTAGAGAAATTGCGCCGCCAAAGAATTTTAATGACGGGGATAAATCCAGACTACTTGCTTTCTTGCAACAAAATATTGACGCCAACGCACCTGAAAGATTAAGGCGTTTTGTTGCTCTTTATGCCCTTATTCTAAAAAATACCTTGTTGCCTCCTGAGCTAATGGAAAAGATTTTTATGGATTTGTTTAACGGAATCTCTGCACTGGAAAAGCAACTGATAAGTCATATGTTTTCTCTTATTTATTATTGTTCAATTCAGAGAGGTTCTTATGAAAAATTGGCTGGAACGCAAAAAATACCAAGTATAAAAACAAACGTTGTCTTTCTTGGGTTGGCTTCTAAACATAAGGATAATTTTAGGCTGTTTTCTGTTAACGGCACTCGCGTCATTGCCAGTCCAACAAAAGAACCCAGATATGCTTGTCTGCATGAAGCCGCCTACCATGGTGATGTTGAATCCATTCAAATCCTATTAGGCAGAGGGCATGATGTAAATGGTGCTTATGGGCTGCAACAAAACCATTCTCAATTACCGCCGAATGTTGTTCAAATACCTAATCCAAGCATACTAAATATTATTGTGAGTGTAAGTAGATTTACATCCATTGGTATCTTCCCACGGTTATTTCATGCTACTACCAAGACGGTTTCTTGTTTACTTGCGGGTGCTAATGATGTTAGCGCTAAAGTCGCTTCAGATGATTATGGTGTGGATCAAGCCATTTGTGGCTGGGTAAGGGAAAAGTCAAATTATGGCCTATCAAATATCCCAGGTGGTAGCGAATATTTGTCAGGTCTCTATCTAGCCACTCATAAGTGCCCCCCCATATTTTTTGCTGCACTTAGAGGGAATAGCGATGCTAATGAAGCAGCATTAGAGTTAATGCGGGCTGGAGCTTCGCTAGAAATAGAAATAGATTCCTATAACTGCCAAGGAATCCATAGGGAAATTTTCGGTGGGGTTAGTGCTTTCCCAAGAAATGAAGCTAGGCCTGCTTTGCGACAGTAGGAAATCTTACTCCAGCGCAAACAGACCTTCTGCTACACCAGCTACATCCATATCTATGGCAAAAGTACTGCCTGCCTGTGGGGCTTTTTGTAAAATCTCTGCGTCAACATCTCTTGCTGCTGAAGTAACAAAAAGCGTGCGATAATCTTTTCCACCAAAGCAAAGGCTGGTGACATTAGGTACGGGCATTTTGATGACTCTGTCTATACTGCCATCGGGTTTGTAACGTGTGATTCGCCAACCACCCCAATGAGCACTCCATAGACACCCTTCTCTATCAACAGTCATACCGTCAGGGTAGCCATCATCCTTTGCCACTTGAGTAAAGGTTCGCTGACCGCTTAAGTCTCCAGTATTCGGATCAACATCGAAAGCAAAAATAAGGCCCTTTGGTGAATCGGCAAAATACATGATTTTTCCATCGGGGCTAAAGGCTGGACCATTGGCTACGGTTATCTCGCCAACGACTAATGTGACTTTGCCTTGGGTATCCAAGCGATATAGAGCACCTGTGGGTGATGTTTCAGGCAAGCTTTTGGTGCCTGCATAGAAAAATTTCCCTGAAGGATGGCATTTACCGTCATTGAACATAACTTTATCTGATGGCGTGACAACAGGTTGTAAGCTTCCTAATGTGCCAGCTTGCTGATTGAAGCGGGCAAAACCATGGCGATATGTGACAATGGGTAAACCACTTTGGCAAATGGCTAGAGCCGTCACCTGCTCCTCAATTACCCAATGATTTATAATACCCGTTTCAGGATAAAGTTGGTATATTTTATTTCTTTCGATATCCACCCAGAATAAAGATTGGTCTTTTTCATTCCAGATAGGACCCTCGCCTAGGGTTGCATTTCCATTCCAAATACATCTGATCACTTTTAACTCCTTTAGCTTATGGTATCACCAGTAAAATCAGCCGTTTCTTAATTGCGCGGGCTAGTGGCCCAATGGCATAATGCATGATTACCAGTTGAAGCTGGCACCTGCTTAATGGAACTTATCAGGCTACTCTTTACCAATGGAGAATATCAATGGCTTATCACGCTAAACAGCATTATACCGAAACCCAGAGCTTCGTCTATTTTATTGCTGCTATTGCCGCCCTTTGTGGACTTTTATTTGGATTCGATACTGGGGTTATCTCAGGCGCGATCCTTTTTGTGCATAAAGACTTTGCCCTAACTACAGCCGGTGTTGAAGCTATTGTGTCGGCAGTTTTGTTAGGCGCTCTTTCTGGGGCTGTCCTTAGCGGCCGAGTGACAGATACCTTTGGTCGTCGCAGCGTTATTATTGTAGTTGCCGTTATTTTTGCTTTAGGTTCTCTGTGGACTGCCATGGCTGAAGGACCCATCTCTCTAGGTTTGGGGCGAATTGTGGTAGGCTTTGCCATTGGGATTGCCTCTTATACTGCTCCTCTCTATATCTCAGAAATCGCCCCCTATAACGTGCGCGGTATGCTGGTGTCATTAAATCAGCTATGCATTACTGTCGGTATCGTTTTATCCTATGTGGTGGATTATGCTTTTACAGCTTCTGAAGGTTGGCGTTGGATGTTTGGCATGGGCGTCTTCCCTGCTATCATTCTCTTTGTTGGAATGCTGTTTTTACCTGAAAGCCCTCGCTTTATGATATTAAAAGGCAAAGATGAAAAAGCACGCAAGACTTTGAAAAAAATTCGGGGTACAGAAAATATCGAAGACGAAGTCAGCGATATTAAAGAAACTCTTTCTCATGAACAGGGCACTTGGTCCATGTTGTTTTCCAAGCGCATGACCCCCGTTATTTTAATTGGCGCTCTATTGATGATTTTTTCCCAAGCCGATGGCATCAATACTATTATTTATTACGCACCAGTTATTTTTAAGATGTCAGGTTTTGAAGGTAATGCAGCGGCTATTTTAGCCACGTTAGGTGTTGGTATCGTAAATGTAATATTCACCATCATCGCCCTACCTCTTTTCGATCGTTGGGGACGGCGACCCTTGTTGTTTATCGGTATTGCGGCCATGGCCATCAGCTTGATCTTATTGGGTTATGCCTTCAAAGCCCATGCCCATTTAGAAATTTTGCGCTGGGTTTCTTTGGGCAGTTTGATTCTCTACATTGCTGGGTTTGCCATTAGTCTAGGTCCAATTTCTTGGCTCTTAGCCTCAGAAATTTTTCCCTTAGGTGTACGCGGCTTAGGCATGAGTCTGGTCACAGCCTGTAATTGGGGAAGTAATCTTATTGTTGCTTTGACCTTTTTAACATTACTAGAAGTCTTAGGTGCGGGGCATACCTTTTGGTTATTTGGTGGCTTAAGTGTTGTTACTTGGCTATTTGTACTCTTTTTCATTCCAGAAACCAAAGGTGTGAGCTTAGAGCAAATTGAAGCAAATATACAGGCTGGTAAGTCTACACGTCATTTAGGCGAACATTAAAATTTATGACGAGGTAAGGATGATATTAAAAGATAAAGTTATATTAATCACAGGCTCTACCGACGGCATCGGCAGAGCCATTGCTGAGCGCTCTATTGCAGAGGGCGCAAAGGTTATGATTCACGGCCGTAATGAAGAAAAAGCTAAAAAAGCCAAACAGGCTTTAGGTGATAGCGTGGAATATATCTTGGGTGATTTATCAGATCCTGGATTTTGTAAGGATTTAGTGGCAAAGACGCATAAACACTTCGGACAAATAGATGGCCTTATAAACAACGCGGGCATTTATCCTCGTAATAATTTAGATACAGCGACGGCGGCATTTTTTGATGAAGTCATGGCAATTAATTTGCGAGCGCCCATGCTAATGAGTCGTGAATGTGTCAAAATCTTTCGTCAACAGCACACAAAAGGTAGTATCGTCAATATAGGCTCTATCAATGCCTATTGTGGTCAAACAGACATTCTCATTTACTCCATGAGTAAAGGTGGCCTTATGACCATGACTCGTAACTTAGGTGATTCCTTAGGTACGGAGGGCATTCGTGTTAATCAACTAAATGTCGGTTGGTCACCGACGGACACAGAACGAGGTATTAAGGCCAAAGAAGGTTTGCCCGACGATTGGGAAGAAAATGTCTCTCCAGTTTTTGCCCCCAGTGGTCGTTTAATTTCACCTGAACAAATTAGCCATCATGCGGTTTTTTGGGTGTCGGAATTGTCTGCACCAGTCAATGGTGCTGTTTATGATGTGGAACAATACCCCGTCATTGGTCGTAATAAAATTTCAGGTTAGAGGAATTTCTATGAAAATTACAGATGCGAAAGTCTTTGTCTGCTCACCAGGTCGTAACTTTGTTACTTTAAAAATTTATACTGATGAAGGTCTCTATGGTTTAGGTGATGCAACGTTAAACGGTCGCGAATTATCAGTCGCCAGTTATCTTGAAGATCATTTAGTCCCTTGCTTAATTGGTCGTGATGCCCGTAATATTGAAGATATATGGCAATATTTTTATCGTGGCGCCTATTGGCGTCGAGGCCCCGTCACTATGGCGGCTATTGCTGCCGTGGATATGGCACTTTGGGATATCAAAGGTAAAGCATTAAATACGCCACTGTATAATCTTTTGGGCGGTAAAAGTCGTCACGGCGTTATGGTCTATGGCCATGCCAACGGTGCTGATATCAGTGAAACTGTGGATCAAGTGGGTCAATACATTGACCAAGGGTATTTAGCTATTCGCGCACAATGTGGGATACCGGGTGTTAAAGGCACTTACGGTGTCGCTAAAGATAAAATGTTTTATGAGCCAGCGGAAAAAGGCTTACCGCCAGAAAATGAATGGTCCACGGAAAAGTATCTGAATCATATCCCTAAACTGTTCCAAACCCTGCGGGATAAGTACGGTGATGACCCTCACCTTTTGCATGACTGCCATCATCGTTTAACGCCCATTGAAGCTGGACGTTTAGGTAAAGAGTTGGAGCCATATCACCTATTCTGGTTAGAAGACACCGTGCCCGCTGAATTGCAAGAAGGCTTTCGTATTATTCGTCAACACACCACGACCCCATTAGCCGTAGGTGAAGTGTTTAATACAGTCTTTGATACTACGACCTTATTTACAGAACAGTTAATTGATTATTGCCGCATGTGTGTTGTGCATAGTGGTGGTATAACACCCATTCGTAAAATTGCTTCATTCGCTGAGATTTATCGGATCAAGATGGGGTGTCATGGCCCAACGGATGTCTCGCCCGTTAACATGGCCGCTAGTGTGCATTTCAATATGTCCATTAATAATTTTGGCATTCAAGAATACATGCGACACACACCAGAAACCGATGCTGTATTCCCCCATAGTTATACTTTTAGGGATGGATATTTGCTGCCAGGTGATAAACCAGGTTTTGGTGTAGACTTTGATGAAAAGCTAGCGAAAAAATACCCCTATGAACGAGCTTATTTACCGGTTAACCGTAAGATAGATGGCACCATGTTTGATTGGTAGAGAGTATTGATTTTCTAGCTTATGTGGAGAGAAAAGCCCAAGCATAGGGCTTTTTTCTCTAGCATGATATAATGAGCCCCTTTTCTTGAGGATTTGCCATGGAACTTAGCCACATCACCGCCATATCTCCCATTGACGGTCGTTATGCCAGTAAGGTAGACGCCTTGCGGCCCATTCTCAGCGAATATGGCTTAATGTATTATCGTGTGTTAGTGGAAATCCGTTGGCTACAAGTTTTAGCCCATGAACCCACCATCACTGAATTGCCCGATTTTTCTAAAAAAACTCAAGCTGTATTAGATGCAGTGATTGCTGACTTTTCTCTTGCTGATGCAGAACGTATTAAAGCCATTGAGAAAACCACAAATCATGACGTCAAAGCCGTTGAGTATTTTATTAAAGAAAAATTGGATATGGAAAATGATTTGCAAGATAGCAAAGAATTCATTCATTTTGCTTGTACCTCGGAAGATATCAATAACCTCTCTTATGGTCTAATGTTAAAAGCCGCACGGGATGAATGCCTATTACCAGAAATGCAACGCATCACTTCGGCGCTGAAAACATTGGGGCATGATTTAGCTCATGTCCCAATGTTGTCTCGTACCCACGGCCAGACAGCAACGCCGACTACCTTAGGTAAAGAAATTGCGGTCTTCTTTAAGCGCCTTGAGAAACAGATAGAACAAGTGAAGGCAGTAGCAATTCGCGGCAAGATTAATGGCGCCGTGGGTAATTTCAATGCGCATATGGCAGCTTATCCTGAAACAGACTGGTCGGCCTTAAGCGAAAAATTTGTTACCCAATTGGGCTTGGATTGGAATGCCTATACAACGCAAATTGAGTCCCATGATTATGTGGCAGAATTAATGGATGCCATGAGTCGTTTCAATGCTATCTTAGTGGATTTTAATCGAGACATTTGGGGCTATATTTCCTTAGGTTATTTCAAACAAAAAACGATAACAGGTGAAGTGGGTTCATCAACGATGCCCCATAAGGTGAATCCTATTGATTTTGAAAATGCCGAGGGCAATGCCTCCATGGCCAGTGCTATGATGCAGTTTCTTTCTCGCCAATTACCTACTTCCCGCTGGCAAAGGGATTTGGTGGACTCTACCCTACTACGTAATTTAGGTAGTTGTTTTGCTTATTGCATGATTGCCTATGCCTCATGCCTCAAAGGTATTGGTAAACTGCAAGCCAACGAATCTTACATTACTGCTGATTTAGAAAATCGCTGGGAAGTCTTGGCAGAACCCATACAAACGGTTATGCGACGATATGGCTGCCCAAATCCCTATGAGCAATTAAAGGACCTCACGAGAGGTAGGGAAATAAATGAACAGAGCATTCATGCCTTTATTAACGAACTGGCTATCCCACCGGGTGCTAAAAAGCAATTGCTTAAATTAACACCTCTAAACTACATAGGATTGGCTGATAAATTGGCTAAGACTGTATAATTTTGGCAAATAAGCTACCTTATAGGTAGTTAGTTGTCGCTGGAAATAAATAAATGGCTCAATCACTTAAAGACAAGCTTATTAAACATTTCATTGATTGGTTAGTCCATGAAAAGAAGCGTGATTCTTCGCCTCTGTGTGATTTTGAGCGCATTTCTTACGAAGTTCGACCTGGTGATGTTTTGCTCACCGAGGGGCGAAGTCGAATCAGCCAAGTCATTTGTAATATCACTCAAAGTTCTTGGTCACACTCTGCTTTATACATTGGACGATTACACGATATTGAAAATCCCATTTTACGCGATCGGGTAAAAAGTTTTTATGATGGTAAGAATGAAGATCAATTAATTATTGAAAGTGTCTTGGGGAAAGGCACAGTGGTTGTACCATTAAGCACTTATCGAGATGAACATATACGTATTTGTCGTCCTGTGGCCATTTCTCGCAGCGATGCCCAAGCGGTTATTGGCTATACCATTGGTCGTTTAGGCATGGAATATGATTTGCGACATGTCTTAGATTTAGCGCGCTTTTTAGTGCCGTGGACGATGTTCCCACGACGTTGGCGCTCCTCCCTCTTCAAACGTAATATAGGGACGCCCACAAGAATCATTTGTTCAACTTTAATTGCGGAAGCTTTCCACTCTGTTCATTATCCCATCCTACCTATGATTAAACCCAATGACCAAACGGGTGTGGAATTGATTCATCGAAATCCTCGTTTATTCACACCCAGTGATTTCGATTACTCCCCTTTCTTTGATATCATTAAATATCCTATTATCGATGTATCCGAACGTGCTATTTACCGTCACTTACCCTGGAACCAAGAAACTAATATGCATACAGCTCATCGCGGTGGATTCATCATGCCTAATGCCAGTCCTCGGGTAGAAGAGCCATCAAAAGAAGCTTCTGCAGAACCCGAAGAGTCTGATCCTAAGGATGCCCCTAAAAAAAATGGTCATGATGAAAAAGCCGAATAGAGTCTGATGACATTTCTCTATACCAGTCGCACCTTATTTATCGCCATAGATTGAAAGAATCACGTTTATTGTTGGGTATATCATGATAATTACCACTCATGGAATGGCCATTACCTGATAAAGTTAAGCTACCATCTCCATAAGTACGACCATCTATGCGCCAGGTAAAATACAATTGCCTTCCCGCCAGGCTACCATGAATCCTGGCCGTGCCACCGCGTTTATAGTAAAGCGTGCCAGTAATTACGTTATTGCGTTGTTGAAAAGAGACTCGGCCAAGATTCGATTGCCAAGGGCCAGAAATGTTTGTTGCCGAATAGGTATCCTCTGAGGCTTTGCTTTGTGATAAAGCAGGATTAATGAAGCACAGTGGAATGAATAATAAAATAAGCCATTTCATGCTAGTTACCTCTCAAGGGGCAGCTTGTTTAAAGGCATCCATAGTTAAGCAGTACTCATTCACAGCCATTATTTTGGGGTAAGGTTGCATGTCCACATTAAAACGTAGAGCATTATAAACTTGAGGAATTAAACAAATGTCAGCGAAGCTGAGTTGCTCTGGAAAACAAAATATATCACCTTGAATTTGTTTTTCAAGCGCAGTAAAACCTGTTTTAATCCAATGAGCATACCAATCTTCTTTTTTATCTTGGTTAAGCCCACCCTCTTCCACCAAATACTTCAATACCCTTAAATTATTTAAGGGGTGAATGTCACTAGAAATAGCGTGAGCAAAGGCACGTATTTGTGCTCGCTGAGTTATGTCGTCGGGTAATAAAGAAGGCTCAGGAAATTTTTCTTCTAAATATTCTAATATAGCGATGGATTGCGTTATTAAGTGATCGTCATCCTTTAAGGTGGGCACTAGACATTGGGGATTCAAGGCTTGATATTGCGCTGCAAATTGTTCGCCACCTGAGTCGACTAAATGCACGGATTGATGCTCATGGGGAATCTTTTTGTAATGCAGGGCAATACGTACTCGGTAAGAAGCACTGGATCGATAATAGTCGTATAATGTAATCACAGAATTTCCTTATAATACGCCACGGCGCTTTTGATCCCGTTCAATGGCTTCAAATAAAGCTTGGAAGTTACCTTCGCCGAATCCCTGATTGCCCTTACGTTGAATGATTTCAAAAAACATCGGGCCTAGCATATTTTGAGTGAAAATTTGTAATAATATATTGGACTTATCTTCATTTGTCCCATCAATCAATATGGCATTTTTTTGCATGCGTGCCTTATTTTCTCGATGGTGTGGGATGCGCTCATCAAGAACATCGTAATAAGTGTCAGGCACTTGCAAAAAACGTACGCCGTTGTTACTTAAGGCTTCTACGGTGTCATAAATATTATTACTGCTCAGGGCTATATGTTGTATCCCCTCGCCATGAAATTCATGTATAAATTCTTCAATTTGTGATTCATCTTCCGTTGCTTCATTTAATGGAATCTTGATTTTTCCACAGGGGCTTTCCAGTGCTCGGGATAATAGGCCGGTTTTTTCACCCTTGATATCAAAAAAACGTATTTCTTTAAAATTAAATATCCTTTCATAGAAGTCTGCCCACTGATCCATATCCCCACGAAAAACGTTGTGGGTTAAATGGTCCACGCAAGTCAGGCCCATATTCGTCGGTTTTTTTTCAGGTTTATGAAAGACGAAGTCTATATCGTAAATGCTTCCCTGCCTGTAATGGTCCACAAAGTATAATAAACCGTTACCGATTCCTTTAATGGCTGGGATGCGAATTTCACCTGGACCAATGGGTTCATCGAAAGGTTCTGCTCCCAATGAAACTGCGCGCTCCAAAGCTTGAGCCGCTTCTTTTACCCGGAAGGCCATAGCACAAGCTCCTGCGCCATGATTTTGAGCAAAGCGTGCCGCATGACTGTTGGGCTCAGCATTGAGAATAAAATTAATATTATTTTGTCGATAAAGAAAAACTTCCTTTGAGCGGTGCTTTGCCACACAGTTGAAACCCAAGGCTTCAAATTGTGAGACTAAGCATCGTGGATCGGGTGCAGCGAATTCTATAAATTCATACCCATCAGTACCCATAGGATTGCTTTGAGATGACATCGATGCACCCTCTTAACGTTTCCTCACTAAGGTTAGTCCGTCGGCCAGAGGTAACATAGTGAGATCTACCCGTGTATCATTTAAAATCGATTCATTCAATTGTCTCAAAGCTTGGACGCTGGGTGTTTGACAAGCTTCATCCCAAACCTTTCCCTGAAGAAAGACATTATCCAAGGCCATGAGACCACCTCGCCTTAAAAGAGGCAAACACAGTTCATAGTATAGTGGATAACGGGTTTTATCGGCGTCTAAAAAGATAAAATCAAAAGATTCAGGGCTCAGAGTTTTTAAAGAATCTTCAGCATCGCCTAGCTTCATCTGAATTTTATGAGTCATACCTGCTTGTTCCCAATGGGATTTTGCTATTTCCAACGGGCGAGGATCACAGTCGCAAGTAATGACTTCCCCATCATCCGGTAGGGCCAGGGCCATGGCCAGGGCGCTGTAGCCAGTGAAGGTGCCTAATTCTAAAACTCGTTTGGCTTGAATAAGTTGCAACACAAACCCAAGAAATTGACCCTGCTCTGGCGCTATCTGCATGATTCCTGCTTCGTGCTGCAAATTTATTTCCCGTAAATGGGTTAAGACTTCATGATCCCGTAGTGAATTTTTCAACAAATAATCATAAAGTTGTGAAGAGAAGTTTAAGTTTTTGCTTGACATCTAATGCCTCAGTTGTTATCAAGTGGCTCCGCTGGATAACATTATTATAGCTAGAACTTTGCTAAACTCATAGAACTTAAGAATTAGGGGATTACCTGTGCTCGATTTCAATTACGCCATAAAGAACGGTCAATTAGTTATAGAAACCTCCCTCAAAGGTAAACCCCTATTAACCACACCTCAATTAAATAAGAGCACCGCTTTTACAGCTGAAGAGCGTGAAATGTTTGGTCTCACGGGTAAATTACCCGCCTGTATCGAGACGTTGGATCAGCAAGTGCGTCGAGCCTATTGCCAGTTTCAAAGTTTTGAAGGTAACTTGGATCGTAATATCTACCTTGGAAATTTGCATGATACCAACCAAGTGCTTTTTTATCGTTTGGTAAGCGACCATCTTGCTGAAATGTTGCCTGTCATTTATACCCCTATCGTGGGTACCGCGGTGAAACAATTCAGTCACGAATTTCGCCAACCTCGCGGTCTTTATATTACTTACTCCGATATGGATAAAATTGAAGAAATATTAATTAACCGCTCCAACCCTGAAATCGATCTTATCGTGGTTACCGATGGTGAAGGTGTTTTGGGCATCGGAGACCAAGGCATCGGCGGCATGGATATTCCCGTGGCTAAATTGATGGTTTATGCACTTTGTGGGGGCATCAATCCGGTTAGAACCTTACCTATTCTTTTGGATGTGGGTACTAATAATCAAACGCTACTAGACGACCCCCTTTATTTAGGTTGGCGCCATGAACGGGTGCGCGGTAAAGAATACGATGATTTTATCGATACTTTTGTCGAAGCTGTAAAAAAACAATTCCCCAAGGTCTTTTTACATTGGGAAGATTTCAGCCGCGAAAATGCACGACGTAATTTAGATCGTTTCCGTGGACGTATCTGTACCTTTAACGATGATATGCAAGGAACAGGTGTGGTAACCGTCTCCGCTATATTAGCTGCCATAAAAGCCAGTGGTGCAAAAATTGAAGATCAAAAGGTAGTGGTTTTCGGTGCTGGTACTGCAGGTACGGGTATTGCTGATGGTATTTGCGAAGCAATGGTTACTATGGGTATTCCTAAAGACGAAGCCCTAAAGAAATTTTGGCTGTTGGATCGTCCTGGCTTATTAACTTGTGATACTCCCGATCTTAATGAAGCCCAGCGTTGCTATGCACGCGATGCAAAAGAAAACATACAATGGATCCGTTCTGATGCTAATATGACCAACCTTTTGGATGTGGTCACCAATGTTCACCCTACGATTCTTATTGGCTGTTCCGCCGTGGGAGACGCCTTCAACCAAGAAATTATTTGTACCATGGCGAAATACACAGCACACCCTATTATTTTGCCTCTCTCCAATCCTACAGAGCGCTCTGAAGCCAAACCAGCTGACATCTTTGCTTGGACCAATGGCAAAGCTTTCATCGCCACAGGCAGTCCTTTTGACCCCATTAAGCACAATGGTGAAGAGATCCACGTGGCTCAATGTAATAATGCATTAGTATTTCCTGGCATTGGTCTGGGTATAATTGCATCAGCAGCCCAACGCTTGACGGAGAAAATGTTATGGCGGGCCTGTGAAACCTTAGCCAACTGTTCTCCTATTCTCCAAGATCCTAAAGCCCCTATCCTTCCTGGCATTGAATTCTCTCGAGATGTGGCACGCAAAATTGCCGTGGCGGTTGCTGAGCAAGCCTCTGCCGATGGGGTGGCTCAAAATATACTGAGAGATTATGGCTCTGAAGTGGATAGTCATATGTGGTCCGCGGAGTATATCCCCCTCCAATATCGCCCTCATCCATAAAGAAAAACATCTCTTAAGATAATGTCCCTAGGTATTTTGGGCGAATTTCCTTAGGTTGACGTGATAATCACTGTCTACTATTACTAACTATGTAGGATGCGGAATAGTCACCCTACAATATTTTGTATCCCAGGAGTGATATTTCATGGTGCCTATTAAAGTATTTCTGGTGGACGACCACGTCCTAGTACGCTCATGTTTAAAAGCATTATTGAGTGATATCAGGGATATTGAAGTAGTAGATGAAGCCGAAGGTGGTGAAGAAGCTTTGCAAAAAATTCGTGAACATCAGCCCGACGTGGTGATCATGGATGTAATGATGCCAGGGCTAAGTAGTATTGAAGTCACCAATCGCCTTAAACGTAATTACCCTACTGTGAAAATTTTAGTGCTTACATCAGCC
>JAJFKN010000043.1 GCA_021773195.1 Gammaproteobacteria bacterium | reverse complement strand
TCAAATTGAAGTAAAACAGTGGGTGCATCAGGATGCTCATGAGTCTGATTATGAGGTCGATCCTTTTGATAGAGATGAAGTTAATGCAATACTTAATACTGCAGAATCATTAGAAAGAAATTTTTTTCAATTTTGCTTTTTCACTGGATTGAGAAGTTCCGAGGTTATTGCTTTGAAGTGGGAAGATATTGATTGGGTTCATAGTCAAGTAAAAATCAAACGTACCCGTGTTAACAATATTGAAGAAGAAAAGACCAAGACTAAAGGGAGTAAGCGAGAAGTGATGCTATTATCCCCAGCACTTGAGGCTCTGAAAAGGCAAAAATCATATACTTTTTTAGAAGGCCAATACATTTTTCACGATAGGCTTACAAAGCAACCTTTTATAGGTCCCTACCAAATAGCAGCTCGTTGGCGTGCGTTATTGAAAAAAGCAGGAGTATGTTACCGTAATCCCTATCAAATGCGCCATACCTACGCTTCTTCCTTACTCTCGCAAGGAGAGAACATGCTATGGGTATCCAAACAAATGGGGCATAAGACTACAGAGATGGTTATGCGCACCTATGGGAAATGGATTCCCGATAGGAGTACACTAACAGGATATACACCCAAGGCTGATTGGGGAAGTTACCTTGAAAAACATACTTAATAGCTTTATTTACTAGCTTAAAAATTGCTTATGGACAAAAATCAGAATAGCTGACGGTAAGTTCATAAACTTTAGCAGAGCCATGGCTCTCTTTTTCGTTAAAGATAGGGCTGTTTCTCTCTAAAAATAACTTTAAACTTTCATGCGCCTGATCTTTCTTTCTTGGAGATAAATTTCGATAATCATCAATATAATGAGGGCAGAACTTAATATGTTTTATTTCTAAATAACCATTGGTTCTTTTCGACATTTGATAATCATGAAGCTGCTCTGATTCAATAAATTTATACTCAAACTGATGCCCATCAAATTGCTCTCTAATGATATTTTCTATTTCAGAAATTGCTTGGTAAGTTTCATTTTTCATTACATTGCCCTTATTAAAATAATACACTGAGTTTTAATTATAGTTTAACTATTTTGCATAGATATTTTTTGGATATAAAGGGGGTGTCTTTTTATTCTGTGTGCTTCAGTAATAAATTTAAAGGGCATCTCACGGGACTCTGCGGGCTGAAAAAGGGCACTGAGGAGCCTATTTGAGGCCATATAGGACTAACGAATAATCTCCTTGATTGCTATTTAACCCTATGATTTTATTAGTCTTGTGAGGGCTGATGTAGGCTTGTTTAGCACTGCAGTATTATAGTAATGTTGCATTCAAATCCCCTTGGGGACGCCACTATTCTTCATATTTTCCACAGTTACTGTTATCTCACAGCCTAGTGGTCTCTATATGTTATTAAATATCAAGAAGTTACTCTTATCCTGATCATTTTCACATGGATGCTAAAACGATCTTGATCATTTTTACATGGATGTTAAAATGATCATATGGATAGATTATACGATCAGCTTATTGCCCACCACTTTTCTCATAACGATGAAATGATGTTTTTAGCAGGGCCGCGCCAGGTGGGGAAGACAACCACGAGTCTTTCTGCCAAGTCGTTAACGGATCATTTTATTTATTTAAATTGGGATAATCCCGACCATCAGCAGCTCATTCTGCAGGGGCCGCGCGCTATTGTAGAAACGGAAGGATTAACACAGTTATATAAAAAAAAGCCTATTATCGCCTTTGATGAAATTCATAAATACTACGATTGGAAAAATTTCCTTAAAGGGTTTTATGATGTTTATCATGAGCAGACAAAGATTATAGTGACGGGTAGTGCACGACTTGATATTTTTAAGTCTGGTGGTGATAGTCTTATGGGGCGTTATTTCCTTTATCATATGCATCCACTTTCCATCGCTGAGTTAATCCATCAAGATATTCACAAAAAACTCATCGTTGCTCCTAGGGCAATAGATCATGAACAGTATTGCCAGTTATTACAATTTGGTGGCTTTCCTAAGCCCTTTCTTAAAGGTGATGATTCCTTTAGCCTTCGTTGGCAACGCTTGCGTCATCAACAATTAATTCGTGAAGACATACGTGATGCCAGCCAAATCCAAGATATTAGTAAATTGGATATTCTAACTCAATTACTCAAGAGTCAAAGCTCTCAATCAGCGAATTTTAGTCAGTGGGCAAAGCATTTAAAAGTAAGTAGCAGTACGGTCCATCGGTGGGTGGAAACACTTTCAAGCTTCTATTATTGTTTTCTAATTAAACCTTGGTCGCGCAATATCAGTCGTTCACTGATTAAAGAACCAAAAATATATTTATGGGATTGGTCTGTCCTCCAAGACCTAGGTGCGCGCGCAGAGAATTTTATTGCAGTCCATTTGAAAAAAGCCACGGATTATTGGAATGATCAGGGATTAGGTGATTTTGGTTTATATTACCTGAGAGATCTAGAAAAGCGGGAAGTGGACTTTGTTGTGACAAGAGATCAAAAACCTTGGTTTTTGGTAGAGGTGAAAAACGGCCCTAATCATAGTATCAGTAAACATTTGTATTATTTTCAAGAAGAAACCCAGGCACCTCATGCTTTTCAAGTAGTCATTGAGATGGACTATGTGGATAAAGATTGTTTTTCCATGCACAAACCTACCATAGTGCCAGCACAGACTTTTTTATCACAGTTAGTGTAGCGTTAGCCATTTAACTTGATTTTCATGGAAAATCCCTTTGGGGACGCCACTATTCTTACTTTAACCTACTAGTCGCATTATATTTTTTACCGACCTTTGCGTTTTTTACACTTAGAGGGCTAATAGATGGCCCCTAAGAGACTCTATCAGACCTATCCAGACAAGGTTTTGTCCGACTAGGTTAATGCAATTTATAGTTCGTCCAACTATTTTTCACACCTACTGATCATCTGATTTATAATAAATTTTTCTCATTCTTGCATTTTTCTGCCTTTTGAGAGGCCCGGCTGCGCCCACAGTAGGCAATGGACTTTGTGAGAGATCGCTTATATGCACTACTTTGTCATTTTTTACCTTGCAACCGACCGACCGTTATCTATTATTGCTGTATGGATAAAATAAACACATACTGGTTTACTCCTTCGGTCTTGCCCTGGGGAAGTCAATTTATCCCCTGTTTGCGGTTAATGGGGTTAAAGAATGAGCAACCTAAATTAATCAATCTTTGTATTCATAAGCATTGTATTTTTGAAGTAGGGCATAAGGCTGAGTATTTTTCTAAAATGAATTGCAATCTAATTGAACTAAAATCCAAACATTGCGAAGGTGCAGAAGCACAACGGAGTGAGCGATTAGTATTGGCCGAGTTGGCTGAGTTTCATCCTAGAGAATTTTATTTAGACCATAATGTAGCCCCTAGTTTTGCTGAAAATAATCTGGAAAAATTTATTTATTTTATCAGTGAAGTGGCCTGAATACAGTTGTTTCAAACGGGGTCAATTTGCAGAAAAGCCAATGCATAATGATTGCATTTATTAAGATATTCTAGTGATAATGGGTAAAATAATTAAAAAATAAGAATGATTGTATCAGTGATTATGATATTGATTTTTGGAGCTCTTGCGTTGGCCGCAGGTTGTTTAATCTGTTTCAGGCGACGTTGCGCGTCCTATAAGAATAGTCGGAGTGATACCTATAGGCTGCTTCTCAACCCTTAAAACTAGCTTGTTTGCTTGGCATCAGAGCATAGTTCCAGATATCTGTAGACAACCAATCGAACGGTAGTTATACTTTCCTAATGGATAGTAGAGTGATATATGGATTTGAGTCATTCATCTTGCCCTGGCAGGGGCGATTTATTCCCTGTTTGAGGTTGGTGGCCACGGAAAATAGTCTGAGCAGGCCCTTGGCATTGTGCATTCATATGAATTGCGCTTTTGATACAAGAGAGGCCGCTGATAATTTTTCCCAAATAAATTGCC
Organism: Gammaproteobacteria bacterium; assembly: GCA_021773195.1. Taxonomy (GTDB): domain Bacteria; phylum Pseudomonadota; class Gammaproteobacteria; order JAKBBU01; family JAKBBU01; genus JAJFKN01. The sequence goes on along the minus strand of JAJFKN010000043.1, from coordinate 33,690 downwards.
GATTGATCCAATTAAAATCCAAGCAATTTAGGGATATAGAAGAACAGCATTACTTGCGTTTTGCTTCTCTCTCGGAATTTCATCCGAAAGAATTTTACCTAGACAGTGGTGTGGCACCCAATTTTGTGGCGGGCGCCCCCGATGAATTTCTTTATTTCATTAGTAAGCTGGCTTAGGAGTAATGTGTGGGCTGTTATACGGGAGAGGCGCGAAGGTTATCTCGAGTCTCTAGTTCAGGGCCGTTGCCACCAATTACGATCATCTTTGGGCTAAATGTACCGCCGTTTATTGTGGGGTTGACTGGTGGTTTAGCAAGTTTCTGATTGTTAGTAAACCATTCATGATAATCATCAGGTCGCATGATGCAGTAAAACCCGCCCGTGACCAAGCAACAGGCGAGGATAGCGGCTAACAAAGCCACGGCCAAAAAGATGATCTTTTCTTCTTCCGCTAAGGAGCTTGAGGCTAGGGCGCTGCTGTCTGGGCTGCTATACATGTGGGGTCTCTTCATTGTTATTAGTGATTGCCTATTATAATGAATCATGTGCAATATGCAAGCAAATTTGGTGAAAAATAACCAAATAAAACCCGCTATGGCTTGTGCAGTGAGTCAATGGTGGATAGAATATATCCAGATCAATCATAAGTACAATGAAGGAAAATAATTATGCTTCAGCAAAGCGCGACACCAATAATCACAAAGAGCCAGTTAGTTGGCATGTTCCGAGGCTATTATGCGGTAAGTCAATCAGGAAAGACTTGTGATGAACATCTCCTGGTTAGCATAGTCAATACTTTAGTTGGATGTCATAGGAAGGGTGGGGCATATGTCAAAAGCTTCATGAGGCTATTGCATGACTCTCGAAATAATTTCTATGATGAATTGCGTGAAGTGAATAATTTTCGTGATGTATTAAACTTGCGTGCCCGTGATGGAAAAAACCTATTGCATTTGTTGGCAGAGGAAAGTCCTGCACTGTTGCATCATGTGATTAAAAAATTTTTTACATTGATAACCTTTATCTCAACAGTAGCTTTAGATGAAGTTTTTAGGGAAAGCCCCTTCACTAAGGAATTCTATGCTTTGATGAATGAGCGAGATAATAATAACAAAACGTTCTTGTCTGTGTTATTTAAGCATATTGAATCTGCAAATGATAAGGCTGCTGTTGCGTCGGCTTTGCTGGTTTTTGTCATAAAAAACGTATCCAGCTGCAATCCTTTCATGGCTTTTGCTGTGGGTGAGTCTACCTTAAAGCAGCGTTTGCAAGGAGTGGGAAGTGACGCGGCAAAGGCGGTTGTTACTGTTCTTCAATCAGAGGCTTGCCAAGAAAGAGCTGAGCTATATGCAAAAGTGCAAAAAGCCATAGGGGTATTAAAGATAATCTTGCAGCGTAATCAAGGTATTTCTGTGAGTGATTCTGTTACTATCGATCCTAGATGTTCCAATGTATTCGCTCTTTACTGTTGTGGTATGGATGAAACCCATTTAGGTTGGAAGAGCGCCATTCCTTTTGTGTTAGCTATGTTGACTTCAGCGGGTGCAACGGTAGGGTTGGTGGCCCACCATCACGGCTATTTAGATCACTCTTGGACTTTGGATGTTCTTGTATCGCTGTACGCCATTACTGCTGGGTTAATTATTCTATCTATGTTAGTGGCTTGTTGCACCTTGATGCAATGCTCGCTATGGCCTCAAGCCCGTGAATACGCTGTTGCAAGCATTAGGGATAATGGAGGCTGTAATGGTTTAGATAAGCCTCATATTATAAAAGCGGAAATGGTTTTGCTGGGTACTTTAACTGATAAGAATAAGCTAGATCACCCTGATCAGCTTGAGCAAGTGTCTATCGGAAAAGTAAAACGTATTATCCCTCAGGTTTTAGCGCAATTGCGTAGGATTGATCTTAATGCTACAGCCCAGACAAGTTTATTAGCGCTGGTGGATTATTTGAATCAGTCGAGAGTTCTAGAGCAATATTTGCAAGCGGAGACTGTTGTTGATGTTGTGTCTTATCAAGATTCGCCGTCTCATGTTTTTAGTAGCATGCATTACCGTCCGATTAATGATAGGTCAGGTGGTGACGTTGTGATTGGATTGGATCAAGTTGAAGAAGGTGGGCTAGAAGCTGGTAATCGTAAAGATAGCAGTAAAAGCAGTGGTTCATCTGCTTTTTAAAATTTGTGCATCGTACGTCACCCCGGATTGCGGCTGTCTCCTGAGGGCAAGCCATTCCGAGGTCCAGTCAGATTAGGTTGTTTCAGCTTTGCTGAAACGCTTATTTGGACTGGGCCCCGGACATTTTTCTTCGAAAAATTCTGGGGTGACGTGGGGTGGCTGCGTAAAGTTCCGGGATGACGGAGCTTTCGTCCGGTGACGTGGGTCAAATTTCTGCAGTCAATTTTTCCCCAGTGATTCTCCTGCATTTTATCAGGGGGAATGCTCACTGGATTTCCTTTGTAATTATTTTTTCGTGGGGGTATAGTGTTCGACCCGCTACTTGGTGGGTCTTGCAAAAGATTTATCCGATATAAGTAACGGACCATTTTCCTTTACGAGCGCGGACGAATTGTCTTAGCTTATGTAGAGGGCTTGCCCCGTAAATGCCTACTTAACAGTAGGCATTTACATCTTATTTCTAAGTTTATAACGAATGACGTTTTTCCCAATCTAATGCGGTTTTTAAGATTACTTCCAAGTCATCGTGTTGGGCTTTCCACTTTAATATTTCCGTTATTTTTTCATTATTAGCAATCAGACAAGCGGGATCGCCGGGGCGACGTGGCATGATTTTGATAGGAATGGATTTGCCCCATACTTTTTCTGCCATTTGAATGATTTCTCTAACACTGTAACCGTGACCGTAACCACAGTTGAAAATATTATTGGTGCCACCTTCGCGTAAGTAAGTCAGGGCTTGTACATGGGCTTCTGCTAAATCATCCACGTGAATGTAATCACGAATGCCTGTGCCATCGGGGGTCTCATAATCGGTTCCTGTAATAGGTACATACTCCCGTTTACCCACGGCGGCTTCCGCCACAATTTTTACTAAGCCGGGGACATCATCATTGTCACGACCAATGCGTTGCTTCACATCACAACCGGCCACATTAAAATAGCGCAGGGCGACAAAACGAAAACCATGGGCTTTAGCCGCGTCACGTAAAATCACTTCATCCATGAGTTTGCTGGCACCGTAGGGATTGATAGGTTCGCAGGGGGTATTCTCTGTGACTTCCGATTCTTTGGGTTTACCATAAACCGCAGCCGAAGAAGAAAAAATAACTTGCTTGATGCCGCCTTCCACACAGTAATCTAGCAGGCGTCCAAACTTGGCTACATTATTATCATAATAGTGTAAAGGGCGAGCGACGGATTCAGGCACACAGGTTTTTGCTGCAAAATGAACCAAGGTGTCAATGTTGTGTTGCGCAATGAGATCCAAAACCAAGGCTTTGTCGTCCATATCCCCTTGAACAAATTTCCCGTATTGTACCGCTTCACGGTGGCCTGTACTCAAATCATCTAAGATGACTAAGTTTTCACCGGCTTCACCCCAGTGAAGCCCAGTGTGGCTGCCAATATAGCCAGCGCCGCCTGTGACTAAAATACCTGGTTTCATAATGGTTTCCTTACTATCACAACGTCACCCCGGATGCACCAGTGCATTCCGGGGTCCATACCTGAAATTTTCAAAAATAATGTCGGGATTCTAAATCCGATTGTTGCCAAGCATTAATGACTTTTTGCCACAGTGCGCTGGTGGAACCCGTTAACTTTTCGCCGAGGGACTTTTTGCCCACACATTGGATGCTAAAAACGTCTAGATCTTTATGGGCTTGCAGCAGATAATCATCACTGGTGATTATTTCATCCACTAATTTCAATTCTAGGGCTTTGCTGCCGAACCAATGCTCCCCGGTGGCCACAACTTGCATATCCAATTGAGGACGATGTTCTTCAAGGAATGCCTTAAAAAGGTCGTGAGCTTCATCCAAATCTTCCTGGAACTTACTTCTGGCTTTGCTGGTATTTTCACCAAAGAGGGTAAGGGTGCGCTTATATTCACCAGCAGTTAATTGTTCATAATCAATGTTGTGTTTCTTTAAAAATTTATGGAAGTTGGGCATTTGCGCCACCACACCAATGGACCCCACAATGGCGAAGGGTGCAGCAAGGATTTTATTGGCTACAGCGGCCATGAGGTAACCACCACTGGCTCCGATTTTATCCAGAGATACCGTTAAGGGAATATTATGCGCTCTTAATCGTTGCAGCTGTGATGCGGCTAGGCCATAGGCATGCACCATACCGCCACCGGTTTCAACTTTCACTAATACTTCATCTTCTGGTTTTGCCACCATTAAGATACCTGTGATTTCTTCGCGCAGCTGTTGAACAGCTGAGGCTTTTATATCCCCATGGAAGTTGATAACAAAAAGGCGTTTCTCGCTAGGGTCCTTCTTGGATTTTTTTTGAGCTTTTTCAAAGCGCTTTAGGGCTTTTTTATCCAGCAGTGTGGCTTGTAACTCATGGGTCATGCGTGCATAACGTTTATTGAGTTTTGCAATGCGGATTTTACCCTTTTCCTTTTCTTTGCCTCGGCTGGTAATGGCGATGATGCCAGCAATCAGCAATAGTATGGCCACCACGATAATCAGGGTGTCAAGTAGGAATAAACCAGATTGTTCAAGAAAATGCATGTTAAGCGGGCTCCTGGCTAATGTAAGAGTTCCATAGGATATCAGAGAAATGCGCTTGAAACGATGGCCTATTTTCTTAACAATAGCCCTATGACAGGGATAGCTTTAAAGGCCCAAGGCCTCTACGCCAGTCGAGGGTCCCGGCAAATATACAGGCGTAAGACATTTCAATTAGCGGCAGGCGAGGGCTTAGTGGTGTCTGGCCCTAATGGTTGCGGCAAAAGTACCTTGCTGCGCCAATTATGCGGGCTCCTCCCATTAGAGCGCGGGGCCGTGCATTGGTGCGGTGAAAAGATGCGGCGTGATTTTTCTTCTTTGCAATCGCAATTGGTTTATTTGGGGCATGCCTTAGGTTTACAAAGTCACTTAACCGTCATGGAAAATTTGGTGCAATGTTACGGCTTGGGTGAGCATGTACGTTTAGCGCAAGCTTTAGATGCTTTGCAGTTAACTTCATTGGTGCAGCGACCCTTGGCCCAGCTCTCGGCGGGACAAGCACGCAAAACCGCTTTAATTCGTTTTTTATTAAGTGATGCCCCTCTTTGGATTGTGGATGAACCCTTGACCTACTTGGATAAAAGCAGTCGTAGCTTTATACAAAATGTGTTTCAAGATCATTTGGCTAAAGGGGGTATTTTAGTCATGGCCAGTCACGATGAACATGCCGGCTTAAATCGCTGCCAACGATTGAGGATGAAACATGTCAGCTAATCAAATCAGCCATGTGCTCAAACGAGAAAGCTTAAACCTAATTCGACAACCTATGAAAGTATTATTTCCGTTATTGTTTTTTGTATTGGCGTTAAGTTTGTTTCCTTTGGCTTTAGGCGATAAGCACAACTTATTAATGCAAGTGGCGCCTGGGGTACTTTGGTTAATCACATTATTTACGCTGTTAATGGGGTTGGAGTCGATTTTTAGTGATGATTTGAAACAGGGTGTGTTAGAGCAATACTTATTAATTCGGGGCTCCTTACAATCTTATGTGTATGTGAAACTGTTTATGCATTGGTTTACGAGCCTATTGCCTATCATTATTTTATTGCCTCTTTTGGCTCAATGGTTTTATTTACCTTGGATTGTGGTGCGCATTTTGATGTTGACGCTTTTATTGGGAACGCCCGTACTGCTCATCATTGGTAGTGTGGGCGCTAGCTTAGCTTTGGGTTTGGGGCAGCGTGGCATGCTATTGGCATTAATGGTATTGCCTTTGTTTATACCTTTACTGATCTTCGGTAATGGCGCCGTACAGTTGGTCCTTCAAGGTGTTGATGCAACAGGGCCATTGGCTTGTATGGGGGCATTCTTTTTCTTGGCTTTGGTGGGTGGGCCACTTGTGATTCAAAAAGCCTTGCGTTGGGGAGTAGAAGGGTGAACATATTTATAAAATTATTATCAACGTCATATTGTTATCGTGTTTTAGGGCGTCTTGTCATACCTTCAGCCACAGGTGCAGTTGTTTTATTGCTCTTGGGGTTGTGGGGGGGCTTAGTCATGGCGCCTGCTGATTATCAACAGGGTGATGGTTTCCGTATTATTTATGTGCATGTGCCCAGTGCTTTTTTATCGATGATGGTTTATAGCGCCATGGCTTTCTTTGCTTTCTTGGCTCTAGTCTTCCGGATTAAACTGGCCAACTGTGCATTGCGAGCAAGTGCACCCATTGGGGCTACTTTTGCTTTCCTTGCTTTATTGACAGGTTCTTTATGGGGCAAACCAATGTGGGGCACTTGGTGGATTTGGGATGCTCGGTTAACATCAGAATTGATTTTGTTATTTTTATATTTGGGTTATATGGTATTGGATAATGCTTTGCGTCAAAGTGGACGCGATAGCCGTGCCAGCTGTATGTTAGTGCTAGTGGGGGTGATTAATATTCCCATTATTCATTTTTCTGTTATTTGGTGGAATACCTTGCATCAAGGCCCTAGTTTATCGGCCTTTGCAAAACCGGCCATTGTAGAAAGCATGTTATGGCCCTTGTTAGTTATGCTTGGAGCCTATATCTGTATTTATGGATTGGTTTTGGTTATTCGTATGCGTATGGAAATACTGAAAATGGATATGAAGTCCGCCTGGGTAAAGGGGATTCTCTGATATGTTAGAACATTTTTTTATGATGGGTGGATATGCTAAATATATTTGGCCGGCCGTGTCCATAAGTCTAGTTTTATTAGCCTTGAATATATGGTGGCCTATGCGATGCAGTAAGCGCTTATTGCAAGACTTGGCGGCCCGTGAAGAAGGTATTAATGAATAAAATTCATCATCGACGTATATGGCAACTAAGTTTTATCCTGTTGGGTTTAGCATTAGCTATGCTGTGTATTCTTTATGGATTGCGACAGAATGTGAACTTGTATTTCACGCCAACTCAACTAAAAGCTCAAGCCCCTGGTATTGTTACTGAAGATAAAACTATAAAAATAGGTGGCTTAGTCGCTCGCCATTCCATTCACCGCGCATTGGGAAGCCTATCAGTAAAGTTTTTTATTACCGATGGGGGCGCTTCTTATCCAGTGCATTATCGTGGTGTGTTGCCGGATTTATTTCGTGAAGGCCAAGGTGTGGTGGTGGAAGGGCACTTAATGCCTGATGGTTTATTTCAAGCTGATAGAGTGTTGGCTAAGCACGATGAGAATTATGCGCCTCCTGGCATAAAAGAAAAAATTAACAGGGCCACTAAGGAGGCAAAGCATGCTGCCTGAAGTGGGGTTATTAGCCATTATCATGGCCTTGATTTTAGCTTTATTCCAAGGAGGCTGGTTACTGACATCTTCTCGTGGCGGTTCTTCGCTTAATTTGCCTTACCTAGCTGTGGGCCATTGGCTATTCTTAGCCATGGGCTTTGTAGCCCTAATGTTGAGTTTTTTATTCAATGATTTTTCTGTTAATTATATTGCAGAAAATTCTAATCGTTATTTGCCTTGGTATTATCGCTTGGCTGCAACTTGGGGCGGTCATGACGGTTCCATGCTTCTTTGGATTTTCATGTTAGGAACCTGGGGCATGGCCTTTTTAACCTTTGCTAAGTCTGTACCATTGATTTGGCGTTGTCGCACGGTAGCTATTCTGGCACTAGTTAATGTGTGCATGCTATTTTTCATGTTATTCACGTCCAACCCATTTCAACGTTCTTTACCTTTATTCCCTAGTAATGGCATGGATTTAAATCCTTTGCTGCAAGACCCCGGCCTAGTTATTCATCCACCTATACTGTATGCCGGATATGTAGGCAGTGGCGTAGCTTTTGCTATGGCCATCGCGCTTTTATTGTATCCAGACAAAGGTTTGCCCTGGGCCCGTTGGCTACGTCCTTGGGTGACGTCTGCTTGGTGTTTCTTGACCTTAGGCATTCTATTAGGCAGCTGGTGGGCTTACCATGTTTTAGGGTGGGGCGGTTATTGGTTTTGGGACCCTGTAGAAAATGTTTCTTTATTGCCATGGCTGGCGGCCACGGCTCTGTTGCATTGTTTAATCGTATGTGACAAACGTCAAACTTTTTATAGTTTCGGTTTGTTTCTTGCCCTGGTTACTTTTTTATTAAGTTTGCTGGGCACCTTCTTAGTGCGTTCCGGTATGCTGGTATCGGTGCATGCTTTTGCCAACGACCCCAAGCGCGGTGCAGTACTATTAGCCTTATTAGGCGTGGTAAGTGGCATTGCACTACTGATTTATTCTATTCGAGGGATTCACTGGCAAAGCCATAGTCCCTTCGCTTTCCTTTCTCGTGAAACGGCCCTATTAGCTAATAATATTTTATTATTGCTAGGCAGTTTAGTCTTGTTAGTTGGCATACTGTACCCCATGATCATGATGATCATAGGTCATGGTGAAGTAACCGTAGGTCCGGCCTATTATAATCAAGTTTTTTTACCGCTGTTGGCGCCTTTTTTATTATTCATGCTGTTGGCGCCCAGCTTAAGTTGGAAAAATGCTCAGTTGATTTGGAAGTCCGCCTCGCTTTACTTTTTAATAGCCGCTGGGCTGACGTTTTTCATTAGCAGGCATAATAATTCGGATGTCTTAACCATTATGGGTGTGCTGCTGAGTTTATGGCTGTTATTCTGCGTATTGCATCTATTAGTAAAAACACATACGAGACAATTGCCCATGCTGATTTCTCATATGGGTATTGCCGTGGTTATTTTTAGCGTGGCTTTTAATAGTATGAGCAGTATTGAAAAAGATGTTGCCCTCAAGCCCGGGGAAAATGTGGTTGTTGGCCAATATCACTTCACCTTTGAAAAATTAGTGCCAGTGGATGCCAGTAATTACCGTGGCATGAAGGCGCAAATTAAAGTAACTGAAAATAAGGGTGCAAAGATTTGGCGGTTAGAACCGCAGGTTCAACGTTTTATTGCAAATGGTATGTTAAAGAGTGAACCCTCCATTAATGACAACCTATGGCAAGATTTTTATGTGACTCTCGGGGAAAACCTAGGTAATGATGCCTGGTCAATGCGTATCTATATTAAACCCATGATGAATGGTCTATGGCTAGGTGGTCTGTTGGTTGCGCTGGGAGGGTTGTTAGCTTTATTTAGAAGACGTGAACCTGAGTTACAAAGGAGCACATCATGAGATGGCGTTATACATTGCCCTTGCTGATATTTTTTCTATTGGGGTTGTTATTATGGATGGGAATTCACCAACAACAGGTTAAAGTTGATGCCAATGTTATTGTTGGGGAACCCATGCCTAATTTTAATTTGCCCGATGTTATGAAGCCACAAGAGCGGGTTAGTAATAAAAGTTTTCAAGGTAAAGTGATTCTATTAAATGTATGGGCCACTTGGTGTATGAGTTGCCGTGCGGAACATCCTGTGCTTTTGAAAATTGCCAAAACTCATCATGTGCCGATTTATGGGTTGGATTTTAAAGACAATGCGCACTCAGCACAGAAGTTCTTGCGTGATGAAGGCAACCCCTATGTCCGTACTGGGTTTGATGAAGAAGGTTATACGGCTATCAGTTTAGGTGTGTATGGAACGCCTGAAACTTACATTATCGATAAGCAAGGCATCATTCGTTATCGACATGTTGGGACCATAAGTTGGAAGTTATGGGAAAATACCATTTGGCCTAAGGTTCAACGTTTACAACAGGCTGAAGGTTGATGATACTATTTTGGCTAACATTAATTATTCTTTCCTTTATTGGACTGTATTTCATTCGAGTGGTTAATTCTTCATGGCTCAAAAAAATAAGCTATGCCAGTATCTTTTTAATATTGGTAGCTTCTGGTTATTTTTATTTTGGCCATAGTGCACAATATGCTGATTATCTTAATATTCAAATGCAAGCCAAAGCTTTAGTGAAATCCCACGGTGTGCCCGAAGTCACTGCAAGGATTCATGCTCATCTGAAAAAGCAACCCAAAGATTCAAAAGGCTGGTTTTTGTTGGGTAAATTGTATTTGCGTCAAGGTAAATATGCACAGTCCGTTGAAGCTTTGTCTAAGGCTAATGCCTTGCAGCCAGACAACGATGTAACTCTTATGACCTTGGCCGAAGCATTGTTTTTTGAAAACCATCAACGGCTAACTCAGCCAAGTAAACAGATCATCATCCAGGTACAATCTCGTGAACCAAAAAACCTACAAGCGTTGAACTTGTTGGCTCTAGATGCCTATGGGCGCCAAGATTACTCCAAAGCTATTGATTACTGGCAACAGCTATTACAATTCTATTCTTCTGATAGCGATGATGGTAAAGCTATTCTTGCTGCCATGGCCGATGCGCGAAGTAAACAAATGCATTAGCATGCATGCAGTCTTACCTTGTTGGAATTTTGAGGCCTGTTTCCATAGGGGATGGATATTCTGCTGGGGCAAACCCTGTCATCCCACGGCTTGACTGCGGGACCCAAGGGAGCGTTCTACTCAGCTTTGGGCCCCGGACATTTTTCTTCGAAAAATTCCGGGGTGACATGGGTGATATTCCGGGGTGACGTGGGTGATACTCCGGGGTGACGTGGGTGATATTCCGGGGTGACGTGGGTGATATCCTGGGGTGCATCAAACGCCTTGCTGGAATTTTGCGGCTGTCTCCACAGGGGACCCTTCACACAGGATGAAATAGTGTGTTTTTTATGGATAAAAGAAACCCCGGAGTGGCTATACCATCCGGGGTGAGTGCTCAAGGAGAATCGTTGTTAGCCCCAGAATTTGTCAGGGGGCGTTGCTGAGCCAATGGCTGAATAACGTTGGCCTACTTGGTTACGGTAGATTTCTTTGGCATTGCTAGGATTAGCGTACTTGCCAACTTCAGCGGTGGAGGCTAAACAATTGTTGCCTCGAGCATAGGTTTTGACAATGACGCCACCTTTGCTTTCGACCCAAATGGCACATTGATTTTGGTAGTAGGTATAACCTGTATTCAGGTATGCCGGACCATGATCAAATTGTTGGGGTAAGCCAAACCAGTTGTAAACGGGTAAGGTGCGATAAGTATCCATGCTATAGATGTAAACATTATTGCCAGCACCACCTGTGAAGCTATTGCTGGGTCGTCCCCATGCTTTTTGTAGCTGTTGGACAGTGCCACCTTTCCAGGTATTGGCGATGGTTTGATAGTTTGACGTTGCTGTGCCATAGCCATGCCAATTGTTGGCGATGGTTTCGTAATCAGTTTTAGCAGCAATTTTCATCTGTCCCATATTATAGTGGGCAAAGTTAGCTTTACTGCAACCGGCCAAAACCAGAGCGGTCATGGCAAATAATAAAATTCGAGGTATCATCCCTAAAAGCTCCATTCCTACTTGTGTGACTGCCAGGTGCCTGGCCACGAGAGTCCATAACGCATCATTTTGGCTACTTAACGAGCTCATGGCAATGGCGTTTTTCTTGATTTTGTCATTCTAGCCTGGGGTAAACATTAATCTTGTATCTCACTCGGATTATGGGATAATTAGCTATACAATAAATTTTTAACTCATTGAATTTAAGTGAAAAGATGTTGAAGATCAAAGAAGAAAACCGTAAATGGTGGGTTTTAGTTGCCTTATCCCTAACACTTTCGTTGGTATTTATTGACCAAACAGCCATTTCCGTCTCACTGCCAACCATTCAGAAGCAGTTGGGCCTGAGCAATTTGTCCTTGCAATGGATTGTAAATGCCTACCTCTTGGTGTTGTCGTCACTGTTAATCCTGGGGGGGCGAGCAGGGGATTTGTTTGGCCAACGCCGGGTTTACATCACTGGTGTGATTATTTTCACGCTAGCATCGATTTTTTGTGGTATGGCTACGTCGGGCTGGTGGATTATTCTAAATCGTGCGCTGCAAGGCGTGGGCGGCGCTCTCATGATGCCAACCATCGGCGTTCTATTGATGTTTGCTTTTCCCGAGAATGAGCGTGGCCGCGCGGCAGGGTATACCGTCTCTATAGCCTCTATCTTTTTATCTTTGGGTCCCCTCATGGGTGGCTTCTTCACACAGTATGCCAGTTGGCGTTGGGTTTTTTGGGTGAATGCCCCCATTGCAATTATTAGTATTTTGTTAACGCTATTGGTGGTACCTAAACCGGCTATTCGGGAAAAGAGAAACATTGATTGGCGTGGCGGTATTGTAATGGCTGTGACCATCGCCAGCTTTATTACAGCATTGATGCAGGTAGTGGATTGGGGTTGGCATTCTTTCAGCATATTAGCTTTATTTACCTTGACTATGATCGGTTGTATTTTGTTGCCTATGGTGGAAAGAAGGCGTAAAAACCCGTTGATAGATTTTAGTTTATTCGCTAATAAAAGCTTTACTAGTAGTGTGTTGGTTTTATTATTTATTCAAGCGGCATTTATTGTTTTTGTTTTCTGGGGTATATTTTTACAAAATATTTTATCTTTTTCTCCAGGGGAGGCTGGTTTATTAATTTTACCTGTGACGTTGCCCGTGATGTTTATGGCGCCAATTGGCGGACGTTTGCGAGATAAATACGGCGCACGAATGCCTGTGAGTCTAGGTACAGCCTTGGCCACGGTGGGGGCTATATGGATTGCCCTGATGGCAGGCAAACAAGATTATTATTGGTTGTTACCGGGTTTCTTATTTTTTGGTTTTGGTATCCCGCTGGTTATAGCACCTTGTTATACTACGGCACTGACGACGGTATCAGAAAGTGTCCGGGGTATGGCATCGGGTATTTCTGGTTGCGTTCGACAATTAGGCGGCAGTATGGGTTTGGCGTTACTGACTTCTGTCATGGTAAGTGTTGACCGCCATCAATTTTTTCAATCTCTACGCCATGCCAAGTTGGGTTTGAGCTTATCTCAAATGCGTCACTTGCAAGGCTTAAAATCCGGCTCTACCTTAGCGAAGCAAACCCTTGCCAAATTAGCCCCCGATAAAGCCCACCTGATTGGCCAATTAGCAGCCAACTCTTACACTCATGCCTTTGCTACAGCAATGGTTGTTGTAGCCATTTTAGCCTTAATATCCTTTTCAATTGCTCGTTTATTACCTAGAAACCACTCTGTCTAGTCCAAAACGCCATGGAGATGGCCAAAATATGCTCCATTCTGCTTCTATAAAAATTCTTTCTTCATCAATTTACTAGGCCTAATGGACATTTTATAGTGTCGAAAATTTGACTTTATATAGGATCACAGACTATTAATTGAAGTAATGGACATTAACTGAGAGCGGTAACATGCGTAGAGATTACAGGATTTTAATTCTCGATGAGCAACATCAGCGCGCCAAGGATTTGGCAACTATTCTAGAATTCTTAGGTGAGCCTGCTGAAATTATCACGATGAAAGATTGGCAAGAAGGCAATTTAGAAACCTCTGATGTCTTGTGTATCATTTACGGTAAAGATTGCAGTCAATCATATAATGAAACTTTTTATAAGAAGGTTCATGAGCAATACCCTGAACTGCCTATGATAACTATTGGTGGCGATATTGAAAATCCTCATCCAAAGTATCCTGTGTTAGGCAACATACCCCAACCATTTAAATATGGGGATGTATTAACTGTTTTGCATCAATGTCAGATTTACCAAGAACAGCATCCCATCGTTGATAATGAAGGGGTGAACCAACCCATTATCCTGTTTCGCAGTTTAGTCGGTTCATCTGCAGCCATCCAACGGGTACGCCGCCTTATGGAACAAGTATCTGGCAGTGATGTTAATGTTTTAATTCTCGGTGATTCAGGCACCGGTAAAGAGGTCGTTGCACGTAATTTACATTACTATTCTGACCGTAGAGGCAAGCCTTTTGTACCAGTTAATTGTGGAGCGATACCTCCCGATTTATTGGAGAGTGAATTATTCGGTCATGAGAAGGGTGCCTTTACAGGTGCTATTACCAGCCGTCCCGGACGTTTTGAAATGGCTGAGGGCGGTACGCTATTTTTAGATGAAATTGGTGATATGCCTTTAGCTATGCAAGTTAAAATACTGCGCGTGTTGGAAGAACGTTGTTTTGAACGAGTGGGTAGCAATAAGAGCATTCAAGTTAATGTGCGTGTTGTTTCTGCGACTCATCGTAATTTAGAAGAAGCCATTAAACAAGGCGATTTTCGTGAAGATTTGTATTATCGTCTTAATGTTTTTCCTATCGAAATGCCTGCCTTGCGTGATCGCTTGGAAGATTTACCTTTGCTTGTCAATGAGTTGGCATCAAGAATTGAAGCTCAAGGTGATGGCAGCATTCATTTAATGCCCGATGCTATTGAGGCTTTATGCAATTATGATTGGCCTGGTAATGTGCGTGAGTTGGCAAATATCATGGAAAGGTTAGCCATTTTATACCCTGGTGGTATGGTAAGTCGGCAACAATTGCCCAGTAAATTCTGTGGTGAAGCGCCTAGTGAAGCGATGATAGAGCCTGATATTGAGGCTGAGCCCGTGGATAGGAACGCCAATTTAATGCCTACCATCCCGCGCAGTGGTATCGATCTAAAGGACCATTTAGTGAAAACAGAGCAGACGCTAATTAAGTATGCTTTGGAAGAGTGCGATGGTGTGGTTGCCAGGGCTGCGCAGTTTCTTAACCTGAGGCGGACTACCTTAGTGGAGAAAATGCGAAAATATGGCATCCATCGAGAGGAATTGTAGTATTGCTGTGCCTAAGATATGTATGAAATCTTTTATAAATCAATACCTTTGGTTTTATAAGTGCATTTGCCAAAGTTGGAACGCATTTTGCTTCTCCTTAATTAAGCCGAAGGGAGAATAGGTTATGAGCGCAGAATTCAATGCAGCCAATAGACGTTGGGATGATCCACGTGCTGTTGCCAGCTCAGCATCAGCTATTTGTATCGCAGGCGGAAAAGGTGGTGTGGGTAAATCCCATATTGCGCTCAATGTAGCTTTAGCATTGGGCAAAATGAAATATCGAGTTATGTTATTAGATGGCGATTTTGGTAATGCCAATATTCATGTGATGATCGGTATGGAACCTTTGCATACATTAAATGATGTAGTCCTAGGTCATTGTGAATTTAATGATGTGATTGTGCAAGGCCCTCATGGTGTGCAATTCATTCACTCAGCCAGTGGCTATCATGATTTATTTTCATTACCTACATTGGGCCAAATGGGTTTGGTCAGCGCATTTAATGGATTGTCTGAAGATATTGATTATTTAATTGTAGATACTGCGTCAGGTATCAATCAAAGCAGTCTTAACTTTTGTTGTGCTTGCCATGAAATTATTCTGGTATTAAATAATGAGCCTACCTCTATCGTAGATACAGCAGCGTTAATTAATATTTTATTTGGGCGCTATCAATTGCGACGTTTTAGAGTGTTAGTGAATATGGGCAATTCAGCCAATGATGGACGTGAAGTATTTAATCGCTTAATGGAAGTGACGGCTGATATAGGGCCTGTTTTTATAGATTATTTAGGTTATTTGCCCTTTGATAGGGGAGTGAGTTTGGCGGCGAGAGAGCAGGTGGCTTTAATGGATTATGCCCCCGAGTCTCGAGTTATAAAACGTTTAGAACAAGTAGCTAAACGTGTATCAGAATGGCCTGCCAGAAAGGAATCTAGTGGTGTCACGGAGTTTTTTGTTGAAAATAATTTATCCCAACAGGAGTCGAGGTAATCGTCATGGAACATGATGCTCTAGTAAAGGCTCATATGCCCCTCGTGAAACGTATTGCACACCACTTGATGGGGCGCTTGCCCAATAATATCCAAGTGGATGATTTGATCCAAGTGGGTATGATTGGCTTAATGGACGCTGCAGAACATTTCAATGCCGACAAAGGTGCTAGTTTTGAAACCTACGCGGGTATTCGCATTCGTGGCAGTATGTTAGATGAAGTGCGTCGTGGTGATTGGGTGCCACGTTCTATTTACCGCAATGCGCGTATGATCTCTGAAGCTTCTCAAGTGGTAGAACATCGCAATGGTCGCGATGCTAATGTTTCTGAAATTGCTCAAGAGATGGGTGTCTCTATCCAAGAGATACAAAAGATGCAAAAGGACAGTAATGATTCGCGACTCCATGGTTTTGATGATGTGGGTATAAGTGATGATAATTTGAATAACCCCTTTGCCAATTATAATCCTGAGAATCACGTAGAAAGAGAAGAATTTTGTCAGCAATTAACGGACATTCTTGACACGTTGTCCGAGCGTGAGCAGTTGGTGCTATCGCTCTATTATGATGAAGAATTGAATCTTAAAGAAATTGGTACTGTACTAGAAGTGAGTGAATCACGAGTTTGCCAGATCCACTCGCAAGCCATGAAGCGGATTCGAGAAAAGCTTTAAGACGATGTTTTAAGGCTATTTTTTATGATCACACCTAAGTTTTTGATAAAACTCTTTATTTTGCAATGAGTTGCATTAATCCATGGCTTGTGCTTAAATAGCTCCCGCGCAAATGGGGTATATCGCTTTGAACCAATCATCCATGGTACTAACTGCTAAACATATCAAAAAAGACTTTGCAGGCATTAATGTGCTGCGAGATGTATCTCTGTCAGCCCGTAGTGGCGATGTCATCGCCTTGCTTGGTCAAAGTGGCTCAGGTAAGAGCACCTTATTACGTTGCCTCAATTTCCTTACCATGCCCGACGCTGGAGAGATTGCTCTGGAGGGTAATGCCATCAGCATCGAAACCCGTAAAGACGGCCATTTGAAGCGGGGCTCTAAGCAGGCCATTCAAGAATTACGAACCCACGCCGTAATGGTTTTCCAGCAATTTAATCTTTGGCCCCATCTTACGGTATTAGAAAATGTCATGGAAGCACCTCTGTACGTATTAAAACGTCCCAAAGATGAGGTACGCCAAGAAGCTCAAGCGCTGCTGGAACAGGTGGGTTTAAGCGACAAACATCATCAATACCCTAGTATGTTATCGGGTGGACAACAACAACGAGCGGCCATTGCACGTGCGCTTGCTATGAAACCGAAAGTTATTTTATTTGACGAGCCTACATCAGCCTTAGATCCTGAGATGGTAGGTGAAGTACTACAAGTCATGAAGGAATTAGCAAAACTGGGAATGACCATGATCATTGCTACCCATGAAATGGGTTTTGCAAAAGAAGTGGCAACTCAAGTAATATTTTTAGATAAGGGCGAAATCGTCGAGCAGGGCGACCCACAAACTGTATTTAATACACCAAAAAGCCAGCGATTTGCCCAATTCATTGGCGCGGTTATTGATTAATCTATTTAAGAGGAAGCGAGCATGAAATGTATGAAGATTCTATTAATGGCATTGTTATTGTCTTTGCCCATGATAAGCATGGCTGTAACAAAACCACCGGCAGAACAAAGTATACAGTTCGCAACAGAAGCCAGTTATCCTCCCTTTGAATATGTTGATCAAACCGGCCAAATAAAAGGGTTTGATATTGATATAGCCAAAGCGCTTTGCATACAAATGGATGCCCACTGCAGTTTTACCAACCAACCCTGGACTAGTTTGATTCCAAGTTTACAAATGGGTAAGTTTGATGCCCTCATTGGGGCAATGGCCATTACAAAACAACGACAACAGCAAGTAGATTTCACCAAGCCTTATTATTTTGATACAGTAAGTTTTGTGGCCCCCGTTGCCAGTCACTTTATTCCCGACGCGAAATCCATAAAAGGCAAAACCATTGGCGTGCAGGGCGGTACGGTATTAGAGCAGTACCTCCATGCCACTTTTGGCAATGATATTAAAGTAAAAACTTATGCTAGCCAAGAACAGGCATTTTTGGATCTTGCCTCAGGACGTGTTGACGCAGTATTGGGTGATACCCCTTTGATGGGCAATTGGTTGAAGAAACAAAAGCCAGCTACTTATGCCTTTGCGGGTCAACCCATTGGCGACCCACGTTTTTTCAACCAAGGCTTTGGTATTGCAGTAAAGAAAGGCAACACTAAATTGCTAAAGCAATTGAATGATGCTTTAGCGGCTATTCGCGCTAACGGCACTTACAATCAAATTTATAAACAATATTTTGGTAAGATGCCTAAGTGATGCTGCATGGTTTTCTACCTTTACTATTAGCCGGAACATGGGTCACCATTAAGTTAGCCGTGGCTGCATTAATTCTAGGATTGCTGTTGGGCATCACGGGCGCCTCCATGAAATTGTCTAATAGTCGAATTGCTCGTTCAATTGCTCGAGTGTTAACTTCAGTGGTACGTGGCGTACCGGAATTATTGGTCTTATTTCTTGTTTACTTTGGTGGCACTATTGTTTTAAGCAAACTCTTTGGTAAATACATTGCGGTTAGTAGCTTCATTGCCGGTGTTTCAGCATTGGCTTTAATCTTTGGTGCCTATGCTACGGAAACCTTTAGGGGGGCTTACCTTGCTATCCCAACGGGCCAATTCCAAGCCGCTGCAGCCTATGGTTTTTATGGTTTAAAACGTCTAAGACGGATTATCTTACCCCAGGTATGGCGCCATGCCTTACCGGGTTTAGGTAATTTATGGTTTGTTTTATTAAAAGATACGGCGCTGGTATCACTGATTGGATTGACAGACCTGATGCGTGCCACCCAGAATGCCACGGCCTTTACCAAGCAACCCTTTACTTTTTTTGGCGCTTGCGCACTAATATATTTGTTATTGACATCCCTATCGATGATAGGACAGAAGTACATATCAAAACGTGTGAGTCGTCATATAAGAGTGGAGGGGTAACATGCTACAATTAGCTTGGCAATATCTCCCTCAATTACTGCAAGGTATGTGGTTAACGGTTCTGTTGGTGTCATCATCACTGTGTGTAGGCTTAATTATATCTTTATTATTGAGTATGCTAAAAGTTAGCTTGCCTAAATGGCTATGCTTTCCCATTGACGCTTATGTCTTTTTCATTCGTGGGACGCCACTGTTAGTACAAATTTTTCTGATTTATTTTGGCAGCAGTCAAATTGATTTCATTCGGCATAGTTTTTTATGGGAGATCTTCAAGCAACCCTTAGCATGCGCCATTATTGCGTTAGCTATTAACACGTCAGCCTATACGACGGAATTAGTCTTGGGGGCTATTGCCTCAGTTCCGAGAAATGAAAAAGAAGCAGCGCAGGCCTATGGTATGTCCCATGGGCTAATGTTCCGTCGCATTGTTTGGCCGCGGGCTTTACGTTTTGTGCTGCCGGCTTATTCCAACGAAGTTATAATGGTATTGAAGGGCAGCTCTCTGGCAAGCACGATTACATTGTTGGATTTGATGGGCATGACTCGGCAAATTGTGGCAGAAACTTATGCCACCATGGAGTTCTTTATCATTGCGGGTATTTTATATTTATTATTAAACAGCTTGGTCATGCTGGTTTTTCGTTGGCTTGAACGTCGATTATATATTCCTCAAAGTACTCAATAAAGGAAAGGATGTGAAAGAGATATTACACAAGGCCGTGAAACTGATTAACAACGATACTGTCGCTTGGATAGCGTGGGTCGTTTTCACTGGCGTTATTGCTCTAGTGGTCTTTGTGACCTTCCCAAAACACAGTGTGTTGCATTCTTACTGGGACGCTTCGCAAAATTGGTGGCAGAGCAAAGACCTCTACCCACATCTGGTTTGGTATCACAACTTAAAAGTTTATGTTTTCGGAGGTATGGGTTACCTCTATATGCCACAATCTGCCATTTTATTTACGCCCTTCACCTGGTTACCGAGATTGAGTGGTGAAATTATTTTTCGGGTGATATCCATTGCGGCCTTGGCCTTCAGTTTACGTGAATTTTTAAAGCCCTTTCAAATAAAACTTTTCCCCATGGCTACGTTATTCACTTTGGCCTTGTTAGCCAGTTCAGCTAGAAATGGCCAAATGAATGTATTAATGGTGGCATTGATGTTTTTTTCGTTGGCTCAACTACAAAAAGAACATTGGACAAAGGCGGCTATTCTTCTCATGCTTTGCTTTGCCTTTAAGACCACCAGTATTGTCTTAGTATTACTAGTGGCTGCCCTTTATTTTAAACCCATGGCATGGCGTTTGTTTTTAGGCGGATTGATTGTTTTTGCTTTTCCCTTTCTCACACAAAAGCCTGACTATGTCATCAGTCAGTATTTCCAATACCACTACCTTTTGCAATCGGCCACGGCGTTTGGTCTTTCACGTACGAATTGGGCCAGTATCTTTGGTTTAATCGGTCAATTTGGCGTTCATTTCAATATGACCTTCTTGACCATTATCAGAGGCATTATGGCTTTAGTAACTTTGTGGGTCGCCTGGGTAAACCATAGGCGCAATGAAACCCCGGGAAGGGAGTG
This sequence comes from Gammaproteobacteria bacterium, assembly GCA_021773195.1. Lineage (GTDB taxonomy): Bacteria > Pseudomonadota > Gammaproteobacteria > JAKBBU01 > JAKBBU01 > JAJFKN01. Next base: position 13,295 of record JAJFKN010000043.1, on the reverse strand, counting down.
GATACTTTATACTTTGGCCGCGCTTTACCTGTTATTAATGAATCCTGATTCAGAAAATACCGATTATATGATGCTGGGGCCTGTCTTAGCGGTTTTTGTGCTGAATGCCTTCCAGCAGAGCCGTATTGTGGAATCATGCGTTATGGGCTTCCTGTGGCTCGGTATGGTTAATGGCTACAATATGTCTGTATTACTTCACCCGCACCATAAGTCCTGGTTTGCGCCTCTGATGGGGCTAATTTTTACTATTTATGTCGTAACCTATTGTTTCCGTGGTGGATTTATGAGGAATCTAAACTATACTGAGTCTAGGGGAAAGGCAACGACAACCTAAGAGAAGCTTAGAATGAACGTATTATTTACCTGTACGGGATCTTGGGGCACGGGCAGCTTTAATGTTTGTGAAGCGGTCATGGACGAACTTACGAAAATGGGTCACAAGGTAAAGTTGATCTTTCCTGACTTGGCTATGGATTCGCCTGATGCACAACGCTATTATGAAGACGACAGGTTTGTTATTTGGCCATTCCCTTTAGAAAAAGATTCCATAACCTTACCCAGTTTTCCTTTAATGATTCCCGATCCACATCCTCGAAGCCCGATTAATTTAACCTTTGCAGATTTGTCTGATGCGCAATGGAATTTGTATTTAGAGTCCTTTGAAGAAAAATTTGACGAAGTCATTAAAGATTTTAAACCCGATGTCGTGGAGTGCCAACATATATGGGCTATGGATATGCTGGTGGGCAAGAAGGGGTTTCCCTATGTTTGTGCTTCTCACAGTAGTGACCAATTAGGCTTTGAGTTTGATAAAAAAATGCAGCAACGCATTTTAAATGCCCCACATAAACCTGACCTTATTTTTGCACTAACTGAACCCCATAAAGAACGCATGGAAAAAATGTATGGTTTTTCCTCTGAACGTTTTGTGGTATTACAAAACGGCTTCATGGAAAGTGTGTTTAAACCCATGGATGTGAACCGTGAAGATCTGTTAAAGAAATTAAATTTAACCATTCCTAAAGGTGCGCCCATTTTATGTTTCGCAGGGAAATTATCCTTAACCAAGGGCATTGATGTGTTGCTTAAGAGCAATGCTATTATTCAAAAAGCACGTGAAGTGCATACCATTGTTTTAGGTGCTGGTGATTTGAAAGATATCATCAGTAATATTCAAGGTGAATACTCAGTAGAATCCATGCACTTTGTTGGACACCAATCGCCTGATGTTGTAGCGAAGATCATGAATATGTCCAGCCTTTGTTTGATGCCTTCTCGTTCAGAAGGCTTCCCCATATCTGCCTTAGAAGCCATGGCCTGCGGGTTACCTATCGTAGCCACGGAATGCGGTGGTTCCGAAGAATACATCGTGGGGGAAGTGGTGAATAAAGAAAATCATCAAGGTTTTGCTGATTCCATCATAACCCTGCTGGATATGTCCGCTGAAGAAACAACAAAATTGCGTGCATTTGCACGTCGCGAATCTAAAAGCTACAGTTGGTATAATATTACAGAGCGCCGTTTAGAATGTTATGAAAAAATTCTTCTTCATGCGCGCAGCAAAGTGGCGTAATCCATGTATGATAGAGCAGATGCACTTCATCAACAATTTCTTGAAAGAGTCGATAACAAAAAATTACCCAATATTTCGACCAAGTTTTCTTTAAGTAATCTGAGTCTTCAGTCTGAAGACTTACTAGCCCTATTTGAATCTCAATGCTACAGCCGACATATGGACTTCATGGCGCGCAAGTTAAAATCCCAAGGTCGAGGATACTATACCATTGGGAGCAGCGGCCATGAAGGTAACGCGGCTATTGCGCGAGCTTTTCAAGTCACTGACATGGCTTTTTTGCATTACCGAAGTGGCGCTTTTATGTTTGAGAGAGCGCGCAAAATAGCAGGCATAAATTATACCAGAGATATTTTATTGTCATTGATGGCCAGCGATCAAGATCCTATGGCGGGTGGGCGGCATAAGGTATTTGGCAGTTTAGCGTTAAATGTCCCTCCACAAACCAGCACCATAGCTTCTCATTTGCCTAAGGCGGTTGGTATGGCTTTTTCTTTAAGATTGGTTAAAGAATTACAGCTCAAGAGTAAGTTGCCCAATGATAGTGTGGTGCTGTGCAGCTTTGGTGATGCAAGTGTGAACCATGCTTCAGCGCTATCAGCCTTTAATACGGCTTCATGGATCTGTCATGGTCACTTTCCTTTGCCCATAGTTTTTATATGTGAAGATAATGGACTTGGGATTTCAGTGCCCACACCCAGTGATTGGATCGAAAAACAGTTTTCATCTAAGCCATTTTTGCATTACTTATCCTGCAATGGCTGCGATGTACTTGATGTATACGCCTGTGCCAAGGCCGCTGAAAAGATTGCCAGACAACGTCATGAGCCTGTTTTTATGCATATGCATACAGAGCGTTATCTGGGACACGCAGGTACGGATATTGAATCCAATTATCGCAGCCTTCAAGACATTAAGTCGGCTGAAGAAAAAGACCCTCTGTTGTATACAGCAGCCTACTTGATAAATTTCATAGATAAAGACGCCATTATCCAACGTTATAAGAATATTGGGGAAATAATTGAAAAAGAAGAAGAAATATTGATGGATACAAAATGTCTTGATACAGCAAAGAAAATCATGCATTCCATTATTCCACCAAAAGTTAAAAAATATAAACTTCTTAAAAAAGACAGACAAGCTTGTTTTGGTGAAGACTACGCTTTATTGGAACGCCCGCGAACCCTAGCACAGAATATCAATCACACTTTAACGGATTTAATGCTGGAGTATCAAAATATTATTGTTTTGGGTGAGGATGTAGGGAAAGCCGGTGGTGTTTATCATGTGACGGCTAACCTACAAAAGCGTTTTGGTCCCGCGCGGGTGTTAGATACGTTGTTAGATGAAACCTCTATTCTAGGTACGGCTATAGGTATGGCGCATAATGGTTTATTGCCTATGCCAGAAATTCAGTTTTTAGCTTATTATCATAATGCTGAAGACCAAATTCGAGGCGAAGCCGCCACACTGCCATTCTTTTCGCAGGGACAATTTACTAATCCTATGGTTTTGCGCATTCCATCTTTTGCTTACCAAAAAGGCTTTGGCGGGCATTTTCATAATGACAACAGCATTTCTGTTTTAAGAGATTTACCTGGCGTTATAGTCCTTTGTCCCAGTCATCCTCAAAATGCACCAGGTTTATACCGCGAAGCCATGCGCCTAGCCCAGGATGAAAGACGGCTTGTTATTATCTTGGAACCTATTGCTCTTTATGCGCAAAAAGATTTATTGCAACAGGGCGATGGTGGTTGGTTGCATCCCTATAATCAGGTGCATGAAGCTTATGAGGCTGTGGGCACGGTTGGGGAAGGGGGTATACTTCTTATTACCTATGGCAATGGTCATCTCTTAGCACGTCAGGCACAAGCTCAATTGCACAGTGAACAAGGCTTAACCATACAAGTGATGGATTTACGCTGTTTAGCACCATTACCTATGGAAACTATTCTCAAATATTGCAAAGGTAAGAAAAATATCCTAATCGTAGATGAAGGCCGGCGCAGTGGTTCTTTAAGCGAAGGTTTGATGGCAAACTTAATGGAATCACTGGATCCATTGCCAAGTATTGAACGGATTACAGGGGAGGATTGTTTTATCCCCCTGGGTGATCAATGGCAATGCCTCTTACCTAGCAAAGATGCTATTATTAAACAGATAAGGCAATGGAGTTAGCCAAATGCAAGATTTAATGCAGCTAGACAATCAATTAACCACGGAAGAAAAGCTCATTCAACAGAGCGTTCGTCAATTCGTAGATGGTGAAGTGATCCCATTGATGATGGATGCTTATGAAAAAGCCTATTTCCCCAAAGATTTAATGCCTAAAATGGCTAAATTAGGCCTCATGGGTATGACGCTACCAGAAGAATATGGCGGCAGTAACGCCAGCTCAGTGGCTTATGGTTTGGTGTGTCATGAATTAGAGCGGGGCGACAGTGCCCTACGCAGTTTTATTTCCGTACAGAGTTCTTTGTGCATGTTTCCCATTTTCACTTTCGGCAGTGAAGAGCAAAAAACAAAATACTTACCAGACATGGCTCAAGGTAAAATTATTGGTTGTTTTTGTTTGACAGAACCAAATTCAGGTTCTGATCCGGCCAGCATGAAAACCACAGCGAAAAAAGTCAACGGTGGTTGGCAACTTAATGGCAGTAAAATGTGGCTCACCAATGCACCCTTTGCGGATATTGCCATTATCTGGGCGAAAACAGAGGATGGTATTCGTGGTTTCATCGTACCTAGTGATTCTAAAGGCTTAAGCATTACCTCCATGGAAAATAAATTGTCTTTACGCGCGTCCGCCACCGGTGAAATGGCTTTGCAAGACTGCTTTATAGAAGATGATGCATTGTTGCCAGGCAGTGGTATTGGATTAAATGCGCCATTGCAATGTTTAACTCAAGCACGTTACGGTATTGCCTGGGGTGCCATGGGCGCGGCAGAATTTTGTTACGAGCAAGCAGTAAGCTATGCCAAAGAACGCATTCAATTTGAAAAACCCGTTGCCAGTTGCCAAATGATTCAAAAAGATTTGGCTGACATGCTTACGGAAATTTGCAAAGCCCAATGTTTTAATTACCAATTAGGCCGCCTCAAAGATGCTGGCCAGAGCAATCATGTCATGGTATCCATGGGTAAGATGAACGCTTGCCGTGAAGCCATTAAAATCGCCCATAAAGCGCGTAATATCTTGGGCGGTAATGGCATCATGTTGGAATACCATGTCATGCGCCACATGAATAACCTAGAAGCCGTGTACACTTACGAAGGCACCGACAATATCCAGCACCTCATTCTGGGGCGCTATATCACGGGTTTTAATGCCTTTTAATCAAAAGATTATCTCTCAAGACACTCTTCAGCAAAAAATAGAGTTCAATTTCCAAGCATTTTATTGTACAGTGTCGCCATAAAATTAATCCAATAGCGAGAAGAACAATGCACAGAATTAATGTTGATCATATTGACGCTTTTATGCATAAACAAAAACATGCCGTGCGCAGGATTGATGTGCCAGGCGTTGATGCTCTTATTAATGAAGCGAATACCTTGGCCTCAGAGCTTGCAGAAGTTAGCAGATTCTTTCCTTCAGACGAAATAGCGGAGTTTCATGCTGCACGGGCAAATCTATATAATAAGAAGCTGATTTTCGTCCATCAGTTTGAGAATAATGAACGACTGTCAACCTTGGTTGCTGGCTTAGCTTGTTTAGAGAAGGCAGTGAATCTTAGCCCAAGTTCAGCAGTAATGAACGTTCAGTTTTTGACAAAATATTGGGAAAGGGAACTAAGAAAAATAGTTTGTCTATTTCGTGATAACTTAGAATCCTCTCTCTACGTCAATCTCGCTATGGAAAAGCTATTGCTTATAAGAAAAAACTGTTCCTTGAGAGTTGGTGATGAGGAACTGGCATCATTCTATCACACTCTTGCTACCATTTACATGGAAATGAAAACAGCCCTTCCTCTTAGTGACAATGAGGGCCGTTTAGCCAATATGGAAAAAGCTTTAACCTATGTGCATAAGATTGAAAAGCTGGGCCTAAGCGAACAGCATGCATGAATATTTGTGGCTTGCTACGAAGCCTATGCTAAAGCCTCGCTTAAGAAAGGAAGCGAATCTGTTATGAAAGAGGCGCTACATTATCTGGATAAAGCCCAACGTATCGCATCGGCATCCAGATGTCCTCTTGCAGAGGAATTGAACTTGTCTGTTAAGGATACCAAAGCTGCATGTTATTTTAGCCTATTTAAGTTGAGCAATAATGTTTTATTTTTAGAATTAGCCATTGATGAGTACCAAGCATTAAAATGTTGTCATATGATGGTTTCGTGTTTATTAGAAGATATATTTTATTTGGAGCAAACTTTGACGGCAGAGCCGAGAGATTTGTTTTTTGAAGTTGAGGGTAAGCCTTCCTTCCCCAATTCAACCTTAGCAACTATTGAGGCCATCTACTTTGATGCCTATAAATAGGCGCAAGGTGACTCAAAACGTAAACAGGCAGAAGTGGCAAGACGGATAGGTGTTTTTTACCATTGGAATGATAATTTGATAGGTACGACTTTATCTTATTATAGGCTTGCCTTAGATTTATTTCTCGAAGTGAAGTCACAAGTTCAGGGAGAGCAGGCGCATGAGATTATGAGTGCTTTGCATCGTTCTATGGATAAGTTGAATAGGGGGCGGTTATGTGAAAGAGATTTTCATAAAGAAAAAGTTAAAGTTTACCGTGCTGCCGTAGATGCACTCAATGCAATTTACAGTTCTGATAAAGAGCATTCAGTGTCTCCAGTAGCAAGGGCCGCCACAAGTAGTGCATCCACGAGTGGTGCAAGCTGTACAGCTCTGCAACGTACCCCAGCGGCAGTGATGTTAGTTCATGCTGAAGGCCTACAGGCAGGCGGGAAGCGGAAGCGTAATGATGCCGGAAGACAAGGTGACCGTTATGTGGGTAATACTGCTTGGACTTCTAGTTCTACCTTTGGCGCAGCCGCTCCATCAGGCTCCGATGGCCAGGATGAGGTAAACCAACACCACCATAGACAGACGGGCGAGGATGGCTCTAAGCGTTATAGAAGAAGATAAATCAATAAGTTAGCAGAGAAATAAGTCCGCATATTGCTAATCGTTACTATATATACTATACTGTATATACAATATATAGGTGATTTATGAGTAAGGTGCTTATTTCCATTCCTGACGAATTGGCTTTCCGTATGCGAGCCATTATTCCCGTGCGCCAGCGTAGCAAGATCATTGCTTTTCTCATTGAGAAAGAAATTAATAAGCGTGAACAGGCTTTATATGATTGTGCTGTAGCTGTTGAAAAGGATGAAGCACTCAATAAAGAAATGGAAGATTGGGATTCCACTGCGGGGGATGGATTAAATGATGAAACGTGGTGATGTTTACTGGGTTGATTTAAATCCATCTAAGGGTTCAGAAATCAATAAATCCAGGCCATGTGTTTTAGTTGGTGCTACGCCTATTAATCAAGCTCGTCGTACCGTGGTTGTTGTGCCACTTTCCACTGCTGCCAAAGTAAGACCCCCATTGACCATCTCAGTGGATTATCTCGGTAAAAATGTAGCGGCCGTTTGCGATCAAATTAGAGCTGTTGATAAAAGCCGCTTAAAAAACTTGGCAGGGCACTTGTCCACTCAAGACATGTCAGCTTTAGATGACGGTTTGCGCCAGGTATTGGTGCTGCAATAAACCGCATATCCATGGTGCTAGCCAGTTAACCTTCTGAATTTATTAGGATGTTGATAATATTCACCATCTCATTCTAGAGTGTCCCATTGCCGCTTATAATGCCTTTTAATCAATGACTTACCCTTAATAATATTCTCAAATAGGGTATAAATCCTTATGTTCTGCTAATATATTAGTCAGCTGTATAAATAAAGGTAGGGTTAGCTATGTGGCGTCATGACGACGATGGCAGTGGGAATTTTGAAGAACCACCCATGGGGGATAGTCTAGATGGGGATTACCTTGAGGCTAAGGCGAAGGCTGAAGCTGGCGAGGGCGTGCCACCCATTATGCAAGAGGCAGCATCGGCCACTACAGCATCAGAGGTTGTGGCTTCAGAAGAATTGACACCAGAACAACCCTTCACAGCACAAACACTTCTGGATAACTCTACAGATTTTGATGAGAGGATTCCTTTTCATACACAAGCCAATCGACTAAATGTCTATGCTCGCAACAAGACTGTTCGGGATATGATTGAGGCTGATGCCAAGGGCAGTCGCATTATTGCTCCCAAGGAAGCCACTCAACTCTTCCAACGTTTTCTTGTGTTAAAACTAAAGCGTGGTTCCCCTATTGAAAAGGCATTTTATGCCAACATGTCCATAGAAGCCTTCATTAATCGACTATTGACGCAGCGCCCCATTACATTTTCAGCTCACGGCGAATTAAAGTTAAGGGATGGGAGAGATCAAACTAATGAGGAAATACAAGCAAGAAGCGGTCAAGCGGCATTTGAAACCATTGGCAAACCAGGGGAGCAAGCGCCTTTCGTCATGGCAGATTATTTAACCCCCCATGAGCGTTTGTTGTCTTCTTTTTTGGGGTTGTCCACAGCAACCAGTTGTATTAACGATGGAGATATAGGCAATAAAGGTAATCCAGGCAAAAAAGACAGTTATGAAAAGAGAGCAACGGTGATTTCCGTGGTGGGTCAGCGGGCTGAAAAGGAAGGACAGAATGAAGCACGCTTTATTAAGATCACCCGAAAACAAAATACCACAGAAAATGGTTATGGTAAGGATGCTGACATGGCCAATGAAGAAACCCTGATACTGCGTTTGTTTGCGGATTTCTATGCTGGTTTAGGCGCTCGCTTACCGCGAGATAGGCACGGTTATTACTTCCCAACTTATGATGAAGCGCAACGTCAATTAATGCCTGCAGCCAGCACCGCTGGTACGGCTGAATCAACAGCATCTGAAGCCGTGCCTTCCGAAGTGAGTGGCAGGCGCGATGTGAGGCATTGCAGTGGAAATGTTTACGGTTCTATTTATAGTGAAAGGATACTTGGGCAAAAAGAAAATAAGGCGGGTAAGCATATCATCAATCAAGATGTGTTTCGTATCCGACAAAAAATGGCTTATGCCATGATAATTCGTGAAGCCCAAGCGCGGGCTGAAATGCAGGGTAAGAAAAAAGTCCTATTACGCCTAGGCGGTGTTGGCCTGGGACAATGGGCTTTGGATCAAGCATTGCAAGCACAAATCACCCTGGAAGTGATTGGTGAAGTACTACGAGAGTGTGATTGTTCACGCATTGCCGGCGTTGAATTAACCTATTTTCATAACCCTGAGACAACACAAAGGCACAGTTATCTTGAGAGTGATAATCTAGAGTCTGTGGTGGGCCGAACCAAAGCGCTTATCTTTGCTGGAACAACTAACGTTTTTGCGCCCATTAACAGAAAAAAATACGATGGCCTTATGGCTTGCCATTTATGGGATGGTAATAGTGGATTTGGTAATGAGTATTATCTAGGGTCTATGCAGTTGACGGGATCCATGGACCCAGCTGTTGCCTGCGCCATGTTTATGGAATTAATGATTCCTTACATTAATACGAATCTTTGTGCACAAAAGATGGCAGTGATCCCAACCTTTGGGCGATTACCCCCTGAGCCTTTAAAAAATATGCGCTATTTAGAATACCCCTTTACACAAAACTTTATTATTTTTCTGTTGAATCCTTTATTATCTGAATTATCTCAATCCCAGGGGCGCTTACGTGGCATGTTTAAATCTGGCCCCGATGTGCCATTGCTGAAGAAATTAATTCAATTCTGGCAAGAGGGTGAATGTCCCGATGATCCTACGGCTATTTATCATTACCTTGAACGCTTTATTGAGGTCAATATCAAAAAGAAAGTCATTACAGTTACTCAACCTGTGATGATGGCATTGCGTCATATACAGTCTGTTTGTGTGGACCATGGCGCTGTAGTGCCCCAAGCAATGCATTTTTTCCGCCATAGTGAAAATATACGGGTTCAATTAGGCGCCACATTAATGGGTTTGCTATCCGGCGGACCCAGTGAAGAAACCTTGCAAGCAAAACAAGCGTTGCCATTTATCATGTTGGATAAAGAGGATGGTATGACTATTTCTTTTCGAGGTGAGCATGCCGATTACGCTGAAAAGTTGACTAAGCTACTGGCAGTCCTTGGTTTTAAGAGTCATGTCTTCGGCTCTGTTGATGAAAACATAAGTAATGAACATGGCACATTCACCCATGCCATTAGGATCACCGATCATCAAGAAGTCTTGCGCTTGATCAACGCTGTATGCAGATATGGTAGTGTGAAGGGCTTTGCAAAAAATCTTTATCAGAATGAAAAGCTAGGAGAGGTTTATGAAGCTTGCCAAGGGCGCTCTCGAACCCCTAGCCCCACAGGACGTGGATAGACCTACAGCCACCCCGGCACAAATTGATCCCCTTGTTTTAATTGTTCACGATGCAGTTGGGTCTTGGGGTCATGTTCTGTTAACAATCCCCAAAAGCGTGATGAGTGATCCAAATGCACCGTATGGCATAATTCATGGATGATCACATGTTCGCACAGTGCTTTGGGCAAGAATAAAGATTTGTAATTTAAGCTGATGGCGCCTTTACTGGAGCAACTGCCCCAACGGGATTTTTGCCCGCGCACGCTAACACCACTGAACCCTAAGCCTATTTGCACGCTTAATTCATTGAGCATGATGGGTAAATACCATTGGCCTTGTTTTTTCACCCATTTTTTTAAGGCATGAAAAATGGCTTGAGGTTCTAATAGGGGACCCGAAATCATCAAGGTATATTCATCCACCATGCTAATGCGAATGTGCGAGGCGCTGGTGATTTTGTATTGCAGGGCATAACGCATATTTAAGGCGCGGAAGTTTAATGTGAAAGGCCAATGATGCTCAGGTAGTGGGGGCACTATAACTTTGTCAGCATTCTTTTTTAATTGTTTTAATACCCAGGGTTTTTTGCTATTTAAAAAATCTAAGGCATCGGCTTTGGTGGCGCCGCGAGGCACCACTAATTCCACCTCATTGGTGGCGGAAATGCTGATGCGTAGGTATTTGGCTTTAAGACTGCGACGTAGACGCAGGGGCGGTGGCCAAGATTCTGTAATATCAGTATCCATGACCACCCCGGGAGTTATAAGGCGTTACTGGCCCAGAAGGCATGATCATCATCGATCATTTTTTCAAACACAGGTGAGCTTAAATGCTTTTCAATGTAATGCTCTAGCTGAGGCCATCTTGCATCATCGATTTCTTCTTCCGCATGCATGAAGTTAACAAAAGTACTGGCGATGGAAATATCCGCGATACTCAATGCATTGCCCACGAGGAATTCTTTGCCGCGTACCTGATCTTCTAAATAATCAAAAATAGCGGGTAATTCTTCATCGATGGTTTTGTCATAGGCCGCTTGATCAAAATCAGCGCCAAGTAATTTAGGTGCTACTAATTTAGCAAAAAAGATTTTGCCCACTAAAACTTCCGTCATCTTAGTATCGGCGTATTCTTCGAACCACAAAGCGCGGGCATAATCGGCGGCGTCTTGTGGGTAAAGTGCAGGTGAGGGGACTTTACGTTCCAGATAAGCGCAAATGGCAGAAGAATCGGGGATGATTACATCACCGTCTTTTAGTACGGGAATTTTGCCTAAGGGATGCATTTTTTTATATTCATCGCTTACGTTCATGGGGATGACGGGCTCTAGTTCATAGTTGATGCCTTTAATATCCATTAATACCCGCACTTTGCGTACGAAAGGTGAGGGAGAGATGCCGTATAGAATCATGGTTTGTTCCTTCTGTTGCTTGCCTGTATTATTTAATATGCCTGAGTTTAATTTCGTCTGCAGCGATGGAATCGTGAGCCTTTTCAAAAACCGTATGCGGCAGGAACGCTGCATCCGAGCCCCTCGTCCCTGCGCGAAGCCCGTCATTCCGTTGCTTGACGACGGAATCCAGTCAGATTAGTTGTTCCAGCTTTGCTGGAACGCTTGTTTAGACTGGATCCCGGCCTTCGTCGGGATGACGTTGCCGTCTTAGTCTTCCATTGCCATGCGCCCAGTGAAAGCGTGAGCTAATGTACCGCCGTCAATATATTCTAATTCGCCGCCTAATGGAACACCATGAGCGATGCGGGTTACATGTATTTGGTAAGGTTTGCTGAGGTTGGCAATATAGTGTGCTGTGGCTTCCCCTTCCACTGTAGGATTAGTGGCCAGGATGACTTCGGTGACTTCCCCTTCATCCAAACGTTTGGATAATTGGTCCATTCCTAAGGCTTCAGGGCCAACACCATCTAGGGGCGAAAGCCGTCCCATGAGCACAAAGTAATAGCCACGAAAACTGCTGGTTTGTTCAATGGCAGCCACATCGGCGGGGGATTCCACAATGCATAGTTGATGACTATGGCGGGAGGTGGTTAAGCAAAGATGGCAAATGGATTGCTCTGATAAATTACGACAACGTTGACAGTGAGCGACTTGAGAAGCCGCTTGCAGGAGGCTATTAGCTAAATGTTCAGCGCCGGGGCGGTCTCTTTCTAGTAAGTGGAAGGCCATACGTTGAGCAGATTTTCGACCCACTCCAGGCAGACAGCAGAAAGCTTCAATGAGATTATCGATGAGAGGGCTGAAAATCACGTTATATCGTCCCTGTAATAAATTGAGCACCCAAGGTGGGTGCTCAACGAAATCCCTAGAAGTCAGGATTATTCAGTATCTTGACCCGTGGGTAAATTCATATCCGTAGGTAGGCCTAAACCCTTGGTGAAATCTGACATGCGGTTCGTAGCAGCAGATTCTACCTTCTTGTTAGCAGCATTGACAGCCGCCGCAAGCAAGGCTTCCAACATTTCTTTCTCAGAAACTTGTAAGAGGTTTTCGTCGTTGATGGAAACACGACGTACATCGTGACGACCGGTCATGGTAACGCTCACAGCGCCAGCGCCAGCATCAGCTTCAATTTCCATGCTGGTCAATTCTTCTTGAATCTTTTGCATGTCCTGTTGAACTTGTTGGGCTTGTTGCATGAGGTTTTCTAAATTGTCTTTCATGTTCATATTTAAAGGTACCTTTAATTGTGAGATGGGTTTGTAGATATTTTGAACAAATCATTATCCTTCAAAATCAATCACTAGTCAATGGATTCTATGGAATTTGGGTCTATTTTGGCAGAAAAAAGCTCAGAAATTTGCTGAACATGGGGATCATTTTGGATATTTTCCACGGCTTGAGCATGATTCTTTTGTTTTTCAATAGCTTGCAAAGCAGCTGGTGTTTCTTCTTGAGGTTCAGCTACCTCAATGATGAGTTTGGTGGATGGACCCAATTGGGCTCTCAGGGCGGCTTGTAGCTTGCCCTGGGTTTGAGGGTTCAAAAGAGGCCCTTGATTTGGTGATAAATCCAGGTTAATCAGTTGGTTAGAAAAACTTCTTAAGGCGCATTGTTGAGCCAATAGCGCTGTTGCACCTGTGAGTTTTAATTGTTTTACCAAGTCTGCCCAATTTAATTCGCCTCGAGGAATTTCACTCATGTCACCCCGGATGGCGGAGCCATTCCGGGGTCCAGAAGAACTTGCCTCTGCGCTTTCCTGGGGCCTCTGGGCTCCAGCGCTGGGTGTTTCTCTAGAGTTTTCTCCAACGTCACCCCGGATGGCGGAGCCATTCCGGGG
>JAJFKN010000042.1 GCA_021773195.1 Gammaproteobacteria bacterium | reverse complement strand
GCTCTTTCCCGTGGACCCCGGAATGCACTACGTGCATCCGGGGTGACGTGGCCTATATTAACGTCATACTCTTTCCCGTGGACCCCGCAATGCACTACGTGCATCCGGGGTGACGTGGCACATGTCTTTAACTCAAATAAGGCGACCATGCAGGTTCCTGAACCGAACCTTCCTGCGCGGGTAAACGCAATTTCACTCCAGTGTCCACAGAAGCCATACCTAACACTCCACGTCCATTATTTCGTGTGGCGAACAATACCATGCTCCCATTGGGTGCCATACTGGGTGATTCATTCTGTCCCGATTGGGTTAAATCACGCAGCGCCCCACTCTTCAGATCCTGTAGAGCAATATTAAATTTCCCTTGATCATCTAAATGCAGCATTACTATGGATTTACCATCAGGTGAAAAAGAAGCCCTAGCATTATACTTTCCATTATACGTTACGCGTTTTATTTTTTTATTCTTTAAATTGACTTGATAAATCTGCGGCGACCCACCCCGATTAGAGGTAAAAATCAAACTCTTGCCATCCAGCGCCCAACTGGGCTCTGTATCGATGGACCAGTTACGAGTCACTTGCTCTAGTTTATGACTTTTTAAGTTTAAAATAAAGATATTTGGGTGGCCTGTTTTGGTCAGCACCAAAGCCAACTGTTGACCGCTCGGTGACCATGCCGGAGCACCATTTATGCCTGGCGCCTCACTTACCGCTTTGCGCTTACCTGTAGCTAGATTTTGTACAAAAATCTGCGGAAGTAAGGTTTCAAAGGACACATAGGCAATGGATTTGCCATCAGGCGACCAGGCAGGCGACATGATAGGTTGCTTAGACGTTAATAAGGATTGAGGGTCATGACCATCTTCATCGGCTACTTGCAGGGCGTACTGGGCTGGCTCGCCTTTAGAACGCTTTACCAATACATAAGCCAGGCGAGTGGAAAAGATGCCTCGCTGTCCCGTCAACTGTTGATAGATTAAATCACTGATGTGATGAGCTAAGGCCCGAGATTCTGTTTTGGGGATGGTGAAATTTTCATTCAGCATGGTGCTGCCCGTGTAAATATTTACAAGAGCCATGGTCACAGTTAATTTATCGTTACCTTTAGGCGTAACATTCCCTACGATAACATCATCTACGCCTTTGCTACGCCAGTAATCGTAATTTAAACCATGGAAATCATGGGGGAAGCGAGACATATCCTCAGCAGTCATGAGTTTAAAAAAACCGCTATTTTGTAAATCCGCTTCTACCACGTCACTGACGGAGTTGGCTTGAGGGTCTTGAGTCTTGTTCGTGGTGGCTGCTGAACTTGTTGATGCTGAATCATTTGCTGTACCGAAAGGCACCACAGCAATGGGAGTGGCTTTGTCCATACCCTGAGTTAATTCTAATTGGATAGCAGCCTCGGCAGGAAGTTGCCATAGCAGCGCTGCGAAACTAAGACATAGAACGAAAATAATTCTCATGGCTTAACCCGTTAATCCGATGAGGAGCTACCTTACCATGGGGTAAGATGTAAGGGCAAATTCAATCCTCGCTAGCCAAGAACCTTGGACTGAAAATTACGATAAACTTGTTGACTAGCCTCATAGAAGCATCCTGGCGAAAGCCAGGATCCAGTCAGATTAGGTCGTTTCCCCTTTGCGGGGAAACACTTCTTTGGACTGGGTCCTGGACATTTTTCTTCCCCTATAGGGACAGGCCGCAAAATTCTAGGAAGGCGGGAATATCTGCGCAAAATTCCAGTGTGATGATGCTTCCTTTAAAACCGTCACTGACCATCCCCTTGAGAAGTACAAGACATGCCTGCTGCTGTACCCACGGCTACCATTGCAACTTCTTCCTCAGAGGCTGCTGCCATATCTTCACGTGGTTTCACACATACTTCAGCTATCGCGGGAATGTCTGTGTTAAACCATACATCTTCTGCCTGAGCGTTTACTTCTGCTACTTGGCTGGCCAATACTAGCGATGATCCATGAACTGTCAGTAAAGACTTGAAGTTCTTGCTATGGGTTATATAAAGCAGTTTACCCTCGGGTGTTTTCAAAGCTGATTGAAGATGGGTAAGCAGTTGTCCTTGGAAACGAGTCTGCAATTCATCTAGGTTATGTTTATTGAACCTCAATTCACCTCTACGTCTGATGAATAGACTAAAGCATTCAATGTATTGTAAAAGATCCACAAGCTTAGCTGTCATATTTTCAAATAAACTCAATAAGCCCCCTGAAAAATCACTCCAGGCTCCTCTATTAGAAATGTAACATTGCAGCAGAGGGCGAAATTTCGCTGTGACTTCACATTGTTCATCATTTTGCCTGCAACCAAACAGTACGGCTCGTGGAGAAGTAGACTTAACCTGTCCCAAACGTAGCGGATAAGGTCTTAATAATTTCGCATTAATCAAGGCTTGAATCCCATGGGAGAGCTCAGCCAATTGAGCATTGTCAGGTTGACGCTTCTGATATTCTCGACAATGATTATTCAGCACCCCGCCATGGAGAATTTCTTGATGTTTCATAGCCATTGCAGGTAACAATTGCATACGTCTGAAGTTTGAATTACCCAGAATAGCCAATTGCATGTTGGTTTGTATTTCAGCGAGCATATTCATATCAATCTTAAAGGTTTCACTTAAGTGTTCCATCATATGACTAAATGCATAATACACATAGGCTTGTAATAGGGGAGCATCAACTAAACGGGGCTCACTATTGATGTAAGAGACTATGAATTTGATAAACAGGTCTGAAGTCAAATCTGTAGACTTAGAGAAAATATCATTAACGATAACAACTGCAGTCGTCATAAAATCTTCATTTTGCAAAAGGCTAGTATGCTCACCTTCCACAGAAAATGAAATTTTCTTTGCTTCAACAACCCGTTCAGCGATATCCTCTCTATCACCTTTCATGGAGCGTGACCCCAAAGCACCTTCAGCCACAGGTCTGAAATGCGTCGCGAGAACCCAATCCTTTAACATGGCACTGTATTCAGTTGAAAATCCAAGCGCACAAAGGCTCGTCACATCGAGCATACCAAACAATAAAAGATGAAGGTCATTACGTAGTTTGTCTTGTTTACAACGGGTTCTATGGAATCGACCATGAATCCCAAAAGTGTCATCATCATCTTTTTTAAAGTTTTGCATGAAATAGCTAAAGGCACGTATTTTTGCCTTGATACCGAGTGCTTTAAAATTATCTATCATGGTTGCGACAAATCCATCCCGTTGTGCATTAGTAATATCACCTGGTTGCTTTGCAACAAACTGATCAATCGCCTGCATGAAGCCTGATTCAGCGGCCTGTTCTTTAGGCGGAGGTTGTTGTTGAAATTGTTTTAATACGCTAACAATGCGCTCATCCAACAAACGTCTTTGACGCATTGCCTCCCCCATTAAAGTCCGTTGTTGGTCATCATCACTCAAAGCTTTAGCATCAAGTTCCATTGCATTAATATCACCGAAGGTATTACCATTTAATTGGACCAGTTCACCCTCAGCTGTGGCGATTTTGATACGGCCTTTGGCTATTAATTGAGGTTTCACACAAGAGACTGCCTTTATCCACTGACCATAATCACCGCCACCAGGAGCATTTTCATCTTCAAAGCAACTTCTTTTGTCAAAGTCTATTGGCATGAAACGGTTATTGTTAGGATCAAACTCACCAAAGATACCACTGACTATTTCGGCTAAATTACTGCAATAGGCTTTAGTGGCTTCATCGCCTTCTGGGCTATTAACGAACAAATCGTTTGAAGGAAATGAAAAAGCATCGCCGGCTATAGCATAAACCATAATGCAGTCAGAGAAATCATCACCTTCTTCTTGTAAGTTTTTCGCCGTACTCAGTTGCTGCTTACCATCTACCCTGGAGCAACCCACACGAAAAATCATCTCACCATATTTGTCTTCTGATTTCTCAAGCCCCATATAAGGATCTAAGCGAACCATGGCTAAATGTTGTAATTTTTCATGGTGGCTTTCTAGAATATATTGCAAAGCAGTTTTCAGACACTCTTTAAGCGCTGGATTACCCTGCCATTTCCCTGCAAAAAGACCGCAACCAAGGCCTGGAAGATTGACGACTACCCGTTTACCTTGATTTTTACCTAATTCATTGGCATGCAATAATAATGGCAAGAGACGTTGTTCATAAAGTTCATTGAAACCAGGTTGATAAAGCTCATCATCTTTCACTACACGATAGTAGTCAGGAGAATGTTCTTCTAAAATAGGTGCGCTGAGAATTATAAGATGAGCGTCAAAGGATTCTGGATGCACATGCTTAGCAGGGAAAGCATTCGCCACATCCGAGGTACGATAGCCATCGGCATAAATCCTTACGGGTGACACAGCTAGAGAGATATTAGCCATAAGCCCCCTTTCACGCAAACTCCACGCTGCAGCATCATCTGCTTGCTCACCGAAGGACTTTGGGGGACGAGTGCGTATCATAAGATCGATGAACTCTTCTAAGGTCAGTTGAGCTAAGAATTCCCCAACACTTATTTCCTCAGCTGAATCAGCTTCTAATCCAGCTAGATGAGCATGGTATGCTTCAGATATTACCCGAGAAAGATTTTTGCCTGGTTCAACACGAGCGTCGGTTAAAGATTTTTTATAGGAGGCAATCTGAGCTAAGCCTGTTTGTGAGATACAAAAATTTAGTTTTTCTAAGTGGCGTTGCTGGTTAGCGTGGTATTCTTGTATTTTAGCAGCTTGCTGTTCTGGTGTTAATTCTGTGAATAACGGAGCCTCATCAGCGGGTGAAGGCACTCGATGCATGGGTATTTCCTTTTCTATTATGTTAGCTTCGTTGAGCTAATAATTTTAACTTGTTGATATTCTAAGGTTTACATCTTTTTGTAAACCGGAGCTATTGTACATCTTTTACTAGTTGAAGTCAATTTGGTGTCAAAGCAAATTTAATGGGTTTCAGCTTTGCTAAAACACTTATTTGGACTGGACCCCGGCCTTCGCCGGGGTGACGTGTGTCTGCCGGGGTGACGTGTGTCTGCCGGGGTGACGTGTGTCTGCCGGGGTGACGTTGGAGGCAGCGTGATCTAGCCCATACACGTCATCCCGACGAAAGCCCCGTCATCCCGCGGCTTGACCGCGGGATCCAGTCAGATTAGGCCGTTTCAGCTTTGCTGAAACACATCGTACTAAGCAATGGTCTTCTCAGGCCGTACGGTTAAATCCAATTGTTTGAATTTAGCGAACAGTTTAGGATTTTCAGGTACCGGTAAAGGTGAGGCTTTATAAACGGCCGTTAAGGCTGAGCTATCTAACGCGGGATTACCACTGCTGCGTACCATATTGGCGTTTAGCACTGTACCATCACTGGCTAGCTTGATCATCAACTCGCAGGAAACATCCTGTCCTACACCATTGGGCACGATCCATTGCTGACGGATTTGAGCAATAATTAAAGCCTTGTATTTATCCACTTCACTTTGTATTTGGCGGTTTTTGGCTGCCGCTAACTGCTGTTGTTCCTGTTGCATTTGCTGAGCCATATGTTTTTGTACTGCAGCTTTGGCTGATTTAGCTTTAGCTGCGTCTGCCGCCGCTTGTTGCTGAGCCAAGTTATCTTTGGCTTGTTGCTTTTGCTTGATTATGTCTTGCAACTGTTGCTTCTGAGCACTTTGTTGTTTTTGTAATTTTGCCAAACGTTGCTTGGCGGCTTTTTCTGAGGCTTGCTGCTTCGCTAGCAACTGTTTTTTCTGGGCTCGCATTTTTTCAATGGAACGTTGCTGTGCATGTTTGCGTTGCTGCAATTGTTGTTCTTGTTTTTTCAAAGCACTCAGCTTGGCTTGCTGAGCTTCTTGCTTGACCAACTGCTGATGTTTAATCTTAGCTACTTCAGAATTCACTTGTTGTTGATTCACTGTCACGGCTTTAACAATATCCACGGATTTAGCCTGCACCTGTGCCATGGGTTTTGTGGGCATTTGGCTAATACTGAAAAATACTAAAACAAATAAGGCTAAGTGAAAAGACAGGGCTATGACAAAAGGTAATTTATAGTTTTTCATGCCGTAGCCTTAGGTGTTTCTGTCATTAAACCTACTTCTGCTGCCCCTGCATGTTGCAACAGCACCATGGCTTGCACCACATCACCATAATTCACAGCCTCATCACCTTTGACTAACAGCATAGGCTTTACATGGTTCTCTTGGGCTATTTGCAATCGAGCTGCCACTTGCAAGGTTAGTTGTTTGGGGTCCATGGGCACTTCAGGATTTTTCGCCACATTCAAATAATAACGTCCGCGCTCATCCACGGTAACTATGATGGGTTGCGCATCTTGAGCACTTAAAGATTGCGCCTTTGCTTGAGGCAAATTCACGTGCACGCCTTGACTTAACAGCGGGGTGGTAATCATAAAAATTACTAACAACACCAACATCACATCAATGTAGGGCACCACATTGATTTCGGACATGGGTCGTTTGCCCTTGCCCCTCATCCGGCCTCCTGCAGTGACACATGCAATTGTCGAGCTAATAAGTTAGAAAATTCTTGCTGAAAACTGTCATATTGATTTTCAATGCGCTCTACGCTATTGGCATAGCGGTTATAAGCGATAACGGCTGGAATCGCGGCAAATAAACCCATGGCCGTGGCAATTAACGCTTCAGAAATACCCGGCGCCACCATAGCAATAGTGGCCTGAGTTACCGTGCCCAAAGCTTGGAATGATGTCATGATGCCCCACACCGTACCAAACAAACCCACATAGGGACTGGTAGAACCCACGGTGGCTAAGAAAGATAAATGCTGCTCTAATTTGTCAGACTCGCGAGTGGCCGCTACACGCATGGCACGTTGCACCCCTTCCATAATGACTTCTTGCTGCGTATGGTTTTGCTTGCGCAAACGGATATATTCTTTAAAGCCCGCAAAAAAGATATGCGCCATGCCTTCTGGACTATTACCAACAGTTTTTATGGAACTGTAGAGTTTAACTAAATCCGTATCCTGCCAAAAGCCATCTTCAAATTTTTTCATATTAGCTTTCGCGTCTTTTAAATATAAAGCTCGCTGTATGATGAAGGTCCAAGAAGCCAGAGATGCGGCTAATAGGATAAGCATGACTATTTTCACTACCATGCCTGCATGGGTGAAGAAACTTAATAACGAATGATCGGCTATCATAACATGTCCTTAATAATGGATTCTGGCATCTTAGCTAAATGTAGGGACTTATCTAAGAAAGCCAATTTAACTTCGGCTTTGCATATAGTGAGCTCATCACGCGGCCTAATGACTATCTGCTCAATGAGTAAGCTTACCCGTTTTATTTCTTTAATGTAGGTTGTCACCTGCAATTCGTCATCTAACTTGGCTGGTTGCAGATAATCGATGGTAACGCGACGCACAGCAAAGAGGTAGCCATTGTCGTGCAATTCCTTTAGGCCAAAGCCCAAACCACGCAGCCACTCCACGCGCGCGCGGGATAAAAAACTTAAATAGCTAGGATGATATACCATATCATAACAATCGGTATCCTCAGAATAGACACGCAATTCAAACATATGTTGGGGCTTATTATTCTTAGTCATATCTATTATTCCTCAGTCATACTAGTCTTTAATGTCGGTGATCTCTTGTTGTGTTGGTGGATTTGGCATGGTTAACCCGAAATGCAAATAAGCATTCTTAGTGGCAACACGACCTCGAGGTGTTCGCATTAAAAAACCCTGTTGAATTAAGAATGGTTCCAATACATCTTCAATGGTGCCCCGCTCTTCGCCAATAGCCGCCGCAATGCTATCGATACCAACGGGACCACCATCAAATTTTTCAATCACAGCTAAAATTAATTTACGGTCCATCATATCAAAGCCATGGGCATCTACATCTAATAGGTCAAGGGCTTTGGAGGCAATGGCTTTTGTTATATTACCGTCGGATTTCACCTCGGCATAATCACGCACACGGCGCAACAGACGATTAGTGATACGTGGCGTGCCTCTTGAACGCAGAGCAATCTCTGCCGCGCCGGCTGCCTCCATAGTCACATCCATGATCTGCGCAGAACGCTGGACAATCTGAGTTAAATCTTCCACATTGTAAAATTCCAAACGTTGCACGATGCCAAAACGATCCCGCAAGGGGGATGTTAATAATCCGGCACGAGTAGTAGCCCCCACTAAGGTAAAAGGTGGCAAGTCCAATTTGATGGAACGCGCCGCAGGCCCTTCCCCAATCATAATATCTAATTGATAATCTTCCATGGCGGGGTAAAGTACTTCTTCCACCACAGGACTCAAACGATGGATTTCATCGATAAACAAAACATCATGGGGTTCTAAATTCGTCAGCAGCGCAGCCAAATCGCCAGCTTTTTCTAATACGGGACCGGAAGTTTGTTTTAACCCCGCACCCATTTCATTAGCAATGATGTGGGCCAAGGTTGTTTTACCCAATCCGGGCGGGCCGAAAATTAAAACATGATCCAAGGCTTCTTGGCGTTTACGCGCAGCAGAAATAAAAATATCCATTTGTTCGCACACAGGCGTCTGCCCCGTATAATCCGTTAATTTCTTAGGGCGAATGGCTCTATCTACAGCGTCTTCTTGCACATTGGCTACAGGTGAAATTAAACGGTCTTGCTCTATCATGCGGCGATTCCTTTCAATGCTAAGCGAATGATATCTTCACAACCCAAACCCTCTTCAAAGACATGACTGATAGCGCGTGTTGCTTCTGCCGGCTTGTAACCCAGGGCTACCAGGGCGCTCTGTGCTTCCTGCATAATGCGATTAGGCGATGGTCTGTCTTCCACAACCAGTGTTGATGTTGTAACATCGCCTTCTTCCGCCCAATCTTTCAATCGATCGCGCATTTCCACAATCAATCGTTCGGCGGTTTTCTTACCCACGCCGGGCAACTTAACTAAACTTGCCGTATCATTATTCATAACATAATGCACAAATTCTTTGGGCGTAATACTGGACAAAATAGTGATGGCTAATTTGGGGCCCACGCCGCTGGTTTTTATTAATATGCGGAACATATCTCGTTCTTGGCGTTCATAAAAGCCAAACAGCAATTGGGCATCTTCACGCACCACAAAATGTGTGTATAAAGTAATTTCTCGCCCTGCTTCCGGTAATTGGTAGAAGGTGTTCATGGAAGCTTCAATTTCATAACCCAAACCTTGGCATGCAATAACCAATGATGGGGGTTGCTTTTCAATGAGTGTGCCGGTGATCATACCTATCATTGCAAACGTCCTTGACGAATTCCTTTGACCATTGTACCTATGCCATCTCGGGAATGGATGCGACATAAAGCCACAGCCAGGGCATCGGCCGCATCCGCTTGAGGTGTGCCCGATAGACCCAACAGAGTCACCACCATATGTTGAACCTGTTCCTTATTAGCAGCTCCATAGCCTACCACAGATTGCTTAACTTGGCGTGCAGAATACTCGTAAACATCGATACCAATGGTACCCGCTGCCACGATGGCTGCCCCGCGAGCTTGGCCCAATTTTAGAGCAGCACCAGGGTTTTGATGCATAAACACTTGCTCAATGGCGGCTTCTTGGGGTTCATATGTGGTAACAATTTCCTTGATACCTCGATAAATTTGATGCAACCGTTCGGTTATATTTTCACCAGATGTTTTAATGCAACCACTGGTCACATAGACATGGCGTTGTTTTTCTACTTTGATAATGCCATAACCCGTAATGCGGGAACCGGGGTCAATGCCAAGGATAATCAATGTCTCACTCCATGTGGGTAAAGCGTCAGGCATCAGAGTCTGTTGTCATTTCCCTAGGTCGAACATAGCAGAAATGTCAGTAGGCTCCAGTATCCTATAATTGAGACAGAATATCTTCAGAGATATCCGCATTTGTATAGACGTTTTGTACGTCGTCTAAGTCTTCTAAGGTATCCACTAATCGTAGCAGCTTTTCAGCACCTTCTTTATCAAGGGACACTTTGAGGTCCGCCTCCATGGTCACATCAGATGACGTGATCTTCAATCCCTCTTCCGTTAAAGCATCTTTCACCTTTAAGAAATCTTCCGGTTTTGTTATCACATCTACCGTACCATCAGTGTTAGATATTACGTCTTCCGCACCAGCCTCTAAAGCGGCTTCCATCACTTCATCTTCATCCTGAGATGACACATTGATTTGTCCTTGCTGCGTAAACAAATAAGCAACAGAACCATCCGTACCCATATTGCCACCGTATTTTGTAAAGGCATGTCGTACTTCAGCCACAGTACGGTTTTTATTATCGGACAAGCAATCCACCATAACGGCAACACCATTCACGCCATAACCTTCATAGCGCATTTCCGACAAGTTACCTTCTTCATCACCACCTGCACCGCGTTTTACCGCGCGGTCAATGGTATCTCGCGTCATGTTGCCCGCTAACGCTTTATCAATGGCCGTGCGCAATCGAGGATTAGTAGAAGCATCACCGCCACCCATGCGAGCAGCTACCGTGATTTCACGAATTAATTTTGTAAATAATTTACCACGCTTAGCGTCTTGTGCGCCTTTGCGGAATCGGATATTGGCCCATTTACTATGCCCTGCCATTTCAACCCCCTAATAACTTCGTCTTTTTGTCCACTACTTTATTGCAACATCTTTTTAGTCGGTCATTTACCTTCATGTAAATTCCCTCCAAAAGATATTTTACGCCTTACCTGGACCAAAATGCTCACTCTTAACGCGTTAATGGCCCTGAACCACTTCAACATCAATCTTTTTTAGATGCCACTATCCGGATCCCTAATTCCTGCAACTGTTGTGGATTTGCAGGTCCTGGTGCCGATGTTAATGGACAGCTTACGGTTTGTGTTTTAGGAAAGGCTATCACTTCGCGAATAGATGTGGCGCCTGTCATCATCATCACAATACGGTCCAGACCAAAGGCTACGCCCCCATGGGGTGGTGCGCCAAACTCTAATGCTTTTAACAGGTGGTCGAATTTCTCTTGGGCATCTTCTTCACTAATGCTGATCAATTCAAATACGGCTTTCTGCATGTCTAAATTATTAATACGGATCGAGCCACCACCTAATTCAATACCATTCAAGACTAAATCATAGGCTCGAGATAAAGTCTCACCAGGATTATTTCTTAAAGCTTCGATATCATGTGCTTGGGGCGCAGTAAAGGGATGATGTAAAGGTGTCCAGTCGCCATGTTCATCATCGCGTTCAAACATGGGGAAGTCCACAACCCATAAGAACTTCCACCCCTCTTCCACCAAATTCATATCGTGGGCGACTTTAACCCGCAAAGCACCTAGAGCTTCATGCACAATTTTCTTTTTATCGGCACCAAAGAAAATTACATCACCGGTTTGTGAATCCAGTTTATCTAAAATAGCCATAACGGCTTCTTCAGGCAAAAATTTCAATATAGGTGATTGCAATCCAGCTAACCCTTGCGAGCGATCATTCACTTTAATGTATGCCAAACCTTTAGCGCCATAGATGCCAACAAACTTTGTGTAGTCGTCGATTTGTTTGCGCGTCAAGCTCACCCCATTAGGAATACGCAAGGCCGATACTTTACCGTCAGGGTCATTAGCAGGTCCTTGAAAAACTTTAAAATCCACGTTGCGTAATTCATCACACACGGTTACCAATTCCAAGGGAATACGCAAATCAGGACGATCACTGCCATAACGAGACATCGCTTCTGCATAAGTCATTCTGGGCAGGCTTTCAGGCAGATCCACATTCAATAGTTGTTTAAATAAACGTTGCATCATGCCTTCAATCAATTGTTGAATATCACTTTCATCAACGAATGACATCTCCACATCCAATTGAGTGAATTCTGGCTGACGGTCAGCACGTAAGTCTTCATCGCGGAAACAACGCACGATTTGATAATAGCGATCGAAGCTAGACATCATGAGCAATTGTTTGAAAATCTGTGGCGATTGAGGCAATGCAAAAAATTGCCCTTTATGAGTTCGGCTAGGCACCAAATAATCCCGAGCCCCTTCCGGTGTGGTTTTAGTAAGGATGGGTGTTTCCACTTCGAGGAATAGATTTTCATCGAAATAGTCACGAATAATTTTATTTACTTTGGAACGAAATACAAAACGTTGCAACATTTCAGGGCGGCGCAAATCTAAGTAACGATAGTGCAAACGCACATCTTCACCTGCATTCTGATGCTCATCAATATTAAAAGGCAAAGGTTGTGACGCATTTAAAATTGTTAAATCACTAGCAATAATTTCCACTTCACCCGTGTGCATATTTGGATTAACAGTGCCTTCGGGACGATGGTGCACTTTACCTGTAATTTGAATAACAAATTCATTACGTAAGGTTTCAGCCACTTTGAAAATTGCTTGGTTTTCTGGTTGATATACCACCTGAACAATACCGTAGCGATCTCGCAAGTCGATGAAAATCACCCCGCCATGATCGCGGCGGCGATGAACCCAACCGCACAATTGTATTTCTTCATCTAAATATTTGGTAGTTATTTGACCACAATAATGGCTGCGCATGTTATTAAGCCCCGGGTGCATTATAAAGGGGTCAATCTTAGCCATCCTGGGCTCGGGAAGCAAGTGAAAAGGCGCGGTGAAGGCTCTATCCTTCCGATTCTGGCGGTAAGTCAAAGGCATCTAGGGGATGGCCTGGTTGCACCACCCCCAGTGAGATGACCATTTTCAAGGCTTCATCCACGCTCATATCCAGTTCTATGGTGTCATCCTGTGGTACTAACATGAGAAAACCTGACGTGGGATTAGGTGTGGTGGGAATAAATATAGTGACCATGGCCTGTTGTGTTTTACTCGTAATTTTTTCAGAGGCTTGACCCGTTTGGAAGGCAATGCTCCATAACCCTTTGCGCGGATATTCCACCAACAGAACACGGCGAAAAGCTTGAGTTTTACTGGAAAAAATCGTATGCAAAACTTGCTTAACACCATTATATATGGCGCGCACTAAGGGGATCCGTGCCACAATGGATTCGCCTAAAGCAACTAAACGATGACCAACAAAATTGGTAGCCAGTAGACCTGTAAGGAACACCACTAAAATAGAAAATAGAATCCCAAAACCAGGGATATGAACACCTAGAATGGTATCGGGCTGATATGACAAAGGCAATAATTTAAGGGTTTTATCCAGTAAATCCACCATGAAGCGAATCACCAATAGAGTTACCCATATGGGTACCCATATCAATAAGCCCGCAATGAGGTAACGTCGAATGTGCCGCATCATAGAACCTGTCCTCATCACAGAGCTTGCCCGCCCCATAAATTAATCGCTACTTTTTGAATCTTTCCCACTGGATTTAGCCGAGGACTTGTCCGAAGACTTTTCTGAAGATTTAGCCGAAGAAGTATCAGGCTTCTCTGGGGCTTTACCCTTATGTTTAAAATCCGTTTCATACCATCCCGTCCCCTTCAATTGGAAACGTGATGCTGAAATTAATTTCTTTAACTGGGGTTTGCCGCATTCTGGGCACTCCTTCAGTGGCTCATCGGATATCTTTTGAATGCGCTCCATGTGGTGACCGCATTGTTCACAGCAATATTCATATATAGGCATTTTTTTCCTCTTATTCTAATTTCATAGTCTTACCCCGCGGCCAAGCCGCGGGGTAAGAATTTCTATAAGAACCATCCCCCGAAGGTGATTAAAGCAACAACCACGACCCAAACAACCAAACCACGATCGATTAAGCGCATGGCTTTTTTGATATCTTCTGGTTGTAATTCCATGCTGTCAGCTACTTCAAACCCTACCGCAGCCAAACCACAATTACTGAGGATTTCATCATTGGAATCTAAACCTGAACCACAGTGGCGCCACCATTGTGAAAAGCCACCCATAAACTGCCCCACCAATAGGAAACTGAATGCGGCTATTCGTGCAGGAATCCAATCTAGAATTTTCATACAGGACTCACTAACTTCAGATACCGCATATTGTTTCCGAGCGCCTAATAGAGCGACCATGCGATATACGATTGCAGCAAAGGGTCCAAAAATTAGGAACCAGAATAACACCGCAAAGTAGCGAGTATTGGCTTGCACAAAAATCGCTTCCGTAATGGATTGGCTGTTATGGCTGTCTTCTTGGGTAGGCTCTGTTACTAATAATTTTTCACCCACTTCATTAATGGCTTGGTCATCATTACTTTGACAAGCACTGGCATACTGTTCCACTTGCTCATTCAATTCATCGGGGCCCAAACAGTAGATAACCACTCCAATACCCAAGACAAATGCAACAATGCCCATCCATAGATCCGACAAGGCCCAAATCAATAAGCCAACAATCAGCGCGATGGGTAATATCACAATCACCAATTGCACCAAACGCCCTAAGGCTTCAACTTTCTTGAGGATGGGTTCTAAGAATCCCATATAGGCATCCAGCCAACAAAAGCGTTTGAGCATTTGCCCCACATTTAAAAAACGATCTAAACCTAAACTGATCAAGATGATGATAAGCTTCATTGCCCTTCCCTTCCTATTAAACTTTGCAAATGCTCCCAATGGAACTGTGGCCCAGGATCTTGCTTACGATGGGGTGAAATATCCGAGTGCCCCACCATCCGTTCAGCACTAATTTCTGGGTAGAAATTTACCAGCGCATCTATAACCTGAGCTAAACTTTGGTATTGTGCATCAGTATAGGGGCTGTTGGCTAGCTCTTCCAGCTCAATTCCTACAGAAAAGTCGTTACATGCCTCACGGCCTTTATAAATTGAAACGCCCGCGTGCCAAGCTCTCAAATGAAATGGCACATATTGAATCACTTCGCCCGAGCGCGCAATGCCTACGTGAGATGAAACTCGTGGATCTTCTACGGATTGAAAAAACACATGGTCTCTCTCTGCTAAGCGATTACAGAAGATATCCCCCATGGCATCCTTATCGTGCAATTCTTCTGGCAAACAAATGCTATGGATCACTAATAAATCTAATGGGGCATCCACAGGGCGCTCATTGAAAAAAGGCGACTCTTCGTAACGCACCCCTCGCAAAAGGTGATTTTCGATAATCAATCCCATTAATCCCTCCGCATTTTATCAGACAGGGCAATGGGTGTGGGATAACGCAATACCACAAAGTAAGACGAAACAATAAAAGTTATAATGGTGGTGGCTTGAATCAAATAAGATGTAGAGTCACTGATCAGCTTAGTTTGCTGAGCTAGGTAAGCCACTAAAAGAGAAAACTCACTGACCTGCCCTAGTCGCACTCCCACTTCCCAAGCCACGGGCTTGGTTTCTTTAGCCGCGGTTAATAAAAAGCGATAGAGCACCGGTTTGATCCCCAACATGAGAATAGCCAAAATCATAGCCGGCACAAAAACCACGGGGAGATAATTTAAATTGAAACTGGCTCCGATGGAAAAGAAGAATAGAACTAAAAAGAAATCCCTTAGGGGTTTTAAGCTTTCAGCAATATAAAGTGAAATGGGGCTTGCCGCTAGCGACACGCCAGCAATAAAAGCACCAATTTCATCGGATAGACCAATTAAGCTACCCAATTTAGCCACACTCAAGCACCAGGCAATGGACACTAAAAAAGTATATTCTTTAATCCGATCAAATTTCGCGAAGAGTTTTACTAAGACATATTTTTCAAATACAAAAGCGAATATACACAGCAGAGGGAAAGCCAAAAGAATAATAGCAAACTCTTTCACTGGAGAACCGCCAGCGCTCCCTCCTTGTAATAATAACAAGACTACAATAGCGATGACATCCTGCATCAAAAGGATACTAATGACCAATTCACCCGTGTGTTGGTGATGCAGTACCGTTGTAGGTAGTAATTTCAGACCAATAATGGTACTGGAAAACATCATGGCTGCGCCGATGATGATACATTCTATAAGGCTATATCCGAAGAAAAACCCGATCCCAAAACCAACGCCCATCAGTACCAGGGAGCTGATGACGGCAATCCAGGTCATCTTGCGCAACATATGCAATAGGTTTTGTGGGTGGAGATGCAACCCTAAAAGGAATAATAGGAAGATAATGCCAATCTCAC
Organism: Gammaproteobacteria bacterium; assembly: GCA_021773195.1. GTDB lineage: Bacteria > Pseudomonadota > Gammaproteobacteria > JAKBBU01 > JAKBBU01 > JAJFKN01. The sequence continues at coordinate 13,518 of JAJFKN010000042.1, read as the reverse complement.
CGGTCTGTGATACCACGGCTGAGTCGGACACTAATTTCAATCCCCAAGGCCCAAATATGGCACCTACCAGCATGTAGGCCACCAGCAAAGATTGACGGGTATACAACGCTGCCGTGGACAGTATGGCTGCCCCCGTGAAAATTAAAAATATAGAAAATACAACTGTGTCTGTTCCATGCATCACCATAGTGTAACCCAGATTTTGCAAAAATGGAGCTCATTTCCTAGGAAAATCCCTTAGATTTATCCCATACTGGCAAAATTTGTCCTATCCTTATAGATACAGCCCGGCGAAGGTGGTAATGGTGGCAACGAAAATCTTCCCATTGGAAAAATGTTTGAGGATAAAGCTAGGCGCAATAGCTGCGCTGACGGCTGCCCTAGTGCTGCCCGGTTGCTCTGGGGATGAACCCCACCACTCAGTAAACAAGACCCAAGATGCCGTTCAAACTGCTTCCCTCTCTGCCGAAGGCAACTATGTATTGCTGGCCAAAGATGAAGCGCCTTTAGAACTGTGGGATCTTAAAAATCAACGAGTAGTCTCTATCTTAGAGGGCATCCCAGCCCAAAAGAATATTCATCATGCTAGTCTTTCCCCCGATGGCCGTTTTGCCCTAACGGCAAATACCCACACGTTGATCCTCTGGGACAATAATACGGGAGAACCCGTGGCTGCTTGGGCCCACCCTGAAACCATTCAAGATATTGCTATTTCACGTTTTGGCCAGAAAATCCTAGTGGGGCTGAGCAATAATCATGCGCAATTTATTAAAGTGGGGCAAACTCAAGCCTTCCCTCCCCTTGAGCACGATGATCAAATAACCGTAGTAACTATTTCACAAGATGGGCAATACATGCTCACAGGTTCCAAAGATAAATCTGCAAAAATCTGGTCGGCCCAGGATGGTAGGCTTTTGCATGCATGGGCCCATGACAGTGAAATCAAAACTGCAGCCCTTTCACCCGATAATCGCTATGCCTTTACCAGCGATGGCAAGGGTCATTCTAAAATTTGGGAAATAAAAAGCGGTAAGTTACTACAGGACTTAAATAACCAACCAAGGGTTGTGACCATTGCGGCCTTCTCACCTTCAGGCCGCTATTTAGTAACAGGCACGGATCCTGAAATTCTACAGCTTTGGCATGTGCCCACAGGTGAATATATTACCCAATGGCGATTGCCCAAAAAAGACTTAATGAAACCCACCACGGGCACCATTCATTCGGTGGCCTTCTCAAAAGATGAAAAAAAAATCTTTAGTGAAGATTCCTATGGTGTTGGTTACGTTTGGACAATTCCCTAATCATCTTCTAGTGACAACAAACTGGCATTACCACCTGCCGCTGTAGTATTCACACACAGGCTGCGTTCCGCGCATAATCGATGTAAATAATTGGGTCCACCGGCTTTAGGGCCTGTGCCCGAAAGTCCTTCCCCACCAAAAGGCTGCACACCCACCACCGCACCGATCATATTGCGATTCACATATACGTTACCCACGTGGACATTACGCTGAATCTTATCTACGGTTTCTAAAATACGACTGTGAATCCCCAAGGTTAATCCATACCCCGTGTCATTGATGGATTGGATGATACTATCCAAGTTTTTACTGTCATAACGAATGACATGCAAAATAGGACCGAAAACTTCTCGTTCTAATTCATTGATATGTTTTATTTCAAAGATGCTGGGCGCGAAGAAATAACCTTCGTCTAAATTATTGGGCAAATGAGCCTGCGCTATCAATTGGCCCTGGCCGCTCATTATTCCCGAATGTTTTTGTAAAATGCTTAAGGCTTCATTATCAATCACGGGACCCACATCCGTAGATAACATGGCAGGGTCTCCCACCACTACTTCAGCTAACGCCCCCGTCAGCATATTTAATATTTTATCAGCAATGTCATTTTGTAAAAACAATACGCGCAGCGCAGAACAACGTTGTCCTGCGCTACCAAAGGCTGAGTGAATGACATCTTGCGTCACCTGTTCGGGCAAGGCAGAAGAATCCACTAACATGGCATTTAAGCCACCGGTTTCAGCAATCAAAGGCATGATGGGGCCTTGGCGTTGCGCTAAACTTTGATTGATTAAATGAGCGGTTTGCGTGGAACCCGTAAAAATAACTCCGGCCGTATGTTTGTGGCTGACTAATGCCGCGCCAACGACTTCACCGGCACCAGGTAATAATTGAATAATGCTTTTAGGAATGCCTGCTTCATGCATAAGCTGTACCGCGCGATGAGCAATGATGGGAGTCTGCTCCGCCGGTTTGGCAATAACGGCATTGCCCATTACTAGGGCCGCCGTGATTTGCCCCGTAAAAATAGCCAATGGGAAATTCCAAGGACTAATACAAACAATCACCCCTCGCCCATGATAGGCTAAGTGATTATATTCCCCCGTGGGTCCTTGCAATACAGTAGGTTGACTGAAATTTTCTTTAGCTTGCACCGCGTAGTAACGACAAAAATCCACAGCTTCACGCAGCTCAGCGATGGCATCCGATAAGGTTTTCCCCGCTTCTCGCACTAGAATAGTCATGAGTTCAGCTTGGTTTTCTTCTAATAGTTCAGCGTATTTTTCTAAACACTCGGCTCTTTTCTCTACTGGCAATACATCCCATGCTGGTTGCGCTTCTTTTGCAGCCTGCATAGATTGTTCCACTTGATTAGTGTCAGCTTCAACGACTTCTCCTACTTTACTAGCGAGATGGCTAGGCGAAAATACCACGTGCAATGCTATTCCGTCAGCCCGCGACTTTACCACGGGGCCTAGAAAACTTCCCATCCGCCACTCATGCTGCGCAAATTTCCCCATAGCTTTGGCTAATGCATTCATGGTTTCTCGGTTAGAAAGGTCCACCCCTTGGGAGTTTTTTCGTTCGGCACCATAGATATCCATTGGCAAGGCAATATTAGGATGAGGTTTACTTTCATGGCCAGCTGTTTTGATAATGGGGTCAGCAATGATTTCACTAATAGGGGCTTTAGCATCCACAATGCGGTTAACGAATGATGTATTAGCGCCATTTTCCAATAAACGTCTCACCAGGTAAGGCAATAAATCTTCATGGCTACCCACGGGAGCATAAACTCGACAAGGGCGATTCATATTATTGGCACCAACCACTTGGTCATAAAGGGTTTGCCCCATACCATGCAAACATTGGAATTCATAATCTGTATTCTCGCCGGCCAAAGTCATGATGGCCGCAAAGCTGTGGGCATTATGGGTGGCAAATTGGGGGTAAAAGGCTTTACCCCCTTTTAATAACCGTTTTGCACAGGCAATAAAGGAAGTATCTGTTGAGGCTTTTCGGGTAAATACGGGGTAGCCATCAAATCCCATTTCTTGGCTAACTTTAATTTCCGAATCCCAATAAGCACCTTTAATTAATCGGACCATCATGCGTCGCCCATGGGTATGAGCCAAATCTTCCAGCCATTCGATTACAGGTAACGCTCGCTTTTGATAGGATTGCACCGCCAAACCAAACCCTTCCCAACCTTTAAGGGCACTGTCGCCATATACCTTTTCAATAATATCCAAAGACAAATCTAAACGATTTGCTTCTTCGGCATCCACGGTTAGTCCCATATCCATAGCTTTAGCTTGCAAAGCTAATTCCATCAACTTGGGAGTAATTTCCTTGATGGCCCGTTCCCTTTGGGAAAACTCATAGCGGGGATGCAAAGCCGATAATTTTATGGAAATACCTGGGCCTTGAATAATGCCCCGCCCTTTGGATGCTTTGCCAATGGTATTAATGGCTTTTTGATAGGATTCAAAATAGCGATTAGCATCTTCCTGCGTATGGGCAGCTTCGCCCAACATATCGTAGGAATAACGATAGCCTTTGGCCTCTTGTTCTTTTGCACGCTCAAGAGCTTCTTCAATGTTACGGCCCATAACAAATTGACGCCCGAGAATTTTCATGGCTTGAGAAACAGCTTTGCGAATCACAGGTTCACCACTGCGCCCCGCCATACGCTTAAATATGTCTCTCATGTTACGGGTGCGTTCTTCTTCCATGGTGACAATCTTACCCGTTAACATCAATGCCCAAGTGGCGGCATTCACAAACATAGAATCACTTTTGCCACTGTGTTGCTCCCAATCGGCCGAGGTGATTTTATCGCGAATCAATCTATCCATGGTATCTTTGTCGGGCACACGTAATAGCGCCTCGGCCAAACACATTAAGGCGATGCCTTCTTCACTGGTTAAGTCATAAGTATAAAGAAATGCGTCGATACCGCCCTTACCGATACGAGCCCCTCGCACTTCTTCCACTAAAGCGCGCGCGATTTTATCCACCGCTTTTTGCTGTTGGCGGGTTAATGGCGCCAAATCCAATAAATGCTCAACACAATCACCCTCATCCATACGATAAGCATCATTAATGACTTTACGCAGAGGGGGTATATCGTATGGTTTATGGATTATCATGATTGTTCCTTAACCGCTTTAGAGAAAAATTTACACACTGAGGGCATTATAGTCCTTATATTTTCAAGTGTGAATACGTCTCTCCCCGGTGAATTTTAAATAGGCCCTAGCAACCACCCTGGAATTTTTCGACCTATCCCCATAGACCTATAGAACGATACAACTACCTATGGACCCCGGAATGGCTCCGCCATCCGGGGTGGGGTTAGTAATTTGATCGCAGGGGAACATAAAAAATTAATAAGGTACTAATCTCCCATAGAATATCAGTGTATTTTGCCATAAAATCACCACCATAAATTTTACCAAGGACAAGGTATGTTAATCGCCATTGGTTACATCGTCGTGGGCTTTGTGCTCCTATTATGGGCGGCCGACCGTTTTGTTTTAGGTTCAGCAGCTATTGCCCGCAATCTGGGTATCCCAGCCCTTTTGGTGGGTTTAACCATCGTGGCCCTAGGTACTTCAGCTCCGGAAATTTTTGTCGCCATTATGGCAGCCATCAAAGGTGAGCCGGCTCTGGGTATTGGTAATGCTATTGGTTCAAATGTTGCCAACGTAGGCTTAGTCATCGGTATAACTGCCCTCATCCGCCCCATTGCCGTGCATTCAAAATTATTAAAACGCGAATACCCCGTCCTGTTTTTGATTATGGTCGTAGTCACTCTGATGCTCATCAACGGTTACTTGGGCCGTTTAGAAGGGGCTATTTTACTGGCAAGCTTAGGCGTGTTATTAGTTTGGTTGGTATGGACAGGACGCAATCCTCTACCAGAAGAACCCATGGCCACGGAATTCCAAGAAGAAATACCTTCTACCATGTCCAACTCACGGGCATTAGCCTGGCTAGCCCTAGGCCTTATCCTCTTACCCATAAGCGCTGAAATATTGGTGCAAGGCGCCGTCTCCATGGCCAAGCTTTTGGGTATTAGTGACTTAGTCATCGGCTTAACCGTAGTGGCCATCGGCACCAGTTTGCCAGAAGCGGCGGCATCCATCATTGGCGTATTACGCAATGAACCCGACATCGCCATCGGCAATGTATTGGGCTCTAATATGTTTAACTTGCTGGGCGTCATGGCATTCCCTGGACTTATCGCACCTTCCAAAGTGGATCACATTGTTCTCTACCGAGATATCCCGGTGATGTTCGCTTTTACCATTGCACTTTATTTAATGAGCTACAGTGGCAAGAAACGCGGCCGTATCAACCGTCTTGAAGGGGGTGTACTATTTTTAGGCTACGCGGGGTATTTGGTCTTACTCTACTTTACGGACTAAACGTCTTATCCATTATATCCAACAATGCATCCACATGAGCATCTGTATCATTCAGTGCAGGAATATAACGTAAATCCTTGCCGCCTGCCGCAATGAATAATTCGCGATTTTCATTGGCTATCTCATCTAAAGTTTCTAAACAATCCACAGCAAAGCCCGGACAAGTCACATCCACGGTTTGCAAACCTTCCTGAGCGCGAAGTTCTAATGTCTTACTGCAATAGGGTTGTAACCATTTGGCTGCACCAAAGCGGGATTGAAATACTACCTCGTATTCCTTTGCCTGCAACCCTAAGGCTTGCACTAAAGCGTCGGCGGTAACAAAGCATTGTTTTTGATAAGGGTCACCCTTATCCACTGTGGCTTGAGGAATACCATGGAAAGAAATAAATAACTTCTCACCACTTCCCTTCTCTTGCCAATGATTTTTTATGCTATTAGCCAAGGCTTCAATGTATTTAGCATTATCACAATAATTATCACAGCAAAATATCTCTGGCTTTTGTTGCCAGCTATTCAATTCAGTATGTACAGCATCGTAAGTAGATGCCACCGTTGCAGCAGCGTATTGTGGATAAAGAGGCAATATTAAAATACGCCCCGCCCCCCAATCACGCAATGCTTGCAACCCCTTGGCAATACTGGGCTCACCATAACGCATGGCCAGAACAACCCGAGTATCTTGCGGTAAGCGGGCTTGCAATTTCTCAGCCAAACTCTGACTGCCCGTCATTAAAGGTGAACCCGCTGCAGTCCAAATGCGCTGGTAGGCTTCAGCGGATTTGGCTGGACGAGTGCGTAGAATGATGCCATGGAGAATGGGATACCAAAACAATCTAGGGATTTGCACTACCCTTGGATCACTCAAAAATTGTGCCAAATAGCTACGCAAAGCCTCAGCCGTGGGGGCTGCGGGTGTACCGAGATTGGTTAGTAAGATACCAGTTTTCATAAGTTCTGATTCCCATGGCTGCTTAAATTTTATCAAGCCAAGTGGGTTCCCAATTGGACGATTAAGCTTTAGTATATACCTTGCTCAAAGGCCCGCATAGCCTTGTTTGGTAAAACGTATATAGGACAGCATCATGAAAACCCGTCAATTTCTGTTGACCACCTACAAAGAAACCCCCACCGAAGCAGAACTCGTCAGCCATAAACTTATGCTGCGGGCGGGCTTGATTCGCAAATTAGGCTCTGGCCTTTATGCCTGGCTGCCCCTGGGTTTAAAAGTCTTAAAAAAAGTTGAAAATATCGTACGTGAAGAAATGGATAAAGCAGGCGCTCTTGAAGTAGCGTTACCGGCGATACAGCCGTCGGAACTTTGGCAAGAAACGGGCCGCTGGAATGAATATGGCGCAGAATTGCTACGCCTAAAAGACCGCCATGGGCGGGACTTTTGTTTTGCACCTACGGCCGAAGAAGTGATTACTGACATCATGCGCAATGTGGTACAAAGTTATAAACAATTGCCCATGATAGCTTATCAAGTGACAAATAAATTCCGTGATGAGATCCGCCCCCGCTTTGGTGTTATGCGCGCACGGGAATTTCTCATGAAAGACGCTTACTCTTTCAATTTAGATAAAGAATCCTTGCAACAAAGCTATGATGCTATGTTCACTGCTTACCAAGCTATTTTTACCCGCTTAGGCTTAAACTTCCGTGCTGTCGAAGCGGACACGGGCAACATCGGTGGTGATTACAGTCATGAGTTCCAAGTCCTGGCTAACTCGGGAGAAGATAACATCGCTTTCAGCGATTCCAGTGACTATGCCGCCAATGTGGAATTAGCCAAAGCCATAGCGCCTGCTGGTGAACGTCCCGCAGCTTCTGCTGCCATGGAAATTGTGGATACGCCCAATGCCAAAACCATTACTAGCGTTGCTGAACTATTAAAATGTCACGTGAAGCAGACGGTAAAGACCTTATTAGTAAAAGGCCAAGAATGCGACGCCGTAGCCTTAATTCTACGTGGCGACCATGAAGTAAATCCCTTGAAAGTAGAAAAAATGTCAGAAGTGGCTAGCCCAATGACTTTTCTAGACCCCAAAGATATAAAAGACTTAGTGGGTTGCGATATAGGTTCTCTAGGACCCGTGGGCTTGGATGTCCCTGTATTAGTTGATCACAGTGCAGCGCACTTGGCAGACTTTGTCTGTGGCGCCAATGAAGAAGCCAAACATTTAATTAACGTGAACTGGGAGCGGGATTGCCCCTTAGGTGAAGTACGTGATTTACGTTTTGTATTAGAGGGCGATGCTAGCCCCGACGGTAAAGGCACCCTCACTATCAAACGTGGCATTGAAGTCGGCCACATTTTCCAACTGAGCGACAAATATAGCCAAAGCATGTCGGCTAAGGTACTTAATGAGCAGGGGAAATCCTGCCCTATGCAAATGGGTTGTTACGGCATCGGAATTTCCCGCATCGTCGCAGCTGCCATCGAACAACATCATGATGAACGCGGCATAAAATGGCCCTTGGCCATGGCCCCCTTCCATGTGGCCCTTGTACCCATCAATTTACAAAAATCTCAACGCCTACGTGAAGCCTGTGACAAACTCTATGCAGAACTGCAACAGGCGGGCTATAGCGTACTCTATGACGATAGAAAAGAACGCCCCGGCGTGATGTTCGCCGATATGGATTTAATCGGTATCCCCTATCGTCTTGTCATGAGCGATAAAGGCTTAGATGCCGGCACCGTGGAATTTAAGTGCCGTTATAATGACACTATGGAGAATATTGCCCTAAATAATGTCATACCCCACTTAAACAGCCAGACAACTTGATGAACTCACCCAACAAAGGCTTGGTCTGGTTAATTAACGGCCAAATTAAGCCTTTATCCATTAATATAGCCGGCTATACTAACTAGTAGGCTTATGTAAGGGCCGTCAATGCGGTATCTCCGATCTGGGTTTTGAAAACACGGCGTAAATACACCCTGTAGCCTTCGTGCCCGCTTCTCTGCGGGCAAGAGTTTTTAAAACCCAGCTTCCTCGATTCGCATTGATGTTCAACGCTGAGAAACTTCTTCTCTATGGCAAGAAAGGATTTGTGGGATGATATTTAAATATCATAAAAAACAAAACGGCTTCGGCATGATCGAACTGTTAATCAGTATCGTGATCCTTTCTATTGGGTTACTGGGTTTGGCTGCCCTGCATACCAGCGTTATTCGCAATAATCAATCCAGCTATTACAGCAGTGTGGCGACCATTCAGATCTACGCCATGGCTGACCGTATGCGGGTTAACTTACCAGGCGTTACTGCAGGTGCCTACAATAACATATCGGGTACACCGTCTAATCCCACCTGTGATCCTTGCACGAACCAACAAGTGGCACAGCGAGATCAATTTGAATGGAATACCGATAATGGGAATTTACTACCCTCAGGCAGCGGTACCGTAACAGGAAATGGTACGACTTTCACAATAACCGTTAGGTGGGACAATGACCGCACGGGTGCTACGGGTATTGCCTGCAGTGGCAATACCGATTCTGACCTAACTTGCCAATCAATGGTAATACGCTTATGAATACCAAGCAGCATCAACAAGGTCTTTCCATGATAGAGTTATTAATATCTATCACCTTAGGTATTATCCTCATGGCCGCTGTATTGCAATTATTTGTTGGCAACAAACAATCTTACCGAACTCAAGATGCTCAAACGCGCATGCAAGAAAATGCGCGTTTTGCGAAACATGTCTTGGACAGAGATATTCGCATGGCGGGTTTTCAAGGTTGCTCCAATAGCACGGATTACTTACCCACTATTTTAGTGAACCCCGCCACAACAGCCCCTTTTAGTAACGATGAAGTAGTTATGGGTTATGAAAGTGTTGGTAATACATGGACACCTTCTCTACCAACCTCTTTAGCGGGTCGCGTAGCCCCTGGCACTGATGTGGTCGTGGTTCGCAAAGCTTCAGGAGAACGAGCCCATTTAACCGCAGACATGGCCTCCCCTGCAGCAGCTTTGCAGGTGGATAACCGCATTAACATCGTCAATAACGATATTCTTTTTGTCACAGATTGCGAAAATGCCGATATTTTCCGCGTCACAGGCGCTAGCGGCTCTCCATTTTTAGTCAGCCATAGCAACTCTGGTAATAGCTCTAACAGTTTATCCAAGGCCTATAGCAGTGATGCTCAAGTCAATCGTTACGAATCCTTTGCTTATTACATTGGTGATACAGGACGGGTAAACGATCAGGGTAATGCGATTTTTGCGCTTTTCCGCCAAGATATAAATGGCAATAATGATGAAATTGCTGATGGTATAGAAAACATGAAAATTACCTATGGTGTGGATAGCACCAGCGATGGCGCAGCCGATCGTTATCTAGGCGCCAGCAATGTCAATTCCGCCGCTCTTTGGCCACAAGTGGTGAGCGTGAATGTCGCTATGTTATTAAATTCCATTGAAGGTATTTCGCCTCAAGCACAAGCTTATACTTTTAATGGAACTACCGTATCATCGCCTGGCGATCTCATGTTACGCCGCCAAATGAATAGTTACATAGCCCTACGTAACCGGGTATTATGATGGAGTCTATTATGCAAAACCATCACCAGAATCAACAAGGCGCGGCCTTAGCTATAAGCCTTATCGTTCTATTATTGCTAACGCTTATTGGTGTAGCCGCCGTACAAGGCAATTTAGTAGAAGAGCGCATGAGTTACAATATGAAGGATTCCGTGCAATCTTTCCAAGCGACGGAAATGGGTTTGAAAGAAGGCGAAGATTGGCTCTTAACACTAACAGCTCAACCGGATGTTGTCACGACCTGTGCTTCTCAACCCTGTGTTTACAATATAAATTCTTCCCTCTATTTGGAAGATCAAACCAGCTCCTGGTGGGGCACCAATGCCAACGCTTATCCCTCTCTCATTGCGGGTGTTACATCTCTACCCCGTTATTACGTAGAGTTCGAACGTTTTGTGCCCGACAGTTTGAATATTGGTGAAACCTCCAGTTCTGGCCGTTTCTATTATCGCGTAACGTCCCGCGGCACTGGCGCTCAGGACGATAGCGTGTCGGTAATTCAGAGCACCGTCATGAAGCGTTTTTAGTCCTTTTTTTTGCAGGCGCCATATTTTGGAAATCTTGGAATAATTCGGATAAGGTGTGATCCAATTTTTCATGGGATGTTTGTTCTAAGGAATTGATAATATCTCGGTATTTTTCCACGGGTGTCGTAATGGCTTTCAAGTCTTCGTGATGAGGTAGCTTCCAAGGTAACATATCCCTCAAGCTTTCTAGTGACAGAGTGTACATGTCCCGCAATAAGAAATACCGCCCACTACGGCTACGTCGAATCAATTTCGCATCCAACAGCGTATTCAATTGTTTTTCTGGACCCACACAATAACCTGTTCTATCCAATTTAATAAGCTCAGGCAAGGCTAAGGTTTTCCCCTTCTGTTGCGCACACCATAAATGATAAAGCCATAATAAGCTGTGACTGAATGGATCTATGTGCTTTTTTCTAGTAAAACTAAATCGGTAAGTTATGGCATGGCTCACCAAGGCGCCGAATAAAACGATAATCCAAGAAACATAAAGCCAAATTAAAAATAAGGGTACTATCGCTAAAGCGCCGTAAACCGTGCGTATGGTATTGGCTCGAATCACATAAACACCAAAGCCGTATTTCGCTAACACAAAAAGAATACCTGCCACGATAGCGCCAATGACGGCATGCCAAAAAGGCACTACGCAATTGGGTAATGCCACATACAATAAACAAAAAGCGATGCTGGTGAGAGTGAAGGGGGCTATTTGCAGTAATAAATGATTGACTCCCGTTAACGCCACGTATTGAGCCACCAGGGGAACAGATAAAACATAATTACTGGCCAATAAGCTGATACCAATAAAAAGAGGCGTTAAAGTTAAGGTCGCCCAATAGATAATAAAAGCCCATAAACCACGGCGTCGTTCTCGCACTTGCCAAATAGCATTGAACGCTTGCTCCATGGTAAATAACATCATCACAGCTGTGATGATTAAAAAAACAAAACCCAGCAAAGATAATTGTGTCGCTTGAGACACAAAGGTTTGCAGGTAACCTTGTACGGCCTTACCCGTAGCCGGCACAAAATTTTCAAAAATGAAATCTTGGATGCCAGGACCCATTTTGTCAAAAACAGGAAATGCAGCAAAGATAGATAAACCCACCACCATAAAAGGCACTAAGGCTAACAACGTGGTATAGGTCAGAGCCGCAGCCCGATAGGTAACCCCGCCACTGAAAAATCGATCGTACAAGAAATAGACAAATCGTCCGCTACTGATGAACCAAGCTGGCATCCTTTTTCCTTCACCTACCGTTCCCTTGTACAGTATACGCTACTTAGGGGAGCTTGCCATAGCAGGTCATCTATGGTGAAATGCATCTTCAACTATGGTGGTTGTCGGTCCCCTCGCGACGATAAGCTACGAACTCCGTCAGATCCGGAAGGAAGCAGCGGTAGTAGTGGACTCGGGTGCCGAGATGTGGCTGACGACCGCCCCCAATGCTTGGTCCTTGAAGGATGACATAGAAGGAAATAGCAACGCCATGAGTTATCAAGTGTTGGCTCGTAAATGCCGCCCCAAACAATTTTCACAAGTCATTGGCCAACAACATGTATTACAAGCCCTAAGCAATGCTTTGCAACAGCAACGGCTGCATCATGCCTATTTGTTTACGGGCACCCGCGGCGTAGGCAAAACCACCATCGCGCGTATATTTGCTAAATGCCTGAACTGTGAGCAAGGTCCCACACCCACGCCCTGCGATAAATGCAGCGCTTGCGTCTCCATCGATGAAGGTCGCTTTTTGGATTTGATGGAAGTGGATGCCGCTTCGAGAACGAAAGTAGAAGATACTCGAGAATTATTAGAAAATGTTCAATACGCGCCCCATCAAGGCCGTTATAAAGTCTACTTAATCGATGAAGTGCACATGCTATCGGGCCACAGTTTTAACGCTCTGTTAAAAACCTTGGAAGAACCACCCGCCCATGTGATTTTTTTATTAGCCACCACAGACCCACAAAAACTACCCATTACGGTGTTATCTCGCTGCCTACAATTTAATTTAAAAGCCATGCCAGCAGAAGCCATTAAACGGCATTTAGCTCATGTATTGGATGGCGAAACCATCGCCTATGAATCAGGGGCTTTGGACCTCTTGGCACAATCAGCCCATGGCAGTGTACGCGATGCCCTTAGCCTGTTGGATCAAACCGTGGCCTATTGTAATGGTGACATTAGCGAAGCACTGACAGCTACTATGTTAGGCACCATTGATCAAGATTATTTATTGCGCTTGCTGCAAGCCCTCGCCGCCCAACAGGCAACAGCCCTGCTGAGCATTGTTGAAGAAATGGCAGAAATGGCCGTAGACTTTCATCAGGCCCTTGAAGCCCTCATGTCTCTCTTGCATGAATTAGCTATTTACCATGCCCTGGGTGAAGGTTCTGACCATTTAAGCGCTCTAGCCCAAAGTATTTCACCGGAAGACACTCAACTCTTCTATGAAATTGCTTTGAAGGGTCGAGGGGATTTACCCTTAGCACCCACCCCACGTAGCGGCTTAGAAATGCTCCTACTGCGTATGTTGTTATTTCGCCCCATGGATGCCACACAGCCCACAGGCGTTGCACAAGCAGCTAAATCTCGCGGTATAGAGGCAAGTTCTTCTGGACCCCGGAATGGCTCCGCCATCCGGGGTGACGTTGGAGAAAACTCTAGAGAAACACCCAGCGCTGGAGCCCAGAGG
>JAJFKN010000041.1 GCA_021773195.1 Gammaproteobacteria bacterium | reverse complement strand
CCTTCGACTTCAACGGCCCAGCCTGATCCGGGCAGCAGGAACAGGGTGGTGATAAACAGTGCGCAAGTTTTTTTCATGTGGGCCTCCGGAATATGAATTAACTACAATTAAAAACTATAACCGTGCCTCCTGCAAGTTGATGTTGGCAAACGAGAGGGTTCTCTTCTTTCTTTGTCGGCAAATAAAGAAGCAAAGACAAAAAGGCAGGATAGCCGTTTGGACGGCCTTCAGGCCGCCCGCAGGGTGAGGGCCATGGATGGCCCGAATCAATCTCTTCGGATGCGGTTAATATTATAAGGGACCCTTCTAGGGTCCCTTTTTTAGTGGTTTGCTGCATCCTCTTTCATCATTTGTTTGTGCTAACGTCTTCCTGGAATTTTGCGGAGCAAAATATCCAGGATCCAGAGCTGCAATGAGCTCAGTACTGGGTCCTGGATAATCGCTACGCGATTTCCAGGAAAATGTGACTGATGCAGGGGATGACGCTTTTTTTGTAATAGGGGATTTGACTTGATTGATGTCACGTTAAATGGGTACACTGAAGCCAGCTCAAGGTTTCTCGCATAGGTCGCTTATCGTGAGGTATATAATGAAACTTAAACTCTATGGCTTTACTAGCTGTCCCTTCGTGGAAAGAATTCGGATTCTGTTAAATGAAAAAGATATCCCCTGTGAACGGATTTATATTGAAAAGGCCAATAAACCCCAATGGTTTTTGGATATCTCACCCATGGGCAAAGTCCCAGTATTGGACGTGGAGGGCACAGTGTTGTTTGAATCGGGGGTCATAGCGGATTATTTAGATGACTATGATAATAAGCCGAGCCTTTATCCCGTAGACAAATTACAAAAAGCCTATAATAAATCCTGGATAGAATTCGCCGGAAGTCTATTGTTTGATGCTTACTTTTGGCTGCAGAGCGATACTGCTGAAGAATTTACCGAAAAACAAACAACCCTTGAAAGAAAATTGCAGCATCTGCAGGATCAACTAGAGCAAGGGCCTTATTTTAATGGCGAAGGTTTTTCAATGATTGATGTCGTCTATGCACCTTTATTTAAGCGCTTTGATGAGTTGCGCAAACAGTGTGGCTTAGATATTTTAGCAAAATATAATAAACTACCTTTTTGGTCATACCAAGTATTGGCTCGGAAAAGTGTGCAAGATGGCTTTTATAATGATTTTTCTGTGGCTTTTTCCGAGCGGGTTAAAGTGGTTCGGGACTTTATCTAGATAGACAGCCCATAGAGATTAACCTTTTAATTCAAGCTTGTAGATTTAATATCTTGCTGTCTTTATAGGGTTTAATTACTAGCTGCTATACTTACCTATGTATACGTATAAACAGAAGGAATCATCATGAATAAAATTGCAAAAACTGGGAAACCCCCTGTGGTAAAAACTTCTAAAGTAACGAGAAATCCTACTAAAGTAACCATGAAACGTGCAAAAGGTGAAAAAGGCGAAGCTTGGAGTGCCGCCATTATGAGTTAATATACTAAACGTTATTTTTTAAAACAGTGCAATATGCTTGATATATACCCTGAAAAGTTTTCATCTTACGTTGGGAAAAGGAATTCCAATTTTTGTTTGCTTGTGACACCTGAGTTGCATGACCAGGTTAGGTTGCACGATAGTGAATTGTATCAAGATGTGTTTCTTCTTACCTGTAAGCATGAAGAGGATATCAATCAATTATTAAAAAGTAAAAAATTACATAATAGCGATATCTTTTTTATCCCTTTTGGATACGATCAATTTAACCCTCTCCCAAAATATGAAAACGTAAGCCATCACCAACGAATATTGGTTGCTAGCTGTTTGCCATCCACACCGAATAATCTAAAGCAGGTAGCTATGGGTTTAGAGGCTGCTTATAAAACGGATGTAGAATCACTGGTAGAAAGAGCAGGGATATTTTTTGATAAACTTGATGGGTGCAGTGGATTGTATTTTATTAATCAAGTTTACAATACTTCGGCTTTTTTAATGCTGGATGAAGATTGCGTATGTACTGAAATACTCGGTAACCTTGGTCAAGGGGAGTTTGGCTTGATGCCATCTGGGGAAGTGGCATTGTCGCAACAGGATTTTAAGAATATTAATATTCCGACATTTCATATGCAGGGCGAAATAATATTGCAAGGGCATAGTATCGTGCATTTAATTGAATTTCGAAATACCCAAGCACTCCAGTTTCAAGAAAAAATCTACACTTCATTATTGCCACTGCTTGAACACGGAGTTAAGGTAACCTTAGAACAGGGCGAAATTATTAGTATGCAACCTATGCATGATAGTGCCGCCAAAGCCTGCGAAGGGTTACAGGATTTATTTGCTTTGGATAAGCAGTATAAAAAAATCACGGAACTTGGTGTGGGGATGAATCCGAATATTCAGTTAGTAGAAGATAATTGCAGTATGAATGAAGCATACGGAGGTGAGCATAATTGTCTTCATGTGGGTTTAGGTACCTCATCAACACGCTACCACGTTGATATTTTGTGCCCAGGGACTGTCATTACAACGGATACAGGTCATGTGCTTGTGGGACAACCTGAGAAAAATAAGCATTTATTAGACGTGTTGGATAAAAAGCATTCTAAAACAATGTTGCAACGCAATCAAAATGGCCATTGCGTTTGTCGCCGCTAAGAACCCGTTTAATATTCCAGTATCCTGCAAGTAATATTACAGGGTAATTGAATTAACAGCATGGATGGTCTCTAAATTTAACCCTACTCGCTTGGCCATTACTCGAAAATGAGAAGGGTCATGGACTTTGACACCCATGTAGAGAGGGTTATTGCAGCCAGATAAAGCTCGCAGGCTTTGCGTGATTTCATCTTTCCCCAGTAAACTATCATCTTGCAGATATTCTCCGTGGATAAAATTCTTAGGTGGCATGTGGGTATCTTTCCAATAACCGTACTCATTGTTTTTGTTATCGGTGCAACCTGAAAAGAAAAATCCCTGCAGTAAGCCTGACTTTATTGCCATTTCAATATGTTGTAACGGGGTAGAAGAAGAATGGCCTTCGATGGCTGAGCGTGCCCAATTTAATATAATGCCGTAACCATGGACTGCCTTAAGGGCTTCAATCTCATCTTCCAGTGGAAGAAAGCCTTTCTCCGCTGCATGAGTTGAAACATAGGCATCGCAATGTTCTAAGTTTAATTGGGTCTGACCCCAGCCCATGGATTTTATTTCTTTTAGAGAAGTTATTAAGGCTTCTTTATGGCTGCGCTTATTGTTTTGATCATTGTTGGGGAAAGAGTGCAGGTGAACTGCTTTAACCAGGGGACGGTTAAAGGCTTGATTGAGTTTAGCCACATAATCACAGACTTGTTGCATGAGAGCAACGGCTTGAGCTCGGCCTTCTTCTTGAGTTGAAGCGAGCCCAACAAAAGGGTCCGTTATATTCATAAAATAGGGTAAGGTAGTGATGGTGAAAGACCAATGCTGAGGAATGTTTTCTAATAACCATGGAAGAGGGTATTTATCTTCATTCAGTGAAAAGGGGTGTTCAATCCCCAAGATTTTGGGACTTTTTTTCAGTTCAAGAAAATATTGGCTCTCTAATTCTGGTTCCCAGGCTTGAGAGGAGGGTGATGTGGCATAAGCCGAAACAAAATAACCGGTGTTCATTGTAAAATCCTAAATAACGATGTGGCTTTAAGCTTCAATCCAATATTCCAGCAAACTACGGGCTATGGCTGTTTGTGGGGGTAATTGCACATGGGGGTCAGAATCATCTTGCAGCAAACGTTTCACCTCTGTTTTAGTAACCCATTTTAAATCAGCCAGCTCTTCTTTAGCCATGGTTAAGGTTTTTGCTTGGGTTGTGATATGCACGCCGATCATCAGCGTATGGGGGAAGGGCCAAGGTTGTGATAAAAGGTATTGGGCTTTATCACCGTAAATACCCGCTTCCTCAAAGAGTTCACGTGCTGCCGTGGCTTCGATGGTTTCTCCCGGTTCCATAAAACCGGCTAAACAGGAATAGCGTCTTTCAGGGAACAGGACACCTGAACCCAGTAAACATTCATCACCACGGGTCACTAACATGATGACCACGGGGTCGATGCGTGGGAAATGTTGTTTATCACAATCTAAGCAATCACGTCGCCAACCGGCTTGAGCTGATTGCGTAAGACCACCACATTGGCCACAGAATTGATGACTGTGGTGCCAATTTATATTTGCCACGGCTTGAGCGATGATGCCTGTGGTTTCATTTTCTAAAGCATGCTCCAGAGGGAAGCTGCGCAGATTTACAGGGTGTAAGGTTTCTTGACAATAACCCTTTAGCCACAGAGCGAAATAATCCCTATCATCAATACGACCTAAAAATATTTTTTCTTGATGCTGGGCTAATGAATCTTCTACCTTAGGAAAAAAATAACGATTCTCTCCATCCACCAGCAATTCACCTTCGCTAAATAGTAGATAGCAGGAATTGGTAGATTCAGGTAGCTTTTCGCCATCACGTAGATGGCTCAATCTGTCTAAATCGTTTATGGAAAATAGTGGAGTGAATTTCATGAATTATTAATTCCTAGGATCTAGGCTGTATGGGTATCGTAAGACCCCTTTATGCTGAAAATCGTGCTTAGTACAAATAATTTTCTCCATAATACCATTTTTGTTCGTATGCCAAAAGTCCACGGTTTCTTTGTTAGCATAACAACTCCAAGTGAGAGGCTCGTCATGTAGTTTTTTACTTATGAAAGCCTTGGGATAGAAAATACCAATATTCTTTTCTAGTTCTTGGGAGCGTGCTGAGTAATAAGTAAATAATTCCACACCATTTTCACGCATAGCGGTGCCTAAAGGTTGGCTATGTTCGTAAGTGCTGGGTGATGAAATAGATGAGTGGTATTTATGAACGGGCTGAGCTGTTAATTGAATGCCACAGTTACTGGATGCTTTTACCGAGAAAGCTGAATGTATGAGTTGCAATTCTAAATTGGCTTCAGTATCTTGCAAGAACAGCAAGCGATAGTAGGCTACTTCACGAAAAGCCGTTGCCATTTGTTCGGAGCCATACCAGAGAGAAGGCTCAAAGCGACATCCAAAACGTGAGCCGTATTTCAGTGGTGGATAGCGAAAAGGGGTGAATAGTAGGTAATGGTAGTCAGCAAAAATGGCTTCGTCTAATTGGGTTTTAGTTTTTTCCAGTAAGTTTTCTAGAATATCCAATTCTTCGTCAGAATCTACTAACTTTCTGGTGTAAGATTGATTCTGGGTTTCCACCACACGCCAGGCAATGCTTTCCATGGGGGCAATTTTGTCTTGGCACGTTTCCCAAATATTCATGATTTACCTCGCATACTATCTAGGTAAGCTAAGACATCCACCAGACCAGTGATTGTTTGCATATGTTGCAGTGGCGTCGTGTTGAAGTACTGGTTGTGGCTGCGCAGCCACACTCGAGCCGCCTGATCGTCACCACCCACATTGGCAGCCAGGCTTTCATAGAGGCGAACCAATAGCAGGGCTATTTCAGCTTCTTTAGAATTTAAGTTTAAGGGGCCATTCTTTTGGTAAAGACGGCTGAGGGTGGCTTGGCTAAGTCCTAGGATGGCTTCTAAATCTCTGCGCTCAAGCGCGCAACATTCAGTCACTTTGGTAACAGCCTTCCACAGGACTGTACCTTCGTCGGGGACGGAAATGGGTAATTGGCTCATAACCACGCTCCTTTCAAATGAAATTATATCTTAACATCCATTCAAATGCAATCATGGTCCAGTAACCGCTGAGTGTTGGTGTATCTGGGAAGCTTAACCGGCTGTGGGTTTAACGTCTCATGCCAGGCAAGTTTTCATTAGTTGGGTTCGTGTAATGCATGATGCCGACAATAACCATCAAACCTAGAGCTATTGTCTAGATTGTTTCTTCTTTGCATATTTTTATTCCATTGTTGTTTGTCGCGACTTTTCATTATCGCGACAAAGGTTATTTCATGCAAGTTTGGACTGATCTGGATTTTAGTGCCTTTTCGCGTTTGGTAGCTGTGATTCTGGGTATTCCCATTGTGAGGGCGTCAGGGGGTTATCTGCAGGAAGCTCTGCGGTCTCTGCTCCCGCCGTGCCGGTGGTAGCAATGGAGCTGTCTCTCGTGCTGGCTGAGAAATCCCTCAGTTGGAAGCTGCCTTCTCTTTGGTTGTGTAGTAACAAGGGGCTGGATTCACTGGGTTCACCAAAGGGGTTAGCCGGGCGATATTCCTTTACATCTACATCGAACATGCTGCAAGGCAAAAGGTTGCGGCAAGCGTTGGGTTTGTTCAGTTTGTTGTAGATAAGATAAGTCGCCGTGATCATGGCTGCAAGACCAAAGATAATGGCGCCATTGGCTAAAACAGTATATGACCAAGTCGTGGCATCAAAGCTGGCTTCGGAAGCCATGGCTTCCACGGTTTCTTCCATAGTGGGCGTGTAACTCATCGTCGTTATCCTGAATAATGGTATTAATATGGATTCGTTATTATGGAGGTGATTATATAATACTCAGTCCTGGTTGTAAAATGGACAGAAACGCCCTTCTAAGGCGGTGATTTTGTAGCCAATAAAAAGCCAGCAGAGGGTCTAAAGGCGCATAAAAGGCTATACTTAACGAATAACATAGGTGTCATCATGAGAATAATGGTTGTTTTTTTAGCTTTTTTCGTGATATCAATGGCTTATGCCAATAATGATAGGAATGATGTTATGTCTTTAAAAGAGCGTTTAACCCCTCTGCAATATAAAGTTACTCAAGAAGAGGGCACGGAAAAGCCCTTTGACAATGCCTATTGGGATAACAAAGCCCAGGGCATCTATGTGGACGTAATCTCTGGCGAGCCGTTATTTAGCTCTGTGGATAAGTTTGAGTCTGGTACGGGCTGGCCCAGTTTTACTCAGCCCATTGATGATGCACATGTGGCTGTAAGGGAAGATAAAAAACTCTTTGGAACCCGCACAGAAGTGCGATCTGTTAAAGCTAATTCTCATTTAGGCCATGTATTTGATGATGGGCCAGCGCCCACCAATCAGCGCTACTGTATTAACTCTGCTTCGCTGGAATTTATTCCAAAAGATCAAATGCAAGCAAGAGGTTATGGTGAGTACTTAAAGTTATTTCAATAGTGATCTTCGTTCCTCAGGGGGGCCATAACAATCGCAGCAGGCAACGGTAACGCATTCCTTGAGCTCAGTTACGCATTCTGGGCCTTCCCCTTTGCAGCAAAATACTTGGCACCAAGTGCGAGGTTGTGGATTGGAAGAATTTGCAGAATTGAGTTTAGGTAAGCCGGTACTTCTGGTTTCTTTGCAAGCTAGTACACAGCGGTGGGCAACGACCGCTAACAGGACCGCCATGGCAAGGCCACCCACGAGCATAACTATAGTACTGATATCGAGAAGTTCCGTTTCCGCATCGCTAAAGTGAGGTTCTACGTTGCTGGGGCTAGGATAGCTCATATTTATTTTCCTTATTTAATGTCATTTTTCTCTTACGAGGACAGGGGAATCCAAATAGTAATTCTTATGTATGGTCGGGGTGACTGGATTCGAACCAGCGGCCCCTGCCTCCCGAAGGCAGTGCTCTACCAGGCTGAGCTACACCCCGTTTAAACCAGCCCTCAATTTTACTAGGCTGGGTCTATCTTTACCTAACTGACCGGTGGAAACCGAGGATCCTATTTTTACAAACTCTAGGCCGCAGGGATGCGGGCTAGAAGCCTACAGGGATGTATTTACGGCGGGTTTGTAAAAATAGGATCCTCGGTTTCCACTGATCATTACTAATAAGTCCTAGCCACAGCAAACGCCGCTAAGCCTTCTAAACCTTGCCGATAGTCTGTGTCGGGAAAACATTGTAATGCCTCACAGGCTAATTTGGCTTCTCTTTGTGCTGCTGCATGAGTATACGCAATGGCGCCCGTGGAATCTATAGCTTTCAAAATAGCCGGCATGGCTTCGGCACTACCTTGGCGAATGGCTTGTTCTACTAGGCTTTTTTCTTCTTCAGTGCCCTGTTGCATAATGTGAATCAAGGGTAGGGTGGCTTTGCCTTCGGCTAAATCATCGCCGGGGTTTTTGCCCATTTCACCGCTAGTGGCTTCATAATCTAGGGCGTCATCCACTAGTTGGAAGGCTGTACCCAGATGCAAGCCGTATTGAGCCATGGCTGTGATTTCTTCTTCACGGCGTCCTGCCACCACAGCACCTGATTCAGTGGCTGCTTGAAATAGCATAGCGGTTTTGGCTTGAATCACTTGCATGTAGTCTTCTTCACTCAAATGGGGATTATGCTGGTTCATCAATTGTTGAACTTCACCCTGAGTAATAATACTGGTGGCGCCGGCTAAAATGTCCAACACACGCAGGCTTTTTAAACGCACCATAAGTTGGAAGGACATGGAAAATAGATAATCCCCTACCAAAATACTGGCTTCATTGCCCCAGAGGGCATTGGCAGATTCTTCACCACGGCGCAGTTGAGAGGCATCCACCACATCATCATGTAATAAGGTGGCGGTATGAATGAATTCTAAAATGGCAGCCAAGAGAATATGAGCATCTCCCTCGTAGCCCATGGCTTTGGCTGATAATAAAGTAACCATTGGACGCAGGCGTTTGCCGCCGCTCTTGATTATATGTTGACCAAGCTCGTTAATGAGGCCCACAGGGGAGTTCAATTGTTGGCGGATCAAGGCATCTACACCGTCCATTTCGCGGCTGACTAAGGCGCGCAGGGCATCCACTTGGTGGCTCATAAGCCTTTTTCCTCATTGAAAAAATGGCCTCATCCTAGGTGGAATGGCTTACTCCTGTCAAGTGAGGGTATTTCCTATAGAAATCCTTGCGTCAAGAGGGATTTTCCCTTAGAATGCACCGTCTTCGACCAACTAGCGTCAAAGTGGAGAATGAACAATGCATGCAGTTATCGCCAGTGGTGGTAAGCAGTATCGAGTCAAAGAAGGCCAGATACTCAAACTAGAAAAGATTGAAGCGGAAGTGGGCAGTGCCATCGATTTCGATAAGGTATTGGCTGTGACCAAGGGTGAGGATGTCCAATTGGGCACGCCTTATTTGGAAGGTAGCAAAGTCACTGGTGAAGTGATTGAGCAAGGCCGCGGTAAAAAGATAAAGATTATCAAGTTCCGTCGTCGTAAACACTCTCGCACACAAATGGGACATCGGCAGTATTTCACCGCCGTGAAGATTACAGCTATCAGCTAACCATTAAGGGGACTTATCATGGCACATAAAAAAGCCGGTGGTAGTACGCGAAACGGTCGCGATTCGGAATCCAAACGACTGGGTGTGAAGCGCTATGGTGGGGAAACCATCAATGCCGGTTCCATCATCATTCGTCAACGGGGTACGAAAGTACATCCTGGAGAAAATGTAGGTATAGGGCGTGACCATACGCTTTATGCATTAGCTAAAGGGCAAGTGAAGTTTACACATAAAGGCGCTAAAAACCGCCAGTTTGTGAATATTGTGCCTTTAGCGGGCGAAGCGCAAAGCGCTTAAGAATCTTTAGTGATTTTATGGAAAGCCTCGCTATGCGGGGCTTTTTGTTTTTAAGATGGTTTCCTCTTATGAGGAAAGGCTCTTTGGACTGGGCCCCGGACATTTTGCTTCGCAAAATTCCGGGGTGACGCAAGATGCGTCGCAAAATTCCGGGTGGCGCAAGATGCGTCGGGGCTTTTTGTTACTGTATTAGAGTCCACGTCACCCCGGATTGCGTAGCAATTCCGGGGTCCATCTTGTGTGGATTGGATTCACCTGTCCCCTGAGGGGGAGTGGCAATGCGAACCGAGGATCTGGATTTTGAAAACTCTCGCCCGCAGGGAAGCGGGCGCGAAGGCTACAGAGATGTATTTACGCCGTGTTTTCAAAAGACAGATCGGAGGTACCACATTGATAGTATTTAAACTTATTTTGAATTTGAACCTATGAAATTTGTAGATGAAGCGAGAATAGAAGTGATAGCTGGTTGCGGTGGCAACGGGATTGCTAGCTTTCGTCGTGAAAAATACATTCCACGCGGCGGACCTAATGGTGGTGATGGGGGCGACGGCGGTAGTATTTTTTTACAAGCCGATGAAAACCTCAACACCTTAGTGGATTATCGCTACGCCCGCTTGCATCGTGCCCAAAAGGGGCAACATGGACAAGGGTCCGATTGCACAGGCAAATGCGGTGAAGACTTAATTTTGAAAGTACCACTGGGCACAACAGTGTACGACGCAGACAGTGGTGAATTATTAGGTGAATTGATTCATCACGCAGAGCAATTAAAAGTTGCCAAGGGTGGCGAGCATGGATTAGGTAATAGCCGCTTTAAAAGCAGTACTAACCGAGCACCACGTCATTGCACCCAAGGTGAAGCAGGCGAACAGCGTTCCTTGCGTTTGGAATTAAAGGTATTGGCTGATGTAGGCCTATTAGGTTTACCCAATGCAGGTAAATCTACCTTAATTCGTTCTGTTTCAGCTGCTAAGCCCAAAGTAGCTGATTATCCCTTTACTACTATGTATCCTAATCTGGGAATGGTGGCTGTGGGCCCTGCCCGCAGTTTTGTTATGGCCGATATTCCTGGCTTGATTGAGGGCGCCAGTGATGGGGCTGGACTTGGGGTGCGTTTTTTAAAGCATTTAAGTCGCACGGGCTTATTATTGCATTTAGTGGATGTATTACCTATGGATGGGGGGGACCCCGTGGCCCATGCTCAAGGCATCATTGAAGAGCTGAAAAATTTCAGCGAAGCTTTACTCGATAAGCCCCGTTGGTTGGTATTGAATAAATTGGATTTGATACCCGAAGAAGAGCGGCAGCCCTTAATTGATGATATTGTGAACAGAATGCATTGGCAAGGACCCGTTTTTAGCATCAGTGCTATCAATGGGTTAGGTACAGAAGGCCTTTGTCGTGATATTATGAACTTCTTAGAAGGCCAGGATACCCTAGATTCTTGACAAATATGCAATAATTAGTCATCCTAAGCCGCTTAAATTATGTAATTTATCCATGGAGAAACTGCTTTGGCAAATATTAAATCAGCAAAAAAACGCGCTAGACAAAGTGAAAAACGGCGTATGAATAATCAGTGGCAAAAAACCAGAATGCGTACCCACTTAAAGAAAGTGATTGCATCCATCGAAGGTGGTGATAAGACCGTTGCTCAAACAGATTATCGTGAAGCCACATCGGTTTTAGATCGCTTAGTAAGCAAAGGCATTATTCATAAAAATAAAGCTGCGCGGCATAAAAGTCGCCTGAGTGCTAAAATCAAAGCCATGGCTTAATGGCGAAGAGTTTACTACGCTCAACGGGCCTCGTCTCTAGCATGACCATGATTTCGCGCCTTTTAGGTTTTGCGCGGGACATGGTCATTGCCAATATCTTCGGTGCCACGGCTGGTGTAGATGCTTATCTTGTCGCCTTTAAAATCCCTAATTTTTTACGTCGTTTGTTTGCCGAGGGTGCTTTTGCACAAGCCTTTGTGCCCGTTCTGTCGGAATATAAAGAACGCCAAACCCAAGAAGAAATTCAAAACTTCGTTAGCCGCATGTCAGGTACTTTGGGTTTAGTATTGTTGATCATTTGTATTTTGGTGGTCATCGCAAGTCCCCTCGTTGTGATGGTCTTTGCGCCGGGTTTTCATCACGGTGATATGCGTTTTGATTTAGCATCTCGTATGTTGCGTATCACCTTCCCCTATTTGTTTTTCATATCCTTAACGGCATTTGCTGGATCCGTGCAAAACACCCATGGTCATTTTGGCATTCCAGCCATTACCCCAATATTTTTAAATATTTGTTTAATCTTAGCAGCTTTTTTATTAGCCCCTCTATTACATGTGCCCATTATGGCTTTGGCCTGGGGGATATTTTTTGCGGGTATCGTGCAATTACTCTTTCAATTGCCTTTCATGTATCGCTTGCATTTGTTATGTATGCCCAAATTCGATTGGCAAGATCCTGGTGTGCGGCGTGTATTGAAACTCATGGTGCCCGCATTATTCGGGGTTTCTGTGGCGCAAATTAACTTAATGTTGGATACAGTCTTTGCTTCTTTCTTGAAAGTAGGCAGCGTTTCTTGGTTGTATTATTCCGATCGTTTGATGAATTTCCCTTTGGGGGTGTTTGGTGTGGCCATCGCAACGGTGATTTTGCCTAACCTATCGCGCAAGCACGCGTCTAATTCTGTGGAAGCCTATAGCAAAACCATGGATTGGGGCATTCGCAGCATTTTTCTAATTGGCGTACCGTCGGCTATTGGGTTATTTATTTTGGCCGGGCCTTTATTAAGTACCTTATTGGGGTATGGGCACTTTACCCATACGGACGTGATTATGTCGCGTAAAAGTTTATTGGCCTTTGCCATCGGTGTGCCGAGCTTTATGATGATTAAGGTATTAGCCTCAGGCTTTTATGCCCAACAAAACATCCGTACCCCAGTGAAAATTGCTGCTTTGGCCATGCTTACCAATATGGTGCTTAACGCCATACTCATTTTTCCATTGGCCCATGCAGGTTTGGCCTTGGCCACATCCATAGCTGCCATGCTCAATGCAGGGTTATTATTTATTGGCATCCGTCGACGCGGGATTTATCAAGCGGCGCCTGGCTGGGGCAAATTCGCCCTGCAGATGCTTTTGGCTAATGGGGTGATGGCGCTGTGGCTTTGGTGGGGGAGTGATAGTTTGAATCAATGGTTTGCTTGGCATTGGTGGATTAAGGCAGGGCATTTGTTTTACCTCATCGCTGTTGCCATGATATTGTATTTTGCTATTTTGCGTGTAATGGGCATGCGGGTTAGGGATTTTAGGTTGCATTAAGTTGGTGATCCCGATGTGGAAAGGCTTTTTTGTATGAATTGGATTCCCGCCTTCGCGGGAATGACGTTAGAGTGCGAGGGAATGACGTTAGGGTACGCGGGAATGACGTTAGAGAATTATATGTATATTTAACGTCATCCCGGAATTTTTTGCTGAAAGCAAAAAATGTCCGGGATCCATAGAGACGGGGATCCATAGAGAATAGATTATTGAAATGAAGTTAATTCGAGGTTTACATAATTTTACAACGCCTTTAGCTGGCTGTGTGGCCACTATTGGCAATTTTGATGGTTTGCATTTAGGCCATCAAGCCCTATTGGCGCAATTAAAACAAAAAGCCAAGAGTATGGGGTTGCCTTCTGTGGTTGTGATCTTTGAGCCTCAGCCGCGGGAGATGTTTCATCCCGATAAGGTGCCTGCGCGTTTAACTCGTATGCGCGAAAAACTGTTAGTTCTGCAAGAGTTAGACGTGGATTATGTATTATGCATTTTATTCACAAAAGGTTTTTCTGCCATGACAGCAGCTCAGTTCGAAACTGAAGTTTTAGTGAAACAGTTAGGCCTGAAGTATTTATTGGTGGGTGAAGATTTCCGTTATGGACAAAAGCGCACTGGGGATGTAAATAGCTTACAGCAGTCAGCTCAAACCTATGGTTTCACTTTGCAAGTGATGAATGAAGTATTTCAAGATGAAAAGCGTATCAGCAGTACTATGGTGCGTGATGCCCTAGAAAAGGGCGACATGATGAAGGCCAAGGCTTTATTGGGTCGTTATTACGGGATGTCTGGTTTAGTGGCCCATGGTGATAAATTAGGGCGCCAATTAGGTTTTCCCACGGCAAATGTGTTTTTGCACCGTAAAAAAAGCCCCCTTCACGGGATTTTTGTGGTGCGGGTATTGGGTCTAGATGAATTGAAATACGGTGTGGCTAATGTGGGCAACCGTCCAGCTGTGGGTGGTACCAAAACCTTGCTGGAAATTTATATTTTTGATTTTGATCGGGATATTTATAGTGAACACATACATGTGGAATTCATACATAAATTGCGTGACGAAGAAAACTATGCAACATTAGATGCATTAAAAGAACAAATTGCTCTGGATGTGAAAGATGCCCAGGAATTTTTAGTTAAATACTTTGAAAAGGCGAATGGCCATGACTGATTACAAAGCTACGTTGAATCTACCTAAAACAGCTTTCCCCATGAAGGCGAACTTAGCTCAGCGGGAACCGGAATTATTAAAAACTTGGGAAGAGGGTGACCTCTACCAAAAGATTCGTCAAGCTTGTGAGGGGCGTGATAAATTTATCATGCACGATGGGCCTCCCTATGCCAATGGTAAATTGCATGTGGGTCATGCCATGAATAAAGTCTTAAAAGACATCGTGGTGAAGTCAAAAACCCTATCGGGTTTTGATGCACCTTTCGTTCCTGGTTGGGATTGCCATGGTTTGCCCATTGAATTAAACGTGGAAAAGAAATTTGGTAAAGCGGGGCATAAAATTTCCCCCAAAGAATTCCGCCAAAAATGCCGTGAATACGCTAAGGGTCAAATTGAGCAACAACGCAATGATTTTAAACGGGTAGGGGTATTTGGGGATTGGGATAAGCCTTACCTCAGTATGGATTACAGTTATGAAGCTGCAGTGATCCGCAGTTTGGGTATCATTATTGAAAATGGCCATGTGCAGCAGGGTAAAAAACCCGTGCACTGGTGTGTGGATTGCGCTTCAGCCTTGGCCGAAGCAGAAGTGGAATACCAAGATAAACAATCACCTTCCATTGACGTGCGTTTTGCCGTGGTTGATAAGGCTGGGTTTTTAAAACAGGCCGATTTGCAATTACCCACAGAAGGGTCGCTGTCTTTAGCCATTTGGACCACAACACCTTGGACATTACCGGCAAATCAAGCTGTGGCGTTAAACCCGGAACATGATTACGTTTTAGTTTCGCTGGATTTAGGTAAAGGTCAAGAGTATTTGCTCCTTATGGGCGCTCTATTGGAAGCCTGTTTACAGCGTTATGGGGTCGAAGAGCATCATATCATTGGTAATGTATCGGCTGAAAACTTAAAAGGTCTATTATTACAGCATCCTTTCTACGATAGGCAAGTGCCCATAATTCTTGGTGACCATGTTACTTTGGATGCAGGAACGGGGTGTGTGCATACGGCACCAGCTCACGGCCAAGAAGATCATGTGGCCGGTTTGCAGAACGGCCTAACCAATGAAAATCCGGTTGGCACTAATGGTTGTTATTTAGATGCCACGCCTTTATTTGCTGGCAAACATGTATTTAAAGCCAACCCTGAAATTGTTGAACTATTGCAAGCGCGCGGGTCCTTAATTAGCCACAGTGAAATGACCCACAGTTATCCTCATTGTTGGCGTCACAAAACGCCGCTGATATTTTTAGCCACGCCGCAATGGTTCATTGATATGGACAGTCTACGCGGCAATGCCCTAACAGCCATCAAAGACATTCAATTCACACCTACTTGGGGTGAAGCGCGTATTACAGCCATGGTGGATCAACGCCCCGATTGGTGTATCTCGAGGCAAAGGGCTTGGGGTGTACCTTTGCCTATCTTCGTGCATAAACAGACGGGAAAATTGCATCCTGAGACAGCTTCCATCATAGAAAAAGTCGCTTCTATGGTACAAAAGCAAGGTGTGGATGCCTGGTTTGAAGTGGATAGTGAAGCCTTAATCGGTAAAGAAGCTGATGCTTACCAGAAATTAACCGATGTTTTAGATGTGTGGTTTGACTCTGGCGTGAGTCACGCAGCTGTTCTAAAGCAACGCCCAGAACTTCAGTGCCCCGCGGATCTTTATTTAGAAGGGTCTGATCAACATCGCGGTTGGTTCCAGAGTTCTTTATTGTCGGGAATAGCCATGAATGGCGCTGCACCCTTCAAAGCAGTGTTAACCCACAGTTATGTCATTGATGCCAAGGGTCATAAAATGTCAAAATCCCTGGGCAATATTGTTTCCATTGAACAGGTCACCAAGAATTTTGGCGCCGATATCCTACGCTTATGGGTGGCCGGTAGTGATTACGTTAATGAAGTGCGTGTCAGCGATGAAACCTTTAAGCGTATTTCAGATGCCTATCGACGCATTCGCAATACGGCACGTTTTTTATTGGCCAATATCAGTGATTTCGATGCCGGCCAGCATAAAGTAGAATTCTCAGACATGCTACCTTTGGATCGTTTTATTGTGGAACGTGCAGCGCTCTTGCAAGAAGAAATTGTGCGAGCTTTCGATGCTTATCAATTCATCCACGTGGTACAAAAGGTCCATCATTTTTGTTCTGTGGAATTAGGTAGTTTTTATTTGGATATCATTAAAGACCGCCAATATACCCTGCAAGCTGACAGTCTTGCTCGTCGCTCAGCACAAACCGCTATGGGACACGTATTGGAAGCCTTAGTTCGTTGGGTAGCGCCCATTTTGAGTTTCACCGCTCATGAAATTTGGCAATATATGTCCGGTGAGCGTGAAGATTCGGTGTTTATGGCGGGCTGGTATGACGGATTTAATGATGTGTCCGTAACGGGAAAATGGAATCAAAGTTTTTGGGATAAAGCCATTGCTTTGCGCTCTGCCGTGAATAAAGTATTAGAGGAGGCGCGCGGCGAAGGTTTAATTGGTTCTGCTTTGGAAAGTGAAGTGACGCTGTATTGTTCGCCAGAATGGTTGCCCGTGTTAGACATCTTGGGTGATGAATTACGTTTTATTTTAATTACGTCTGAAGCACAGTATTTAGAAATGGCTCAGGGCGAAGATGCTAAAGCCACAGAGTTGGAAGGTCTGCAAGTGCGTGTAGAAGCCAGTGGCCATGAAAAATGTGTGCGTTGTTGGCATCGTCGCAGTGATGTGGGTAGTTCGGTAGAGCATCCTGAATTATGTGGTCGTTGTGTGGTGAATGTGAGCGGTGCTGGTGAAGTTAGGGCCGTGGGGTGATCCCACCACGTCATCCCGGGTATTTTACGGTCCTTCGTAGAAGGACCGTAAAATATCCGGGATCCATAGAAATATTCTGCTCAGTATGGATTCCCGCTTTCGCGGGAATGACGTTGGGATTACGGGAATGACGTTGAGATTACGGGAATGACGTTGATGTATCGTTACGTCATCCCGGAATTTTACATTGGTCTTTCGTAGAAGGACCGTAAAATATCCGGGATCCATATTAAATTAAGGAAGTAATATGTCTAAAGCAACAGGTAATTTGAAATGGTTATGGGTTACGGTTTTAATATTAATTTTAGATAGAGCGACTAAGCTATTGGCTCTGTTGTATTTAAACCCTCATCAACCAAAATATTTGTTTTCTTTCTTCAATTTAACCTTGGCATTTAATTATGGCGCGGCCTTTAGTTTTCTCTCCGGTGAGTCCGGTTGGCAGCGTTGGTTTTTTGCCGCGATCGCTATAATATTTAGTGTGGCCATTTTAATTTGGTTAGCTCGCATGCCTAAGGCTCAAAAGTGGCAAGGCTTGGGTTTGGCTTTGATTCTGGGTGGCGCCTTGGGGAATCTCTATGATCGAGTGATTCAAGGGTATGTCATTGATTTTATCCAATGGCATGTGCAAAATTATTACTGGCCCATTTTCAATATTGCCGACTCTGCCGTGTGTGTAGGGGCGGGTATCATGATTATCACGCTGTTATTTAGCAAAAAAGATAATGTCTAACTGGTTGATATTTAAATTAAAAACACATAATCTCTAGTTTTGTCATTTCTCAATGAACAAATTTGTCATTTTCTATTGAACAAACTTGTTCAGTAGGCTATGATGAAAGTATGGATGCAGAATTTTTACCCAATAACAGTCACTTAGACTCAGCAAAGGACTTCAGCCGTCGCGACCCTCACTTGCGTCGTATGGCTGAAAATACCTATATTTTCCATTCCCCCATTATTCAAGAGCTGCCCATAGACATCCCAGGGATTTATAATTTGGGCGGTGGACGCCAGATTGGCAAAACTACTTTGTTAAAGCAGTGGATGCAGAGATTGCTTGATGCAAAGGTGCCTCCAGAAGCCATTATCTTTTTGTCCTGTGAATTGATTGTGGATGAACAAAGCCTCCATCGCATTGTTAGTAGTCATTTGTCTGATATGCCAAACAGCGGCATGCGCTATCTCATATTAGATGAAATTACATATGTCAGTAACTGGGATAAAGCCATTAAATATCTAGCTGACACGGGACTGTTTGACAATGTGGTGGTTGTGATCAGCGGATCAGATTTGGTTATGATGCAAGAGGCGCGTATGCGTTTCCCTGGGCGCCGAGGCAAAGCAGATAAAGTGGACTTTCATTATTATCCACTGTCTTTTCGCCAATTTTTGCAGTTGAAAGGCATACTGGAGGAGGATGCAAGTAATCTTGATATTCAGCTTCTGTATAGGGAATTTGATCAATACCTGATACACGGCGGTTTTTTAACAGCCATCAATGAATATGCCGCTACCAATAGAATTAGCAAAGGAACATTGGCCACTTATTCCGATTGGATTCGCGGGGATGTCATAAAACATAATAAGAAAGAACATTATCTGCGAGAAGTACTTACAGCGATTATCAAGCATTATTCTAGTCAAATTTCTTGGCGCAATCTAGTTAGTGCATTATCCATTGATCATGTTCAGACAGCTATTGACTACATAGAGTTGTTGGAGTCTATAGATACAGTATTTGTGCAAGCGGCTTTAATTGAAGACAAATTAGTGGCAGCGCCAAAGAAGCAACGCAAGTTTATGTTTTGTGATCCCTTTATTTTTCATGCGGCATATAGCTGGCTGAGGCCAACAGCGGATCCATTTAACGATAGTATTATGCCCATGGTTAATGATACGAGCCACTGCGCTAAGTTTGTCGAAGCTATTGTTGCTACCCATTTTCGTCGCCATTATCCCACCTATTACATAAAAGCAGATAGTAAAGTGGATGTGGCCTATATAAAGGATGATAAGTTCTGGCCTGTTGAAGTGAAATGGACGAAGCAAATAAGACCCGAAAGCTTAAAGCAAATCCTCAAATATAAAAACGGTGAGATTTGGGCGAAGCCTCAGCACGAAGGAAATGTGCAAGGACTACCTATTATTCCGTTACCTCTTGCTTTATTGATGTTGGATTAGGGTCAGTTGGCACTTCTGCTAGAGTTCAATTCCAACACTGTTGTGGGTAATTTTGCCCCGTATTGCCTTTGATGCCGAATTGATTCAAGGTCAAGGTGCCGCAGGGTCGGTCTAAGCGTGCTTGGTGGCCTTGAGGGATGGCTTTTAAGGTATAGCTTGCCGCCGTTGCATCGCTTATGGCTAATTGATAACCCTTCACCCGATCTGAAGCATCCAAGCCCTGTAGGCTCGCGCCTTGGTAGGTCTGGTTCTGGCGGTAGTAATGTTCCATTTTTGAGGAGAGCACCATGAGTGATGTCTCTGCTTGATGGCGGTTTTTGTTTTGATGAAAATCGAAAAAGCCTGCAATGCCTGTGATAACAGCCAGCACAACGGCAAAAATCGTCAACATCATGACGGTGTCGAAAGGTTTGATCTTAGGATCATCCGTTGGATTAGTGTTCATGGGTTCCCTCCCATAAATAAGTTCATATCAAACAGTCTTACAGATTCCATAAGACTTTGCCATAGGTAATGGATTAATTCCTTAAATCTACCAACAATCGGCCACTGTACCAGTACCTGTTATGCCTTTAGCACCCAATTGATTGTAAGTGAGGGTGGCGCAAGCCGTGTCATCCGTGGCTTGGGCGCCCTGAGGGACAGCCTGAATATTGAAAGCAGTGCCAGTGGCCGCTTGAATATTTAAATTGTAATCGCCATTTTCCGTGGTGGCGGGGGCCCCAATGCTGGCTAGAGTCGCCGTACTGTAGGTATTGTTGGCATTGTAGAAACGTTCCATGCGCGCAGCCATGTCTAATAAAGCGGCCTGAGCTTGGGCGCGTTTGGAGCGAGTGACATAGCTGGTATAGGAAGGATAAGCAATGGCGGCTAGTAAGGTAATGATAACTAAAACAATCATCAATTCGATCAATGTGAAACCTTGCTGCTTCATAGTTAGCTCCCTTTGCCATATCATCATGCATGAATTATGCCTGCTGTGGTTATTATGGCAGAGCGGAAGCGGGTAATCTGTAGGAAAAGGTGGTGATAGAGATTATGCTTTCAGGCATTATCCCCATATACACCCACGTCATCCCCTGCGAAGGCAGGGGATCCATAGGGCATAGAATTATTCACTGGACCTCCCCTCAGGGGACAGGCCGAAAAATTCCGGGAAGACGTGAGGTTCGCTGGGGAGAGGTGGGTGAATCACGCAATTCCTTTGCCTCTACGTCATCCCCTGCGAAGGCAGGGGATCCATAGGGTGTAGAATTATTCACTGGACCTCCCCTCAGGGGACAGGTCGGAATACGCTCCGCGTATCCAGGGTGACGGAGATAGCTTCAGCTATTATTCTCCTTCTCTACCACGAGGAGAAAGACTCGGACTCCGAGAGCCAGCTTGGCTCAAAGGATCTGTGCCTGGGGCGACAGCTCCTTCAGCAACAGTTGGTGTTGGTGCTGAAGCATGTCCTGCACCTCGTCCACGTCCACTAAAGGTGCCGGCTCCACGAGGTGCTCGTGCTGCACTGGGGCTGGCTGGTTTCGTATTGGGTGGTGTCGGTAATTTTTTCGATTTCTTAGCTTTACCTGCATTAGCATCTGTGGTTGAAGAAGCTTGGTCAGTTGTAGCAGCAGGTTTTGCAGGGCTTAAGCCACTCATGGAGCGGGCTCTAGCCAGTTGCTCTTGCAGTTCATTTTGCTCCGCTGAAACTTCTGGTCTGGGCGCGCTGTTTCTGCCACGCCCTCTGCCGCGCAGTACGCCACGTCCGCGGGGTGCAGTTGCAACCCCCAATGAATCTGATCGTGGTGCAGCTTGGCTTCGCGTAAGTGGCACTGCGCTTTCACTGCGTTGTCGCTGTACTTCCATTTTCCTTTCTAATTCAGATTTTTCTCCTTCATCAGAAGCATCTGAAACTTGGCCTGAGCGGTATATATCACCTTTGCTTGATCTAAGCCTAGTCTTATCAAGGTCACCTACACCCACTCCATGCAATGCACGTTTTTCCATTTTAGGCGTTGATTTTCCACTTTCTCCAGAAGGTGCGGCGGCACGAGACTGTGCTGGGCTGCTAACCACAAGTTTGCCATCCTTCATCTTCATTGATGGTGGCGGTGGTGGTGGGCCACCGGCAGTGGTGCTTGCAACTACAGTTGGTTTCGGTGCGCTCTCAGGAACTTGTGGGATTAATGCAATTTCTTCATCGCAGTGGGGTTTTAGTAACTTAAATAAGTTTTCATAAAAGGGTACGGTTAAGTCTTTAAAACCACTCAAGCTATGTTCAAGACTGGCCATATGACGTTTGCTGATAAATTGTAAGAGGGAATAAATCCGATTTTGATCGTTTTCGGCCAAGTTTTTCATTGTATTATAAAATTCTAAATCTTTGTTAAGTTGTTTTTTCTCTCGTTCAAGTTCGTCTGTAAAGAGTTTTTGAGTATTCTTTTCGTCCGCACCAAGAAACGTAGACTGATAACCTTTTAGATTTTTAAATGCCACGGCTTCAAATGCATGGATTTTTTGCATTATGTTAGTGAAAAATTCCGATGCCCCATCTTCTTCATTTACATTTAAGTCTTGCAATAATGGTTTTATATTTTCTTCAATGAACTTTTTCGCTTGTCTTGCTTTTTCAGTTTCCGTGTCAGCTCTGCCACGAAATTTTGAAGGGGTTATAAGGCTTGCGACGGCAGCTCTTCTTGCTGCGCTGGTGTTCTCAATATAGTCGCGGTTTAATTCACTTTTCTGCTCGCCTATAGCATGAAGTAGGTTTGTTTTTAGTCCATTTAATAGTAAGTTGATGAATGATTGCAATTGAGTGATATCATCAGCTTCTTCTCGCACGATAATTTTCTGGGTTACAGCGAAACTGCGCAGTTCATTAGTAACGGTTTGGTTGGGTAACTCAGTTGAAAATAATTTCATGCGTAACATAGTGGGCGTATTGGAAAATGCAGCGGCAAGCCCTAAAAGGTTTTCTAGTTCTTTGCCCAAAGCACCTTTGTTAATAAGGCTCTCACTATCACCATCCTTCGCGCAAGCTTGAATACGTGCATCAATTGCGTGTAGCGCGCTTTCGATGAAACCAATCACTTGTCTTACTGTGACACCAGAATCTGCATCATAGTCTGTTTCTTGACTGGTGGCCGTGGCACTTTCGGCATCTAATCCAGCCAAAAATTTGAATTGGCCGTCACTATCAACACCCACCATCTCTAATTCACCGACAGTTAAAGACGCATCTAACAGTTCTGCGGGAAGTTGCTTCAGGCCTGCAATAAATTCAGATACTGCGTCATGGATACAAGAGGTATCAATGAGTTTTGTTTCTGGTAGCTCATCGGTCTCTACCATAGCAAAAGGATCTTCTAGCACAAGGGAATCGGGGGTTTCTTCTAAAGCAGTCAATGCATCTAGCAAGGAGTTTTCCTTGCCTGTAGAAAATAGTTGTTTTAGCTGTTGCAGATATTGACGCGCTTGAGCGACGTCGACATCCTCGCTTGCAGAAAGTTCTATGTTATCTAAAAGCATTTTATAGTTTGCAATGGATTCACGAAAGGCTGTTATTTTTTCTTTGAGTGCAGTGGTATCCATGGTCGAGCTAGTATCTTCTGGATAGCATGCAATTATAGCTTTAACATGTTTTTCTATGGGCTCATCTATGCCGCCTAATGGTAGCAGGGTTGATTTGTGTTTCTCAGCCACTACCGGTTCTATTTGTTTCTCTAAGCGGCTAATGGCATCCAGTGCTTTTGATAAAGGGTGGGATTCTGCTATTTGTCTATGCATGACGGATTTCCTTTTATGGGTCTACTTACAATTCGCTAGATAGGACCTATCTAGCGAATTGTAAATAACCCCTTATTTGGTTAAACAATGTTTCTTATCTCTTAGTGATTTTGTGCGCTGTTTTTATGCAATTTCACAGGTTGCACAGTCCACCAAGTAACCTTGATTCTAAGGGGTTCCTGGTGGTTTAGCAACTGTTGTAAAAGGAGTATTTTATCTGTCGCCGTCGCTCCCAGGCGTTGCCCCTGGTATAGAACCAGCTGGTTTAGCTGGTGGTGACGTGTCTGATGTTGCGGCGCCGTTGGTAGCTGAGGTTGCGAAGGTGGCTGAACCTGCAGCTCCTGGATTGACTCGCTCAGGGCTGCTGGCATTAGAGTCAGAGGTGGAGCCATCGGATCCTGTGCAAAGTCCATCTGGTGTAGGTTGGGGAGAAATGGATGTAATGCGGGTCATACGGTCTACAATTTTTTCATCCATCATAGAAGCGTTTTGTTTGTCAATTTCATAAGTAAGCGCTGTCATGGCCAAGACTTCTTCGCGTCTGGAGACAAGGTCATCCAATATTTCACCGTAGATACGTTTAGTTTCAGATCGACCTTCAGCAGAATTGTAAGTTAACAATGCTAATTGATGAGGGATAATTGGCTTACCTTCTTCCTCGTGGGTTGCAGTACATAGGATACCCGCTTCTTCTAGTAATTCGTCGCTTAGTCGAACCTTCGAAAGTTGAGTTTTATAAGTTTCTATTATCTGCGGGAGCATGTCATGCAAATCTTGCATGGTATGTTGCCGGAGCTCAAGACCATGAATAACATCCGCAGCACTACCCAAAATACGATGATGGCTTACTAAGCCTGTTAAGGTGATTTGTACTAAAAAGTTTGCTGCAGCCATGAGTTGACGTAAGCGTTGAATCTCTATTGCAATTTTTTGTTGCTTTTCTGTCGAACTTGGCAGCTTTTCATTAAGAAAGGCCATTACATTATCTAGGAAAGCTTTTTCTAATTCTGTATTTGGTAGGTAGGACTTTACCCAGAGTTGAATTTGTCTTGTTAAACATTCCGCATGCTGTTCATCGGTCCATTCATCACGACACATCGTAATTTCTTGGCCACTTAAGTAGTGTTCTATGAGTCCTTTCAATTGTATAGCTTGGGCTTCTAAGGTGGTGAGTTCTTTGGAAAATAGACGGTACACATCGCTGGTTTCAAGGATATTAGACAGGTTATCTTCACGACGGTCGATATAATCATGTCTTAGTTTTTCAAGGCTTCGGGCTATGGTTTCGCCATGACTAATTAGCTGGGGTTGATAATCTTTACCATGTTGCTGTGCTTCGCCTGCTACATTTTCCGGTGAGCTATCATTAAGGTGATGCAATGCGTCGGTGAGCTGTATGGTTCTGCGTCGTTTATCTGGTGTCAGTAGAGCCACAGCTGCCCAACAAGATTGAACCAGAGCGTTCAAAGGTGACTTGGGAGCTCCCAGCACTTGCATCGCTTGCAAAGAGTGAACATCTGGTTTGGAATGATCTTTAGGAGGAAGAGACTCAAGCATTGAAACATCTGGAAGAGCATTAGCTCTCTCTCTATCGAGAGGGGAATCAAAAGGTTCACCTTTAGTATTGGTGACTAAAATTTCCAGAAATCTGCTATTTTTGAAATCTGTGGTTTTTTGCTTAAGCTCTTTAAACTTCTCAGCCAATTTCTCGCGGGTCATTACTGTGCCAGTTGTTTCAGTTTCGTGTCTTTGCATGTTGTTCTCTATTTTAAAAAATTAAGTTAAGGGTTAAATTTCTTGGGGTCATTGTTAGCAGGGGGGCCTGCTATCCAGCGCCGCCACGCCCACCACGCTTTGGTGCTGGGCGTCGGATTTCTCCTGTTGATGCTGTTGTTGCAACAGTGGGTCTTGCATCGCCTCGACCTCGATTTGGAGGTGGGAATGTGCCGCCGCGTCGTGCTCCATGGGGAATGCCTCTAGCAGGACTGGGTCCTCTGACTCGAACTCTTCCTCTACCACGAGGTGGGGCCGTGACACCACGGCTAAGTGCCGTTGGGTCAGCCACGGGTGTCGCCGAGGCAACGGCTTGTGGTTTACTTCCAGCCCTTACTCTGTTGGGGCGTGCTCTGCCTCGAGGGGGGCGGTGTGGTTGGCTTGGCTGACCTTCAGGATGAGGTCGCCCAGCAAAAACACCGGGTCGGCTTCCTCTGCGACGTATACCAGGTTGGGTTGATGTTCTTGTCCCACGCGGTTTATTAGCACTCGCCCGGCTATCTGTCGTCATCATCATTTGATCGCCGCCAAGTTTATGCAGGTGGACATTATCAAATTTTTCACGCCGTTGCTCGCCGCTTCGTTTACCACCAGTAGCTAGTAGTTGTGACAGTCCAACAGAGGCAGCATCGGCTTCTTTGGCATCCTCTCTCGACCTTTTCATTTCTTTAGCCGTTAGTACCGCTGTTTGCGCACATTTGTTACCGTCAAATTCCTTGCCTGATAATACGCGAATAATATCATCGAGGGTATTGAGTTCATCTTTTTGCCTCAGATGAAAGTTACGCACGGATTCTTGCTGCTTTCTACGCATTTCTTCCATTTTTTGGAAGGATTGCTCCACGAGCGCAGCTCTTCTCTTGGCTTCTTTTAATTGTTGCCTGTTTATCTCATCAAAGGTTTGCTTCATGGTTGTGTTTAATGCTGTAAATGTTTTTTTGAGATGAGCTGTAATATGTTTAGTATACTGTTGAATGAAGCTAACATGAACATTGGAGGTAGCAGCATCGTAGGCGGCCTCACGACAGTCTTTAAAATTCAGTTGAGTAATCGCACTTTCCAAGAATTTTTCACGTTCTTGCAGTAGAGTAGCCATTCTATGGAGCAAGCTTGTGTTCTGGCCAGCGTCATCAGTAGCAGAGGACGAGGTGCTATGTGAATCGCTTCTAAGATCAATTTGGCGATGGGTGGTATCTTCAAAGCTTGCTTCCCCTGTATCGGGATTAACCGTTATAGTTTGTTCAGAACACTCACCTTGAATCAGTTTTCTCAGTTGCAATATATAAGCGGGCAATCTTGATAAGTATTCTTGGATATAAAATTCCTGTATCTCAGGTTCAAGATTTGAGAGCGACTTAAATAGTTTGATAACTTGTTGTCGCTCAGTTTCTAATATCCTTTGGCACATGTCATTGAGCAGTTGTTTTTTATAATCGTATTGATATTGATCCACGATTTGGGCGTGGCCAGTTTGTGATTCAACATCCGTTAGTCTTTTTTTCTTAGTAGAAGTTTTCTTAGTAGGAGCAGGTTGTGTAATCGCTGGTGTTTCGGCCCTTACTTGTCTCAATTCAGCTAAAGCCAGCGCGCGGGCGGGGGCTGCTTGCAAGGGAAGTTGTGATAGGTGTGCATCCGTACTTTTTTGTGGGATTTCGTTGCAAAGTTCTGATAGATGTTGTTGGAAGAAGCTTACACCATGATACCTAGAAAAGAGTAGTTGACTCAATAGCGCATGCAGGCGGCTTTCAAGGATAGGCTTATCATCCACTGGGAAAAAGGCGATGAATTTTGACCTTTTTAATTCATCTGGACTATTACTATGTAAAATATCTAAAAGTTCTTTGAATTGGGCTTGGGCTTCTTTGCCTATATAGGGGTTCGGAAGTTCGCCTATTGTATGGTGAAATGGCCTTAGAAGCGGCATAAAAATATTTTCTATTAAAGGGGTGACATAGGAAAAATCATCGGAGGGAGTCATCATTTTACTTAATAACTGACGCATCAGATGTTGTTTTAAATCTTTGAGTTGAGCCAGTTGTTGTCTGTGTTTTTCTAGGGATTTATTTTCCCCAAGGTCAGCACCAGGAAAAAGCACTTGTTTTATATGAAGAGGGTTGCGCAGACCACGTAAAATACTTTCGAGTCGTGCATAGTGAATAGTTCGTTCCTGAGAAGTGATATTGGTGGTAACATATAAGAAGGCCGAGAGTGAAGACCATTGTAATGCTGTATTATTACCACGGAAGGTTATTAGTAGCGCCTCAAATTGTTGCTGAATTAAACCTCTGAAAGGGGCGGGGGGGTAGACCCTACCTAGAGTGAACTCGGTTGAACTTTGGGTCGCCTGGGTAAACTGAGGGCGCTGGATTTCTTCACCATCAATGTATGGCGAGAGTAGGCGTCTAAATTGTGTTAAATAGTCAATATTTGGTTGCGTTGCCTTGAATGCGCTATCCAGAACTCCACTTAAACTGTGCATTGCTGATATGAGAATATCTTCTTTCCAGTAGTCTTTAGTGTAGATATAAGAGCCTGCACTAAGATAAGCATTGCACACAGCAACTTTACGGAATACTTCTTGTACTCTCGCGTTAACCATATGCTGTGCATAATGTCTAAAGTCCGAAACTACCGGGTGATCATCCATAGCATGATTAGCCATGAACGCTGGTATGTGTTGTCTGAATTCAAAAATCCATTGCAAGAGTGGAACTATGTTACTTAAAAAGTCACGTTGGTCTTGGTCACGGCAATTTTTCGTTAGGGGGGTAACATCCCCTTGAATGATGTTCGTTAATGCAAATAAAAACTTCTTTATTTGACGGGTGACAATGACAAAGTCATCATTATCTAGTGCGGTTCGTACCGTACTAGTTTCTTCACCAATGAGTGCGTGTAGGGTAT
Organism: Gammaproteobacteria bacterium; assembly: GCA_021773195.1. Classification (GTDB taxonomy): domain Bacteria; phylum Pseudomonadota; class Gammaproteobacteria; order JAKBBU01; family JAKBBU01; genus JAJFKN01. Next base: position 16,130 of record JAJFKN010000041.1, on the reverse strand, counting down.
AGCTCAAGTGATACAGAAAGTTTTTATTTATCTCGGGTGTCAAACCAAATGTCATCGATAGTCTAGTAGAAGGGATAGGGAATATTTTATCCAGAGCCTCCTCGCTTGTGTATTCGATTTCATCTCTTATCACAAAGAACAAAGCTTGAAGATCGCTACCTAGTGTGGATTTTAGATCTTGGTATGTATTGGGTATGTGAATCGCAAGCCAATGCATAAGATATATTACTAGCCTGACTTGAAATGTTTGTAGCAGGTCATCCAATTTGTTTAGGTACGTGGTGGCAGGAACGCTGCTATTATTTTCCCTATGTTTGTCTTGTCGAAATAGGTATTCTTTAGTTTCCAGTAGAATTTTATGTTCTCTCATGAGATTGATGAAATGGAAGCGAAATAGTACAGGGATATTGATCCATTGCGCTCTTGGCTTTGCATAACCTGGGATGACGATTCCTTCAATAAGTTTTTCTGAGATGCCATCAATTGTTTCGAGGAGGCGCGAAGCGTTCATTGCGCAGAGGATTTTAATTTCACTTTCGAGACTCTCAAGCATTTCTTTCAGGTTAGTTCGACTCGGTTGCTCAATGCTTTGATCAGACCTTACACTCATGGACAAGATATTGGCTTGACTTAATAGGGAGTTGAAGCCCGTAAGGGGATTGGGTTCAGTGGATTGGCATGCTTGTATATGGGCAGGGAGGCGGTGTAAATGTGCATGGGCGTAGTGTCCATTCTCATCTAGCATTAGATAGATAGTAGGCTTATTGGGTACTGAATTCTCTCCCACCGTGACTATTTGTTGTGTTATGGGTGGCTTCCACAGGCCCATATCCTCTACATTGCGCAGTCGTAGAATGCAAAGTGGGATGTCTTTGATTCTGGCGTAGGTTAGCAACAGGGTGGGTGGTATGGGTAATTTATTTTTATTTAGATAGTTACAGTACCATGCAATGACTGCTAGAGTTTGACATACACGGAGTAATTCATCTTTTTGCTGGTGAAAGTCCGTGAGCTTCGCCAGTGCAGTTTCAATAAAACTCAGGATAGTGCCTTGATGCATAGTGAAAGCTTGAGGCTTTTGTCCACTAGCATGTTGAGAGTCTCCCCCAACAGAGTTATAAGCATCGGCCTCAAGGGTTAAGTGTGTACTGTATTGTGTGTTCTCAAACTCTAAGTTTTTATATTTTTCTTTGGCTGCGTTAACCATGAGGAGATAGAGAAGGTTGTTCAAAGTTCCATTTAATGGACTCACTTGCAAGGCGTAATAAGCGCAATTTTCAGCTTCACGTTTATTGGCTTCTGAGGGCGAGGAATCAAAAATTTCAATAAACCGGCGGTAATTTTGCAGGAATTGGTAAAATTGATCGCGGTTTCTCTTGGGTAATCCTTTAGGGTATTTTTTATTTTTTTCAAGTGAAATATAGTCATTACTATCTCTAGCTAACTTACGGAAAAGCTCAGGGCAGGGTAATAAGTCAGTGGACCTCATAGCCGCAATAGCATTTTTCAAAGCTGCTGTTGGTTCCACACTTCCATAGGAACGAGCCAAGTCCAGCGCTGTTAGAATTTGCTGGATCTTATGCATGGAGAGGGCCAGATCATCGCTATGACCTTCAGTGACAGTAGCAAAATCTTCTGTAGGCCTTGGCACTTGAAAGAAATAGGGCAATTCTGCATCTTCATGTCGCTGGCCTTTATCATCGAACCAGATGATTTTGCCATCCTTAGTAATTTCTTCGACGCGAATACCTCGCTCTAACATTGTGTGGAGACAACGTTCTTGCAATGGACATAGGCTAATAGCGGATTTTTTTAAGGTGGCCATGACTTTCATCTGGCCGTGAGTGATGGCTTGCAAAACTAAAGTATTGCCATGTGTGTGGTTTTTTGCATAAAGTTTGCAGTAATCGAGGGCCAAGCGTTGAATGCTTAACAAGCGCTTGAAGTCAGTCAGGGATATGGGGTTTTTACTGGCGTCTTTGAGAAACATGGGCCAGTGGTGTTGTATATCCTGTACTCTACCGTGGGCATCACAATCAATCACAGGGGCTAGTGTTCGATCATTATCAGTACCAGTTTCCCATATGTATTGCGCTTCATTTTCCAGGGCAAATTGACACATACGCAGGAATTTGACCATGCGTTGATACAAGTCAGCTAACTTTAGTGTGCGGAAGCTTTCTGTATCCAGACCTAGGACTGATAAATCAAAAAATTTGCTGATTAAGGACGACAGTGTGTTGGATAGCTCTAAGAGAAGGCTGCTAATATTGTTTTCGGTGTCAATGGTAACAAGATTGCCGGTATCTTTTAAGGCCCATAGGGTTTCTAAAATTTCTTCTGCTAATTCATGGGTGTAAAATTCAGCATCCGACCGGCTATCATCTAAAGTCGCGCCCTTTTTGCTTTTAGGTTTGTCTGTTGATTGAGTACTTAGGGATTCTTTTATTCCATCGCTAGTTGTTTTTAACAATGCTAGTGGATCGGAAACCTCACCGCCTGGAAGTACTTCCACAGTGCCTTCCAGGGTCTCCATGGTAAAGCAATGTTTGCGGATGTAACGGCTGGCTTCTTTAAGTAACATTTCATTGCGGAATAAAGGTAGTAGCTGCTGTTCAAGATCGTTAATATGACATTGTTGTTGAGCTATCTGTTTTATTAATTGTTTACAGCTTTCTACGGTAGCTTGTTGTTTCGCTTCAGGCTTTGCTAACTTTTCTAGAGCTTTAAGTAATGCATCACGTTTTCCGAACATACTATCAGGCACCATGATGGCTCTGTTGCTCTCTAGCTTATGTATCTTGTTGATTTTGGCTGCGATGGCTTTAGAGTTATTTTGTATTTCAGTTTGTTTGCATTCTAACTGTTTTGCCAGTATGGCATAATCTTCGTTTTTGATTAATTCGCAGTATTCAGCAAAAACTTTTGATGGCGCTTCTATTTCACGAACTTTTTCTCTCAGGGCTTTGAGTGTGGTTCGAGGTGACGCAGCGCTGCCTAGGATTTTTCTAGCTTGGTCAAGATGGCAGGCTAATGCTCCATGTGCTTTTTGTAATGTTTGTGCCCTGTCTTGAGTGACGAGAGCATGCAGCAATGGAAAGTGTGCTGTAAGCTGTGGGGTGGCTTTGATGGTTTGCAGTAATCCTACCATGCGTCGGGCCAGACGAGTTCTTGCTAACTCTTCTTGTAAACTCTGTTGAAGTCTGGGCGATGTAGTGGATTGCAAATCAAAGTAATCTGCTGAAGCCACGGTGGAGGTATGAGCTTCAGTTTCTTCACCCTCTGGCGCAGAACTGTAAACTTCAGTGTCCATGGTGCCGCCGCTGATGAACATATAGTATTGAGTTTTTGTAGCAGGAATACTACAGAACATTCTGATGCTATCTAACCAATCTTCTTTTTCTTGTAATAAACGATTTAATTCTTGGAAGGCATAATGATTCTTTTCATCGTTTTGAATAGTGTGTAACACTTCATACAAACCCGCTTGATCCGTGAGTTGTTTCAATCCTACTAACTTGCTTTTTATTGCAAGAAAATAATCGTTTAGTGCCGTATTAGCTGAATGGAAGCGATGGTAACGATCAACTTGTGCACCAGGTACAAATGCACCACTGAGAAAGGCGTGGATAATGGCATCCAGTTCCGATTGGGATTGCAGCTCACTTGGAGCGGTGTGATATGACATAATTCATTCCTAATTGTTGTTCTGGCAGTGACATTGTTGTGTTTATGGATTGCTATAAGATCCTTGTTAAGAATTATGCAATTTTTTGCTGTTCATTTGCAAGGCGTTGTGAAAAAAAACCACCAACCGACCCCTTGAAAAACCCATTTTGGCCCAAATATAGTCTATAGGTGGTTATAGGTTATTCAATTAATTGAAGGGTGGATATAATATGCACATGGATAAATTAACAGCAAAGTTTCAATTGGCCTTGGCGGAAGCACAGTCTTTGGCCGTGGGTCGTGATAATCCTGAAATTACGCCTCTACACACCATGAAGGCGCTATTGGATCAAGAAGGCGGTACAGTGGGTCACTTGCTAACCCAAGCCGGCGTCAATGTACCAGCACTGCGCTCGCAATTAGATCACGCTTTAGATAACCTGGCCACCATTGGTGATGCCACGGGTGATGTGCGGGTTTCTCAAGAATTGAGTCGCCTGCTAAACCTTACGGATAAGCTGGCACAAAAGCGTAAAGACCAATACATTTCATCGGAATTATTTTTATTAGCGGCCTTGGAAGACAAAGGCGAGCTGGGGAAATTATTAAAAGGGGCCGGTGCTTCAAAGCAAGCGGTGGAACAAGCCATTGATAATGTGCGCGGCGGGCAAAGCGTGAATGACCCCAATGCAGAAGAACAACGTCAAGCCTTAGAAAAATATACCATTGATTTAACGGAACGGGCTGAACAAGGGAAGTTGGATCCCGTCATTGGGCGCGATGATGTAATTCGTCGTACTATCCAAGTATTGCAACGGCGCACCAAGAATAATCCTGTCTTAATCGGTGAGCCCGGCGTGGGTAAAACAGCTATTGTTGAAGGGTTGGCCCAGCGTATTGTGAATGGTGAAGTACCTGAAGGTTTGAAGAATAAACGATTATTGTCCCTGGATATGGGTGCCTTAATTGCTGGGGCTAAGTTCCGCGGCGAATTTGAAGAGCGTTTGAAAGCCGTATTGAATGATTTATCCAAACAAGAAGGGCAAATCATTTTATTCATCGATGAAATCCATACCATGGTGGGGGCTGGTAAAGCGGAAGGCTCCATGGATGCGGGGAATATGTTAAAGCCAGCCTTAGCGCGAGGTGAATTGCATTGCGTGGGGGCCACTACCTTAAATGAATACCGTCAGTATTTAGAAAAAGATGCGGCCCTTGAACGTCGCTTTCAAAAAGTCTTAGTGGATGAACCCACATTAGAAGATGCCATTGCTATTCTGCGTGGATTAAAAGAACGTTATGAATTGCATCATGGGGTGGAAGTGACGGACCCAGCGCTGGTAGCAGCAGCTACTTTGGCTCACCGTTATATTACGGATCGTAACTTGCCTGACAGTGCCATTGACTTGATGGATGAAGCGGCCAGTTTAATTCGTATTGAAATCGATTCCAAACCTGAGCAATTGGATAAATTAGACCGCCGTTTAATTCAATTGAAAATCGAACGTGAAGCTTTGAAAAAAGAATCCGATGCCGCTTCGAAGAAACGCCTAAGGGATTTAGAAGAACAGATTGGTTTATTAGAAAAAGAATACGCCGATCTAGAAGAAGTATGGAGTTCAGAAAAAGCTGCCGTGCAAGGCACTCAAAGCATTAAAGAACAATTGGAACAAGTGCGCTTGGAATTGGAAACAGCCAATCGTGCCGGGGATTTAAATCGCATGGCGGAATTGCAATACGGGCGTATTCCCGAGCTAGAGAAACAATTAGTCGCCGCCGATGCAGCGGAAATGCAAGAATTTACGTTACTGCGGAATAAAGTCACGGAAGAAGAAATTGCTGAAGTGGTTTCCAAAGCGACCCATATTCCCGTGTCGAAACTATTAGAAGGGGAGCGAGAAAAACTTTTAGCCATGGAAGACGACTTGCATAAACAAGTCATCGGCCAAGATGAAGCGGTGACTGTGGTGTCCAACGCTATTCGCCGTTCCCGTTCAGGTTTGTCGGATCCAAAACGTCCCATTGGTTCCTTCCTATTTCTAGGTCCAACAGGTGTGGGTAAAACAGAACTGTGTAAAGCTCTCGCGAACTTCATGTTTGATACAGAAGACGCTATGGTGCGTATCGATATGTCAGAGTTTATGGAAAAACATTCCGTGGCTCGCTTGATTGGTGCGCCTCCCGGTTATGTGGGTTATGAAGCCGGGGGTTATTTAACAGAAGCCGTGCGCCGGCGGCCTTATTCCGTGATCCTATTGGATGAAGTGGAAAAGGCCCACAGCGATGTGTTTAATATTTTATTGCAAGTGTTAGACGACGGTCGTTTGACTGACGGACAAGGGCGTACTGTGGATTTCCGTAATACAGTGATCGTCATGACGTCAAATCTAGGGTCCAATCTCATTCAAGAATTATCCGGTGAAGGGGAATACAAAGCCATGCGTGACGCGGTGCTGGATGTGGTGGCGCAACACTTCAGGCCGGAGTTTTTAAATCGCATTGATGAATCTGTGGTATTCCATCCTTTACAGAAGGAACAAATTCGCGAAATTGTCACCATTCAAGTAGGGCATCTTTCACAACGCCTACAAGATAAAGATATGCAGCTGACGCTAACGGACGCGGCTTTAGGTCACTTAGCTGAATTAGGCTTCGACCCCGTCTACGGCGCGCGCCCGTTAAAACGTGCAGTGCAACATCATCTGGAAAACCCATTAGCCAAAGACATGCTCAAAGGCACCTTCGGGCCTGGCGATCATATTCAAGTGGATTGCAAAGACGGGGATATGGTGTTTAGTTGTTGATAAGGGGATAGATGTTTTAATCCCCAACGTCACCCCGGATGGCGAAGCCATTCCGGGGTCCATTTAGTATGAATTGGATTCCCGCCTTCGCGGGAATGACGTTGGTTAAGGCGGGAATGACGTTAGAGTTATTCCTTACGCTATTCCTGCAATTTTTCACGTCACCCCGGATGGCGTAGCCATTCCGGGGTCCATATCTAAAAAGGATCATCCATGCCAGAATCCTACGTATACATCATGTCGAATAAGAAAAATGGGACCTTATATACCGGCGTAACTACAGATTTAGTAAAACGTGTATATATACATCGAAATTCACTTTTAGAAGGATTTACCAAGAAATATGAACTTAACAAGTTAGTTTATTATGAAGCATGTGAAAATGTTCATGAAGCTATTAAGAGAGAGAAGCAATTGAAGAAGTGGCGTAGACAATGGAAGTTGAATATTATTGGTGAGTTTAATAAAGACTGGGCAGATCTTTATGATGAGATTGTTCATTAGGTTTTATAGACCCCGGAATACGCTACGCGTGTCCGGGGTGACGTTAGAAGAAATTGCAAGGGTGACGTTAGAATTTTCCTCTTACGTCACCCCGGATGGCGAAGCTATTCCGGGGTCCAAACTGAAATTACTTAGCTCGCATGCCTGGCTTAGCACCGGAATCAGGGGAGAGGATATAAAGTTCATCGCCACCAGGTCCAGCGGCTAAGACCATGCCTTCCGACAAACCAAAGCGCATTTTGCGGGGTTTGAGGTTGGCTACCATGATCGTCATACGCCCTGTAAGATCTTCTGGACTGTAGGCAGATTTAATCCCAGCGAATACTGTACGGTGTTTTTCTTCGCCGATGTCTAGAGTGAGTTTAATCAACTTATCGGCACCTTCTACGGATTCAGCCAAAACAATTTTTGCAATGCGCAAATCTACTTTCATGAAATCATCGATTTCAATGCAGTTATTATCTTCTGCAACAGCCGTTACTTTGGAATCTAAATCTTGTTGAGCTGCTTCTTTCATGGCGGTGATCCTTTTGTCGTCGATACGTTGCATTAAATGTTTAAAGGGTTGGATACTGTGGTTTAACAAAGGTTGCTGAGCATCATGCCATTGTAAGGGTTCAATAGCTAAGAAGCCTTCTACCTTTTCGGCCAATGCCGGCAAGATGGGTTTCAGGTATACCATTAACACACGGAATAAATTAATCCCCATGGTGCAAACCTGTTGTGTCAATGCTTCTTTACCTGCTTCTTTGACTAATACCCAAGGGGCTTGGTCATTGATGTATTGGTTGGCGTGATCGGCCAATTCCATGATGCGTCTTATAGCGCGGGAGAATTCGCGCTTTTCATAATCTTCTGCAATGACATCGCTGGCATTAGCAAAGCTATCAAACAGGGCTTGATCATGCAGACTATCACTTAGTTGGCCATCAAAACGTTTACTGATGAATCCGGCACAGCGGCTAGCAATATTAATGAATTTGCCCACTAAGTCGCTGTTAACCCGCGCCACAAAGTCATCTAAATTCAAATCTAAATCATCGATGCCGCTATTTAATTTAGCCGCAAAGTAATAGCGTAAATATTCCGGGCCCAGCTGATCCAAATAGGTGCGGGCTTTAATAAAGGTACCGCGGGATTTTGACATCTTTTGTCCGTCTACCGTCAAGAAGCCATTGGCTACCACGGAAGTGGGCATGCGGTATCCCGCATTGTGTAATACGGCGGGCCAAAATAATGTGTGGAAATAAATAATGTCCTTGCCGATGAAATGATGCAATTCTGTTTTACTGTCAGCACCCCAATAATCATCAAAGTTAACCTTAGGATGGTCTTTGCAATATTGCTCAAAGCTGGCCATGTAACCCATGGGCGCATCGAGCCATACATACAAGTATTTATCGCTTTCACCGGGAATGTTAAAACCAAAGTAGGGCGCATCGCGGGAAATATCCCAATCGCGAAAGCCCTGTTCAAACCATTCTTGTAATTTACTCACTACGGCCGGTTGCAAATGATCCGCTGTGGCCCATTGTTTCAATAGTTCTTCATGTTGCGATAGGGTGAAGAAATAATGTAAAGATTCTTTTTCGATGGGTTTAGCGCCCGTTAAAACGGAAACCGCATCTTTCAATTCACTGGGGCTATAAGTAGCGCCGCACACTTCGCAATTATCGCCGTATTGATCCACCGCCTCGCATTTGGGGCAAGTGCCCTGCACATAACGGTCGGGCAAGAACATATTTTTTTCAGGGTCGAAGGCTTGTTGGATGGTTTTGGTTTGAATTTGACCTTTATCCTGCAAGCGTTTGAAGATGTCCGTAGCGATTTTTTCATTTTCTGGGCAATGAGTTTTATAAAAATTATCGAAGGTCACATGAAAATCAGCCAAATCTTGCGCATGTTCCTGATGAATTTGTTCCACCATCACTTCCGGCTCTATGCCCAATTGTTGTGCTTTGATCATAATGGGCGTGCCATGTTGGTCACTGCCGCACACAAAGTAGCACTCATGGCCACGCATACGTTGAAAGCGTACCCAAATATCCCCTTGGATGTAGCCTACCAAATGGCCCAAATGCAAATGCCCATTGGCATAGGGTAGAGCGTTAGTGACTAAAATTTGTCTGTGTTTCTGTTGCATGAGTCCATGATAGCGAATTTTTTTAACACTGTCAGGCAAAATCTATGCTTGCTATGTTCATGGCCTCTGTTGTAGTATTTTTTAACGGGTGCTCGGGAAAATGCCTATAGCACAAAGAATAACCATGTAAAATAGCATGAATACAAATAAGAGGAAATGAAAATGCAAAGACCAGAAAGCCAAGATTTGGATGAACATTCACCGTTAGTGAGTGCTTCTGGTCGCGATGACCATGTTGCCATTGATGTTGCTAGCACTTCCAGTACAGCCCTAGAAGCCACAGAAGCCGGCAGACGGCGACCGTTAATCAATCCTTTCTTAAGCCTTAATTTATTAACTACCTTTATTCTCCTCTTGCCTGTCGTCATGGCCTATGCATTAGGTTTCCCAATGGGGGCAAGACTGTCTAACTTCATCAGTGAAGAATGGGGTTATGCCATTGATTCCCTTCTCGCTCAGGGTGCTTATTATGGTACGGGCGGTGTTATATCCCTTACTGTTGCCTTAGTTGTATTTACGATATTGGCATGCACCAACCGTTGTTACGGCGCGCGTGATAAAACGGGGCAGATAGTTATAAAGGAAGGTGAAGTTTCACGCTCAGCAGAAACCAATGCCGAAGCGGGGTTGCTCCTCGCACATCAAAACCAACAGAGTATTGCTTCACTTTACACTCGACTTGGTATGCAAATACAGTTAAATCAGTACTTGTTGGCTATGTTGTACGACATATTAGGCCAAGAGCGCAACGTTCAGTTTGATGCTGGCAGTACAGCAGAGCAGCAGATGTTGACGATGTTAGCTCCAATGGGAGAGTTGGTTAAGGTTTCTGGGGGCCTTTATAATAACCACAGTACCTTGCCACAGCTGCGAGCCGCCATTGATGCTTTGCAAAGGAGTGAAGGTGCTCATAGGGATCTTTATTACGGTGGGAGCGATGAGGACGATGAAGAAGATTCTGCTGATGCTGAGCATGGTAGAAAGACTAGTACTACTACTTTCCCTGCACAACCATATGGTAAACAAACCTTTGCAGGATGGGCGGAGGAAATTTTCAGTGAGTTAGGTCATGCTGCTGAGCGGACTGATGGGGAAACCTTGAGTTATGAGCAACGTCGTCAATTAGTAGCGCGGGATATGGTGTTCGGTACTGATGTAGGCACTGTAGAAGGTGAATTTGCTAAAGAAAATTCTACCGCCAACCTGGATGAGAGGCTGAAAGTGTTTTTACAAACTCAAGATGCAGCTCTAGCTAGGCTGGAGACTAGAGGTTACCCCGGTTTAAAACGTTTATTTTTGCATTTCGTAGATATGGGTGCGAGCTATAATCAAATCGCAGCGTTAAGTACCTTGTATCAAGCTGTTGATGCTAGAACACCAACCTATGGTCAACACTTTGGGTCTATTCAGGATGAAACTAACGTTGAGGGCGCCTTACTTGTTTTGGCGAGAATTTTAAATGTAGACGGTCAGCTCACGGCTCTCTTTGGTGAGAATTTGGCAACTATCTTCCCCACTAAATATGAGGAAATAACGCGTTCTCATGAAGCCACGCTGAATCAATAGTTCGTGACATTGAAGGAAATCATTCATGTCTAAGGACGCTATTTTAGAAATACTGGCTGAGGTGCAGGAGCGCCACAGCCAGCGTCCTTTAGTGGACTTTGTGACAAGTTGTGATAGGGATAAATTGCATATTCAATTGGGATTTCCTGCTCATCACTATCAAGCACAATTAAAAACGCAATTAACAGAATTATTGCAAGCTAAATTAAATTATGTTCCACATGAAATAATCGTGGATTGGCAAATTGCATCCCATGCTTCACAAAACCCCTCCCTACAACAACCCAATATCAAAAACATCATTGCTGTGGCTTCTGGCAAAGGTGGCGTGGGTAAATCTACTGTGGCGGTGAATGTGGCCTTGGCTTTATTGCGCGAAGGCGCCAAGGTTGGGATTTTAGATGCGGATATTTACGGCCCTAGCCAACCTTTGATGCTGGGCGTTAATGAAAAACCCGAAAGTGTTGACGGTAAATCCATGCAGCCTGTGGTGCGTCATGGTTTGCAATCCATGTCCATGGGTTATCTTGTGGGGGACAAAGCGCCCATGGTATGGCGCGGACCCATGGTGAGCAGCGCGTTGCAACAATTATTGCGCGATACCAAGTGGCAGGATTTGGATTATCTCATCGTAGACTTGCCACCGGGCACGGGGGATATTCAATTGACCCTGTCACAAAAGATTCCCGTGGCCGGAGCGCTTGTGGTCACAACGCCTCAAGACATGGCCTTGCTGGATGCGCGCCGCGCTGTGGAAATGTTCAGTAAAGTAAAAATTCCTGTTCTGGGTTTGGTGGAAAACATGGCGCATTTTCATTGTCCTAAGTGCGGACATGATGAAGCTGTCTTTGGCCAAGGCGGAGGAGAGCGCATGGCACAAGAATATGATGTGCGCTTGTTAGGTTCATTACCCTTGGATAAACGCATCCGCGAACAAGCCGATGGAGGCTGCCCCACCGTAGCGGCGGAGCCGGACAGTGAACTAGCGGGTCGTTACCTCAATATTGCTTTAAACATGGCCGCGCAATTGGCTCTTCAAGGTAAAGATTACAGCGCTAAATTCCCCAAGATAGTTATTGAATAAGCACTTTGACAAGGGTCCAACAAGGTGGATAGAATGGCGGCCCATACTGACGATCATTTTGGAAGTGAATTTTATGTCATCTATCGCGCGAGCCTCCACAGAACAACCCTCAGAAAACCCAGCCGCAAAGCCTAAAGCTAGGCGCAGCATTCATAAAACAATCCTTGATTGGTTTGCTGAACAACCAAGAGGTAAGGTATTGGATGCCCCGGCGGGTTATGGTCACCTCTGTTTGAGATTGCATGAATTGGGCTTTGATGTAGATGGCGGCGAAATCAATCCCGATATTTTTTCCGTAGAAAATGTTGAATGTGTTTATACGGATTTAAATCGCAAAATTGATGCTGATGATAACACCTACGATTATGTTTGTTGTGTTGATGGTTTAGAACATATGACGGATCCTTTCCAAGCTGCGAAAGAATTCAGTCGCGTGTTAAAGCCGGGCGGTACGGGAGTGTTTTCTATTCCAAACTATTCCAGTATGGAGCGGCGGGTTAAATATTTGTTACAGGGTTTTGTAAGTAAGCCCAGCATGTATGATTCCTATTTGGCTCAAAATGGTAATCTTTTTGACTTTCATAATTCGCACTTAACCATCGTGCAATTGGAATTTATATTTCGCATTAGTGATTTGGAAATTGTAGAAATTAAACGTAACGATAAAAAGAAAAAACAACGTTTTTATTACCCATTGATTTGGTTATTAAAGACCATTAATTTCTTTACCTCAGATGAAAGTAAGAAACGTTATCGTCGTGATTTAACCTTGAAGGATGAAGTGTTGCTAGGCGGCAATAATCTCATTTTCATCACGCGCAAGGTTCCCGGTGGGATTTCTGATTCGGGCATTTGACCAGCCACTTCCCAGGGCGTGGTTGTCTCAGTAGATTAATAGGACCAGACCCTAGTTGTACGCAAACAAACCCTAATATTATTTGCGATCAATAAAAAACCAATCTCATACTTTTTATGGAAAAAGAGTTGACTCTGGTTGTATTTTTTTGTAACGTATGTACTAAGGTGTAACAGGTTGTATTTGTGGACGTTTTTAGATCACAATGCCACTTTTTAGGACAAATTAGACATAGTCTATTACTGGTTTTGCATAAGGATGTGCTGACCTCGGTGATATTGTGCTCTCTAGATAGATGGTGCAATTTTGCTCATGGAAGATGTTTCAAACAGGATTTGTACGTTCCAGCGTAAGGATCTCGTAGTAGGGGTATGAAACATGCACGTTTTTCGTAGCAAGCTTTTCAATGCTAAGCAGACCTTAGCGTTTATTTTGCCAATGTTTGTGGTTATGGGCTCTTTCGCCGATACCGCAAAGAAGGTGAATACATTAGATCAAGGGCCCAAATACATTGTGCCCACAGATACTTTGAATTTTAATTCTGATCAGCTGGGCTTGAAGGGTCCCGTTCAAGTGGGCGCTCAATACAGCAAACTATATGGCCCCATGGTGACGGCTCAATACTCCGCACCCATCTCAGAATACCAAGCTTTGGCTATCGGTGCAGAAGCCGGCGCCAAAAGTTATCGTTTAAGTGCCACCTACGGTCACCAATTCTTAGAGCGCCATCGCGTTAAAGTCACTGCTGAGCGTTTAGCACAAAAAATGAATTTCGATTTTGATTCTGGCAGCACCGACCAATGGGTGGGTCAGAATGCCGTAGGTGCTGCCTACGAATATTTAGTCAATAAACGTTATGTGAATAATTTGCATAGTACCGGTTACTATTCCAAATCTAAAAGTAAAAATCTTTCTTCTAAAGTCTATTCCGCTGGTACCAACCTTCGACATATTGCTGGCGCTGATTCTTACGGATTTGCTGCAGGTGCAGAATCCAATCCTTGGAAAACGGGCTTAGTGTCTGCCGATTTAAATTATGATTCGGTCAAATACGATTCTAAATACAATGCTAATGATAATAATACCCAAGGCTTTGGTGCCACGGTGAATTACCAACAGTTAGTGAGCAACCGTTTAAAAACCACTATTATGGCCAGTGCCCGTGCACCTTACAATGAAGTCAATGCTGGGTTGAATTGGTTAGTGAATTCCCGTCCCGGTACGCGCTTAGAAGTGGGCGTTAACGCTGGCTATGTAGAAGGCAAAACTACTGGCAACAATGATGTGCGTGGGGGGGTGACTGTAGGTTATCGTTGGGATGGTGACCCCCGTGAAAAACAAACGGGTTACAACTTAGATCGCAGCGAAAATCAATTGAACATCGCCGATTGGACTGCCAAGCCTGCTGTTTACATGCCTGAAGTATTAGCCGTGGCCGATCAAACAACCATTGCTAATCCAATACAACAGTTAAGTTCTGAACCTATTCCCGATATTGATGTGACGGCCGGTGATACATTCCATGAATCCATTGCTAGTCATTTCGCAGGCCCCGATGATGCCAATATTACTTTCGGTAGTGATAGCTCTAGTCCACCCCCTAGCTCTGTGCGTATCACTAACAATGGTGAAGTGGTCGGTGTTGGTCCTTCGGCCGAGGAAGATACGTCTTTCACTTTTGATATAGTCGCTAAGAGTGAGAAATACGGTAGTGCTACTCAGCCCGTAACATTGGTGGTTTCACCGCAAACTCATCCAGTACCCAATGGCAGTATTCCACCCAAGACCATGCAGGAAAATACCAGTGGGTCTATAAATTTCAATGATTATTTCTCATTGCAAGATCCCAACGCCAAAGCGAAGGGTGGTAAAGACGATAACAAGATTACCTATAAATTGATTTCGCCTCGCCAGGGTCATTTCCAGTTCAACAGTGAAACAGGTATTTTAAGTGGCGTAGCCCCTATTGTGGACAAAACACAAAGCTACAAGTTTGTTGTGGTGGCCACTAATTCCTATGGCGACGAAAGTAAACCTACGGATTTTGATTTGACTGTGGATCCCTCCAAGGTAACAAGCACTGGAGACGAGTCTGAAACTTGGACTTCTGGTAAGCCTGTTAACGAAGATGTGGTTACGGGTAAATTCTCCACCGATGCGAAGAATGAAACCTTAACTTATTCTGCCGATACGGCTATGTTGCCCCGCGGCATTAAGTTCACCAATAAGGGCCATTTAGTGGGTGACCCCATTTACACCGCGGATCAAGATAACAGTTATTCTGTTCCCATTACCGCAACCAATGTGAACGGTAAAACTTCCAGCTATACCTTGAACATTGATTTAGAAAAACGCTTTGTAGCGCCCGCGGCTAAAGGTGCCATGACAGCTCAAGGTCTTTATCAGAATCACTATGTTAAACCCGTGAATGTGACGGATTATTTCCGTGGTGACATCGACCATTATAGCTTGAGTGGTAATGTGCCGGATGGTGTGACGTTGAATGGCAACAGTATTTCTGGTGATATCACCACGTCTGCTAAGGCCGCTACTTATAAGATGACGGTGACAGCATACAGCGATGCTGATACATCCAAAGGCCAATCTGCCACGCAAGAATTGGATATGACTGTGTATGCAGTGCCTGCAACCAAAGGCAGCATTAAAGCGCAAACCGTAACCGTAGGTGATACGGTGTCCAATGTTTCCGTGACGCCTAAGTTTACGGGTGACATCGTGAGTTATTCGGCCACGGGTTTACCCGCCGGCTTGAGTATGTCTAAAGACGGTGTGATTTCTGGTACGGCTACCACGGCCACTAGCAGTCCCGTGACGGCTACCATTACGGCCACCAATGAAGGCAGCCCCAACTTGAACGGGGATAAAGCCGACACGGCGGATCAAACGGTGCAAATTACCGTAGATGCGGCAGCAGTACCACCAGCGGCGCAAGGTAGCATCGCGGATCAAAACGCCTATCAAGGCCACGCCATTCAATCCGTGGATGTGAGCACTAAGTTCAAAGGCGACATCGACCACTACAGCCTGACGGGGGCACCTGCCGGGATCACCTTGAGTGGCAACCAAATCACGGGGACCATCGACAGTGGTGATAAATCCGGCGCCGATAAGATGACGGTGACGGCTTACAGTTCCTCCGATGAATCCACGGCTGAGAAAGCCACCCAAAGCTTTACCGTAAATGTGTTTGAAGTGCCTGCCAGCAAAGGCAGCATCAAAGCACAAACCATGACGGTGGGTGATACGGTGTCCAATGTCTCCGTGACGCCTAAGTTTACGGGTGATATTGTGAGTTATTCGGCCACGGGCTTACCCGCTGGTTTGAGTATGTCTAAAGACGGTGTGATTTCAGGTACGGCCACCACGGCTACCAGCAGCCCCGTGACGGCTACCATTACAGCCACCAACGAAGGCAGCCCCAACTTGAACGGGGATAAAGCCGACACAGCGGATCAAACGGTGCAAATTACCGTAGATGCGGCA
>JAJFKN010000005.1 GCA_021773195.1 Gammaproteobacteria bacterium | reverse complement strand
AGGCAGAGCATTGGCTTTGGCGACTTCGATAATTTGTTTTATGTAGGTATTTTCCTCGTGATGGCCGATGCGCTGTAATTCTAAATACAAAGATTGCGGGAATGCTTGCATCCATGGTTTTAATTCTTCCGCCAAGGCCTTAGGACCTTGTGATAAAAGCAATTGGGCAAAGGGCCCTTCATGAGCTCCTGACAGAAGTATCAAACCTTCGTTGTGAGAGAGTATCCATTCTTTCTTAACTGTTGGAATACCTAGGCGCTGCCCTTCGGTGTAAGACAAACTGACAATGGTTAATAAATTTAAATAGCCCTGTTTATTGCGGCACAACAATGTCATAGGCGCAGTATCTTCACCTATTTGCAAATTAATGCTTGCCCCCGTAATAGGTTTCACACCGGCATCTATGGCAGCACGATAAAATTTTACGGATGCAAAAAGATTACTATGGTCTGTGACAGCCACAGCCCACATGGAAGAATCTTTTGTGGCTTTCACCAATGCTTTCACACGAACTAAACCATCTTTGATGGAGTATTCTGAATGGACATTAAGGTGAACAAATTCACTCATGCAAGCACAAAGCCTCTCTTACTGGTCTAAAGGATCGACGATGTATGGCACAGGGCCCATATTCTCGTAAGCTGCGCATATGGTCAGCCGTTCCATAACCCTTATGTTTAGCAAATCCATATTGGGGGTATTCCTCATGCAATTCTACCATGAGTTGATCCCGTGCTACTTTAGCAATAATGGATGCGGCACTAATGGACATCTCCGAAGCATCACCGCCCACAATGGCTCGACAACCCATACTCACTTTAGGGCACTGATTACCATCCACCAATACCATCCCCGGCTGAATGGTCAATTTTTCAACGGCTATTTTCATAGCCAACAAACTTGCTTGTAAAATATTTATACTATCAATTTCAGCTGCATCCACCAGAGCTACGGACCAAGCCAATGCCTGTTGTTTAATTTGCTGGCTCAAGGTCTCCCTTCGCTTTGGGCTCAGTTTTTTCGAATCCTTTAAGCCTTCAATCGGTGCATCTGGTGATAAAATTACCGCCGCTGCCATTACAGGGCCCGCCAGAGGCCCTCTACCCACTTCATCCACACCCGCGATGATGATTGACAAATCTTTTACCACTTCCATGCTGCCCTTAACCTCGTACCACCCTTCAAGTTGGAGCTATAGCTTACACCATTTCTTAATAGAAAATGCAGGTGTTATTTGATTTTTACATAGAAGAATGCGATTATCGAGGCGTTTTAGAAGAAGGTTCAAGAAGATATGCAAAAATGTGGTGTTATAGGTGTTGGATACATTGGTAAATTTCATGCTGAAAAATTTGCCAAATTACCCGATACAGAACTTGTCGGGGTCGCAGATAATGACAAGGTTAGAGCTCAAAAAATAGCCGGTGAGCTACAAACTCAGGCCTTTACAGATTACCATGAATTAGTAAAACATGTAGATGCTGTGAGCGTCGCTGCGCCAACAAGATTCCATTACGATATTGCCAAATACTGCCTCGAGCATGGCGTCCATGTATTAGTGGAAAAGCCCATGACTCGCACGGTGGATGAAGCAAAAGAATTAATTGAATTGGCTAATACAAATAAATTAATTTTACAAATTGGCCACCTAGAACGTTTCAATGCCGTTAATATGGCTGTGCGCGATATCTTAAAAGCTCCTTTGTTTATCCAATCAAAAAGACTGTCGCCATTCACACCACGGGGCACTGACGTTAGTGTTGTATTGGATTTAATGATTCACGATATAGACCTCATTCAAAATATGGTGCAATCGGAAATTCTTACCATTGATGCCAGTGGAACGCCTATTCTTTCCGATGATGTAGATATTGCAAATGCACGCATTAAATTCGCCAACGGTTGCGTAGCAGATATAACAGCTAGCCGTGTAAGTTTAAACAGTGAGCGCAGTATAAAATTATTTCAACATGATGCATTCATTGATATCAATTTACAAAACCACAAACTTTCTATCCACCGCATTGGTGAAGAAGAAATGTTCCCAGGGATTCCCGAAATCACCCTTGAAGAACAAACTTTTAGCCAGAGCGATGCTATTAAAGCTGAAATTGAAGCCTTTATTGGCTCTATTGTTCATGACAAGCCTTCCGTAGTCCCTGGTGAAGATGGTTTGAAAGCCTTAGAAACTGCCATAGAAATTACACGCTTGCTGAACGAACACATGGATTTTGTTAAAAAAGTCCACCCTTACTTTACTAAGATGGGAGAATCAATTCAATGATTCCAATGGTTGACCTAAAAACGCAATACGAACAGTTGAAAAATGAAATTGACCAAGCCGTATTAGAAGTTCTGGGCAGTTGTCATTACATTCTTGGGCCTAATGTTAAAGCCTTTGAAGAAGAATCCGCTAATGCATTGGGTGTAGAATACGCGATAGGTTGTGCGTCAGGTACCGATGCGTTGCATTTGGCCTTACGTGCTATGGATTTGAAACGGGGTGAAGAAGTCATCACCACGCCCTTTACCTTCTTTGCTTCTTGTGAAGCTATTTCTTTGGAAGGTGGCGAACCGGTCTTCGTGGATATTGAAGAAAATACCTTTAATATAGACCCCAATAGAATTGAAGATGCTATCACACCTAAAACACGAGCCATTATCCCCGTGCACCTTTATGGTTTGTCCGTGGACATGGACGCCATTAACACCATCGCTAAACAACATAATCTAGTGGTTATTGAAGACAGCGCCCAAGCTTTTGGTGCAAAATTTAAAGGCAGCATGGCTGGTGGTATGGGTCACATGGGTTGCTTTAGTTTTTATCCCAGCAAAACGCTTGGTGCATTCGGTGATGGCGGAATGGTAACAACCAATTCTGCTGAGTTTAATGACCGCCTGAAAGCTTTACGCGACCATGGTAGTCATGGCCGTTACAACCACGTGATGCTAGGTGTTAACAGCCGGCTAGATGAGATCCAAGCCGCCATTTTGCGGATTAAACTGCGTCATATCGATGATTTTAATCATGGCCGTCGCCGTGTAGCTGCAGTTTATAATACATATTTAAAAGATTGTGACGTAATAACACCTGACTCACATAACGAAGAATCTTATTATCATGTTTATCATCAATATACTATTCTTCATCCTGAGAGAGAAAAAATTGCTGCGGCACTAAAAGCAAATAACATTGCTTCTGCCGTGCATTATCCCAAAACCGTGCATCGCCAGCCGGTTTATGAAAAGCATTTTCAAGACTTGAGCTTACCTATCAGTGAGCGTATTTCTGAACAATGTCTTTCTCTTCCTATGTATCCTGAAATGACTGAAAGTCAGATCCAACAAGTGGCTGAGGTCATCAAGGAAACCATTTGAGCACCAATACCCGCGTATTAATCATCGCCGGAGAAGCATCCGGCGATATTCATGCTGCTCATCTGGTCAAAGAAGTAAAAAAACTAAACCCCCAAGTGGATTTTTTTGGTATGGGAGGTGATGATATGCGCGAGGCTGGCGTAGACATCCAAATTCACTATGAGAAATTAGCCGTAGTGGGTATCGTGGAAGTCATCAGACATCTGCCCGATATTATTAAAGCAAAAAAATGTTTAAAACAATTAATAATAGAACGTAAACCGGAAATGGTTATACTCGTAGATTACCCAGGCTTTAACTTACCCTTCGCAAAATACGCGAAAAAACTAGGATTGAAGGTCTTTTATTACATCAGCCCGCAAGTTTGGGCATGGAAAAAATGGCGGGTCAAAACCATTAAACACTATGTGGATAAAATGGCCGTGATTTTTCCCTTCGAAGTGGATTTCTATGCAAAGCATGGCGTTCAAGCCGATTACGTAGGGAATGCCTTACTAGAAAAGACAACACCTACCTGCTCAAAAGAACAAGCCATGGTAACCTATGGTATTAGTTCACAATCCCAGTGTTTTGGACTGATGCCAGGCAGTCGATTGTCTGAAATCGAACGTATCTTGCCAACGCTAATTCAAACAGCGGAATTACTTCAAAAGACCTATCCAAAGGCACAATTTCTATTACCGAAAGCCAGCAACATTTCAAAAAACTTTCTTCAATCCTTCTTGAAAGATTCATCGCTTAAAATTCAAATCATTGAAGGCCATAGTTATAATGCCTTGCAATGTTGCCAGGCCATCATGGTCACCTCAGGAACTGCTACTCTGGAATGCGCCCTATTGCAAATTCCCATGGTTATCCTCTACCGTATCTCTTGGATTACTGCCATTTTGTTTTATCCTTTCTTTTTCTTTATTAAAGAAATTGGCTTATGCAATGTGGTAGCAAAAGAAAAGGTCGCCATAGAATTATTACAAGCCTCTTGCCGTCCAGAAAAAATTCATGCCGAAATAAAACACTTATTGGAAGATGACAGCTATCGCGAAGATTATCTTCAAGGCATGAAAAGAATGCGCCAACGTTTTGAAAGGGAAGAAAAAGATTTAGGAAAAGTAGTAAATAATTTATTAGATAGCTAACAGGTCACTCTTCTTTGGTATATATTCTCTGTTTATAAACATATTCTCTCTGCTTCATAAACACCTATTTTCTCCCAAACGCGCCTCTCGTCCATCATTTCACTATGATATACGGTCACGCTCAAAGATCGATCCACTCCTATCGCGTTAAAAAGTACATCCTTGTACTTTTTCCCGTAAATCATAACGTTCAATGATGGCGGCCCGTAACGGTCAAAAATAGGTGTTTATAAAGCAGTGAACTATTTGCTTTAATTGCTTTAATGCGGTGTATATGGAATACATGAGCATTTTGAGGTGATTTTTTTCGTGGGAGATTGGCCGGCAGTTAATAAACGCCCGATGGCGAGTCAAGGTCCCACGAAAAGAATCTTCGAAAAAGCGCAGTGTATATGGAATACATGAGCATTTTGAGGTGATTCTTTTCGTGGGAGATTGGCCGGCAGTGGGCGTTTAGCGGAGGAAACCGCGCTTAGCACGCTTAATCCCATCAATCAAAAGCTGTATTTCTGGACATTCCTTTACCATGGGCTCTAAATCTTCTAGCAATTCTTTTACGGGTAATCCTTTGCGGAAGATCAATCGGTAGGCTTCTTGTAGGTGACGAATGGTTTCATTATTGAAACCGCGGCGTCTTAGACCGACTAGATTTAAACCGTAACCTTTTGCTTCGTTGCCACACATCATGACGAAGGGAAGGATATCTTTTGTTGCCATGCAGGCGTGGGAAGAAAAACTGTGAGCGCCGATGCTGACATGTTGATGTACGCAACAAAAACCACCAATAATGGCATAATCATCTACTATGACATGTCCGGAAAGACTTGCACCGTTAACCATAATAACATGGTCTTTCACATGGCAATCGTGCCCTGCGTGGGAATAGGCCATGAAGTAGCAATAATTGCCAATACTTGTAACACCTCCACCACTTTCTGTGCCTCGACTCACGGTGACGTTTTCTCGAAAGATATTATTATTACCGATAATTAATTGTGTGGGCTCACCTTTATAATCTAGATGCTGTGGTTCTCCACCTAAGGCTGTGAAACTCATAATTCGGTTATTCTTACCAATGATGGTTCCTTCATTGATTACTACATGAGAATCGATACGTGTGCCAGAACCTATTTCCACATTTGCACCAATATGCGTCCAGGGACCAATTTGAACATCCTCAGCAATTTTTGCTGTGGGATGAATGACAGTATTTTGTTGATTCATGGATAACTTCTCATGGGATGGATTCAAAGTAGGCGCATCGCGTGTGGACATTTACTCACCTTCACGTCTAAAGGTCATGAGATCTGTGGTACATGCTAATTCACCGTTTACTGATGCGGTGCCTTTGAACTTACATATTTCTTTACGAATACGGGTTACTTGAACTTCAAGAGTTAGCTGGTCGCCTGGCTCAACCACTCGTTTAAACCGAGTATTATCAATGCCTGTTAAGAAATACAAACCGCCTTCTTTAGGTTTTTGGTCTTCTGTTATGAAGGCAAGTAGACCTGTGGCTTGAGCTATAGCTTCTACGATAAGCACACCTGGCATGACCGGGCGTTCTGGAAAATGACCCATAAAATAGGGTTCGTTGTAGGTAACATTCTTTATGGCCGTTAAACGTTCATTTTTAACATAATCTAAAACACGATCAACTAATAAAAATGGGTAGCGATGAGGTAAATGCTCCAATACTTTTTCAATATTAAAATCCAGCATGGGTGTTATCATCCTTTATGTTGAGCAAACTACTTTTCAGTTTGGGTTTTATCCAGAGTTCTTTCCAAGGCTTTAAGACGTTTCGCCATTTCATCAATTTTTAACAACTGATTAGCTATTTTCGTCCATTCACGGAAAGGTTTTGCAGGTAAGCCGCCCGCATAAATAGCACCAGGCTTGTCTATACTGACGTTAACGGCACTCATACCTGTTAGCATGACCTTATCGGCAATTTCTATATGGCCGGCGATACAACAGCCGCCGCCAATACGGCAATGGGCACCGATGGTAACGCTGCCTGCAACGGCAGTACAACCTGCCATGGCAGTGTGTTCTTTAATAACTACGTTATGGGCTATTTGGATTTGATTATCTAGGATAACCCCATCACCAATACAGGTATCATGCATAGCTCCACGGTCTATAGTGGTATTGGCACCGATTTCCACATGATTTCCGATACGTACGCTGCCCACCTGCGGAATTTTTATGTAACCTCGACCATCATGAGCATAACCGAACCCATCAGCACCGATGATTGTGCCACTGTGAATCACTACGTGATCACCAAGGGTAACACCATAATAAAGCACTACATTGGACCAAAGCGTACAATGAGCACCTAAGGTACATTTCTCACCGACAATAACACCTGGATGAAGAACCACCCCTTCACCGATTATGCTGTCTTTACCAATAACACATTGGGCACCAACACTGGCTGTTGCATGCACCTGTGCATCATCTTCAACGACGGCGGTAGGATGAATACCAGGAGTGGCATTCGGCAATTCTTGAAACAATGTCAGTACTTTGGCTAGCCCCAAACTGGGGTTATCCATGACTAACATGTTATGCTTAAAATACTTGGTGTTTTCCTTACTGAGGATTACACCGGAAGCTTGTGTCGCCTCCAAGGCATCACGATATTTAATATTATCGAGAAAACTTAACTGACCAGGTCGCGCCGTAGCTAACGGCGCAACACTGGAAATCTCTGCAGTGGGGTCACCCACTACTTCAGCTCCGATAATTTCAGCTAGCTCTTGTAACGTCTTTACTGACTGATTCACTACTGATTATCCTCGGCTTGACGATTAATTTTCAGTTTTCAGCTTAGCCGCAACTTGCTTTGTGATATCAAATTGATTGCCAGCATACAATACGCCTTGCTTTTGCAAAACAACGTCATAATGCTGTTCTTGAGCAATTTGTTGAATGGATTCATTCACTTGCTTAATCACTTTTTGCATGGATTGGTTATGCGCTGTAATCAAATCTTCACGGAAACTAGCAAACATGGTTTGCAAGTTTTGTTGTTCCGCTTGAATTTTCTTTTGCATAGCTTCAAGCTGAGGTTTCTTCATGCTGCTACTACCTGTACGGTACTGATCCGTATCAGATTTTAACTGCTTTTGCGCTTCAACAATTTTCTTTTCTTGAGGGGCAAATTGCTTTTTCAACTTATCATTAGCTACAGCCATCTGGTGAGACTGCTGTAATACTGCCTGTACATCAACAACACCGATTTTCAAGTTGGCAGAACCAGCTTGAGATAAGGTTGCCGCTGGGGCAGCATTAGTTGCGCCTACAGCCATGGCTTGAGAGCCAAAAAATAGCGCTGCCAAGGGTAGTAATATAGTTGCCAACTTTTTCATCATCATCTCCTGTGAGTAAAATAGCGTTCGACGGGACATTCTATCAGAATGTGGTGCCAATTTGAAATTGGAAGGGCTCTGTATCATCGCCTTTCTGGCGATTTATAGGATAACCCAAGCTAAAGACCATGGGACCTAGGTAAGGTACGCGCCAGGTAACGGCCACACCAGCAGAGTATCGTAACTGGTTCGTCTCGATAGTGCCAGAGAAAACATTACCACCATCTAAGAAAATAGAGGTCCTCACATTATCATTGAGTGAGGGCAAAATTAGCTCAAGACTACCATCAAGAATGGCATCGCCACCAATGGAATTACCTTGAGAATCTGTAGGGCCTAAGGTATTGGATTCGTAGGAGCGAACCGTGCCAATGCCACCCGCATAATAGTTTTCAAAGAAAGGGTAACCGTTGGTGTTGCCATAGGCTTGGCCATAACCGAGCTCACCTCGAAGCGATAAAATCAACCAATTATTAGGCAATATAGGATGGTAGAAATGAGCCTCATAATCCCCATTCCAATATTCCAAAGGCTGAACAGGCGTTGGTAAAGAGGCACTCAAGGTTAAAGATTGATTCAAGCCTCGGGTAGGGAAAATAGCTTGATCGTAGCCATTATAACTCCAACCAGCACTGGCCAATATCTGATTATAAGTTGACCCATTTTGGGCCACATAGCTGGAAACCTGAGTTGATGGGTTTGAGCCCTGATCCACGTGTAAATTTTGATACCCTAGACCAAAGTTGTAACTGCTGTTTTCCGACACGGGTATGGAGTATCCCACATTCACACCATTTTGCTCCGTGGTGTAATCGGAAATATTCACTTGACCAGGCTCAAATTTTTGCGAGTAAATACTAAAGCTTTGTGAAATGCCGTCCTTGGTAAAATAAGGATTGGTATAGGACAAAGAAATATTACGTTCGTATTCATCCTTACTGAAGTTTAAGCCTAAGGATTTACCGCTACCTAGGAAGTTACTTTGATTGATCCCCGCACCATAAAGAATACCGTATTCACTGGACAAACCCAAACTTAAGCTTAGCTCAGCTGAATTACGTTCTTTCATGCTGTAATTCAAATCAGCTTCATCGGGCTTATTAGGATTCACTGTGGTTTTAACATCGATGTCTTGCAAGTAAGGCAATAATTTCAACTGACGTTCCGATTCTTTAATGTCGGAGATAGATGCCAAAGAACCTTCCTGTTGGCGCATTGCTTTACGCAATACAGTATCGGATGTTTTTGTGTTGCCGGTGTAAGTAATACGGCTAATGTATACTCGCTGTCCAGGTTCCACATCAAAATTCACCATCACTTGGCGTTTTTTATCATCCACCTTAGGCATGGGTTTTACCGTTACAAATAAATAACCGGCATTACCCAAGGCTTGCCCAATGGCCTTCTCCGCATCGATGACTTTTTGCCTTGAAAATACATCACCTTTTTTGAATTTCACTAAAGGTGTTAGTGTGCCCACAGGGAAAACCGTATTGCCAGAAAATTTATAGCCCTTAAAGAAATACTGCGGCCCTTCCGTCACACGCACAACAATATAGACGCTCTTCTTATCGGGTGTTATAGATACCTGTGTGGAATCCACTTTCACTTTAATGTAGCCGTGATCCATGTAGTACGCTTTTAAGTTCTGGATATCGGCATCCAAACGCTGTTTAGAATATTTATCACTGCCCGTCAGAAAGGACAGTAATGTAGGTGTACTTAAATGGAACTGTTTAAGTAATTCCTTTTCTTTGAAGGCATGATTACCCACAATTTTAATTTGTCGAATGACGGCAGGTTTGCCTTCTTCAATATCAATGTCAATGGCCACCCGATTGCGAGGCTCTTGCTTGACAGAGGTATTAACCTTGGCCGAATAATTACCACGCGCGTAATATTCTTGCAACAGTGCTTGTTGAACTTGATCTAAAGTAGAGCGGTCAAAGGTTTGCCCCTCCGTAAGGCCCAGATGGTTTAAAGATTTTTCTAAATCCTTCTTAGGGATTAATTTATTGCCTTTGAGTTTGACACTGCCAATGGTAGGACGTTCTTTAACTTTGATAACTAGAGTATCACCACTGCGAAACAACTGTACATTTTCAAAGAAACCCGTAGCAAATAATGACTGAATAATGCCGCTGGTATCCTGTGAGCCTACAGTATCACCCACTTTAACAGG
The DNA here is from genome assembly GCA_021773195.1 of Gammaproteobacteria bacterium. GTDB lineage: Bacteria > Pseudomonadota > Gammaproteobacteria > JAKBBU01 > JAKBBU01 > JAJFKN01. The sequence continues at coordinate 3,133 of JAJFKN010000005.1, read as the reverse complement.
CAAGTAACTTAATACGGTACCTTGTGTAACACGCTGCAGACCGTCTACTTGAATGCGCTTCACAACAAAAGAGCTGGCAAAAGCTAAAGAAGCTGCCAACAGCAAAACAAGTACCGTTATTGATCGTTTTATAGAGCGCATTATTATTCTGCGTAACCTATATTAATGTCCATTTACGTAGCGTCCATGTTCTCATGCAACTCAGTGGGAATCAATAGTCCCTACAGCAATCGCCAGAGATCGTTGTAAACCGCCAGAAGCAGCAACCCTACCAAAAAAACCAATCCAAAGCGATAACCAATTGCTTGTGTTCGCTCAGAAACAGGCTTGCCACGAATAAATTCTATGCAATAGTACATCAAGTGCCCACCATCCAACATGGGGATAGGAAGTAAATTGATAATACCTAAAGTCAAACTGATTAGCGCCAAAAAGTTTGCAAAGGCCATCCAGCCCAAACTAATTGACTGGCCGGCAATCACCGCAATACCAATAGGACCACTGACGGTTTTGACGGAAATCATGCCAACGATCATTTTGCCCATCATTTGCAAAGTTAATATACTCATACGCCATGTTTGTGAAAATGCTTTTGGTATCGCCGAGCCAGGCGTATAGCGCACTTGACGAACCATATCTTTAGGCCATGGCGGTGGAACCAATTGAACGCCTAAATGCCCCTGCCCTTGCTTATCTTCATCTAAGGTTGCAGGCAAAGTTAGCGTTTCATCCCCTCTTTTTAAATCCAGGGTTATTCTCTCATGGGGATGAGCGCGTAAAAAAATTAATAACTTACCTAGATGCTCATGAGTCTGTCCATTAACACCTAAGATAATATCTCCGGGTTTTACTCCCGCTTTAGCTGCAGCTCCCTTAGCAACAACGGCTTTAACAAGTAAAGGTCCTTGCGGCATGTATGGTGTTATACCTAAGGATTTTAGCAACTGCGGACGGGCACTATCTACCTTCCAATTCTTCAATGGCAACTGATGGGTTGCTTTATCACCTGTAGGCCAAGGTTTAGTTGTTATGGCGATATCACGCTTATCACCCATGTAGCGTAATAATTCACGATAAACATCAGACCAACCAGGAGTAACCTTACCTGCCACTTGGAGAATTTCTTGTCCTGATTGCATACCTGCAACGGCCGCTGGTGATTGAGGTGCAACTTCGCCGATAATGGGTGCGACTTTTGTCACACCCGAAATAAGTATCAGCCAAAAAAATAAAACAGCCACCAACAAATTAACGGCAGGCCCCGCTAACACAATTAAAAATCGTTGCCACAAGGGCTTTCTATTAAAAGCGTAAGGTTTATCTTCTTCTTTAACTTCACCTTCGCGCTCGTCAAGCATTTTGACATAACCACCTAATGGCAAGGCAGATATCACGAATTCCGTTCCTGACTTGGTTCTGCGCCCCACTAATCGTTTGCCAAAACCAATAGAGAAACGTAACACTTTCACGCCACAAAGACGTGCCACATAATAATGTCCAAACTCATGCACGGTAACCAATAGCGTAACACTAATCAAAAAAGCAGCAATGGCTATCAATGCTGTCACCATGAATGGATACTCCCTGTCATAATGAGAAGCCCCAAAGCATAAACAGGCGCAGCTGCAGTCAGGCTATCTATCCTATCTAAAAAGCCACCATGTCCAGGTAAAATACTTCCGCTATCTTTCACTCCCGACTGACGTTTCACGAGACTTTCAAAAAGATCACCAATAATGGAGAAAATCACTACCACCAAAGTAAATAACCATAGCCATTTCATGGGCCAAATAAATTGCAAGGCAAAGGCAATTAATACCGTAGTAGTTACAGCACCTAAAACACCAGACCAGGTTTTCTTCGGACTCACGATGGGTGCTAATTTCTTGCCACCGAAATGTTTCCCTGCGAAATAAGCACAGGTGTCAGCTAGCCAAATAATCAACATAAGGAAAAGCACTTTTGTGGAACCATAATCCATAGAACGAATAACATTTAAAGCTATCCAGGCAGGCAGTAAGACCAAGAGCCCAATGACAACAAGCTGTAAGATTTTAAATTTGGGTAGTTGGTTTAGTTGCACACTCAACAGAATGAGTACCGTACAAATTGCCCACCATACACAACCTGCCACGACTAAATGAACTGCTTGCAGTTTACCCACATGCACACCCCAAAGCGTTAGTAGGACCATGACAAGGATGAAGGCCACATAAACTAATCGCGCCCAAGTTTTTTGAGCACCCATAAGGTGGGACCATTCCCAAGCTGCCAATAAAATACAAATGCACGTGAACCATAAAAAGCCCACTGGTGGCAGCAAGTAGATAATGCCAATTACCACAGGTAATAAAATAGCCGCAGTGATAATCCGTTTCTTTAGCACCTTCTCAATCCTCCAATTGTCCATCGGTTTGACCAAAACGCCTTTTCCTCTGTTGGAAGGCTTCCATGGCTCCTTGTAATTCTTTTATTGTGAATTCTGGCCATGGTACATCAGTCACATACATTTCGGTGTAAGCCAATTGCCATAATAAAAAATTGCTGATTCGAAATTCACCGCCCGTGCGAATGAATAAATCGGGCTCAGGCAAATCAGATAAACATGTATATTGATGGAAGCAAGCTTCATCAATATCCTTTGGGTTTAGCTTGCCTTCAGATACGGCGCTTGCTAATCGTTTAGCAGCATTGACTATATCCCAACGACCGCCGTAATTGGCAGCAATGTTAAGGCAAAGGCCAGTATTGTTTTGGGTTAGGTTCTGCGCTGCTTTAAAGCGGTCTTGGAGCTCTTGATTCAATTGGGATAAATCACCAATCACACGAAACTGAACTTGTTGTCGATTCAATTCTGGCAATTGGGCTTCCAAGGTTGTGATAAACAAGCCCATTAAGAAATTCACTTCTTGTAGGGGACGTTGCCAATTTTCACTGCTGAAAGCAAATAGAGTCAAAACATCAATACCCACTTCGCCGCAATAACGAACACTTTCAACTGCCATTTGAGCGCCCTGCTCATGACCTTGACTGCGGGAAAGATTTTTCTGTTCTGCCCAACGGCCATTTCCATCCATAACAATGGCGACATGGCGCGGCAAGTGAGTTGCCTGCATGCTTGGATTATATCTCC
>JAJFKN010000040.1 GCA_021773195.1 Gammaproteobacteria bacterium | reverse complement strand
CAACAAATTTACATTCAAAATCCGTAACTAGCTGGGCGATTTCAGGTGCAAATTGAGCCAGATATTTAGCAAGCTCGAGGGGTTTAAGCTCTGCGTTTTTTATCGCCCAAAGGGGGTAGCCTTCTTTTCTCAGCAATGCATCTGCTTCTTCTTTGTTATTCGGTATACCGTGTAAATTGGTTATATCACGCAAAGGTCTTGCAGAAGACGTTGTGCTTCTAGTTGGAACGCCTGCATTTTCATCACTGGCTGAGAATGTACATGAACTAGGTGTTTCTCCCTCATTTTCTGCATTTTCTGCCACTGAGCTATCATCTAAGATTGCTTTTAAATCTTTAAATTTATCGTAGGGGAAAGCGGTGGGTAGTTGACACAGGATATCTTTATAAGAAAGGCCCAAGGCATACTCTAATACTCTTAGTGAATACCATAGACAGAGACTCTCGCAACCCACCTCTGTTTCTGAGGTATGATGCACAAGTCCACTAATATAATAAAGGAGCGAATGAAGCCCTTCTTGGTCCTGACTGTAAGTACTGCCACTGTATCCAAGGGTCTGATTGCTTTTTCTTAGCATGTTTAAATCTCAAAAATTATTATAACGATTTATTCATATTATTCTGAGCATCTTATTGTCACTTTATTAAGGATATATTAAGGAGTGTGTATCTTTTTTGTGACATTTGTTGTGACTACGAATTCAACTGCTTAAAAATTGTCTATTAAAGAAAAAAACAGTTTTCGAACCGACCGTTAAACAAATTAACCTTTTATTCTAGGATCAAATGCGTCACGAACGGCATCGCTAAAAAGATTCGCAGCTAAAACCAAAGTAAACATAAACCCAAAAGCGGCCATTAGAGGCCACCAAACCACCGGTTCACGGGCTAGTTCAAGACGAGCTGAATTAATCATGTTACCCCAGCTCATGGTGGTAGGATCAACGCCTACGCCGACATAGGTAAGTACGGCTTCAGCCAATACCAGCATGCTAAAATCCAATACCACGGCAATGACCACCAAATGCATAATATTAGGCAATAAATGCTGGCGAATAATTTTAAAACGTCCAACACCCAGAGCTGTAGCCGCTTGAACGTACTCAATTTCTCTTAATTTTAGCGTCTCACCGCGTAAAACGCGGCATAGCCCTGTCCAGCTGGTGATGCCCAAGATAATACACAGCGCTAATAAGCGAATATCGGCCCGCTCTGTCATAGTGGCAAAATAATGCGGGTGATTACTAATGAATATTTGCAGTGAAAGTATCGCTGCAGCAATCAATAGCACCCCTGGAATAGAACTTAACGTCGTATATAGATATTGAATAACATCGTCTACAATACCACGAAAGTAGCCTGCCATGGTTCCTAAGAATAAAGCAAAAGGCAGCATAATTAACGTGGTCAACGTGCCAATAATCAAACCCGTGCGAATACTTTTCAACGATAGATAAAATACATCTTGGCCTACTTTATTGGTGCCTAAAATATGATATTCTTGCGCTAAATTCAATGCGGCCATTATGATGAATAACAATAATCCGAACACTACTAAGGTTAAACGCCAGGGTACTTTGCTATAACCTTTAGCAATACACTTAAATGCCACTATCCAAGAAGTTGCATTAAGTCGAGCTTTAATATAAGTAGCTACAATTAAGCCCATTGACCAAAGAAAAAAGGCCCATAAAAAAGAATCTATAATGCGTGAGACGATGTCCTGCCCTTTTGTCTTATTTTCTTTTAATAAATCTTGCCCTGAAAATTTCAATTTAGGATAAATCCGTGAATGCACACCATCAGGTTTTATTTGAGTTTCTTGACTATAGAGTGTTAATGCAAAAGGCGCTGAATAGGTTTTTTCTTCATCTTCACCAAGGGGAGAAAGCGCTAGATCCAGAAGACTTTCCATTTGAACGGAATAATGCTTAGTCCCATTTTGAGTGTCTAATAATAGGCGGAAGTGAATAGAATCCATTAAACCTACAGATAAGTATAATAAAATTATTCCAAGAGAAATCACACCAAAACCGTTGCACATTACTTGCCGCCAAGCTCGACGAATATGTAAACGACGCAAACTCCAGATTAAAAAGAACACTAAACTGACCACCAAAAGGTACATCAATCCATCGGTCCATAATATCACAAGTTTAAAAGGCATCGAATATCCTAATTTAACCTAACACGCGGATCCACCCAGGTATAGGCTAAATCCGTTAAAATCAATCCAATGATGTAAAGCACCGTGCCTAAAAACACCATCGCGCGCACAATCGCGAAGTCTTGTTGGCGTATGGCATCAATGACATAGCTACCCAAACCGGGCACACCAAAAAAGGATTCCAATAATAGACTGCCCATAAACAAACTGGGGATAATCACTACCACACCCGTTATAATGGGAATTGAGGCATTTTTCAGTACATGCTTAAATAAAACCGTTATTTCACTTAAGCCCTTGGCTCGTGCCGTAATAACATACTGCTTACCCATCTCTTCTAAAAATATACTTCGATACCAACGGGAGCCTGCGCCAATACCACTAATAACACCAACCACAACCGGTAAAATAATAAATTTTATGGCATCAAGACCTCCTGCATACCCCGATATAGGGACCAAGCGTAGTAATTTTCCTATCAAATACTGCCCGCCAATAATATAGAACAAACTGGAAACCGACATTAAAATAACGCAGAACACCACCCCGCTTATATCTAAATAGGTACTCCTGAAGAACACCATTAACATAGCAAAGGTAATATTGATCAAGATTCCAATCAGCATTATTGGTACTGCAATAGCTAAACTTGCCCACATGCGTTGCTTTATATCATGACCAATATCGCGCCCTGAATCAGAACGCCCAAAATCAAAGCTAAACAATTTAAGGGATTTTTGAAAGAACAACGTATCCGTTGCTTTTTTCATACCCTCATCAGTTTGGTTGTAAAACAAAGGTTTATTGTAACCATGATCAACTTTCCAACGTTCAATGGCTTGTTGTGTCACATATTTATCACCTAGCTGGGCTCTTGCCATATCATCTGGTGTATTCACCATGAAAAACAATAAGAAGGTAATAATATTAACCCCTATCAATACCGGAATGGCATATATCATTCGACGTAAGACATAAGCAAACATTATTTTCTCTCCCTTTTATTATGGATTTTTCGTCTATAGCGCAATATGACCGGAACTAACAATGTAATAATCAGTAAAGCTAATACAATAAAAGGCCACAATACAGGCATATTCCAGAATTTCTGCTCTTTGTCGCGCTGGGCTACATCAATCACTTTATATTTTAACGTATTATTAGCCATAGCATTGGGCTTGCCGGGTGTCATCCAATGATGAGAGAGAATAAAGTCTTTAGGATGAACGCCCCAGATCCATGGTGTATCTGCTTGCAAAAGGTCTAGCATTTTTCCAATGACGGCTTGTCGTTCTGGACCATTAGGTAAATCCACCATGACGTCATAAAGTTCATCGTATTTTTTATTGGAATAATTAGCGGGATTTTCACCACCACTTTTGACTTTACCATTAGGCCCATAGAGTAAAAAGAAAAAGTTTTCTGGGTCAGGGTAATCGGCCAACCATCCTAGGGAAAATATCTGCATATTTCCCGTGCGCAGTTTTTCTTGAAATCGATTATAACTGGTAGCCCGTATGTTGAGTTGAATGCCTAGCTTTTTAAACTGTTTACGCATCCAGGCGTATCGAGCATGGTCATCAGGGCCGCTACTGCTCACCACATCATAATTTAATACTAAAGGTTTGCCTGTTTTAGCATTGCGCCCATTGGGATAACCGGCCTCTTTTAATAATTCCTTGGCTCTACTTAACGGTTTACGTTGAGCTTTGCCTTTTTTCCAATCATAAACATAAGGGTTAATGCCTTTCTCACCTTCTTCTCGACCAAATACGCCTGGCGGTAAGGGCCCATGGGCTGACACCCCTCGTCCATTCATGAATATACTAATAAATTCTTCATAATCCACTGCTATAGCAATAGCTTGACGTAACTTTCTGGATTTTTCACTATTGCCGCCCACCAACGGATCCAACATATTGAACCCTAAATAAAAAATACTGGGGGTAATGGTGGTTTGCAGGCTGATGCCCTTAGCAGTCATATCTTGCGTTAAATGAGGCTCGCCCTTTTCATCCACCTGTATGGCTTCATCAAAGCTGTCGGAACTAATGGCCGATTGATCATAATAGCCCTGCAAAAACTTATTCCATCTTGGGATGGTTTCCTTTTCTAAACTAAAAACAAATTTATCCACAAAAGGGATGGGTAACCCTGCTGCACTTAAGTAACCAGAGTCATGATCACTCTCCTCTCCTTCTTGAGGGTAAACCTCCCCACGAAAGTTAGGATTCTTTTCAAGTACCATTCGCTGATTGGGATTATTTTCTGCTAATAGATAAGGGCCTGTGCCGACAGGGTACCAATCTAAACTGATATTTCTTTCGGCTAAACCTGGCTGCCCATAAAAAACTTCAGCCTCCCAAGGCATCGGCGAAAAAAATGGCATAGCTAACCAATAACTAAACTGCGGGTATTTGCCTTTTATTTTGATGCGATATGTATATCGATCTAAAACTTCCGCCCCGGCTAAATTCTGTTTGCGCAGGTCAACGGCGACTGCTTTATCGGGATTTTTTTCTAAATCATTCTTCCCTTCTTTCAACGTTTTTGCAAATTCTTCAAAACCAAGAATATGCTCACTCATTAAACCATAAATAGGCGAATGAACTTTTGGATGAGCTAATCGTTTTATTTGATAGACGTAATCTTCCGCAACCAACTCACGAGTGCCCTGCTTTGGGAAATCCTGTAAGGTATAATATTTTTCTGTTTGTTTTTCGGCAAGGCCATGATAAAGGTAGCTACCAGCCAAATCTTTCGCAAAAGCGGGATGAGGTTGGTATTGAATGCCGGGCTTGATTTGAATGTCATAGACTGTCATAGCCACATCTTGTGCAGGAGTATTTTCTGGGACTTCATGCCCCGCTTTATCGTAATAGGTAATAGTTGGCATTTTTGCGGCGGCGAGTGGCTCTAATTCGTATGGGCGTTTGAGATAATGATATTGAAGAGGTGGCTCATAAATTTGAGCTGTAAAAATGGCCTCATTTGCCGAATACGAGCGGCCTGGGTCCAAGGTCTTAGGGCGCTCTGAAAAGGAGCTATAAACTGTGATTTTACTGGATTTAGGATGGGGGTTGTTCCAACTCTCATGTTGATAGGTATTGTAAAGCCAATACAGCCCCATAAGGACAAATAGTCCGATTATTGAACAACCAATCCAGAAGCCCCGTTTCATTCCTGCACTCCATGCCCTTATTCATTGAATTATAGTTGAAAATTGACATTCGGCACGGCGGATATTGCCTCTAATATAAAATCATAGACAATAAAAAAGGGGCCTAGGGCCCTTTTTTTTGGTTCAGCAGAAGTATTACTTCGTTTTAACCTTATGGGCATTAATAAAATGATCTTTTGAAATTTCATGAAACGAAGTTCCTCTAATTGATTCTTACATGTGATAATTATTATGATGAACAACCCCTATAAAATAGGGGTTAAATCATGATTTTATAGTAAAATCTAAACATTAAGAAAATTTTAAGGCCGTAAACCATTGTGATCACAAAATATCTACAATGAATTTAGACTATGAAAGTGTAGATGATTTAATTAATGTTTATTAAAATAATTTTCTGATTGCTGCATGAATTCATCAATTTTAACAGAAGTAATGCCTTGAGTTTTTTCTAAATCTTTAGTGGATTGTAATAATTTAGTCATGTCATCAGTAACTAAAGGTTTACTGAAAAAATAACCTTGAGCATATTGGCAGCCATGTTCCGTTAAAAATTTTCGCTGTTCTTCTGTTTCAACACCTTCAGCAACCACATCTAATTCTAAACCATGGGCTAAAGAAATCATGGATTTAACTACGATAGTGTCATTCTCATCTTCACCAATATCATTAACGAAAGAGCGATCAATCTTTACAGTACGGAAAGGCAAACTTCGCAGTCTTGATAATGAGGAATACCCCGTACCAAAATCATCAATAGCTATTTTAAAACCCATTTCATGAAACTGTTTAATGGCATAACCTGATTCTTCAATATTTGCCATTATAGCAGTCTCTGTAAGTTCAAATTGGAAGTTCTTTGGCTCAACCTGTCCTTTTTCCATACAATCTTTGATAGACATCATAAGCAATTCATTTTTCAACTCACAGGGGGACAAGTTGATGGACATGATTAAATCGCGACTTCCATCGCCATTCCATAAGTTATATTGCTTACAGGCCGTATTAAATATCCAATTGCCAATAGGCGCAATGATGCCAATTTCTTCAGCAATAGGTATGAACTCAGCCGGTGAAATCAATCCATAATCGGGATGTTCCCAACGTAATAAAACTTCCATCCCTACCAACGCACCCGTTGAAATATTTACTACCGGTTGGTAAACCAAGTAAAATTCATTATGCTCTAAAGCATAACGCAATGCGTTTTCAATTTTCAAACGTTGCAGATGGGCTGTATTTAATTCTTCAGTAAAGTATTTATAGTCATTCCTGCCTTCATCTTTGGCGCGGTACATAGCTATATCGGCGTGTTTTACCATCGCCGTTGGGCTGTCTCCTGAATGTGGATAAGTAGCAATACCAATACTAATACTTGTACGCAATTCATGGCCCGCAAGCTCATAAGGCCGACTTAAGGTGTCCAATAGTTTTTGACAAACCACAGCTGCGTCGTTGGTGTCTTTAATTAAAGTTAAAATTATTGCAAATTCATCCCCACCGATTCTAGAAATAAAATCATCGATTCGTACGGAGGATTTCAATCGCATTGAAACTTCTTTTAAGAGCAAATCCCCCACATAGTGTCCTAGGGTATCATTAATGTTTTTGAAGTAATCTAAATCCACAAATAATAGTGCCATCTGATGGCTATGACGTTTAGCATGTGCTATCTGCCTTGTGATTTCTTTTTCAAAGTGGAGTCTATTGGGCAAATCTGTCAAAGAATCGTAATGAGCAGCTCTATCTAATTCCATATTCTTATATTTAATTTTTTCCACCAATTCAGATTTCTCAGCCAACATGGATTTGGCTAGATTTTTCTGATGCAACAAGTCAATAAATATTTTTATCTTGCTTTTTAATATAAAGGAGTCCACTGGCTTAAAAAGAAAATCTACAGCGCCTGACTCATAGCCTTTTTCAATATTGGCATGCTCTTTATCACCTGCTGTGATGAAGATGATTGGTATGGCTTTTGTTTTATCATGTTGCCGAATTAATCCCGCCGTTTCATACCCATCCATTTCTGGCATTTGCACATCTAACAAAATAATAGAAACGTCGTAACGCAGTAACTTGGACAAACATTCATTACCTGAATTGGCCAAAATGACATTAACCCCCATGGTTTTCAATACGCATTCCATAGCTAATAGATTTTCTTTTCTATCGTCCACAACTAACACACTTAGCTTTTCAGAATCTAATAGGTTATTACTCATAAGCACCTCGCTATGAGTGCAATATGAATTAATACTCTATTGCTTTTTTTCACTATTATTGCTCCATCCAAGAATTCATTAGTGTAATTAATTTCTCAACATCAACGGGTTTTGTCATATAATCATTAGCCCCGGCTTCTATGCACCGGTCTTTGTCTTCAGCCATGGCCTTTGCTGTTAAAGCAATAATGGGTAATGTGTTATGCCTACCATCTTCGCGTATTTTTGCGATGGCTTCACATCCATCCATAATAGGCATCATGATGTCCATCAGTACCAAGTCCACGTCTTGATTAGCTTCTAACTCTTCTAGTCCTAACAAACCATTATCCGCCATCACCACATCAAATCCCTTCTTAGAAAGAATATTTGTAAGAGCAAAGGTATTGCGCATGTCATCATCTACCAATAAGATTTTCTTTTCCTTCTTGTTTGTTAGGTTACACGCCATACTATTTTCAGAACTCGTTTCTTTGCGATTTGGCGCTGGGTCTATGCTGTGCAAGAAAAGAGATGTCTCTTCAGACAACTGTTTATCAAACTCATTGTTTTGAATAAGGATACTGTTAGTATACTGTGAAAACAATCTATTTTGATCGTCTGTTAGTTCTTTTTCAGAGTATATGATAATGGGTGGGAGCTGGATTGTACCAGCATCGTTGAGTCGTTCGAACAAGGCTTCAAGAGTCATGTCATGCAACTTTGTCCCTAATACGACACAGTCATAGTTATGAGAATTGATAGAATTTATTACCGACAAACCATCATGGGCAAATGTGTATTTAACGTTTTTTTTGGCCAATATTATAGAGATTTCTTGGCAGACATCAGAGTCAGAATCAGCTATTAATACTTCATTGATATCACGCTTCACAACATTTTTCAGTTCATTAATAACTGTATTAATTGAATCAACATCAGCGGGTTTTGTTAAGAATCCAATAGCCCCTGATTGAATGCTGGCGTCATTATAATCACCTGAAGACATGGTGTTAACAGGAATGTCACACAGTTCAGGGTCCGATTTTAACCGTTCCAGAATGGCAATACCATTGGAATCTGGCAGCTCTATGTCTAGTACGATGGCACTGGGCTTATGTTTTTTAGCTAAGATATAACCTTCTTCACCGGATCCTGCTGCTAAACATTTAAAACCACGCTTATGTGCCAGGTCTAAGAGAATCTTAGAAAACACCTGATCATCTTCAATTATTAATAAACACTTATCTTCATCAGAAATATCACCACGATCATCATCTAAAAATATGCTTTCATTTGTCTCATCATTTTTCTTTGAATCTTGTTTTTGTTGTAATACACAATCTATTGGCATTTTTATTGAGTCGTCTGTCATCTCTTCTACGGGCCGATCCATACTCAAAGCCCTAAATACATTTTGGTCCTTAACACCTTCCACAACGGCATTAACCATACTTAATAACTCGCCACCGCCTTCATATATAACTTGAACATATTTTATTTGCTCATCGGTTAAATTTCTTTCTTCATTATCCACCAACATTTTCGCTAGCAATAAGAAACTATTTAAAGGTGAACGCAAATCATGTGCCATTTTAGAAACAAAGTCTGATTTATAAGTGCTTAATTTTATTTGTCTAGCTAGCTTTTCTTCTAATTCTTTAATTTTTTCTTCTGAATTTTGTACGGCTTCTTTATCGACGTCGGAACTTTGAGCGCATGATTCTAGTGGAATCTGGGATTCTTGAGTAAATGTGTCGATTTCATTTAAGGGTTGTTTAACGTCTTGTTCTAATGATGCTTCTATATGCACAACAACAGCCTTTGCAATGATAGCTATTTCTTGCTCCAGTGAATCATCGGAATCATTAGCTCTTATATCCCGAAGTCTCTCAAGTAATTTTTCCGACAGCTTTTTCATAATAACCCCTTTCACCCATCCATAGGCACATACGGAATCCTTTTCCGCTTAACTACTATATTAGCTAATTCCAATTATTTTTCCGAACAAATGGTCGGGGTTCACATGATATACAGCAATCTCTTACATCCCTTCCGGTCGTTTGGCTATAGAACATATACATTCCATTATTGATACCTCTGGAGTCAGGGCAAATAAGGGGTTACAATGCTCCCCTATTTGGCTCAAATAACCGCTAGAAGGATATAATTATGGGAATGTTAGATGGTAAGCGCGCCTTAATTACGGGCGTGGCTAGCAACCGCTCCATTGCTTATGGAATTGCTCAAAAAATGCGTGAGCAAGGCTGTGAACTGGCCTTCACCTACCCTATTGATAAACTCAAAGGTCGTGTGGAAAAATTGGCCGCTGAGTGTGGTTCTGATATCGTACTTCCCTGTGATGTCACTTCCGACGGGGAAATTGATGCTCTCTTTACTTCCTTAGGCAAAATTTGGGATGGCTTAGACATTATTATCCATTCCATTGCCTTTGCTCCTGCCGATCAATTAGAAGGCGATTACTTCGACTGCATTAACCGGGAAGGCTTCCAAGTAGCTCATGATATTAGTAGTTACAGTTTAGGTGCTCTGGCAAAAGCCGCTTACCCTATGATGGAAGGCCGTAAAGGCTCCATCTTAGCCATGAGTTATTTAGGTTCCGTGCGTGCTGTACCTAATTATAATGTTATGGGTATCGCTAAAGCTTCATTGGAAGCCAATGTTCGCTACTTAGCACAAAGCTTGGGCCCCAAAGGAATACGTGTTAACGCCGTTTCTGCTGGGCCTATTCGTACTTTAGCTGCTGCTGGTATTAAAGGCTTTCGCAAAATTCTAAGCTATAACGAAAAAGTTACACCACTACGGGAAAATACCACCACAGAACAAGTAGGTAATGCAGCGACTTTCTTAAGTTCCGACTGGGCCTCAGGTACCACGGGACAAATCCTTTATGTGGATGGCGGCTTCCATGCTGTTGCCATGGGTGGAATGGATTTATTAGAAGAGAAATAGCCATAGGCCCCGGACAATTACTGCGTAATTTCCGGGGTGCCCTAGATTCTAATTTCCGGGATACCGGAAGTATATTTGCAATTTCTGGGATGGCGCAGAAGTGAACTACGGTGCAGCTATGGCTTGCTCAATCTTTATTTTTGCCTTCGTCATTTGATCCGTGACATAGATACTGTAATCCAACTGCCCCATGGCTTGGGCAAGTTGACGACGGTATAAAGCTGCAGAGTTGCTTTTCTTCACTACCGTGGATTCCCCAGGATAGACTTGAGAAACTGTAATCAACGCTTCACTCTCGGGCAACATAGCCGAAGCAACAGCTGACTGCATTTCAGTAGGTAGTCCCGCACCAAAGGCAGCTTCTAAAATAGCAGGGTCCATGCCCTTCTGATTGCGTGTAGCCTTTGGAATGTAGTGCCATTGCAAATTATTTTCTTTCGCTAAGCTTTGGCCTGAGGTACCCGATTGCATTTTTTGCAACAGAGCCTGACCAAAGGCTTGCGCTTTTTTCATGGCGGCTTGTTCAACTAAGGTTTGCTTAATGGAATCCTGCACCAAGGCTAATGGCTTAGGTGCCGCAGGGGTATGCTGTTTCACACGCAGAACCACCACATCATTATCATCGATTTGAACAGGCTCACTATTGTTGCCTTGAGCGGCATTTTTACTAAAAGCAGCTTGTACTACGGGTGCTTTTGCAGCAATACCGATTTTTAAGCCTTCATGAGTAAACAGACCTGTTGATTGCACTTTTAAATCCAAAGCTTTTGCCACAGGCTCCAAAGTATTAGGGTTTTCGTAGGCTAAGTTAGCTAATTGATCACTGTCATTGGCAAATAACTCTTCCGCTTTTTGTTGTTTCAAGATTTTTTCAATCCGCGGCTTCGCTTCTTCAAAGCTCATTTGCACAGGTTGTTTTATGGCTTCTAGTTTAACAATGTCATAACCGTACTTGGTACGAGTGGGTTTTGAATATTGCCCCACTTTGTTGAGCGGAGCCATGGCTACATCAAAACCTTGACCCAATTGGCCTGGAGTGATCCAACCTAAGTCGCCGCCCTGCTTCGCAGAAATTTTATCATCAGAACTTTCTTTAGCTAGAGCAGAAAAATCAGCGCCCTTTTGCAATTTAGCGTAAACCTCATCGGCTTTAGCTTTGGCTTTTAGCGTTTGATCCGTTGTGGCATTATCAGTTAATTTTACCAAAATATGCGCGACTTTTCTTTGCGCTGGCTGAGCAAACATATTTTGATTATCTTGGTAATACTGCTGCAAGGCTTTATCATCCACTTTAACTTTCGTCATCATATCTTTAGCCGAAAGCTGGACGTATTCGATGCTCACCTTTTCAGGCAACATATAAGATTGCTTGTTTGCAGTGTAGTACGCTTTTACCTGTTGCGGTGTCACATTCACAGATCCCTTGAAACGAGATGCCGGTACTAATAGGTAACCTAAGTCTCGCTGTTCGCCGTGTAATGCCATGGCTGACTGGACTTCAGTGGGGAGCACCACAGCGCTGCTCAGCATGCCTTGGTTAATTTGCGAATCCAATAAAGCATCGTGAATGGTTTGCATAAACTCATCACTTTGATACATCATGACACTGAGTACTTGCTGATAACGAGCAGGAGAAAACTTACCGTTTTCTTGGAAAACAGGTATCTGACTAATGGCAGCATTCACCTGTTCTTGGCTCACGCGAAAACCCTGCTTAAGCGCGGCTTTACTCAAGACGATGCGGGAAATTAATTGTTGTAAAATTTGTTGGCGTAACTGGGCAACTACAGCTTGATCCGTGGGGACGCCTTTACCTTGCATTTGCATTTGACGGCGATACCGTTGATACGCATTATCAAAAGTTTGCTGCGTAATTTTCTGGCCATTAACCTTGGCTATAGCCTTAGTTGCATTTGAACCATCAAAATAATTATGAATGCCCCAAATGGCAAACGTGAAACAGATAACGGCAATGATCGTGCCAGCTATCCAGCCCTGTGATCGATCTCGAATGGATTGCAACATTGGTTCTTCACCATTTGTTTGTAAGTGCCGAATTGGCGGAGCGGACGGGACTCGAACCCGCGACCTCCGGCGTGACAGGCCAGCATTCTAACCAACTGAACTACCGCTCCTAAAAATGGTGGGTGCTGAGGGGATCGAACCCCCGACCCTCGCCTTGTAAGGGCGATGCTCTCCCAGCTGAGCTAAGCACCCAAGGGCGTGCAAGTCTAAAATATTCTGACTCACAATGCCAGCATTTTCCTAAAGTTTTTAAAAACTATTGCTTATTCTTTAATATCCACTAATTCACGTAAAGCTTTACCCGCTTTAAAGCTAGGTATTTTAGCCGCTTTAATTTGAATGGGTTCACCCGTTTGAGGATTACGGCCAGTGCGTGCAGCACGGTCTTTTATGATAAAGGTACCAAAGCCCACGAGACCTACTTGGTCGCCAGCTTTTAAAGCAGAAGCAATGTTTTCTAACATCGCATCCAAAGCGCGGTTAGCACTTGCCTTGGTTAAATCAGCCCCTTCAGCAATTGCATCCACGAGTTCCATTTTATTCATTGAGTACCCCTAAATTTCCCAGGTTGAAAATCAGGACAGGCCACCTATCTAAGACTAGGTGCAAAACCATTTATCCCTTGAGGAGCCAGTTATAAACTGCATGCCCTGCGCTGTCAAGCGAATGAATCAATTCCTAGTGTGTTGAACGCTTCCCTGTCTGAGTTGGCTTTTTATTGCGCGAATGAGAGGCGCTTATAGCCGGCCCTTCATCTTCACCATCGGTAATTGGATCGGGGATGTGAGTTAAAGCCAGTTCAACGACCTCTTCAATCCACTGGACGGGATGAACTTTCAATTCATTTTTAATATTGTCAGGGATTTCCTTCAAATCTTTTTCATTTTCCATGGGGATAAGTACATCGGTAATACCCGCACGGTGAGCGGCCAATAGTTTTTCTTTCAAGCCACCGATGGGTAATATTTCACCACGCAAAGTGATTTCTCCAGTCATGGCCACGTTAGCGCGTACTGGAATGCCTGTCAGCGTGGAAATAATAGCCGTAGCCATGCCTATGCCGGCGCTAGGGCCATCTTTGGGGGTCGCTCCCTCTGGGACATGAATATGCAAATCCTTGCCCTCATAGAAGTTCTTATCAATTCCTAATGAATGAGCTCTTGAACGTACCACCGTCATAGCGGCTTGAATGGATTCTTGCATGACCTCACCTAAATGCCCAGTGTAGATGGGCTTGCCCTTACCGGGCAGTGCAGCAGCTTCAATAGTTAATAATTCACCGCCCACTTCGGTCCATGCCAAACCATTCACCTGCCCAATGCGATCATCATTTTCTGCTTTGCCATAGCGAAACTGACGCACGCCTAAGTATTTGTCTAACAATTTAGGCGTAATATTGCGTTTAGTCACTTTGGACTTACTGCTAATGAGTTCTTTGACCACTTTACGACAAATTTTAGAAACTTCTCTTTCTAAATTTCGCACGCCCGCTTCACGGGTATAGTAACGAATAATATCGCGCACGGTGTTGTCGGCAATATTCAATTCACCTTCACGAATGCCATTTTCTGTTAATTGTTTTGGAATTAAATGGCGTAGAGCAATATGTACCTTTTCATCTTCCGTATAACCAGAAAGGCGAATCACTTCCATTCTATCGAGTAATGCGGGGGGAATGTTAGGTGTATTTGCCGTGGCAATAAACATGACATCGGACAAATCAAAATCTACTTCTAAATAATGATCATTGAAAGTACTATTTTGTTCGGGGTCCAGTACTTCCAGTAGAGCTGAAGCGGGATCACCACGGAAATCCATAGCCATTTTGTCTACTTCATCCAACAAGAAAAGCGGATTGCGCACGCCTACTTTACCCAAACGTTGTACGATCTTGCCTGGCATAGAACCGATATAGGTACGACGATGACCGCGGATTTCCGCTTCGTCACGCACCCCCCCCAAAGAAATGCGAATGAATTTACGACCCGTGGCCCGTGCAATGGATTGACCAAGGGATGTTTTACCCACACCAGGTGGTCCCACCAAACAAAGAATGGGGCCTTTGAGTTTTTTAACTCGCTGTTCTACCGCTAGGTATTCCACTATTCGTTCTTTAACTTTTTCTAACCCGTAATGATCTTCATCTAGGACTTCTTCTGCCTTAGTTAAATCATGGCTAATCTTAGAACGTTTCTTCCAAGGAACCGTTACCATCCAATCTAGATAATTACGTGAGACTGTGGCTTCCGCAGACATTGGCGACATCATTTTTAATTTATTTAATTCAGAAGTGGCTTTTTTCTTCGCTTCTGTAGGCATACCTGATTTAGCAATTTTATCCGTCAGCTCAGCGATTTCATTGGGCGCTTCATCCATATCACCTAATTCTTTTTGAATCGCCTTCATTTGTTCATTCAAATAATATTCGCGCTGACTTTTTTCCATTTGTTTTTTTACGCGGCCACGAATGCGTTTTTCCACTTGCAAAAGATCAATTTCATTTTCAATTAACCCCATGAGCTTTTCAAGGCGCTCTTGCAAGGTGGTTATTTCAAGAATCTGCTGTTTTTCTTCCAGCTTTAATGTCATATGAGCTACGATAGTATCCACCATACGTTCTGGCTCATCAATACTGGAAAGCGACGTCAATACCTCAGGGGGTATGCGCTTATTGAGTTTTACATACTGTTCAAACTGGGAAACGATAGAACGACTTAATACTTCCGATTCACGCTCAGGCAAACTGCTTTCGTCGTACATGGCAATTTCTGCAGCCAGATAAGTTTCATCTTCAACAAATCGCAGGACGCTGGCCCGCTGCACGCCTTCTACCAATACTTTTATCGTGCCATCTGGTAGCTTAAGTAGCTGTAATACGTTTGCCACACAACCTACTGTATACAAACCATCGATTTCGGGATCATCTTGTTTAGGATCTTTTTGTGCCAGAAGAAGAATTTGTTTACCCGATGTCATAGAAACATCTAATGCTTTAATGGAGCGCTTACGACCAACAAATAATGGAATCACCATATGAGGGTAAACCACAACATCGCGCAGGGGTAAAACATTTAGCGTATTAGAACTAGGCTCAAGTACGATTTCTTCATCAGTCATAGGTAATTCCTTAATCCTGTGCAGCTCGTTTCGATTTTTCACTCTCAAACATCAGTAACGGTTCCGCATCGCCATTTACGACTGCTTCTTCAATTATGACTTTGCTCGCATTTTCCAAAGAAGGTAAGTCATACATTAAATCTAACAAAATATGTTCTAAAATGGATCGAAGACCTCGCGCACCGGTTTTACGTTTCATGGCTTTTTTAGCCATGGCACGTAATGCTGCATCACTAAATTCAATATCAACGCCTTCTAGACTAAACAGTTTCTGATACTGTTTGGTTAAGGCATTTTTGGGTTCTTTAAGAATACGCAATAAGGCTTCTTCATCCAATTCTGTTAAGGTTGCCATAACAGGCAAACGCCCAACAAATTCTGGAATCATGCCATATTTGATCATATCCTCGGGTTCTACATCAGCAAGAATTTTACTGATGTCTTTGGCTTTATCTTTACTATGAACTTGCGCAGTAAAACCAATACCTGATTTTTGCGAACGTTCTAGAATAATCTTATCCAATCCAGCAAACGCGCCCCCACAAAAAAATAGGATGTTGCTGGTATCGACCTGAAGAAATTCCTGCTGGGGATGTTTGCGCCCGCCTTGTGGTGGCACAGAAGCTACGGTACCCTCAATAAGTTTCAATAGAGCTTGCTGCACCCCCTCACCTGAAACGTCACGTGTAATAGAAGGATTATCAGCCTTGCGAGAAATTTTGTCGATTTCATCTATATAAACAATACCGCGTTGCGCTTTATCAACATCATAATCGCATTTTTGCAATAATTTTTGAATGATATTTTCGACATCCTCCCCCACATAACCGGCTTCTGTCAGCGTTGTGGCATCGGCAATGGTAAAGGGCACATTCAACATACGCGCTAAGGTTTCAGCTAGCAGTGTTTTACCACTGCCCGTGGGCCCTATTAGCAAAATATTACTTTTACCCAATTCTACCTCATCGTCTAAAGAGGCTTGATTGTTCATGCGCTTATAGTGATTGTACACAGCCACTGATAACACTTTCTTCGCAAGCTCTTGACCAATGACAAATTGATCCAAGAATTCTTTCGTTTCTCGAGGCGTTGGTAATTTGAAAGGTTGGGAAGCTTGAACTTCTTGCTGTGTCTCTTCACGAATAATATCGTTGCATAATTCTACACATTCGTCACACACATAAACCGATGGTCCAGCAATTAATTTGCGAACTTCATGTTGGCTCTTCCCACAGAAAGAACAATGTAGTACGGCATCATCATCGCCGTTCCGTTCATCGGTCATATATCACCTCTAACTTATTGATTTCTCGTTAATAGAGAGCACATCCCATACCTAATGATTAGCACATTTCTAAGCACAATGTAACTAATGAGGTTATATATGGTGTCACGCGCCCTAAATTTCAATGCCTTATGTGAATTGAGAAAAATTTTGACTATAAATCAACTACTTCTCACCAGGCAGGCGCTTATCAAGCACTTTATCTATCAAACCATACTTATTGGCTTCTTCAGGGCTCATAAAATTGTCCCTTTCGGTATCTTCAAAGATTTTCTCTACCGTCTGGCCTGTATGATGAGCGACAATACCATTGATCTTATCTTTAATGACTTGAGTTTCCTTGGCATGAATTTGGATATCCGTTGCTTGACCACGAAAACCACCTAAAGGTTGATGGATCATTATACGTGAATTAGCCAAAGCATAACGTTTATCCTTTTCACCCGCGGTTAATAACAAGGCAGCGATGCTGCAAGCCTGACCAATACACATGGTGCTTACATTAGGCTTGATGAATTGCATGGTATCGTAAATAGCCAATCCAGAAGTCACCACACCGCCTGGTGAATTAATATACAAATGAATATCTTTGTCGGGGTTTTCAGATTCCAAGAAAAGTAGCTGAGCGACCACAAGGTTAGCCATGTGATCTTCCACTTCACCCACCAAGAAGATCACTCGATCTTTTAGTAGGCGAGAATATATATCGTAGGAGCGCTCACCGCGTGCGGTTTGCTCCACTACCATAGGCACTAAGGTATTCTCTAAATCGCTGGACACAACACCATCCAACTGCATATTACCCCGATTATCATGGTTCATTCATATTTCCTTTAACTGTCAATCCAAATACTCAACTTTCAATGTAAACGTTTTCATTTACAAGGCTATTTCTCTGCCTTTTCATCCAATCCCATTACTTCTTTGTAAGAGGTAGGCTTATCGGTAATCTTGGCTTCGCTCAATATCCAATCCAATACTTGGTCTTCTAAGACCATGGATTCCACTTCCTTACGAGCATTTTCATTTTGCAGGTACCAAGCAGCAATTTGCTCAGGTTGCTCGTAAACTGAGGCCATTTCAAAAATTCGTTCGCTGATGCGATTCATATCAGCCTTGATCCCTTTCGCCTCAATGATATGGGCAATTAATAAACCCAAATGTACGCGGCGATTAGCTTCTTCCTCTAAATTATCTTCAGTGATGGCATCTAAGCCTGGACGTTTCAAACTGTTGGCAGCGCCCTGCTCTAACAAGCGACGCATATTGGCCGTTTCTTCCACCAAAAGCGACACGGGCAAATCAAAGGCATGCATTTCTAATAGCTTAGTAAAAACAATCTCTTTCATCTGAGTGTTAATCTTCATCTTTAACTCTCGTTCCATGTTACCTTTGACATCTTTTTTCAAGGCATCCATACCGCCTTCTTTAATGCCAAACTGTTGGGCAAAGGCTTCATCCAAATCAGCTAAGGCCGGTTCCAGAACTTCATGCACCACAATCTTGAAGGTGGCTTCTTTACCAGCCAATTCTTTAGCATGGTATTCAGCAGGGAAAGTGACAGTGATGTCTTTTTCATCACCTTTGCTCATACCTATAATGGGTTCTTCAAAGCCAGGAATCATGCCACCTGAACCTAATACCAAGCCGAAGCCTTCGGCTTTGCCGCCAGGAAATAATTCGCCATCAATGGAGCCTTCAAAGTCCATCATGACTTTATCTTTATCTTGACAAGCGCGCTCAACAGCTTTCCATTGAGGGTTTTGTTCACGCATACGTTCTAGAACCGTATGGATGTCTAAATCGGTAATTTCCACCTGTGGTTGCTCAAAGGCTACATCAGTCAAAGTAGCCAATTCAATCTTAGGTAACTCATCTAGCTCCACCTGATAAGAAAACTCTTGGCCTTCTTCGTATTTTTCTAAATCCACAGGCAATACCTTAGGGTAAGCGGCAGGCTTTATGCCCTTATCTTCCAAGGCACTCATCAAAGAACTTTGCATAAGGTTAGCTAAGGTTTCTTGGGTTACAGGCTTTAGATAGCGCTGACGAATCACTTTAAGAGGCACCTTACCTGGACGAAATCCGGGCAAGCGAGCTTCTCGAGCCAATTTCTGCAAACGTTCACTAACATCCTTAGTAATCGCTTCCGCGGGTACTTCAATGGTTAATTTTCTACCCAACTGGCTAACATTTTCCACAGTGACTGACATGAGTTTACCTTTATAAATATTAAGTTAAATACGTTATTTAATGTGCGAAAGGAGAGACTCGAACTCTCACGGGTTACCCCACAGGAACCTAAATCCTGCGCGTCTACCAGTTCCGCCACTTTCGCATGAGGGGCTAATTATACTCAGCTTATTAGAGTCTGTCATCCATTCTACTAGAATTGATGTACAGGACTCAGGTTAATCGCCAAACCAACCTTGCAGAGCACCAATAATCTTCTCAGCCTGATCTCGGCTAGAAATATTGAACTTGGATTTCAATTTGTATTCTCCATCGCGCTTCTGATAGCGTCGAATAGTATATTTATCGGGACCATAATCGCCGCTTTTGCGGTCTAAATCTTGATAACGGTAGATAATCGTGGACCAAGCACCTTTGGTTAAAATTTCTTTATCCAATTCTTTTACCGTTGTTACACCATCTTCTACGTACTCGACGGTTAATTCATCAATTGTTTCTGCCACTGATTGCTCCTTATTAATTCAATTTTTGGCTCAAGGCCCGATTATGAACCTTTTTTTACCTTTTCAAGGTAGTTTTGGGTTCCAATGATATCCTCTCGCTGTTGAAAGGTCACTAATTGCGAAGACATGGAGGCACTATCACCATGCTCACTAATGCTATTAAGAGTCTGCTGCATACCGAAAATGGCTGCACGCTGGAGGTCCGAGGGAATAATGACTAATTTGTAGCCTAATTCTTGCAACTGTTGACGCTCCACTAAGGGGGTTTTCCCACCATAAAACATATTGATCAATTTTGGTTCTGATATGGCTCCTGCAATGGCCGTAATCTGCTCCAAACTCTCGGGTGCTTCTACGAACATCATATCAGCCCCAGCTTCCATGTAGGCATGGGCCCGCTCCAAGGCTCGCTCAAAACCTTCTACGGCAATAGCATCAGTACGAGCAATAATATAAAAATCATCATGCGCTTGAGCATCTTTGGCTACGCGGATCTTGTCACACATGTCTGCTTGGGAAATTAGTGTCTTTCCGCTTAGATGACCACAACGTTTGGGGAATTCTTGATCTTCCAAATGAATGGCCGCAACCCCGATGGCTTCGAGGATTTGCACCGTACGGCGTACATTTAACGTATTACCAAAACCCGTATCAGCATCGGCTATGATAGGAATTGTGGTCACTTCTACCATCTGTTCTAAACGCTGAGCCACTTCTGTGAGTGTTAATAAACCAATATCTGGGACGCCTCGGCTACGAGCGATAGCCCCGCCGCTGGCATAGATTGCGGAAAAACCGGCTTGCTCCACAAGACGAGCCGACAGACCATCAAAGGCTCCGGGAGCTAAGATTAAAGATTCTTGTTGAAGTAACTGTCTAAATTGCGTCGAAGCTGAGGTCATATTATTCCACTGGATTGGCGAGCATCAAGGGCCCAGTATAGCGAATTTACCAGGCGCCACAAGTGGTTATTGCTTAAGGAAAAATTCCTCGTGAGCGTACACTACGGAAGAGTGCACCTTTAGAGCGCTGATTTTGGGTGATCCAATAGTTGCCCCAGCGGCTTAGCGCCACTTTAGATACAGCCAATTCACAAGCATCCACCAGCTCTTGGCAACGCAAGGGATAAATTTCAGAAGCACCCTGCTCTTCACACAGCAATTTATAATTTTCTTTGGGCACTAAAATAGCCGAGTAACTATGTGGTTTAATTTCCGTGTCTAAGTCTTTGATTATTGGATGTTCTGTCACAGGTTGATTCAAGCGAATGGGAAAGCCCGCCTTATTATAAAGAACGTAGACTCGATAACTGCGCTCACTGGGAGTGACACCGAGGAGGATTTCATTGCTATTGAATCCCACGCTTTTAGGATTACAGCCTCGTGGATAGTTTGTGGGAGCAGCCCACAGGGAGGTGCTTATTAACATCGTTAAAAGAAGCGATGCACTTAAAATGGCTTTGCTCATAAATGGAGCCTCTCTACAAAATTTTTTTCCAATAGAATCAAGTATAGTGCAAAAGCTCTGAAATTTTAGCCACTATTTTTCAGCGAGTTAAGAGGCGCCGGCCTGAGAACGACAGTTTTTATTGCAACTTTCCATGCGATCCCAGCAGGGAGAAGTGCAGTTGGAGTAGCAACCCTGGCTTGGTTTGGATTGGCAGCGAGTACGGCAAGTCTTTAAACATTGGTTAAACGCGCTGCGACACCCTGTAAAACAATCAGTTGCAGCGTATTGTTGAGCTTGAATCTGCTGACTTTGCGAGGGGGGCTGGGTTTGAGCGAATCCCCAGGATAAAGAGAGGCACAGACATAACGCAATAAATACACGACCTAACATTTCCACACTCCCTTTAATGGCTAACAGGAGTATAGAACATGATGATGAAAAATTTAGCTAAAGTATCTGCGCTCATTCAACGATTCATGGGCCTTAAAATCACCCCTACCCCAATTAGGCACCGAATCATCATGCCCTACAACCACCATTTTCTTAGAGTCAGTGGCACAAGCCGTCAATGAGAACACTCAGGCCAAAATAAAGAACCCTTTCTTTATTGGCTTCCCCTAACTATTATTATTTACAAAAATACACTTCGCCAAGGACCTTCTCGCTTTTGCCCTTGGGTGGAACATAGACCATATTACCGCCCATCTTCGCCGCTTCAGCCTTGAGGGAAGGAATGGCGTTGATTTCGCCCACATAGGTACAATCTTTCACGGGTTTCATATCATGAATTGCCGTTACATCCTTAGGGGAAATGGTGGTACAGCCCGTCAACACTACCGCTAAGGGCAAGCCTATGATCCATAACTTTTTCATCTTTTCTCCCGCACTATTGGTACTTCTGATGATGGCATTCTACCAGCTTCCTAAGTTCCTTGCATGACCCCAAAGGGCCAGGTACCATGGTTTTTTCATCCAGGCGACTATAATATGCCCTCTCCTCAAGAAAAGTTAGAAAAGAAGCTCCTTCACTATACTGGCAAAGCCATAGCCGATTACGCCATGATCAAGCGTGGTGATAGGGTTATGGCCTGTCTTTCTGGAGGCAAGGATTCCTTTACAATGGTTCAATTACTGCGCAAACTGCAATTGCGCTCGGGGGGTAAGTTTGAACTCAAGGTCTTTACCCTGGATCAAATGCAGCCCGGCTGGGACGATAGCCACCTACGCAACTGGCTTGAAACTAATCAACTAGACTATGAAATCTTGAGCCGTGACACTTTTTCTATCGTTAAAGAAAAAATCCCTGAAGGCAAAACCTATTGCTCTCTGTGCTCACGCCTACGGCGAGGCAACATCTACAATTATGCAGAAATCCATGACTACAATAAAATCGCTCTAGGGCACCACAGAGATGATTTAATCACCAGTTTGCTCATGTCTATCCTCTATAATGGTGAAATTAAATCCATGCCGCCAAAACTGCTATCGGACACTAAAAAGCACATCGTTATTCGCCCTCTTGCCCTGTGCCAAGAACAGAATATTGCTGACTATGCCAAGCTCTGCGAATTCCCCATTATCCCCTGCACCCTATGCGGATCTCAGGATAATTTAGCCCGCCAACGGGTAGGTCGGCTTTTAAAAGATTTAACTCAAGAGAACCCCAAAGTAGCTAGCAATATCCTACATGCCTTACAGTCTGTGAAACCCAGCCAGCTTATGGACCACAGCCTGTGGGATTTCAAGGGCCTGGATGAAGAGCAATTGCTTTCTGTTGTTGATGAATAAGCCTACAGCTAATATTAATCGCACCTCGCATCCTTCATACCGACCCTTACGTCATCCCGAAAATTACGAAGCAATTGTCCGGGATCTATAGATATATTCAACTCAGTATGGATTCCCGCATTCGCGGGAATGACGCTAGAAAGAGCGCAGCCCGCGAAGAAATGAGCGAACCTACTTTGCAGTATTATGAAATTATTTTACTTCAAACAAACCACCTAACCCATTGTTTTTTATCATTTTATAAAAAACATAAGTTTCTCAAAAATAGCAATTGTACAAATATTTGCTACATTATAAGGTAGTTATAACTTTATAGGATGTACCATGAAAACATTAACAATTGCTCTGGGCTTTACCGCCGCTCTGGCCTTTAGCAGCGTCGCTATGGCTGGACAGATGGTAAAAGATCACCCAGGTGAACCTGCACCCATGGCTCAAAAGTGGGTTGGTGATCCCATTAGCTGGACCTTCAACAAAGTAGGTAAAGGCGTCTCTTGGACGGGTAAAACTGTGGGAGATGGCTTACAAACCAGCGGTGCATGGGTACGGGACGGAACCGGCAAAGTAGTCGGCGCTGAACCAGTCCCTACATCTCACCCCTAAACCAACGGGATGATCATTGGCCATCGGCCAATGATCGCCCCACTTCTCCTGCATTCCTAGTAATACCTCATTCCTTGGCTGATGCTTCCCAAGGGCCCCCTTCCTTTGTATAATGACCATCCAGTCAAATTTGTGAAGAGATTGCCCATGCAAGAATCAGAAAATCCCGGGGTTTCTGTTGTTATCCCCATGTATAATGAAAAAGAAAATGTGGGCATCTTGATTAACGAAGTAGCACAAGCCCTACACAATCAACCCTTTGAAATTATTGTGGTGGACGATGGCAGTAATGACGGCACCCGAGAAGCCTTAAAACAACTCCAAGCTTCCCTGCCTCAATTAAAACCCATCCGTCATAAAGGTAATTTTGGTCAGAGTATCGGCATTATCTCCGGTGTGACCGCCGCCCGTTACCCTTTCATTGCAACCCTGGATGGTGATGGTCAAAATGATCCCGCTGATATCCCTCGGTTAATGAGCGCTATGGAAAACCAAAGCCAAGCTTACACTTTGATTGCAGGGCATCGAGCCAACCGCAAAGATAGCCAAATAAAACTGCTTTCTTCAAAAATTGCCAATACCATTAGGCGCGCCATGCTCAAAGATAATTGCCCCGACACAGGATGTGGTCTGAAACTCTTTAGGCGCGATGATTTTTTATCTATCCCCCATTTTAACCATCTTCATCGTTACTTACCGGCGCTCTTTCAAGCTCACGGTGGACAAGTGATTAATGTAAAAGTTAACCATCGCCCTCGGACTCTCGGCCAATCCAAATATGGCGTGATGAATCGCCTTTGGGTGGGTATTATGGATTTAATGGGCGTAGCCTGGTTAATCCGGCGCACAAAAGTAGCGGAGTATGATCATGCTGACCAGTAAAATGATAAACATCATATGGCTTGCGGTAGGTTTTGCGGGCCAATTTTTATTTTCCATGCGTTTTATCATTCAGTGGATCAAAAGCGAAAAGCAAAAACGCAGCGTCATCCCCATTACTTTTTGGTATTTCAGCCTCAGTGGCGGCATTGTCCTGCTGGCCTACGCCATTCACAAAAGGGACCCCGTATTTATCATGGGCCAATTATTCGGAACATTCATTTATGCACGCAATTTGTATTTCGTCCACCTGGAAAAACGCAAAACAGCCCAAACCATATCTTAGGTCATCACAATGAAAATATTAGTCACAGGTGCAGCGGGTTTTATTGGTGCGGCTTGTTCTAAGGCCTTACTACAGCAGGGCCATGAAGTCTTAGGTATTGATAATCTCAATCACTACTACGATCCAGCCATCAAAGGAGCGCGTCTAGTCCCCCTTTTGACACACCCAAACTTTTATTTCGAAAAAATGGATATCGCTGAAAAAGCAAAAGTGGATGAGGTATTTTTAGACTTTCAACCAGAACATCTATTACACTTGGCTGCCCAAGCAGGCGTGCGTTACTCCCTAGACAATCCAGAAGCTTACGTCAATAGTAATTTAGTGGGCTTTTGCCATTTATTAGAAGCTTGCCGCCATCATCCTGTGAAACATTTCGTATTTGCTTCCAGCAGTTCTGTTTATGGCGCCAATGAAAACTTTCCTTATAAAACAGAGCAACATACAGACCACCCCGTGAGTCTCTACGCCGCCACGAAAAAATCCAATGAAATGTTGGCTCACTCTTATAGCCACCTGTACGCGTTACCCACTACGGGCCTGCGTTTTTTCACCGTCTATGGTCCACAAGGTCGCCCTGATATGGCACCCATACGGTTTGCTCAACGCATCATGAGGGGAGAAACCATTCCCGTCTACAACCAAGGCAATCATAAACGGGATTTTACATATATTGATGATATCGTCGCAGGTACTCTAGCCGCGTTGATGCATATTCCACAAGCCGATAATAAATGGGATAGCGCGAACCCCAATCCCGAGAGCAGCAAAGCCCCCTATCGCATTTATAACATTGGCCGCGGCCAGCCCATGGATTTGATGAAATTCATTGAATTATTAGAGAAACACCTAGGGCGCAAAGCAGAGATACAATTACTGCCCAAACAACCCGGCGATGTGGACGCCACCTGGGCCGATGTGACACCGTTGCAACAAGCTACAGACTACCGACCCAAAGTGAGTTTGGATGAAGGCATTGAACGGTTCGCAAAGTGGTTTTTGTCGCAATAGCATAAGTGCGTTTGCTTAAGACAACATCATTCCGGTGAAGCTAACGTCATCCCGGTGGAGCCAACATCATCCCGGCGAAGGCCGGGATCCAGCCAAATTAAGCTGTTTCAGCGAAGCTGAAACACTTAACTAATAGCCTTTACTCACCAAAGTCAAAGAACGTTGAAGCTTCATCCCACGCCCCATGGCAAAGTAATCTAAATTTAATTCCGTCATAATGGCTGGATCGAAAATATTGCGTCCATCGAAAATGACTTTTTGTAATAAGCGGTCACGGATTTGAATAGGTGCAATTTCACGATACTGTTGCCATTCTGTTACTACAATCAAACCATCGGCTTCTGTTAAGGCATCCAAAGGATCATCCTCAAAGGCTAAGTCATCACGCTCACCATAATAAGCTTTGGCTTCCGGCATGGCTACAGGATCATGGGCAATAACTTTCGCTCCAGCGCCCCATAACTGTTGCATGATAGCTTCACTGCTGGCTTGGCGTAAATCATTGGTGTTAGGTTTAAAAGCCAAGCCCCAAAGGGCAAAGGTCTTACCCTGTAAATCCCCTTGATGATAGGCATAAATCTTATTAAACAAACGTGATTTTTGTCGTTCATTGACTGCATCTACAGCATCCAACAATTGCGAATTTACCCCTAACTCACGAGCATTATACGCCAAAGCCTTCACATCTTTAGGCAAACATGAACCACCGTAACCACAACCAGATGCTAAAAAATGTGGGCCAATGCGTGGGTCCAAACTCATTCCTTCACGCACTTGTTCAATATCGGCAGACACTTGCTCGGCAATATTGGCAATTTGATTGATGAAGCTGATTTTAGTGGCTAACATGGCATTAGCCGCATATTTAGTTAATTCCGCCGATGGGATGCTCATGGCTAGCAGACAATCGTTAGCGTCTGTAAGCTTAGCATAGAGGGTTTGTAGCAGAGCTTTTGATTTTTCATTATCGGTGCCAATTATAATGCGATCAGGCTGCATAAAATCCTGCACAGCTAGCCCTTCCTTTAAGAATTCCGGATTAGACGCCACATCAAATTCCACTTCGCTGTAGCGTTGTTGCAAAACCTGTTGCATATGACGGCGTATTTTTTGGGCTGTGCCCACGGGCGAAGTGGATTTATTGATAATCAGTCGATATTCTGACATGCGCTGTGCGATACTTTCCGCGCAGGAAAAAACATAATTAAGATTGGCTGAGCCGTCTTCTTGTGTTGGGGTATTCACGGCAATAATTTGTACCAAGCCATGATCAACAGCCGCTTGGTAATCTGTGGTAAAGCTTAAACGTTGTTGATGGATATTATGCGCCACCATGGCTTGTAAACCCGGTTCGTGGATAGCTACCTGCGCTTGACGCAACTTGGCCACCTTTGAGGCATCAATATCGATACATAGAACATCATGGCCTATTTCTGCTAAACAGGCTCCGGTGACTAAGCCCACATAACCGCATCCATATATGGTAATTTGCATTGATTCCCACTTCTTTGTATAAACCCCCACGAAAGACCATTATACTGGCTAGAACTTCAAATAGAAATATTTTTTTTTGCTAGTATAAACATGCTATTAGCATATTTTTTGGATCGGGTTGATTCCACAGGAGGGATGACATGCAAAATATAGCTCTGGCACGCTGCCTATTGGCCATTCTATGTTTAAGCATTATTTTATTATGTGCCTTACATTGTATGGTTTCATCCTATCTAGTTTATGCCAGCATGCATGAAGAACATCATTACTTAAGCATCGTACAACATTTAATGACGCAGAATAATTGGATCCTATTACACGACAACCAAGGCCTTTATTTAGCAAAACCACCTTTGCAATTTTGGGTCACCAAAGTTTCATGGCTTATTTTTGGAACCCACGATTGGAGCATCAATATTTTTAATGCCATATTTTGCATTGGAACGGTTATTTTCATCTACCTCAGCAGTGCCTTAATCTGGCCCAATAGTCGTGTCTACGCTTGGCTTCCTGCCCTAATGCTCTTAGGTTGCTATTACTTTTTCCATTACACACAGTACATTTTGCAATCTGTGATAGAGCGGCCTTTAATTAAACGCAGGCACGTTGTGACCTGTTGCCAATACCCTACCTTGAAGAAGATGCGTTATGTGGTTTGTTTGACTGGGCAGAATTGTATTTAGCCTAGTAATCATACGTCTTTTCCGAGTCTTCTAACCTCATTCCCGAATCTTCTAACGTCATTCCCGAATCTTCTAACATCATTCCCGAATCTTCTAACGTCATTCCCGAATCTTCTAACGTCATTCCCGCGAAGGCGGGAATCCATACTGAGTAGAATGTATCTATGGACCCCGGAATTGCTTCGCAATCCGGGGTGACGTTAGAGGCGTAAGAGTTAAGTTATAACGCGTCTTCTAACGCGTCTCCTGCCGCGCCTTCTAACGTCATTCCCGAGTCTTCTAACATCATTCCCGAATCTTCTAACGTCATTCCCGAATCTTCTAACGTCATTCCCGCGAAGGCGGGAATCCATACTGAGTCGAATATACCTATGGACCCCGGAATTGCTTCGCAATCCGGGGTGACGTTAGAGGCGTAAGAGCTAAGTTATAACGCGTCTTCTGCCGCGCCTTCTAACGTCATTCCCGAATCTTCTAACGTCATTCCCGCGAAGGCGGGAATCCATACTGAGTAGAATGTATCTATGGACCCCGGAATTGCTTCGCAATCCGGGGTGACGTTAGAGGCGTAAGAG
>JAJFKN010000039.1 GCA_021773195.1 Gammaproteobacteria bacterium | reverse complement strand
CTTATTTGAGTTAAAGACATGTGCCACGTCACCCCGGATGCACGTAGTGCATTGCGGGGTCCACGGGAAAGAGTATGACGTTAATATAGGCCACGTCACCCCGGATGCACGTAGTGCATTCCGGGGTCCACGGGAAAGAGCCTGACGTTAAGATAGGCCATGTTACCCCGGAGGCACGTGGTGCATTCCGGGGTCCACGGGAAAGAGTATGACGTTAATATAGGCCACGTCGGAACCCCTGAATATAGGCCACGTCACCCCGGATGCACGTAGTGCATTGCGGGGTCCACGGGAAAGAGTATGATGTTAATATAGGCCACGTCACCCCGGATGCACGTAGTGCATTCCGGGGTCCAAGGGAACGAATCTAAAACACCGATTTTAAAAGTAAGGAATAAATATGGTTTTAAGAGTAACAAAAGTATTATTATTAGGCGCCAGTATTTTCCTATTGGCAGGCTGCTCCTCCATGAGCATGCACAGTGGTGGCAAATCCGGCCAAGGCATGAATGGAGCGCAGGCTTCTGGCATTAATGGCCCTGCTAATTTTGCTGGCGGCAATCAACCCGCTAATCAAACTACTTATTACTTCGCCTTTGCGAGCAATCAAGTGCGGCAACAAGATATGCCGGCCATTCATGCACAAGCCCGTTACTTACTGAGTCACCCAAAAAAATATGCTTTAGTGGCCGGTAATACCGATGCTAGAGGCAGTCGTGAATACAATATTGGTCTAGGCTGGCGTCGTGCTAATGCCGTGGCGGATATTTTGAGATTAGATGGCGTGTCGTCTAAGCAAATCAAGAAAGTCAGCTACGGTGAAGAAAAGCCCGTGACATTAGGTCACACGGAAGCTGCCTATCGTTTAAACCGTCGAGTGGATTTAACATATCATGATATTAAATAAATACGTTGCTGGATTAGGCATAGCCCTTTTAAGTATGATTACATTGGCTTATGCTGATGTGCCGGTCATTAATGGTTACACGGGTGACCAAGAAAATTTATCGGCGGGGCCTGCCGGTGGCATCAATGATGTTATGCCAGGAGAAGTGAGTGACAGTGATGGATCAACGCAAACGCAGCAAGATGCAGCTAACGCCGCTGATACAGCTGATACATCAAATTTGTCATTGCCTCAACGAGTAGCTCGTTTGGAAACGCAAATGAATGCACAAAATCAAGTGGATTTACTCAATCGCGTTAATCAAATGCAGCAAGAAGTTCAACAGTTACGTGGTCAGTTGGATACAGCTAATCATCAATTGCAGCAGTTGCAAAAACAAAGCCAAACCCGCTACCAAGATTTGGATCAGCGTTTAATGGCTTTGCAAGGTGGCGGGGAGTCATCGCATATTAGCGTCTCAAAAGCTAAGGATCCCAGTACGGCTAGTTTAGCTAAAGTGATTGTGCATCCCAGTGCGAGTACTGAAGCACAAGGTGCAACCGCAGCCAAACCAACCACGGCAACCCCAAAGGCGCAAAGTAAAAATCCCGTATTGCTTGCCACCAATGACATCGCCGATGCTGGTGGAGTAGGGGACTATCAAGCTTATGAGCAAGCCTATGCTTATATTCAGCAACAACAATACCCCGAAGCGACAACCGCCCTAGAAGCCTACATCAAAAAATATCCCAAAGGAATGTACCAAGCCAACGCCCATTATTGGTTAGGTGAATTGTATTTGAAGTCAGGTAATTTGGCTTTAGCAAAAAATGCATTTAATGATGTTATTAGTAATTTCCCTAAAAGCAACAAAGCACCCGACAGTCAATTAAAGTTGGGTTTTGTTTACTATGACATGGGGCAAATGCAACAAGCAGCCAACGAGTTTGAATTAGTGAAACAACGTTTCCCTAATACTTCAGCGGCTCGCATCGCACAGGAACGTTTGGCCGCTATGCCAAAAGGGTAAGTAACATGATAAATGAAAGGGCCATTGAAGAGCCCTCACTGCGTATCACAGAAATCTTTTGTTCTATCCAGGGCGAGTCTACGCGAGTGGGTTTGCCCACGGTGTTCGTACGCCTAACAGGATGCCCCCTACGTTGTGTTTATTGTGATACAGCTTATGCCTTTAAAGGGGGCGAAAAATTCAGCCTTGAGGCAATCTTAGAAAAAGTACAAGCCTATGGCGTGCCCTATATCACTGTAACAGGCGGCGAGCCTTTGGCGCAGCCTTGTTGTTTTCCTTTATTAACCGCGTTATGTAATAAGCGTTACCAAGTTTCCCTGGAGACCTCAGGTGCCATGGATGTGTCCGCAGTGGACCCCAGAGTGGTGAAAGTGCTTGATATCAAAACCCCTGGCTCCGGGGAAGTGGATAAAAATCTCTTGAGCAATCTGGGCTATCTGACGCCTCAAGATGAAGTAAAATTTGTTCTCTGTGATGCCGCTGACTATGATTGGGCGAAAACATTCGTGTATGAGCATCATTTAAACGATATATGCCATGTATTATTTTCTCCTAGCCATGGGCAGCTAGAACCTAGCTTACTGGCCGATTGGATAGTGCGAGACGCTCTGCCTTTGCGCTTGCAAGTTCAATTACATAAGTATCTGTGGGCTGATGAACCTGGTAGGTAGGGCCTATTGATATTTCTACTATGTTGGACATGTCTTGAGGATTTTTTGCGCGTTTCTGCTCATTTATTGATGTATAAACTGCGTTATAGTGCCCAAAAATCCACAACCTAGGCCTTAACCTAGCGAAATCTCGATAGACTCAAATAAAATCCGTTGCTTGATAGGGTAAATCTCTTGTGATTTCTGCTGTTTATAGTATCATATCGCCTCAGTGGGTCGTTAGCTCAGTTGGTAGAGCTCCGGACTTTTAATCCGTAGGTCCTGCGTTCGAGTCGCAGACGACCCACCAATAAAATCAATACGTTACCTCATTTTTCAGTTGAACAACATTTGACAGTGTGGGAGTTTTACGGGAGTTATTCCTGTTTTTGTATTAAAGTTTCGATAAAGAAGGTTATTGGAACTAACAATTTCCGTTTTTCTACTTTTTTTCAGGGCCTATGGGATTTAGTATCAGTTTCAAACATAACCACCACAAATATATAGAATAGCTAGAAATAAGTTTTTGATATTCAGCTAATCCATGTGATAAATCATGCCTTAAATTTGGCCCACTATTTTCAGTTAGTAATGCTTGAAATTCAAAGACTAAATCTTTGCCAAGTATGTGTTTGGTTTCAGGAAGTTTAAGTAGAGCACCAATCCCTTTTTCTGATTCTATGCCCTCATCTGAAATAGTTGTCATTACTTGGTTATTTTTTAAAGTCACCCTAATATAATGTTCAATTTGAGATATTAAAGGATGTGCCGCCACGTCAAAATGGTATTCAAAGCCAAAATAAAGACCTTTTGCCCATAAAGGTCATCTCTTCTTCTTGCTGCTTTGTGCCACATCAAAGAATTTGCGTCGGGCATGGGCAAAGCAACCCGTCAGAGGGACCTGTGGCATACCCACATAACCCGCGTAGCCATCTATGTGTAAACCGCCCTCAAAGTCTTGGAAGAAAGCTCGGGGGATATGACTACCTCGACCTGGATGGTATTGGTACACCCAACTGAATGCCTTCGGTGGTCCACCACCAAAGAGCCACATATGGGATTTGCTCTGCGCCTTGCGCACCTGTCATGCATGTTAGCTAGAAACGACAAGCCTATTCCTTTCTTCCTCTTCGTGAGTAGAAGTACAGCAGGTCAACACTGTAGTGGCCTCTTTAAAACCGGTCGGAGTGATAGGAGATAGTTCCAAGTGGCATATGGGAAGCTCGAAGATCTGAGCACTTTTCACCAGGATTTGTGATGACCATAAGTTGTACATGTTAAATTGGTTCGCTAGAGTCAAATAACTATACTAGTATCATGAGGTTATTTGCTTTTTAGGGAAGAAATATGCGTTTGTTTAAAATTAAGACAGCTTGGTTTTCGATGACTGTTTTAAGTCTACAATTATTATTAAATGCTTCCTACGCTTCATCGGCTAAAACAGCGGGCGAAGATACATATTTTACGCTATCGG
>JAJFKN010000038.1 GCA_021773195.1 Gammaproteobacteria bacterium | reverse complement strand
TCTCCTTATGAAAGACTAGGGGTAACAATAGTGATATTATAGCTCATCTTTTAGCCTTATCTTTGCTTTTACTTGCCACGACGTAAGTCAATTGGGGCTTGGCTCTAAGCATGGAAGATAAACATCCATTATATACACCTGATAACATCCGTTAAATAGCTGAAAGACGTTATACCGTCACATGCCTTTTGGCTTATCAGTCTCACAGGGTTAGTTGACGCATGTCCCGCACATGCTACAGTTATTAGTGATTAAAAGCCTAAAAGACTTGAAATCGTTACCCCACTCATAGGGGGAGCTAAAAGTGATTACCCACGGTCGTAAGAGCTAACAGGAAAAGGAGTAGATATGTCATGAAAAAGAGATGGATACCATTATGTGTGCTGTTTGGTGCCTTATCACTTCCCTTAGCGTCTTTTTCAGCGCCTAAGGCCTACT
Source organism: Gammaproteobacteria bacterium (assembly GCA_021773195.1). Taxonomy (GTDB): domain Bacteria; phylum Pseudomonadota; class Gammaproteobacteria; order JAKBBU01; family JAKBBU01; genus JAJFKN01. The sequence goes on along the minus strand of JAJFKN010000038.1, from coordinate 3,815 downwards.
CGGTAAACTATACAATAACGTCACAACATAAAGCATTATCACTTAAGAATGCGGTACTTCATATTAAACTTTATACGAATGGCAATCTTCGCAAACGTTTAGTGACAAAAACAAATGATAAGCAGCTCTTTTTCCTTGATAATCCTTATGGGTCCTCGCTCGTGGTAGAAGTTGCCTCCATCAAGGGCGAACCTAAAAATATGAATTGTTATGGAGCAACTCATCCGGGCCAGACAAGCATTCTAATTGATTGCCATGTTAGTTTTGAAGACAAAGACGATGATTAAGTCACGACCCGTCAACGTTGATTAATGGGTATGATGCTCATGCCCTTTCTCTGCTGAGCTAGGTAATGATTGGACACCAATACCATAACGAAAAACCACTTCAGCCCCATACCAAGCCGTCGTTAGCACCAGCAACATGGCAACCAACATTAGCCCCAGAAAAGCCACACCGATGGGTTGCTTTTTCAAATGTCGCCATCCAGACCATGCTGACGCCAACAAGATAGCCAGAACGGTGGCTATGGCCCAATTTCGATGCACTGTCATGGCTAGATGTGATGCCGTGTCATGAGCCACCGTATAATAGGCAAAAAAACCGGCAATGACCGTGGCGATTGATGCTATAGCACCTAGCCATAAACACCACCGGGCAACAATCGCTAATTCTTGCCCCATAGGATAGCGCCTGGCTAAAGCACTGGCAAAATAACACAAGCCGGCGATAATCGTTAATGCGATAGTAAAATGCACAAAAATCGGGTGCCAGTTTGGGATAATATCAATAATGATGACTTCCTATACCAATTTCTCATGAATTTGATGAACTTTAGCGCTTAGTGCAAAATCAACCTTAGCCCCCTAAAATTATCGATAATTTTATGTCACAATAGAGACTGTACAACGGCTAGGATAGCATAAATTGAATAAGATCGCTTTATCTACCAATGATATCATCGTTACCATGACATTCCTCAGCACTTTGCTGCTACTTTTCTATAAGCCTCTTTATCGCTCCATCACCTGGCGAGCCACCATTACGCCACTGGCCTCTATTATCGGTAGCGGCTTTCTCGTCTCGGCTCCACTTCTCATCTTAACCACCGGTGAATGGGCCGCTGTTACCATGGTTGGTATTACCCTGTTAGCTTATGGCATTGGCAGCAGCCTACGATATAATATTCAACACTTAGAACCTTTGCTTAAAAAACCAACACAACCCCAAGTCATTCATTTTCTTGAAAAACTATCTCGCCCCGTTTTAGGGATTGCCTATATTATTTCCGTCGCCTTTTACCTTAAACTCCTCTCTGCGTTTGCGTTACGGGGATTCGGGATTCATAGCAGCCTACTTGAAAATAGTTTAACAACCGGCTTATTATTATTCATTGGCATCACGGGTAAAACCCGTGGTCTATCCATGCTCGAAGTCTTTGAAGTTTATGCCGTCAATACAAAACTGGCCATTATTATGGCGCTCATTATTGGCCATGCCGTCTACAATGGCCAAGTGTTCATGGCACATCAATGGTTACTTAAATTATATCCTCACGATAGCCTCTGGATAGCCACCAGAAAACTACTGGGGGTCTTAATTATCATCCAAGGGTTTGAAACCTCCCGATTTATTGGGCATAAATATGATGCTCCCACACGGATCCGGACCATGCGGTATGCTCAACTCATCTCAGGGGGTATTTATATTGCCTTTATAGCCACCACCCTTGTGGCCTTCAATGATATTCACACCGTGGGGGAAACCACCGTGATTGATCTTTGTCGTATGATGGCTCCAGCCTTACCCATTCTTTTAATCATTGCAGCGGTGATGAGTCAGTTTAGTGCCGCGGTGGCTGATACTATCGGCAGTGGAGGACTGTTATCTGAAACGAGTAATGGCAGAGTATCAACGAATACCAGCTATTTATGTATTACTCTCCTCGCCATGGTGCTGATTTGGATCACCAATCTTTATGGCATTATTGTTATCGCGTCTAAAGGCTTTGCCTTGTATTATGCTTTACAGTTAATAATTGCCTGTATCCTACTCGCGAGAGAAAAGCGGTCCTTGCTCAGACTGGTTAAACTGTTATTCTATGCGCTATTAACGGCATTAATGATCCTGGTGATCGTGTTTGGGATCCCCGTTGAATAGGGTATCGCTTTTTTACGAAGGAAAGTGCTAGTCATTGAGCTCAAACTTTATCATGCTCATTGCCATGCCGAGTTAGTTGATCCTATGAGGCCTGGGCTACCAGTTGAGATGCTACTCTTATCCTTGTCGTTCATTAATTGTCCTGTCTTGCCTGGGCTATGTAAGCATTATTTAAAGTTGGGTTATCCTAACAAAAGAAGGTGATGAATGAAAGAACTTTTAGATCCGGCACATATGGTCAGTAGCTTGCTCCACCGCACGATCTTTAGTCCCAGGCCAAGATGCGGATAAAAACCATGCGCTATGCCCAGTTTATTTCTGGCGGGATCTACATTGCGTTCATCGCAACCACCATGATTGCTTTTAATAATATTCATGCCATTGCCGAAACTACCGTCATTGATTTATGCCGTATGATGGCGCCGGTATTGCCTATCCTCTTAATCATTGCTGCGATCATGAGCCAATTTAGCGCCGCGATTGCTGATACCATTGGTAGTGGTGGTTTACTGTCTGAGGCCACCCATCATAAGCTATCCGTCAATACTAGCTATTTAATCATTACCGTATTAGCCATGGTATTAATATGGCTGACCAACATCTACGGCATCATTGTCATTGCCTCTAAAGGGTTTGCGCTTTATTATGCTTTCCAATTACTGATCGCCTGTTTGCTTTTATCCAAAGGATCTTTCTCCTTGCGAACAGCAGCAAAAATGACACTCTATATTTTGTTGTTGCTCTTAATGATCATGGTGATGTTATTTGGGATCCCTGTTGAGTAACAAAGGGGCTCCTGCCGTGGGATTAACCTCTCAAGGGTGACATTGAGCTCTAGTCCCGCCGTACCATGAATTTGCACAACAGTTAGTTAATCCCGCCGGAGAGAGACGGGGATGCGTGGCTTGTCGGGAGCAAAGGCTCTCTTTCCTCAAGAGTAGTTTGGCTATCATCATAAAAAAAGCTAGCGCCATACTTCACAGCACTTTTACCGGTATTATAGAGCGCCATGCCGGTACCCATTCCGGTCACCATCGTTGCCAGGCTTTTACCCGCTTTAATTTCCGGAGCATCATCCATGTGTTGATTAAAAACATCCTCCACCATGAATAACGTCCCCATGCCGAGCATAAACGTGTCCCCTAAAAAGGTATCCACGCCTTCAGCTACGGAGGGTTTCAACGCACTACGCAGGATAGGGATGGCCACAAACCAATTAACAATAAACCAATTATCACGCCAGGTAGTCGGGTTTGGCTCTTCTTCGTTTTGCAACATATTTTTTAACCTTCAATAAAATAATCTCACTATTAAACCATGTTTTTCTTAAGATTATCTTAGAGGCTGATTAACGTGCTTTGCGCTTATGCCACAAATAAAATGCCGCAGGGATAACGATGAGTGTCAACGCCGTGGCACTTATCATGCCTCCCACCATAGGAGCCGCAATGCGGCGCATCACCTCAGAACCTGTGCCTGCACCAATCATGATAGGTAACAAGCCAGCAATGATCGCCGATACCGTCATCGCGATGGGTCGTATTCGCAGTAAAGCCCCATTAATGATGGCTTGTTTTAACTCCTCCAGACTATAACCTGCCTTTTGAATAGGTTCAAAGGCTTGATTAAGATAAACCAATAACACCACCCCAATT
>JAJFKN010000037.1 GCA_021773195.1 Gammaproteobacteria bacterium | reverse complement strand
AGATAGATTCTCATGTTGCTTTACCTCTTTAAAATTTAATTGTTCGAGGATGGCTTTGATTTCATCAAAAGAATAAAGGCGCTCGGCATAGAATTGGTCGGCAATTACACCTCTTTCTGCATGTACTATCACTTCCCGTGAGATAATGCGTGAATGGTCATTGGATAATGAGCGTTCGCGACAGACGAATTGACTCTCATCAATCCACTCCCAGGAACGTCGTTCAAAATTCTCACGCATCCATTGCCCATTGACGATATCCATGACCAATTTGCCCTGGTTTTTCAAGACTCGGATAATAGAATTTAGGACTGCAAAGTCATCTTCTTGAGATTCAAAATAACCAAAGGAATTCCCAAATAATACGACGCAGTCTAAACTGGATTCAGCTAGGCGGATCTTCCTAGCATCGCCTTCACCGAAACGAATATAAAGATTCAGTTGTTGTGCACGTTTTTTTGCAACGCGAACGAGGTAACGGGATCGATCTAATCCTATAGCGTTTTCAAAACCACGCTGGTGTAGCTCAATAGTATGTCGCCCCTGGCCACAGCAAAGATCCAAAATATGGTCCTTTGGGTTTAAGCCCGCGGACTTAATAAGCATATCCACTTCATGGGCTGTATTCTTATCGTTTTCCACAACATCCGCGTCAGTTTTTAAATAAAGAGAATTAAATAAGGTTTTCCACCATTCAGAAGGCAAGTGTTTTTCTAGGTCTGCAACAGGGCCTAAAGTACGCGATTTTGGTGGATTGAGTATTTCGCCGGACATAGGCCCCTCACAGTTTTAGGGTAATAATTTTCAACGTTAATGTCAGATCTGTGTCAGTTTAATCACCACCAGAGTCGCTATCATCACTGTCAGTAGCGGGCTGGTCTGAGCTGTCATCATCACTGTCAGTAGCGGGCTGATCTGAGCTGTTATCGTCATTTGCCTGTTGACTACCATTGTCACTTTGGTCATCGGCAATCAACTGGTGATTCCCATGACTCTCAGTTGTTATGGGAGCCCCCAGTGCATTTTCTTGGGCTGCCGCTGTAACGCTATAGATTAGAGCACTACTGGCGAGAATAGCGTAGATTAGTCCTTTCATCCTGTTTCTCCTGAAGTTAAAAATACCAGATCGCTGTATAATCCTTTTTTTGATGATGCGCAATAAATTTGTTTTGTTTTTACTATAGATTCAGCAATTTTAGCTTTTTTGGGCTCTTTCTTTGAATATCCCCGTGAAAATAGCAAAGAGCATTTCCCTAACTTATTGTTTGCCGGCAACCCCTTGCACAGGTTTGCTAGACAGAACAATAACATTTCGAGATAAATGTTATAAAAATCAGTCGGTTAACATAAGCTATTAAAACCAATTAAACAAGTGACACAGCCCTCACAAATCTGTACAATTAGCGACACCTTAATAGTAATGAACCTACTTCTTTGCTCTAAAAGCAATAAGTACATAAAAGAGCATATACATGACAGCAACAATATCTTTCGATAAACTCGGCCTTGATCCTTTGGTTTTATCCGCCCTTAAGGAGTTAGGTTATGAAACACCAACTCCCATACAAGAACGCAGCATTCCTGTTCTAATGGAAAATAATGACCTGTTGGCGCAAGCGCAAACGGGTACGGGTAAAACAGCGGCATTTGCTTTACCCATTCTTTCTCATATCGATTTAACTCTGAAAAAGCCTCAGGCCATCATTATTGCGCCTACACGAGAGTTGGCCATTCAAGTGGCTGAAGCTTTTCAAAGTTATGCAAAACATTTTAAAGGTTTTCATGTGACGCCAATTTATGGCGGACAAGATTATAGAACACAGCTAAAAGCTTTACAACGAGGCTCTCATGTAATTGTGGGCACGCCAGGGCGTGTCATGGATCATTTACGTCGCGGCAGTTTATGCGTTAAGTCTATCAGAACCCTAGTGTTAGACGAAGCGGATGAAATGTTAAAAATGGGTTTTATCGATGATGTGGAATGGATTTTAGAACAAATTCCTAATACCCATCAAACGGCTTTGTTTTCAGCTACCATGCCAACCTCCATTCAAAAAATTGCTAAACGCTATTTGAAAGACGCTGAAAAAATTCAAATCAAATCCAACAGCAACGCCGTTGATACCATCGAGCAGGTTTATATGCGGGTTTCAAGAGACCAAAAGCTAGATGCATTAACTCGTTATCTTGAAGTGGAAGATGTGCAGGCGACGATTATTTTCGCGCGCACAAAGAATTGTTCCGAAGAATTGGCAGAAAAACTCAAAGCCCGCGGCTATGAAGCTTCTGCGCTTAATGGCGATATGAATCAAGCATTGCGCGAAAAAGTCATTGGAAAAATTAAACGTGGTACCTTAGATATTATCGTGGCAACTGATGTGGCCGCCCGAGGCATTGATGTGGAACGTGTTAGTCATGTGATTAATTACGATATTCCTTACGACACAGAATCTTATATCCATCGTATTGGCAGAACTGGCCGTGCGGGACGTAAAGGTAAAGCCTTACTGTTTGTTACACCCAGAGAACATGGTTTACTAAAAGACATTGAGCGAGCCATTAATAAGAGTATTAAACAGATTGACCCGCCTTCACTTAATGAAATGAAGGAGATACGTAGTAAACAGCTGGCTGAAAAAGTGCTTGCTGCTATGGCAAATCCCGATGCAATAAAACCTTATTATAAAGTTGTGAAGACTATCCTCAATAAAGAAGACAGTGACCCCTTAGATGTGGCCGTTGCATTGGCCTATTTAATGGAAAAAGCCAACCCTATGCCTTCCCATGAAATCCACGATGCTCAGCCTGAATTCCAAAGGCGAAAAGGTCGCTCTGGAGGCCGCCCTGGGGGGCGTTCCGGAGGTCGTTCCGATGGCTTTAGGGGCAAACCATCGGGGAATTCTTCTCGTCGTTCATCGGGTAAACCTTCAGATAATTCAGGCCGATCCGGCAAGCCCGGAGGCAAACCTTCTGGTAAGCCTTCAAAACGTTCATCGGCTAAATCATCAGATCGGTTTGCTGATAAGGCACCACAGCGTAAATCTTCGGAACGCCCTTCAGGCGTGCCTAACAAAAAACGCCGACCAGCTAAGGCGAAATAAAGCGGTTAAAGCCAAGCATGGAGTTGAATGGATTCTTCAAAAACAGATTGCAAAAAAGCACTTTTTTCCATGCCTTCTTGGGTCGTAAGAATTAAATCGATCTTTTGGTCGCCGATGGTATTTTTTATCTGAGCTAAAATATTCGCCTTATCAAAGGCAACTCTTTGTCTATTCTCTTCATTATCCAATATAAGCAATAGGTCAATATCCCCACCTTTGGCCTTATCATCTGCGCGGCTACCAAAAAGACATAATTGGCAGGGCGCCGTGACATAAGATGATAGAATGGTAATAAAAGCTGTTTTTTCTTGATTTGAGATTCTCATGGATTATCCCGATACTTTGTCACGGGTAGCGAGTAAAAGTGGACATAAAGATTTTAATTTTCTATAAAATGCGGTTAAGTCTTCATCGTTATATTCATGAGTTGCGGCATTACGTAATTCACGAATAGTGACCCATTGGCTAGTGCTTTCGATTAAATTGAATTTCTGCTTTATTGAGATAGTCACGAGTAGTGCCTTTAAAACCAGGTTCTTCAATGGCTATCTTGGTGCGAAGGTACTGCATGATAAAAATATCTGATACACGGATAAAGCGTGAAGAAAAACTTTCCCAAGTCTCCATTATCTCATTATCCATTTCCGAGAGAGTATCAGGTAATGTTTGAACTTTGTGATAGCTATATTCTAAATGGTCAATTACTTTTAACAATTTGCCTTGGGTTTCTTGTAGTAAGGCGTTGTAGTCTGCCATTTCAACTCCTGAGAGGGCTAACTTCCCAATTAAATGGGCTGTTATTAAACAGGTTGAGGCCCATGTCATGTGCGATATTGAGAATTTTAGCGTAATATAGCCAACTTCGATAGGCCTCAAAGCTTATTTTATAGAATGAGAGAATATGCCAGAATTACCTGAAGTAGAAACCACGCGTCGTGGCGTGGCCAAACATGTGTGCGGACAAAACATTAAAAAAGTGACTGTGCGTAATGCTAAATTACGCCAGCCCGTACCGAAGTCTCTAGCAAATCAATTAAAGGGGCAAATGGTCAAGCGCATCGAGAGACGAGGCAAGTATCTATTATTTCAAATAGACTCGGGCACTATGATTGTGCATTTAGGCATGTCGGGCAGTTTGCGTTTGGTGAACCATGATGTGCCTCTAAAAAAACATGATCATGTGGAGTGGTTGTTAGATAATGATTTATGTTTACGCTATAATGATCCCAGGCGTTTTGGTTTAGTGCTATGGACGAAAGATGATCCTCTGGGGCATAGTTTATTATCCCATTTGGGCCCTGAACCTTTAACCAATGATTTCACCGAAGATTATATTTTTCAACTAGCAAAAAAACGCAAGACAGCAGTAAAGGCTTTTATTATGGATAGTAAAGTGGTGGTAGGCGTTGGTAATATCTATGCACAGGAGGCGCTATTTTATGCGGGTATTCATCCACAACGTGGGGCTAATAAGATTAGTCTAAAACGTTATGAAGTATTAGTGGCTGAAATTAAAAAGATCCTTGCCAAAGCTATTAAGCAAGGCGGCACTACGTTACGTGATTTTATTCAAGCTGATGGTAAACCCGGGTATTTTTCTCAATCCCTAGCGGTTTATGGGCGCGGCGGGGAGCGTTGCAAAATTTGTAATTCGATTTTGAAAATCAGTGTCATTGCACAGCGTACCACAGTATATTGTTCGCGGTGCCAGCGCTTTTGAGAGTAACTTTGACCGAGTTGTTAAGCAGGTAAAATAGGAACAACATGCGTAGTTTATATTGGTTTCGATCGGATTTAAGATTAATGGATAACTTAGCGCTAGCTGAAGCCATAAGTTCGTCAGATTTTCTTATGGCAGTATTTATCTTAACGCCTATAACTTGGCAAGCGCATTATGCGGCGCCTTGCAAGATTCGATTTTTGCTGGACAATTTAAAGCTATTATCAGAAGCTCTTTGGAATAAAGGGATTCCACTGTTGCTCCGGAAAGGCCCTTGCTTCTCAGATTGCCCGAAAGTGCTGGCGAAGCTCTGCAATGAATATGACATTGATGCCATCCATTTTAATCATGAGTACCAAATTGACGAACGCATGCGCGACGAGGGGGTTACAACGCAATTGGCAAGCCATGTCACCGTAAATACGTATCATCAGCAATTAGTATTGCCGCCAGGTATTGTGCTTAGCAAACAAAAAACACCCTTTAAGATTTTCACCCCCTTTAAACATGCATGGTTAGCTAAAGCGCATGAGCAACAAGCTTGGCGTACGTGTAAAGCAGTAAAAAAGACATTTAAATCTGGTCTTAAGCCTGATCCAATACCCAGTCGATTACAAGGATTCACAGGTCAAAAAATTGATTTGCATTGGGAGGCTGGAGAAGAGGCTGCGCAAAAAAAGCTAAACGCGTTTTGCCAAGATAAGATTCACGATTATCAAAAGCATCGAGATTACCCTAACCTCGATGGTACAAGCCAGCTATCACCCTATTTAGCGCAAGGCGTTATTTCCCCTAGGCAATGTATTACGGCCGCGCTTGAAGCGTGTGACATAGCCGATATCGACACTATGAACCGAGCTGAAGGTGCGGCCACATGGATCTCAGAATTAATTTGGCGTGATTTTTATAACCACATAATCTACTTCCATCCTAATATTTGTCGCCACAAACCTTATCGGTTAAAGACCGATGATATTCCTTGGCGTTATGACGACAATTTATTGGCAGCATGGAAAAACGGCATGACAGGTTTTCCCATTGTGGATGCAAGCATGCGGCAATTGTTGCAAACCGGTTGGATGCATAACCGCTTGCGCATGGTCACGGCAATGTTTTTAAGTAAGATTCTACTGCTGGATTGGCGCTTAGGCGAAAAGCATTTTATGCAACATTTAATTGATGGGGATTTTGCTGCTAACAATGGTGGCTGGCAGTGGTGTGCTTCAACAGGAACGGATGCTGTGCCGTATTTTAGGATTTTTAATCCCACGACTCAAAGTCAGCGTTTTGATCCGGCCGGTGATTTTATTCGTAGATTTTGTCCAGAATTATCTCATCTTGATAGTAAAACCATTCACAATCCCTTTGCTTTTGGTGTGAAGCTTGGTGAATTACCTTATCCCCAGCCAATTGTGGATTACAAGGCTATGCGACAAACTACGATTGATGTATTTAAAAGAATTTGAGTTATTATGAATATTGGATAGCAAGGGTACGGCTATGCACCGAACTTGCCTATTTTATCATCATCAACAAAGTCCAGCTCTGAGCAATCATTGGCTTTTTAAGTGATTTTATTATTGCAAATAAACACAAGGTTCAGTGTGTTGGTCACTTATTTTCAACGGATGTTTATAGCACTCAATAGGATGAAAGGGGCGATGAAGGGTTACCTAAGCTAGGCAAAAACAGAATAGGAGAATATTCCACATGAAAAAAACCATACACCTTGTTTTATGGATTTTGGTTTTACAGCTCATTGGCTATGGCATGGGGATGGTCACTGAGGCTAATTTAGATCCTTGGTATTTGTCATTATACAAATCTTCCTTAACACCACCTGGATTTGTCTTTGGTATTGTATGGGGTATTTTATATGTGATGTTGGCAATCGCCGGTTGGCAATTATACCAAGACAAACAATTAATTAATGTCACTCCTTTGCGATTCACGTTTGGATCTCAACTGGTTTTGAATTGGCTATGGACGCCGTTATTTTTCCATTTACACTGGACTGGACTCGCGTTAACTTGCTTGATTGTCATTGTTTTATTAACAGCATGGTTTTTAACTATTGCATGGCGTCAAAGTCGATTGCTATTTTGGTTAATATTGCCTTATTGGTTTTGGGTGTGTTTTGCATCGTATTTGAATTTTTTCACATGGTATGGAAATCCATAGGGTTCATCCAAAGCACGTAGTATCACGCTACCCAGCCGGGCATGAGCCTGCCCAGGCAGCAAAAAGCCCGAGCACGAAAAACAATAAGAAATCAAAGGGTTAGTTCTCATGCAGACGACCTAGTTGATTGGCTCTGATTGTCACAAATTGTCAGCAAATGGTGCCGCTGTGGTGCCTTTAAAATTAGTGACAATCTTGCGACTTATCTTGCGACAATCTTGCGACACTGCTATGATATGCTTATTGCTATTTTAAGGTGTTGATATGTTTAAACCACTATTCAAGATATCCAACCAAACGGCCAATGCATTGACCGCTATTGAACGAGCGCGAGGCTTTTTAGAGGCTGCCACGCTGTCTCAAGAGTGGCTTGAAAAAATGCAAAATAAAGCGCTTGTATTAGAAGCACACCATACAACGCATATTGAAGGTACCCAGTTAACGCTGAAAGAGTCAGAACAGCTTTGGCAAGGGCAGCATTTAGTTGATGTTAACCCCGATGATGAAAAGGAATTGCTAAATTATCGAGACGCATTTGAGTTGGTATCAAGCTATGTGGGTGACGGCCAGCCAATTATAGAAGGTTTAATCCGAGAAATCCATAAACGATTGGTGCAAGGTGTGCGAGGAGACTCTGCTACACCGGGCCTTTATCGCAAAATTCAAAATTATGTTGCAAACTCAAAGACAAAAGAAGTTATTTACACACCACCACCGGTGTATGAAATATCGAATATGATGCAGGCGCTCGTTGATTGGTTAAACGAGGAAGAAACTATTCATCCTGTGCTGGTGTCAGGTATCGCACAATTTCACCTTGTTCATATTCACCCTTTTTTAGATGGCAATGGTCGTACAGCACGATTGTTATCAACCCTTTGCCTTTATCGGAAAGGTTATGATTTTAAAAAACTCTTTACCATTAGTGAATATTACGACCGAAATCGCGCTGACTATTACAAAGCTATTCAAAGCGTACGTGAAAACGATATGGATATGACGGGGTGGTTAGAATATTTTTCAGAAGGGCTTGCTGTACAATTGCGTGAAATAAAATCTTTGGGTAAGCAAGCGATAACACACAGTCTTTTAGCGAAAGAGCATCATTTATCTGAGCGTCAAAGATTAGCGGTTGAGCATATGGCAACTGAGGGTGGTTTATCGATTCAGCAATTTGAAAGGATGTGCCCTGATGTCACACGAAGAACATTGCAGCGTGAGCTGAAAGATTTGATTGATAAGGGGCTTGTTGAGAGTAGTGGCGCTACGAGCAATTTAATTTATCAGTTAAAAGAGAAATCATGATGTCACTGGTGCCTTTTTTATTTAGATACACACTGACAAGCACGGGCAATTGTTGCTCAGTGTAACGTTTCTTCATGACAAAATTCTCCTCTCTCTATAAGGTCATTTTGCCAAATTTCTCTAATTATGTCTGGTACAGTTTATTGGGAGCAGGTCAACCCTTACCAAACACGCCACACCTATGCATCGATGATGCTATCCCAAGGCGAAAATATCATGTGGATGTCAAAGCAATTGGGGCATGTGGATGTGGAAATGGTGATGAAGACGTATGGCCGTTGGATCCCTGATCACTCCCTACATTCAGGTTATAGGCCGGTGCATAATTGGGATGCGCACCTGAAAACCATGGATCCTCTACGGTGCCTCTACCCCCAGGAGGGGGATGTTTCTCTTGATAAATCAAACAGTTATATGGTGGAGGCGGCGGGAATTGAACCCGCGTCCGTAAATCCTACATCCTCAGCTCTACATGCTTATCCCAATATTTTTTTATTTAACGTTACACAACCTATCGGGCGAGGCCATTATAACGCGAGTCTGTAAAGATCTTAACAACGCGGCTTCAGACAGGCTTTGTTGCGAGCTTGTTAACTATGACCGTCAATTCAACGTTACAAGCATCGTTGGTTGACGGTGCAGACAAGAAACTCGGAGAGTTTATGCTGCGACGGCTACGCCGCCATCTTCATCGTTGGCAGTTATATTTGCCTGTAGCTGGATTTACGAGGTGAACTACATCCTCGGCATGCACCTTGGGTTTCGCAATCTGCGTCGAAGCCAAATCGCCCCCTTGTTTATATGCTTTGCGTGGAGTGAATCCGCGCTCGCACCTAAGGGGGAGAACTGCGTCTCTTACCCTTAGAAAACTCCCATTGCAAATGAGAGTTCATACCCTGATTATACCAAAGAATAGCCTCGAAGTCGCTTATTTGGGAGTTTTTAAGGCTCTTTGCAAGTCCCGCTTGGTTTCCCTGTCTTTGATGGATGCACGCTTATCATGTTGTTTTTTACCCTTGGCTAAGGCAATTTCCAGTTTAGCGATGTTGTTTTTCCAATATAAAGCCAATGGAATCAAGGTATAACCTTTGCGTTCGATGGCGCCGATGAGCTTTTCTAATTCTTCCCTATGTAACAGGAGCTTACGTGTTCTTAAGGGGTCGGCTTTTATATGGGTGGACGCGGAATCTAGGGGCGAAATATGGGCGCCAAAAAGCCATGCTTCGCCTCGCTTGAGGTGAACATAACTATCGGAAATATTGACTCTTCCTGCACGTAAACTCTTAACTTCCCAACCTTGGAGGGCGAGGCCGGCCTCGTAGTGTTGCTCCAATTGGTATTCAAAACGGGCCTTTTTATTGAGGGCAATGGTGCTGGAAGAGGATTGCGTCTTTTTACCCATAATAGCCACATTATACCCTCTAATTTCCGAGAATCCATCATTTTCGGGCCCTTTATCCACATAGCCCTTGAGTGAAAGGGCAGAATGTTGGAAAATAATGCCTTCTTACAACAGGGGCTCCACTATGCCAGTTATAAAAAAATCGTCTGAAGTACTTTTTTCGCCAGCGCAAATGTACCAATTGGTGGCTGATGTGGAAACCTACCCAGACTTCCTCCCCTGGTGTGTAGACAGTACCGTAGAAAGCGCTACAGAAGATGAAGTGCGCGCCAAATTGGTATTGGCCCAAGGCGGTATTCAAAAATCCTTTACTACCTGTAATCGTCTCCAAAAAGATAAGATGATCGAATTACGTTTGTTGGATGGACCCTTTCACCATTTAGAAGGCTTTTGGCGTTTTGAGCCCATAGATAATGGTGGTTGTCGTGTAAGCTTGGATATGGAGTTTGAATTTGCTGGGAAGCTATTGAGCTTAGCTGTTGGTCCTGTCTTTAGCCAAATGGCTAACTCCCTAGTGGATGCTTTTTGCGAACGAGCTGAGGATGTTTATGGCACCGCAAAAGCGTGATCCCATCAGTGTAGAAGTCACCTATGCCACGGCAGAAAAACAATCGTTGTTAACGATAGAAATATCAGAAGGCGCTACGGTAAAAGAAGCTGTAGAACAGTCGGGTATTTTGATCTTGTATCCCGATATTGATCCTGACCAACAAAAAGTAGGCATTTTTAGTAAGCAAGTTTCTTGGGATCATATCCTGCAAGCGGGGGATCGCATTGAAATTTATCGTCCTTTAATTATCGATCCAAAAACCGCTCGCCGTACACGCCAAGGACAAACAAAATCCTAAGGGGTACTCACCAAAGGTGGGAAAGGTTCTGGTAAGGTCTTACGCTTTATATCCGTTTCAATTTTACGTAGCTTGTTACCACGGAAAGTTAAGACCAATTGATGTTGTGCATACTTGCCATAACCAGGTTTGATGGTAAACATGTAGGTCCAGAGATTATCGCTGAAGGGATCATCCATTACGGGATTGCCCAAGATGAAGCGTACTTGAGATTTCGTCATGCCTGGCTTTAATCGTTGCACTTGTTTTGCGGAAACAATATTGCCCTGTTGTATGTTTAATTTATGAACTCTTAAATAACTGCAACCAGAAAGCAGTAGTGCTGGCAGGATTAATAAGAGTATGTACTTCTTCATAATGGGGCCCATTGTTCAAATTTGTGACACATTTTCCCGTGCCCGGTTGGCAGCAGTAAACCTTATTTCGCCGAGAAAATCAATTAGGTGGTGAAAATGGGCTGCTAAAACACTATACTAGAACTCTACATCTATGGAAGTATCTAGGAGTCCCTGTTGGACAATAGCGAATTGCGCAAAGCCGGTTTAAAAGTCACGGCGCCCCGTTTAAAAATTCTGCAAATTTTGGAGAATGCTGACGACCACCATATGAGCGCAGAAGACGTTTATCGTGCACTCTTGGAGGCAGGTGAAGATGTGGGATTAGCCACGGTTTATCGAGTTTTAACCCAATTTGAAACAGCAGGTTTGGTGACTCGTCATCATTTTGAAGGTGGACATTCGGTTTTTGAAATGAATCAAGGTGAGCACCATGATCATTTAGTCTGCGTGAAATGCGGGCGAGTAGAAGAATTCGTGGATGACCTCATTGAAGAGCGTCAAGAAAGTATCGCCAAAGAAAAAGGCTTTTCCATCACGGATCATTGCCTTTATATTTATGGCGTATGTCCGGATTGTAAAGACGTTTAACTTTCCACAAAAAATCAATACATTAAACCCATAGACTATACTGTTCCATAGCTTAATCTATGAGGGTTCTCTCATGAAAATAGTCATAATGATTTTAGCATTAGCCTTTGGCGCTATTGCCATGGCGACAGAAGCACAAATCACTCAGCAACAACCTCTTTTGCAATACAGCTTTTTGACGGAGAAAAATTTGTATAATGCAAAATGGGATCAGTGTACGGAAGATTCCCATTGTGGTTCAGGGCATCACTGCTGTCTTTACACGAGTGGTAATCGTTGTGTTTCAAGCAGTACGGTGTGCTAGGCTGATTTCAAATAAGCTTTCACCGTATCCACAATAGTACGGGTGGTTTGATCCACTTCTAAGTTCAAATAGGCGCCGTCAGGTTGTTCGCCCAAATTCGTTCGCGCTAGGGTTTCTGGAATGAGGTGCACATTGAATTGATTATCTGTGACTTCCCCCACGGTTAAGCTAGCCCCATGCAATCCTACAAAACCCTTAGGTAAAATATAGGGCATTAAATTATCGGGGACTTCCAGAGTAAGCTGTAAATTATTTTCAGAAGTTACACGTGAGACAACTTTAGCTTGACCGTGCACGTGGCCTGAAAGCATATGTCCGCCCACTTCATCGCCGAAGCGTAAAGAGCGTTCCATGTTCACCTTATCACCTTCTTGTAAATTACCTAAAGTAGTGAGGCCTAGGGTTTCTTGCATGATTTGAAAAGTCACTAAGTCTTTTTTAATCTTGGTTACCGTTAAGCAGGTGCCATTGATGGAAACGCTGGCACCTAATTCAAGGCCTTTTAATGCATTTTCAGGAAAAACAAAGGTTACATCCATCAAGCCGGTTTGGCCTTTGATATGTTCCACAGTTATGACATGTTGTATGATTCCGGTATACATTATTTTATTCCTTCACACATTTCTTCTGCATGGGCTAAGGTTTGTTTGGTAATTTTAACACCGCCCAACATGCGGGCGATTTCTTCGATGCGCTGAGCTTTATCCAAATAAATCACATTAGAATGGGTGGTTTTATCTTGGGTCTCTTTGCTGATATAAAGATGATGATGGCCTTGCGATGCCACTTGCGGTAAATGGGTAATACATAACACTTGGGCTTGTTTGGCTAATTGACGTAGCAATTGCCCGACAATTTCTGCCGTAGCACCACCGATGCCCACATCCACTTCATCGAAGATTAAGCAAGGTGTTACGTCTTGCTGCGCCGTTAATACTTGAATGGCCAAACTAATCCGAGATAATTCACCGCCTGATGCAACTTTGGTTAGGGGTTGCATGGGTTGACCTGGATTGGCACAAACATAAAATTCAAAATTATCCAAACCATGGGAGGTGGGTTGTTTGGCTTCACTAAATTGCACAGAAAACTGGCCTTTGGGCATGCCCAATTGTTGAATGGATGCTTCAACAGTTTTGGCCAAGGGTTTTGCAGCTTTTTTACGGCTGTCGCTGAGTTTTTTCGCGAAAGCATCATATTCTTTTCTCAACTGCGCAATTTCTTGTTGATAATCCAACAGTCGTTGTTCACTATCACATAATGCCTGTAACTCTTGCGCTAGTTTTATGTGATGCTCTGTGAGAGCTTCGGGTTCCACATGATGTTTGCGTGCTATGTCATGGATGAGCTCTAAACGATTTTCAACCTCGCGCAAACGTTGGGGGTTAATGTCTAATGTATCTTGCTTATATTGAATATCTGCCGCACATTCTTGTAATTGAATGATAGCGCTATTTAGTAATTCGGAAGCCTGGGATACGTCTACACCGCATTCATGGATTTCCAGTAACTTGTGAGTCATTTGATGGAGTTGGCTTTCAATGGTTTGTTCTTCGGATTGATTAAGACTCGATAAAATATCTTGATATAATAATCCCAAGCGATCCCCATGAGTGAGTTGTTTGTGTTCTTGATGTAGGCTTTCCACTTCGCCTACTAGTAGGGCAAGCTTTTCTAATTCATCCACTTGATAACGCAGGAGGGTTTCGCGGGCATCGCCTTGTTCCATTTTTGTCACTAGTTCATCATAGTCATGCTGGATGCTTTGCCATTGATTGAAGCTGTTTTTTACCTGTTCCAACAAGGCACCATGATTAGCATAGGCGTCGAAGAGTTGTCGTTGCCCTTGAGTATTCAATAGTAATTGTTGGCTGTGTTGTGCATGGATGTTTATGATCCGTTCACGTAGTTGTTTCACCTGATGTAAAGTGACTGGCGTCCCATTAATGAAAGATTTAGAGCGGCCATTAGCATGAATCACGCGGCGGATTAAACATTCGTCATCATTGTCTAATTCATTTTCCTGCAGCCAGGCACGGGCATTTTCATTCTTGCCCAATTGGAAGGCAGCAGTAATATCGCATTTCTCGCTGCCATGGCGTATCCAACCTGTATCAGCCCGTTGTCCTAAAGCAATTTCCACCGCATCGATGATAATGGATTTCCCCGCACCCGTTTCACCGGTGACAGTGGTCATGCCATTGTGTAAGTCTAAAGTGAGACTTTCAATAATAGCGAAATCTTGGATGACTAATTGAGTTAACATAGCAAATCCTAAGGAGTGAGTTTTGTTTCCCAACCCAGTTTATCGCGCAAAACACTAAAGAAATTATGGTTTTTAGGGTGAATGAGTCGCAGTCTTTTATCTTTTTTGCGAATGTGAATTTCACAGCCTTTATTCACTAAACGACGGTTTTGCCCATCGGCACTGATTTGAGGTGTCACTTGATTATTTTCACTTATGACAATTTTAATTTCGTGATTACCATTAACGACAATAGGGCGACTGCTTAAGGTATGAGGGAACATGGGGACTAATACCAATGCATCTAAGTTGGGATCCAAAATAGGTCCGCCCCCGGATAAAGCATAAGCGGTAGAACCTGTTGGGGTTGCTACAATCAAACCATCGGCCCGTTGACGACAAACAAATTGATCATTAATGTAAGTTTCAAATTCAATCATGTGGGGGTCGCCGCCGGGTGTTAACACCACATCGTTTAAGGCGTCGCCCATGATTTCACTTTTGCCATTATCGTGAATGGATGTGGTTAATAGGAAGCGTTGTTCTTCCATGTATTCACCGGCTAACACGGCATCCACTTCTTTTTCAAAATCGTCGGGGTGAATATCTGTTAAAAAACCCAAATGGCCACGATTAATGCCTAAAATAGGGATGTCGCATTCCACCACCGCGCGAGCGGCAGTTAATAGACTACCGTCGCCGCCTACTACAATAACCAAATCACATCGCTGGCCCAACTCGTTCCTTTCACATAGGGTACTATTACCCAAGCTCAACTGCTCAGCAGATCCCCGATCCATAATGACGTTCTTACCGCGTTTTAGCAGGAATCCATGCAGAGCCGTCAAAGTGGCATCGATGAGATCCGTGGAACGGGTATAACGTCCAATGAGACCGATGGTTTTAAATTGATCAGACATAAGCAATCCTCGCGGGTTTTGGCCATCATAGCGCATTTATGTATGGATTTCTTCCTGAATTTCAAGGCTTAATTCCTGTTTAATTTAAGTACAGAAATATAGTGAATTCTAACCTACGCAGGATAATGAGATTTTCAATCTTGTAAGAAATCTTTAATATCAATGATATTAGAAAAAAACTGGCTGTCTCGCAATTGATCGGTCACACCGTTAGTGTGTAGTAGAACTGGGCGCAGGGTGAAATATTTGGGTCGTTTCAGGCGTTGAATTTTATCCTGCACTTCATGGATGACTTCGCTGCCGATGGGATTTTTTGAAGCTCTGATTTCACACAGATACAAGGTGTTATATTGGGTTTGTATCATATAATCCACTTGGCAGCCTGGCGTCACCTTTGTTTTGCGTTGAAAGTAGGGGTTAGTCATGATGATTTCATTGGGATTTATATGCAAGGCTTTATGGACCATGGGTCGATTATTCAAAACCAAATTCTCCATTTGCAGTCCCATGACTGCACCCCAGCCTGGTAGTGCTGGGAGACTTTCAATTTCGATGGCTTGGGTGCGAAGTTTTCCTTGGTGCTTTTCAATATACTTTAAATAAAAACGTATATAGTTATCGGATAAGCGGAACTTACTGAGTTTAGAAAAACCTCCATTCTTTAGTGACCAAGTGTAATCGCGGATGATAAAGCCAGCCAATTCTAAATCTTTTAAATATTCGGAAATTAGCCCGCTTTTTGACAGCGAAGAAGAGGCTACAATGCTGTTCAGTTCACTGGCGCCTTGGGCAATGGCACGCAATAATTGGGTGTAGCTTCCATAACGTCGACTGAATAAGTCATAAAATATTTTATTAAATTCATTAAATAAAAACCCGCTGGCTTAAAAGCATAGGCGTCGTATATTTTCTTCTACACTCAGGCCGGGAATTATTTCTTCTAAATATTTTGGTATGCCACCGGTGACCGCTAACAATTTTAATTTATCGTAATTCGATAAATGAGGATCTAGCTGGGTAAGGAATTCACTGCATCTGGGTAAGCGTAATTCTTTTAATACCAGGTCTAGTGAGATACGTCCTAGAAAACCCGAGTGAGATAAAATATTTGTTTCTATCCAACCGGAAATGGAACCGCAAATAATAAGGATTAAACCGGGTAGATGAGAAAAGTACATATCCCAGCTGTTTTTTTCGTCCAATAAAATCAATAGGTTGCATAAAAAACTTCACGAAATCAACAAAACGCAATTTGGTGAAGTGTCTGTAACCCTGAGGTTCAACTTTATATTTGTCAGGCTTAAGCTCACTATTTAAACACAATAAAGCGATAGGATAGAAAGTTCACCACCATAGTGAAGGCCGAAGCGACGGCGATGGCCAAAACAGGATAGGCATAAAAGAAAGGCAATAGATAAATGCATAAACAATAGATGCCGTAATTTAATGAGGCAGTGCAAGCGCTTAATAAAAAGTATTCCATGCCTTCGCGCTGGGTTTTCTTTTTGCCATTGCTGGTAAAGGTAAAACGTCGATTCACTTGCCAGGTACAAAAAGCCGCACAGGTAAAGGATATTATGCGTGCGCCATAGGGATTCCAGAGTGCTAGATGGACCAAGAGATACAATATCCCGGCATCCACGAGAAAGCCCAAGGTGCCCGCTGAGGCAAAGTAAATATAGGTTTTTAAGTGTTTTTTCACCGCACCATTATCCTGTGGAATATGCAGAGGGGATTATTCATGCCTTCGGGGTGATTTGCAATAGTCAGGGGCAATGGACACGGATAAGAATGCTCCCATAAGTGCAGCAGTAGTGGTAATATGCCTTTAGAAGCCCATTTGAGAGGAACCCCCATGACTCAGTTGTCGGATCGTTCGCAGCATTTGTTAAAAGTGTTGATAGAACAATACATTCGCGATGGCCAACCTGTGGGTTCTAAGACTCTGGCGGAGCAGGGTGGCTTGGGTTTGAGTTCGGCCACTATCCGCAACATCATGGCGGACCTGGAAAATCACGGCTATTTGGCTTCCCCTCATACATCTGCGGGTCGTGTGCCCACCTCTCAGGGCTATCGCTTATTCGTCAATAATTTATTGGTGACCAAACCCCTAGATGAAAACAGCCTAGCGGAGTATCAACAAACTTTAAACCAGGCCACCACATCCCAAGCGCTCATAGCTAGCACCTCTAATCTATTATCCCAGATGACTCACATGGCGGGTTTAATTACTTTGCCCAAGCGCGAGAGCATCATCCTGCGCCATATGGAACTATTGCCTCTGTCGGGCAATCGCGTGCTGGTGATTTTAGTGGTGAATGAAAGCGATGTGCAAAATCGCGTGATTCAAACGGACCGAAAATACAGTGCTAGTGAACTGCAACAAGTGGCTAATTTTCTCAGTGAGCGTTTTGCCGGGAATGCCTTGGATGGCATTCGTGAAGCATTGATGGGTGAGTTACGTCAAGATCAAGAAAAACTGGGTAACTTAATGCAATCAGCAGTAACACTACTGGATGGCGCCTTAGAACAAGAAACACAGGAAGACCCCTATATTTTATCTGGGCAAAATCACTTGGTGAATATGGCTGAAGATGCCAGCGTGGAAGAACTGCGTTCTTTGTTTGATGCCTTTAATCAAAAGCGTGACATTTTAAATATGCTGGATAAATGCTTGGGGGCCAAAGCATTGCAAATATATATTGGTGAAGAGTCTGGTTATGATGCCCTGCAAACCTGTTCTCTCATCACGGCACCCTACCGGGAAGGCAATCAATTCGTGGGTGTTTTAGGTGTCATCGGTCCCACCCGCATGGATTATGAAAAAGTCATCCCCATGGTGAATATTACAGCAAAATTATTGTCTTATGCGTTGAACCCACCCTCAGAGGATTCATCAATGGATTAACGGTGAAGGTTCAATGTCGAGGCAAGGTCCATAAAAAGACGGTTGAAAAGCGCAGTGTATGTGACCAGATCTGAATATTTTGAAAGCATTTTTTCTATGGAGATTGCCCAGCAGTGGACGTTTCCATGAGATGCCAAAGTAATAGACCTTGAATCCTGCAGAATGATCCCCATAATAGCCTTACTCATGCCAATCAATTGGAGAACAAAGCATGTCCGACGATGAAAAACATTCCAAATGGGAAGATTTAGCTAAAGACGCTGATACGGAGAATTCCGCAGGTGAAGAAAGTCTTGACCAGGATGCATCTGAAGAAATATCAGAAGAGCAACCTATGGAAGACGTCCAAAAGGTTCTAGAAGAAGCCCAGAGCCAAGCCGATGAGTACAAAAACAAACTATTGCGTGTGCATGCTGAGCTGGAAAATGTACAGCGGCGTGCCCAGCAAGATTTGAGTAAAGCCCATAAATTCGGCTTAGAAAAGTTCGCCAACAGTCTGTTGCCTGTGGTGGATAGCTTAGAGCGGGGCTTGGATGTAGAGCATGATGAGCATGAAAAGCTTGTAGCCATGCGTGAAGGACTAGAACTTACCTTAAAGATGTTTTTGGACGTTCTGGAGCGTTTTGGTATCGAACAATTGGACCCTAAAGGCGACCCCTTTGATCCCTCTCACCATGAAGCCATGTCTATGCAGCCTTCTAATGAGGTGGATCCGGGGACGGTGCTGACGGTCCTACAGAAAGGTTATACCCTCAACGACCGCCTGATTCGGCCTGCCATGGTAGTGGTGGCCAAGTAATTAAGCCTGGGGTTAACCCCTTGAAATTCCAAACCATGCCCCCATATTTGGTGTATGGTTTAAACCAAAGAGAGTAATGTACTTTGTTTATCAACGAGTTAACTGGAGATTAATGAAAAATGGGTAAAATAATAGGCATCGATTTAGGCACCACCAATTCTTGTGTGGCTGTATGTGAAGGCGCTGGCAAATATCGCATTATTGAGAATAATGAGGGTGCTCGCACGACCCCTTCCATCATCGCTTATACCGATGATGGGGAAACCCTTGTGGGGCAGCCAGCAAAGCGTCAAGCCGTCACCAATCCTGAGGCAACATTGTATGCCATTAAGCGTTTGATTGGCCGTCGTTTTGAGGAAGATGTGGTTCAAAAAGATATTCAAATTGTGCCTTACAAAATTGTTAAAGCTGACAATGGTGATGCATGGGTGCAAGTGAAAAATGAAAAAATGGCGCCACCTCAGGTCTCTGCCCAAGTATTAATGAAAATGAAAAAGACGGCGGAAGATTATTTAGGTGAGCCCGTGACGGAAGCCATTATAACGGTGCCTGCTTACTTTAATGATTCACAACGTCAAGCCACTAAAGATGCCGGTAAAATTGCTGGTTTAGAAGTGAAACGTATTATTAATGAGCCTACTGCAGCAGCCCTTGCCTATGGTATGGATAAAAATCGTGGCGACCAAAAGATTGCAGTTTATGATTTGGGTGGTGGTACTTTTGATATTTCCATCATTGAAATTGCTGAAATCGATGGCGAGCATCAATTTGAAGTATTAGCCACTAATGGCGATACTTTCTTGGGTGGTGAAGATTTCGATTTACGTTTAATTGATTATCTCGTGGATGAATTCAAAAAAGATTCTGGTGTGGATTTGCGTAATGATCCTTTGGCTCTGCAACGTCTTAAAGAAGGCGCTGAAAAAGCTAAAATTGAATTATCTTCGGCTCAACAAACCGATGTGAATTTACCTTATATTACGGCTGATTCATCTGGTCCTAAGCATTTAAACATCAAAGTTACTCGCGCGAAATTAGAATCCTTAGTGGAAGATTTAGTGAAAGGTACCATCGTACCCTGTAAAACAGCGCTTAAAGATGCCGGATTGAGTGTGTCTGACATTGATGAAGTGATTTTAGTGGGTGGTCAAATCCGTATGCCATTGGTGCAAGAAGCCGTGAAGAATTTCTTTGGTAAGGAAGCGCGACGTGATGTGAATCCCGATGAAGCCGTAGCTATGGGTGCTGCTATTCAAGGTTCAGTATTGTCCGGTGATGTAAAAGATATTTTATTGTTGGATGTAACGCCTTTATCTTTGGGTATTGAAACCATGGGTGGCGTAATGACTAAGCTCATCCAAAAAAATACCACCATTCCTACCAAGGCTAACCAAGTATTCTCAACGGCTGAAAATAATCAAACAGCCGTTACAGTACATGTTATGCAGGGTGAACGGGAAATGGCTTCGGCCAATAAATCCTTGGGTCGTTTTGATTTGAGTGATATTCCACCAGCGCCTCGTGGTATGCCACAAATTGAAGTCACCTTTGATATCGATGCTAATGGTATTTTACATGTATCAGCGAAGGATAAAGCTACAGCAAAAGAACAATCTATCGTGATTAAAGCCTCCAGTGGTTTATCCGATGAAGAAGTGGAAAAGATGGTGCAAGATGCGGAAGCCCATGCTGAGGAAGATAAAAAATTCCAAGAATTAGTAGGGGTGCGTAATCAAGCAGACTCTATGATTCATGCGACGTCTAAAACCTTGGAAGATGCGGGTGATAAAGCTACAGCAGAAGAAAAGGAAGCCATTGAAAAAGCCATCGAAGAATTGAAAGAAGTGCTTAAGAGTGACGATAAAGATCTTATCGAAGCTAAGACAAAGGCTCTTACTGATGCCTCTGGAACCTTGGCGCAAAAGCTTTATGCTGAGCAAGGTGGGCAAGGCGATGGAGCTGACACCGGTGACACTGGTGGTGCTGAAGCTCAAGCCGACGGTGAAAAAGCTGAAGATGCCGTGGATGCAGAGTTTGAGGAAGTGGATGACGATAAGGATCAAAAAGCCTCTTAACTACAGCATGTAGGGTGGCTTGCGTAGCCTAAAGACTACTAATGCCACCCTGACAATAGTACCCACGTCACCCCGGATTGCAAAGCAATTCCGGGGCCCGCTGGTTTAAATAACAAGGTTTAACATGTCAACAACACGCGATTTTTACGAAGTACTTGGGGTGCAAAAGAACGCCAGTGAGCCTGAAATTAAAAAGGCTTATCGTCGCATGGCCATGAAATATCATCCCGATCGCAATCCCGACAATAAAGAAGCGGAAGAACAATTTAAAGAAGTGCAGCGTGCCTATGAAGTATTATCCGATGGCCAAAAGCGTACGGCCTACGATCAATTCGGTCATGCCGGTGTGGATACTAGCATGGGCGGTGGTCCCGGCGGATTTGGCGGAGGCGGTGGTGCTGGTGCCGGCGGTTTTGGTGATATTTTTGGGGATATCTTCGGTGATATTTTTGAAGGCGGTGGTGGAGCCAGACAGGGTGGTTCCCGCGCTCAACGGGGTGCCGATTTACGTTACAACATGGAATTAACATTGGAACAAGCCGTAGCTGGTGACACCATTAAGATTCGCGTACCCACCTTAGTCGCTTGTAAAGATTGTTCCGGTAGCGGGGCTCGTAAGGGTTCTAAGCCTGCCGATTGCCGCGATTGCGGCGGCACAGGTACTTTGCGCATGCAGCAGGGTTTCTTTTCCGTTCAACAAACTTGCCCCACCTGTCGTGGCCAAGGTAAAGTGGTCTTAGATCCTTGCCCCAGTTGTCACGGTCACGGGCGCAAGCGGGAACATCGCAACTTAAATGTGAAGATTCCTCCTGGTGTGGATACGGGCGATCGCATTCGTTTAGGCGGCGAAGGGGAAGCCGGTGTGCATGGTGGCCCGTCGGGCGACCTTTATGTGCAAGTAAAATTGAAAGAGCACGCACTATTCCATCGCGATGGCAATGACCTTTACACAGAAGTACCCATTAGCTTTATTACGGCCAGTTTAGGCGGCGAATTAAACGTACCTACTTTAGGTGGCAAAGTAAAATTAAAAATACCTGCAGAAACTCAATCGGGTAAACTATTTCGTTTAAGAGGTAAGGGCTCACCTTCCGTTCGAGGCGGTGGTCATGGTGATTTACTTTGCCGCGTTATGGTAGAGACCCCCGTGAAATTAACTAAAGAACAAAAGGAATTGCTGAAACAACTCCAAGAATCTTTAGGCAAAGACGCAAAGAAACATAGCCCACGTTCTGATACTTGGTTGTCGCGGGTGAAGCAGTTTTTTGAAGACGTGAAGAAATAGTATTACGTCACCCCGGCGAGGCCCACGTCACCCCGGCGGGCGAGGCCCACATCGCCCCGGTGGGCGAGGCCCACGTCACCCCGGCGCGAAAGCCACGTCACCCCGGCGGGCGAGGCCCACGTCACCCCGGCGGGCGAGGCCCACGTCACCCCGGCGCGCAAGCCACGTCACCCCGGCGAAGGCCGGGGTCCAGTCCAAATAAGCATTTCAGCGAAGCTGAAATAACTTGATAAGTACAATACTACGGAGAAATCAATGAGTTACAGAACAATTAATCTCAGCGATGCATCATTTGCTGAAAAAGCAACTATCTCCCTTGAGATGGATAAGCAAATTGAAGCCATCAATCAAGGAAAACCCAGAGGACTTAAGATATCTATAGATAATCGAGACTTCACCATAAAAAAGGGCAGACCAAATATACCTAGAGAAAATAAAGAAGTTGAAAAGGCTATTGATTTGCTGGGTAAATTGAATGACTGTCCCAGTGTACATCGTTTGAACCTTGGGCTCTCATCTTTGTCATGTCATTATCGTTTCAGCAAAGAAGACAAAGTTTCGCTCCTTTTAGCTTTAAAAGACAATAAAACGCTTACCTCCTTAGAGCTTGATCATAATTTTTTGTCATCCTTTTCTGCAGAAGAGCTACAAGGCCTCTTGTCACATTTAAAAGATACCAACATTGCGCACCTTACTTTAGATAATGAGTATGTACAATCTTCCACATTGCAGGAATATACTAATGTTTTCCCCGCATTTAAGCATAGCAAGGTAACGCATATTGAATTGAAATATACGAATTTCCAGCGTATAGGAAATAATTCTTTTTTCCATGGGTTAGAAGGTACATCCATAGAATCCTTGGCGTTTGCTAATGTCTATCGTGATTACAGCCTTTCTAGCTATGCTGATAAAGACGCTCGCGGCTCAATCGAGACTTTTTTCCAAGATTTTAGCAAAAGCCCATTAAAAGAATTAGATTTAAGCGGACATGCACTTGGAAAGTGTAGAGCTGATGCATTGAGTAGAGCCATGTCTTCAATTTTTGAGAGTGAATCGTTGGTCAGCCTTAACTTGGCAGAGAACGATTTAGGTAGTACAGACTACAGTAACGAGGCTGGGGTTTATATTGAAAAGTTTTCTGGTCTTTTCCTTCATCTAAAAAAATCAAAGATTAAAAGATTAAATTTAGCAAGCAACCATATATTTGAGGCCTTTGAAAAAGAGGGGAGAAAAACCTGCCATTATATTACTCTGTTTAATAATTTAATTGGCTCGGATGTAGAGGATTTGGATTTGTCGGGCAATTTTGCCATTGAGTTATATAGTGGAAGCCACTGGTTTCATTCAGAGGAGGAGATGCGTGACTCACTGTCTTATTTTGCTATACTAGCTGATACTAAGGTGAAAAAACTTAATTTGTCGAGTTTTACTTTCCGTAATCAGAATTATGATAGGTGGCGACATCTCATTTATCATTTAAAAGAAACTCATATCGAGTATTTAGGCATGGCTGACAGTGGTCTCCACCATGTTGGCGACGAGGACCTTGCGAAAATCTTTTTTGCTTTTAAAGATATCCCCGTTGAAACACTTGATATTTCAAACAATCATTTTAGTCAAGAACAACTACCCATTGTTTTTTCATCATTAGCTGAAAGTAATGTTGAAACTTTAATCCTAGAAGGAGAGCTCCCAAATTTTAGTGAGAACTTAGCATCGGGTAATCCATTTGCGCAGTTAAAAAATTCAAAGGTATCGGCTCTACAGGTCAGCCTTTCTTTCCTATCTGATATGGATGAAACAAGTCTTAATGCGTTTGCTCAGTGCCTAAATGAAGAGACCAATGTTCGCAAAATACATATACCTAAAACGACCCAGCATGACGTCCTTGAGCGCATAACTGCTTGTTTAAGCCTGCATAATATAACGCTGTATATGAATGGCATCAAATACCAGCCACCTGAAGAAGTTTCTGAGCAGAAAGCCAAAGATATGGATGCATTAGAAGAAGAAAATGAGACCCTAAGACTTAGAGATGGCGAGCAAGTTCAAAGAATTCAAGCCCTAGAGGCACAACTTGCAGAGTTGCAGCAAGGGCATGAGATGCAAGTTCAACAGATGGAAGAGGAAAGTGGTACCCTAAGAAGCCAAGTTGAGGAGCAATCTCAACAAATTCAACAGCTTGAGGAACAACTTGCAGGGTCGCAGCAACGGTATGAAGAGCAAGTTCAACAGATGGAATTGCTTGAAGCAGAAAAATTAGACTTGGAAAGGAGTACTCAACAAAGGGGTAGGGTTACTGATAATTATGCAGGCCAGACTGTTTTTGGGGCTCATGATGCCCCCAAGGTTGTGCAAGACGAGCCTGAGAAGTTAAGAAAACCACCCTCGCAAATAATTCCTTGTCATCCTCAATAATGGTTTCATTTGGTAGTGGATTAGCAGTTATGAAGGTAGCTGAGCCGTGCCTGAGGCGCAGCCCAGAGAACGTCGTATTCAGCACTGGACCCCGGCCTTCGCCGGGGTGACGTGGTCCTTGCCGGGGTGACGTGGTCCTTGCCGGGGTGACGTGGTCCTTGCCGGGGTGACGTGGTCCTTGCCGGGGTGACGTGGTCCTTGCCGGGGTGACGTGGTCC
>JAJFKN010000036.1 GCA_021773195.1 Gammaproteobacteria bacterium | reverse complement strand
ATCAACATTAGGTGATTGGAAAAAATGCCGCGCAGCGGCATTGCTACGGTAATAGTGAAGGTGCCGTTCGCCATCATCATCGGTCTCAATAAAATAAAGACCCGGCATTTCATTGGCAAGGCACGGGATAAAATCAGTTTTAATATTTTCTTGATTGAAAAATTCTAACATTCGCTGGCTATAGGGATCATCTCCCAAGGCTGTGACATAATAAACATCAGCAGGAATATCTTGTGCATAACGAGCAAGATACAAAGTTACATTAAAAGTATCCCCGGCAAAACCCATGGCATATTGACCAGAGCTGGAATGTGACATTTCTAACATGCATTCACCTATGGCGGCGAACTTGATGGACATAATTTACCTCTCCTAGATGACGTTAAGTAACAATGCTAAGCGAGGTGGGGCTCCCATTTTACAAACTCTAGGCCACAGGGATGCGGACTAGAAGCCTGCCGGGATGTATTCACGGTAGGTTTGCAACGTGAGAACCCAAGCTCGCATAAATACTCTTAGTTCGAAATCAGTCTAGCATTGATGTTCCTAGCAAGAAATCAAGCTCGTTAATTAGACCGGCAAGTGCTACAATTGTCAAGCACCGTGTAATTAAGGACATCGCATGACTAGCATAAATCATATTGTGAAACAAACTCAAGTTATTCCTGTTATCACCATTACTAAAGAAGAACAGGCTATTCCCTTAGCTAATGCGCTTTTAGAGGGGGGCATGAATACCCTTGAAGTCACTCTGCGAACACCCGCAGCTATGCCAGCGATTAAAGCTATTAAGCGAGAGTTCCCACAGGTCACAGTGGGGGCTGGCACAGTCATTTCTTCAGAGCAATTCCACCAATTATTAGCTTTAAACGTCGACTTTGCAGTTAGCCCAGGTTTAACGCCCTTATTGGCAGAAGCTGCAGTAAAAACAGAAATTCCCTATTTGCCAGGCATTTCAACCTTATCCGAACTAATGCGTGCGCGAGAAATGGGCTTTAATATATTGAAATTTTTCCCCGCCGAAATTTGTGGCGGTGCGTCTTTCCTTCGGTCCGTGCACAGCTTATTCCCTGACATTAGCTTTTGTCCCACTGGGGGAATCAATCCCAGCAATATGCTAAATTACCTTGCTTTAAATAATGTACCTTGCATTGGCGGCACCTGGATGGTTAAAGAAGAATTGGTAGATGAGGGCCGTTGGGTAGAAATCACTAAATTAGCCAAGGCCGCTACAGGCATTCGATAAACATATTGCAAGCCTCTATTATATAGAGGCTTGCAACATAAAGGTTTCATACTCGATATTATCCAAATCCTTATTCAGAAGATACATCCCTACAACGATCACACAGAGCAGGGAGAAGGCGAAGCCATACCCAAAGAAGTATGCCCCCAAATTAATGGATATTTGAGTAAAGACTACGTTTAGTATGGCGAACAATACTGTGATAATCAGCGCATGCATGCGTTTATCCAAGTAAAAGAGAATATTCACAATACCCAGTAGAACCACTTGCAAACCTACCGCAACGATGTCGATATTCAGTAGGTGGACATACAATCCCGGTATGTTCAAAGCAGATAAAAGAGTGGGGCCCATAACAAAAACCACTAATACAGCTATAGCCTGTATTTTGATGATTTCGAAAATTGCCTGGCGTGCTGTGAGTACCATGTTGGCTTGCATTTCTCTAATATGAGAAAGGGACCCACCGTGCAATACAGCGTGGAAAAATTTATTGTAGTACTCCACAAAATCTGTTTCTACACGCACAAGAAATACGGCCATCCCTGGAATAATTGACAAATAGGCAATGAAAATCGGGAAATCATAAAGCGGAGATGCTCTTAATGGCCCAAGAATTTGTTCCGAAGTCATGGGGTTAAACCAGAAGGTATATTTATCAGCCCAGAGCCCAACGTTGAAAAAGAATCCCGCCCCCACCAAGGTCCAATAAACTTTTTTAGCATCGAAAAAAGAGAGAGAAAAGAAACGTTCAGCCGGGTATTCCTGAATAATTGAATACATTAAACCAATTAATAGAATTAAATGACCTAAGAAAAACCCGAAGAACAAGCCTTCTAAACCGTAAGGTCGCAAGGAAAGGGCCACGACAAGAACCGTAGCATAACCAATAAAAAAGGTAGCTACAATGTTTTTATACTTTTTCATGCCAGATAAAAGAACGGCTGCAATCCAAACATTACATAAAATAACAAAAGTAGCGACGAACATAGCTCGATAGGCTAAAGATATATCTCGAAAAAAGATAACCACAAAGAGAAAAGAAAGGATAAAGCTAGCTATTGTGGTAATAAAGGAGAGTCCTAAATAGGTGGGCGTGACCACATGGAAGCGTTCTAAATAAAGTTCGTCAGAAATATAACGAGTATAGGCTTGCTGGACTAAACCAGTAAGAATTAAGCTAGCAGAAATTTGATAGGTCACGGTTACTAGAAATTGTGCCACTTCCATTTTAGGGGAAACAGTCATGAGACTGAAGATACCCACAAAAAGCATGGCTAAAATGGAAATAATCCAAGGCCCGGAACTGATGACACCTGCGTAGGTGTACGCCCGCAGCATTCCAAAGAAACTGTCTTTTTCCAGAAGCCGTCGTAACTCAATGCCTATCCCTGCCATTAGCTTAGTGCTCCTTCGTAGATTTCCTTATATGAATCAAACATCAAGTTATCTGCATAATATTTTTCAACGCGTGTAACAGCTGCTTTCGAACACTTATTCCACTCGCCAGTATCGCAAGCTAATTCAAGACAAGCTGCAGAAAAAGCAATGGGGTCCGCCATACCAACTACACGTCCAGATGAACCTATGGCACGGTCCTCTTCTCGATCACCTTCGATTAATTGCCGGCATGACCCTACATCTGTAGATACAACGGGTATACCAGCGGCATATGCTTCTAAGATCACCAAAGGCAAACCTTCACTGATAGAGCTGAGAACCATTAAACCTATTTTTGGAAATATTTCCACGGGATCTTGATGGCCTAAAAATTTCACCTTATCTTGAAGATCCAAGCTTTCTATTAATGAATTACATTCTTCCATATATGCGGGTGACTCATCCGTTGGCCCGACAATCCATGCTTCTGCTTTTGGGATTTTATTAATAATGCTGCGCATAGCGCGGATAAAAGTTTTAATATCTTTAATTGGTACTACACGACCGAGCAAACAGAAAACCGGTGGAATCTCTTTTCTATTGACTTGGCGGATAGAGCGAAATCTATCAATATTAATCCCATTAGGGATCACCAGTGTTCGTGCTTCATCAGCACCCTCAATAACTTGGCGCGAACGAGTTTCTTCAAATAATGAAACAATGGGATCCGAGGCACGGTAACAATAGCGACCCAGAGCTTCAAAGAAACCCATCCAAATCTTTTTCAGGTAGCTGATATCAAAATTCTTTTCAAATGCCAAGGAGTTTTGCGGATTGTATAACTTGCTCTTCAGTAATTCAATGCGGCGTTCTTTGGTGTATATGCCATGTTCACTTAATGCCATGGGGATATTTTGATTATGCTTGATTAAGCCCGCTAGGAAACCCGCATAACCAGTGGAAATTGTATGGACCATACGTGCTTTAGGCGCTGTATTGGCAATTTGAGCACATTGCCAGATAGGTGTATGCATGTTACGAACTTGCCAAAAGTAGTCTATGAAAGAGGGGTCTGTGCAATGCTCATCATACATCTTACTGATATACTTCCAAGACTCTTTGCAATACAAAAATTGTTTGTAGTCGACACCTTTTTTGGGGTCCAAGTAAAAATCTAAATTATTAATATGTTCGTCAAATTGACAGCCTTCAGGTTCACGGAACCATTCATGCATAGTGCCAACAAACTCATGGGCTTCAGCATTGCCCTGATGGGGTTCAATTTCAGGGAATTGGGTGAAGTCAAAAAGATAATAGGTTTCTAAATGAATTAAATTTTTAGGTAGATCATAAAGAATGCCTTTATAGTCTTCAGGTATACTCCCCAGAAAAATAGCACCAAAGGTATATTGTGGGAAGGCCGTAATAATTTCATGAACCCAACTAGAAACACCACCATGTACGTATGGGTATGTACCTTCTAGTACAAGCAAAATATCTACTTGATCCGCTGCCATGAGCACGTGCTCGTTGGCTTGTTCAGTTGTTTTTTTCGTCATACTGGACACCAAAATTTTACCACATGTGAGAGTGAAACGGCTTCACGTAAGGAATGATCCCGTGCTAATAATTTACGTAATTCTTTAAAATTACGTTGATAAAAATATATTTCTGCCATATAAGGGAGAACGCGACTGCTTGGAGCACCAATCTCGTCAGCTTGTTTAAAGGCTTCCAGGGCAATGTCATACTCTTTCTTGTAGAGATAAAAACGTCCTAATAGAATATCAATATTCATATCATTGGTTAGAATCTTTTTAGCTTCCAAAGCATAAAATTCAGCACGCTCAATGGAATACTCTAAAATATCACCCTGCACTAGATTTTGATAAATCAATTCCCAGTAGAGAGTAGATAGACGTCGTTGCACCAAAGCTTGTTTCTCTGGTGTTTCTAGTCTATCCAATACAGCTCTCATATGATGAATTTCATCGGTGATATCTTTCTCTTGGTTTTCCAATAGACCAAAAGCCACCAAACGCACTTCATCTTCCGTATCACCCAAGGCCTTTCGAATGATATTAGTGCGTTCACGATGAGTTGAGGCATCGATGGCTAGTATTGCTTGAACACGTTTTGTGACGGGCAGCTCAGGATGTCGCAAACGACCAACAGCCCCCCCTTCGCTGAACTGGGGTGGATAGAACTTTTCCTCCTCTTCGAAGAAAGGAGAATCTACGCCTTTAACATGGGTATAATCAGCTAATTGCATAATCCGCATCAGCGCATTCATCCACAACATAAAGGCAAAAGGGCCTGCAATAGGGAAGAGAATGCAAATTATGGTCATTACAATGAAATGAGTAAACTTAGTTTCCTTGAACTCAGCAGGCATACGCTGCCAACTCCAACTTACTAAGGTAAACACCGCCACCAAATGTAAAAATAGGAATATGGCTGTTTCTGAAAGCATACTCAGAGTTAAACCATAACTACTGATGGCCAACAGATCCAAAATAATAGCAAATATGCCTAGGACTTTAATCCTCATGCACATACTCCAATAAATGTTCAATCACTTGATTGGCATTTTCATCCACTAACATTTGAAAGTGGAAGCCTACTTCAGGCCCATTAAGTTCATACCCATAAACGTCTTTCAACCATTTATCAACACGCAACATAAAACCTTCGACCGAAGTTGAGCTGGCGAATGGCATCAAGGAAATAATGATAGCGGTATCACCTCGGCTGGTTTCCCAAATGAAATCCAAACCACGAACTTGACGTTTATGTTGAATGATTAAATCATCTCGGTGAGGAGAAGATTTAAGATAAAGCGCTGTCAATGCACTGTTAGTGTTAGTGCGAGACTTCAACAGCAACAGCTTTTCCAATTCTCCGGCAAAGTCTGGCGGACAATCGGGATGAGCTTGAAGCACTCTGCTGCCCATCTTACTAGCCCAAAGGTTATAACTGAAATAATCCACAAGAATGGTTAATACTTGTAAATTCTCAACCTCCAAGGCAAGAAAGGGCAAATCTTTGATACAAAGAATTGCAAGCAGATCACCATCTTCATTATGCAAGGGCACTGTAACCAAATACTCTGAGTGGATATCATCATCGATGTCCCTAACAGAATAGTATTTAGTTTGTTTATCTTGCACACAAAGCTCCACCATGGGATCATTTTTCTTAAATGAAAAACCCACACCAACACTGGCAATGGCTTCACCGTCAACGGTATCTACATCAGCATGCACTAACATAGCCATTAGTCCTTCACGACTTTTATGATGTCTTACTGGAAAAATAGCCGCGCTCTGCAAAGAGCAATATTGCGATAATATTTGCAATAATTCACTGCAAGACTCATGATCTAACTGGCCTTTATGCCGCGAAATCAAAGAACGAAGATCTTCCATGGCACCACGCATAGTGGCAGGTTTGCTAATGAGATTTTGTTCAAGCCTATCGTGAGAAACACGTGTCATAAAATATGTGGTGGAAAGCATCTCTAAACGCTCCTCCGCATAATGATACAGTTGCTCAGATTGACGGACACGAGCAGACCACAATGCACTGAATTCACCACAGAGTAACGTCAAAATAAATCCACCTAGAAAGTAAACTCGATAGAGATATTGATTGACGCTTGCGTAAGAATGGGTTGCCGCAAAGGCAATGGCAATAATTACCGCTGACAATAGGGCAGGGCCCAATCCATAGCGCAATGCAACTAGCAATGGCACAAGCCACGTCCAAGGGAAAGCATTGTGGATGAAAAAGGGATCGGCAGGCGATAAGTAAAAGCCTGCCGTCACTATAAGTAAGGTCATGACTGCGCTTTCTAGCCAACCCCAAAGGGTGCCTCTAAAGCGGTCTTTAAACCAGAATGTTAACGCGTTAATGTTGAATTCCTCCTAACGCGAGACCATACAATGATTCGTTAATCATCTTCTGCGCTACATGGCTGATGGAGCTACGACCCCAACCAGAACCACTGGCAACTGATGTCCAAACCACTTGTTTGGTCTGTGTATCAACGGTATCCAAGGTTATGCCAACAACTGGTTCACCATCAAGACCTGCTTTATAACGCCATTCATTAACCGTACCGGTCATAACATAACGAATACCGCGGCTTCTGGCTGTACGAATGGCCCGAGCTTGGTCTCTGCGTGTGAATTGTTGAGGCAACATACCTTTAGAAGCGGTGGGTTTGTTATACATAACCACGTTCTTAATGCCGCGGGTTCTTAGCAAACCAATGGTGATGGCCGCTGCACGATTACCCGCACGAGGCGTTTCGGTATTATTAATAAATGGTGTAACCATCCACTTCGCATTGCTCGAAAAGCGTGGCGTTGTGTTGTAAGTTACGGTGGTACAAGCCGCTAATAATAAAATCAGAGGTACGATTAGCAGCCCCGACAGTCTCTTCATGTTGTCACTCCCTTAAGTGTATTAAAACAAGTACTGATAAGATAAACCAAATACGCTGTTGATCTGATCTTGACCCGCAGCCCCCTGACTATAACCACCGTAGATATCCAATTGGTCATTACCAAATACGCTGGTTTTTAAACCACCATCGGCATCATAGCCCACTCCTGAGACGGAGTTAAAGAAGACATTACCTGAAAAGTAGGGGCGCAGCCGGTCCGTATAGGTTCCACGATAAAAGTTATCGTAGTCGAACCCAAGCCCCCATTGATTGAAACTCTCAGGCACAAGGAAGTCAGCATCTGCTACCGTCCCTGTGGGTACAAGCTGAGTGGTCCTGCCTTGCAAGGAGCCAGGACCATTATAGAAATGTAACTCTCCGAAGGCCCTTAAGGCTATGTCGGGATAATCTAAACGTAAACGGTGGATATACTGACCAGTAAATACATTGCCGTAACCTAAGTAGCGGCTTTGTTGATCCGTAAATAAATCAGCTTCGTATTGACCTACAAGTACATTGTAGGGAGTTACTTCATAACTTAAATTACCCACCACATTGTCCTTCACGCCACCAACGAAGAGGGCGGTGGTTTCGGCAGCACGTTGGTTGTATCCCAAGAAGAGCTGACCCGTTAGAGCGCTGGTAATTTTATAAATGTCATTAAAATGTGCCGTTGGGAAGGTATA
This sequence comes from Gammaproteobacteria bacterium, assembly GCA_021773195.1. Taxonomy (GTDB): domain Bacteria; phylum Pseudomonadota; class Gammaproteobacteria; order JAKBBU01; family JAKBBU01; genus JAJFKN01. The sequence continues at coordinate 15,967 of JAJFKN010000036.1, read as the reverse complement.
CAAAGCATCCCTAACACCAGCACTTAATTCCATTTGATTCCTAAAAGAACGGTAGTCGAAGTTCAAGCCGCCTTCTAAATCATCATCGGGCACATTCGTAATGCTCTCTTGAGCAACAGACTTTTGATTGCCAATATAACTCACATAAGGTGCTACAGCCCAGTTTTGGCTGATATAATATTTGCCCTTAATAATGGTTTGAATGCCTTCCACAGAACCTACCTTAATGAACTGTTCATTGGCTTTTACAAAATCAGCACCATTAAGTAAAGTATCTGAAGCTTGGTCATGCAGCAGAGTATCGTAGGGATATTTATCCGTGGCTTCATAGGCATATTGTTCTGCCAAAGCATAGTAATTCATACGCAAGGCAGCATCACGGTTGTCCGTAGGACGCAATACATCGGCATGGTCTAACAAATACTCTTCCATTAATGGCGTATCATTGTTATTTAGGGCTAAAAACAAACCCTGCAACGGTGGTGGTTTTACTTGTTTAGACTTATAGTAGTTTACTAAATAGTTGCCCAACTCATAATTTTGCGTATCTAAGGAATAGCTAGTGAGAATATCGGGGGTAGCCACCATATGGGGACCCTGAGCAAACTTTTGAACGCTTTTACCATATATATCACCAGGCGAGCGACGCGCTGCCGTTTCAATATAAGGCGCCCATTCTTGGGGACTTAATTCTTCAGCCTTTTGTTGGTGATGCTGATTGATGCGATCCCAAATAAAAATGAATAAATCCGTTGAAGCACGATGATAACCCATGTTTTCTAGCGTGGCTGCGTAGGTTATTAACCAAGGGAAATCATTTAATTTAGTGGGCAGCTCTTCTTGGAACATAGTTATGGCCATGGGGCGATTACCCATGAATAAGTAGCCGTTAGCTGCAGCATCCCAAAGTTGAGGATCTGTTTTTAAATCAATATCAGAATGCCATTCCATCAATACATCTTGCAAAGTAGCATAGTCTTTCTGATCAATAAGCAACCAAATATAACCCGCACGCATGCCAGTACCGGTAGGGTCCTGATCCAAAGCTTGTAAATAAGCCTCACGAGCCCAATCAGGGCGGCCTACTTGCTGCCAAATTTGTGCTACCGTGGTCCAAAAGAAAGGAATTTGGCTCAATTCATTTTTCACATCGGGTGATAACGCCGTGTAACTTTCTTTAAGTGCACCCCAATCTTTAATGTCATTACCCAAGCTCATCATAGTAAGATAGAGGGAAGGGTCTTTGTATTTCTTCCAAGCTCGTTGAGAAAGATCAAAGGCTCGCTGAGGGTCCTTAAATTGAAGTAAATTAATAAGACGCTGGTAATCTTCAAGAGTAGCATACCCACTTTTAACCAAAACTTCTGAAGCTTGCAATGCATCGGGCCTATCTTGCATCATCCAAGATAAATCTGCCATGCTACGCCAATAACGTGTGTCTGTTGCTTGCGCTTTGCTTTTTGCTTGTTGCAAAGTATTTAATGCGCCCTGCAAATTACCTTCATTATAAAGAATTTCTGCCTGACGAGCGGCTAAGCCTGGCGTAACACCGTACTTGGCTTTAATACTATTTAAAGTATCGAATTCCTGTTGAGGGAACCCCATGTTGTCGTAAATGTCAGCCATCAACAAAAGGTATAATTCTTTCGGTTGGCGGGCATTAGCTTGCTTCAACAAATCAATGGCTTTTTCAGGTTGATTAAGACGCTCATAAGCGCTAATCATTTGCTTCCAAACTTCCTGGTCATCACCATAAATTTTAATTTTTACATGCAAAGCCTCGATTAAAACACCGTCATCATGCAAACCTTGCGCTAAGTCAATAATGCTGTCTAAATGTTGCTTTTCTTGTTTGCCATGCTCCAATAAATATTGCCATTGCTGCAAAGCAACGCGAGGTTTGCCATACCAAGTAGCCATTTGTGCTAAGCGTTGGCGCCATTGCAAATTATCTGGATTCTGTTGAACTGCTGATTGTGCTAAAAGAAAAGCATCTTTTAGATTACGGTTCGCTAAAAAAGCTTGATAGGCTAAATCATAAACTTGATCATCGAAGGGGAGGGCTTGGCGGTTGACCATTTGAGAATCATTAGCCAAGGTTTCAAAACTCACAGGGTTAGAGGATTTTTCCTTGGATTGTGACGTCGTGCTCGAAGAGGTATTCTCTGGAGCAGAAAGCAAGCCATCGGGATAGGCAAAACTTATTAACAGGATGCCAGTCAATGAACAATATTTTAGCAGAGAGCCAATACCTTTCATCGTCGACTCCCCGCAGGTTGTTTATCGGAATGTCGTCTAATCCAAATTAACTGCCTCACATAGAAATCGGCTCGTTGAGGATTCCCAGCTGACATGGCAATGCGCGCCAAATAAACTAAGGTATTGGTGTCGGCCAAACTGTGATCATAATAACGATCAGCTAAGGCCAACGCTTTCTTCGGCATGTTACCCATTTCCAAGCTGCGAATAGCTGTAACGTAATATTCCCGTTTCAGTTTGATATTTTCACTTTGCTGCATCGCCATAATATAATAACGAGACGCCGTGTCATAATCGCCAGCAGCCAAAGCTGTTTTAGCGGCTGTGGCTACCCATCCACCGACAATGATATCGGGCAAAGTCATAAGCTTTTTGTAAATCTGCAAAGCTGCACGAGGGTCATCCACTGATAGGGCATCCCGAGCCAAGCTCAATAATTTGTTTCGGTCATGTTCATTAGCCGCCAAAATGGGGATTTCTTTCTTAATTTGTTCTTCACCGGATTTACGATCAGCAGTGCCTTCTTCATAGCTGTAAGTTTGTTTCTGTAACAGTTTAAATTTGAACCAAATCACTTCTTGGCGGATGCTTGGATCATCATTGTTTAAGAGGGGTTTGAGGGTTGCTTCAGCCTTATCAATTTCACCTAAACTAATTTGCTGTGAAGCCAACATAAGACGTAAATCTTTATTGTCAGGGTAAATGCGCAATAAATTATCTAAATACGCCTCAGTAATGACACTAACGCCAGCGGTTTTAAAAATATCTTGATGCAAAGCAGCCCGGGGGAAAAGAATAAAAAAAACGAACAAAACCACCAATACAAAAGAGCCTATGGTTCCCCATGAGGCAAATTGTGGCCGTTTTACATTTTCCTCGATTTGCTGCTTGTTAGCAACGTAACGTAAGTCCATGGCTTTGTGTCCCTGCCAGTTTAAATTCCGTCATTCCATCAGTTGTCTGCTTTCCTTGCAGAATTCCATTGCCATCTTTTAAGCTACATCCCTTGGCATTAGCGAGCTCAAAGATCAAGGGCATGTGACCTTTGAAATCGAAAAGCAGCCCATCCTTGGTCCGCTCAAATTTCGTCAACCGGGCATTGGCGCTGGCTAGGTACGCATTTATTGGTGGTTTAGGTTGCAGCTGCAAATAGGTCTGTGTGTCTGGGCCCAGGTGCAGATAATAACTATTTCCATGCTTATTGTAACCAGCTATATTCTGACTTTTACTTAAGTCAGGGTAACCAGCAGATATAGGAATTCGGAGCTCTCTCAATGCACCATAATTTCTAATGAGCCAACCCTCTTGTGTTTTTGCAATTACGACGTGATTAAAACCCATAACTTTTTCAAAATACTCTGAAATGTATATATTGAACACAGATTGATTCAATGCCCAATCATAAACTTTATTCAATGCGGAAAGTGATGCTTGCTTGGTAGCGGAATAATAATGGTAATAAACATCGATGGGCTTATAACGCACGGGATTTTCTGTTAATTGGAAGGTTTCAATAACCCGCTCAAAGCCATAGAAGGGTCCCAGCCAATCATTAGTGTAGTAATTTTCATTTTGATTGGGCGCAAATACTTGGTAATACTTGCCTTTGTACACCCCTAAAGGTGCCATGCTGGTGATAGAATTATTTGCTTTGGTAACTTTTGTATCACCTCCATTTAAATTAACCAAACCATCGGCGTAAGCCAGTCTAACTGCGTTGGGCGAGGGATCTGTATCACCAGACCAAAGGAAAACACTTACTTTTTTACCCTTAGGAGCCAATTCTCTATCTATCCAATCAACTGAGCCTAAGACTTCTTGGTTGACATCAAACTTATAGCCTGGAACGGGTAAATTATAGCGATTTTTCTCTGTTACTGAAAGCTCAGGCTGGGCTTCGATCTCCCGCCAAAAATAAGGATGGGAATAGGTATGGCTGCCTATTTCTACCCAGGGCAATTTAAAAGTACTGCGCGCCGTATCCATGAAACGTTTTGAATATTTAGGCAGCACGCCAAAGGGCGCAATTTCGCCCACAATAACTGAAACTGTGGTGGGAACTTTGTATTTTTTGAAAATTTTCTCTTCCATAACGTCACCAGCAAAGCGCACATCATCGATATCCCATTCCGCCCGACTAATGAAACCGTCACCATCCACATGCACCATCATCAAACGACGCCCATTTTCCGTGGTAACATCAGGGACAGGCATCAGAGGCAGCCGCCATGTGGCTTTGAAAAATTCAAAGGGGTTAATAAACCAGCGGCTCGTTTCATTAGGCAAAGCCTGTATGACGTAGGGCGCCAAGACATAACCACCCCAAGGCGTAATGGCTGCCATATCAGACTTTTTACCTAAGGCATCTTCTACTTCAAAGAGAGGCGTACCTGATGTCAGATTAATGGGCGCAAAACCAGCAAGCTCAGCTCTTGGTTTAGCTTCATACCCCATCATATTGGATTTCATCGAAATTTTAAGTTTAGAAACCTCTGGTTTGTAACGATAAGCGTTAATGCCGAAGGGACCTAAATTACGTGAATTCAATTGAAAGCCAAAATTATCCATGAAAGTAACTCGCATACCTTGGCGAATCTGTTTCAGCAGCCAGGGCCGGATTTTAGTACGAACGCCGGAATAATTATTTTTTGGCCAAACCAAAATGCCGGCATAACGACCCGTGAGAATTTGTGTGGGTAGAGGTTGACGCATATCACGCAAAACTGGCACATACCCCATGTAATTTAAAGGCATGGCTGCGTAAAGTTGTGCCCGTATATCCATGACACTCTTTGCTTCAGCTCCATCATACAGAACTAAGACCTTACGCGGTAAGACAGCAATCTTACCTAACCCCAGTTGATTTAAATGACCACTGGAAACCCAAGGAATGAAACCTAAGGCTTCAATCTTCTTTACGTAACTCTCTGCTAATGCCCTTTGTCCTGGAGGTGCATAATCCATTACCACAACGGGCAGGTTATATTTGTCGTGCACCAGATTCAATTGATTTAATAACCAATTATATTCCTGTTGGTCCACTTTATCGTAACGCTTATTTTTTTCATCCCAAGTACCAAAAAGGGACTCAGCGGCTACAGCATACACATCTTGATGCACAGCAGGGAGTAACTCAAAGCCTCGATTAAAAATGATCTTTGCCTGAGGAAATTTTGCTTTTACTTCCCTAACAATGGTTTCCATGCCTTTGATTTGCGCTGCTCGTCTTGCCTCAGGCACCAATTGATAAGAATCCATAGTATCGAAGAGCACCCCTTTATAGCCTTCTTCCATAAGTGGGGTAATGACCTTATTTAACAAGTAATTTTGCCATTGGGGATTGGCGGTATCTAATACGCTGGCTTTCCAGATATTATTGTGCCCGATGATCCAACTTTTTTTAATGTCTTTGCTATAGCGGGTATGGGGGGTTACTTCACTGATGCTCACGTAGGCAATTGCTTGGCTATGGGACGTATTATACTGTTTGGGATCTAAACCACTACTAGGTTCGAATACCACCTGATCGAAAGCGTGTAATTCGTCAAGGGGAGGGTTATCACCGTAGTACATGGCAATGTTGGGTTGTTGACTTAATGATTCAGCATTTGTCACCAAAAGTGGGGGAGGCAGAAGCAGCATTAGCATTGCAAGCCAAGCACGCGCTTTAAAAGAACTTTTACACCAACAATCGCGAAGCATAATTTCTCCTTGAAGTGGGGCATTATGCCATGCTTTTCTCCCGGTACAATCCTTGAGAGATAAATTAGCCAATTTTGGAATTACACTGGCGCCTCCTTGCTCTTTTGGCGTATCATTATTGGGCGTTCACATGCTTCACAAAATAATTATTGGTATATTAATTATAAATTAACTTAGTTTGGACATTCTAATATCGTCAATGTTCAGGATAAACCGAGGCATAGGTGAGAGGCAAATTTTAAACAATGGATGGAAATTACAAGATATGGATGAGTCATTAAATGCCGCTTCGAGCCCCTCACTACGCTATATGGATAATGGTCCTTCTTTACCCGTAGCCACGCTAGTCTTAGATAACGATCTTAAGATTAGCTCTTTGAGCAATGAATTCATTGACCTATTTCAGCTAGATGCTCTTACAAGTAAATTTGGCTCCGCCCAAGAATTATTTCAAACACTGTTTCCCAATACCCCAGTATGGTTAGAGCGTTGCCGTAAGGCCCTAGAAGAGCACCAATACATAGTAAAAACCGTACCCTACTTGGTGATGGTTGCCCCCGAAGAGTACCGCTGGCTGCAATGGACCATCTTGCCCTGGATGCGTAGCAATACCGAGCAAGATGGTATTATCATTCAAGTACGAGACATTTCTAAAGAATACCGTCACCGGCGCTTTTACGAAATGAACTTAGATATTTTATGCATTGCAGAGCACACAGGCTATTTCAGAGAAGTCAGCCCATCTTTTTCTGAAGCGCTAGGTTACAGCATCAAGGATTTATGCACCCACCCATTTATGGACTTTATTCATCCCGACGATAAGGAAGCCACCTTAGGGGCTTTAGAACTTCTTAAAAATGGCGGCATGCTGACAGGCTTTGAAAATCGCTATCGTAAAAAAGATGGCGAGTACCGCTTGTTACATTGGACTTGCTGCCCTGATCCACTGACGGGCTCCCTCTACGCTGTAGCGAGAGACATCACTGAAACAAAAGCAAATCAACAAGCATTGCTTAAAAAAAACAAACTCCTCAATAACATCTCCCTATTGCAAGAATGGTATATTTCCGGCATGGATCAGTGCCAATTATTTAATAATGCTTTGGAACATATTCTAGAAATCTGTGAAAGTAAATATGGGTTCATTGCAGAATTGCATCGTGACATAGATGATAATCCTTACTATATTTCCTTAGCCATTACGGATATTTCCTGGGATGAAGCAACTCGTGAACTCTATGCGACACAAAATCTCAATGGATTGGAATTTAGAGACTTGAATTCATTATTTGGGCACACAGCACGAACCAGTGAAATAGTTATTAGTAATGATCCCGCTAATGACCCCCGTGGTGGTGGTTTACCCAAAGGCCATTCCTATTTAAAGCATTATATGGGGATACCTATTTTCGGAGACAATGGCATGATTGCACTTATGGGTATTGCCGATCGAGTAGGAGGTTATGATGAATCACTATTGGAAGATATCCAGCCCTATCTCAGAATTCTCGGCGCCATCCTCGATGCAAAAAATAATGCCCGTCTTTTAAATGAAGAAAGAGAGAACCTTCGCTTAGCCAATGAACAGTTAGAAAAACTCGCCCTGAATGATTATTTGACCGGCTTAGCAAACCGAGTTCAATTTGAAAAACAATTATCACAAGCCATGGAAAAAGCCAGACGTAGTCACCACACCTTTGCTTTGCTCTATATGGACTTGGATAATTTCAAGCGCGTGAATGATAATTTAGGTCATGACGTAGGCGATAAATTACTAAAACAGGTGGCTGAACGTTTGCAAAATTGCCTCCGCTCCTATGACTTTATTGCTCGCTTAGGTGGCGATGAATTTGCTGTGATTGTAGAAGACTTTGATGATCATCATCAACTAGGTCATCTAGCTCAACGCCTCATTGATGATGTCCGCATACCTTTTGCCATTGGTAGCAGCCAATGCATGGTTGGCTTAAGTATTGGTATTGCCTACTATAGTGAAGAGATTTCTCAAAGTCACGTTTTGGCTAAAAATGCCGATTTGTCGCTTTATTTAGCCAAGTCTCATGGTGGTAATCAATATTCTTTCTTTACAGAAGAATTAAATACCCGACACCAACATCGTATGCAAGTGGAACATGGCTTACAAACTGCCGTGGATTCGCAACAGCTTTCATTACTCTATCAACCCATTTGGGATATCAATACAAATCAAACGATAGCAGTGGAAGCACTGCTACGCTGGCGACATCCTCAGCTGGGACTAGTTATGCCTGGTGATTTCATCCCCATAGCCGAGGATATCGGCATCATGGATAACTTGGGATATTGGGTATTCATCAATGCCAGCGAAGATTATCAAGAATACATTGCCCCCTATAACCAAGATTTGCTGATGACGGTGAATTTTTCTGCCTGTCAATTTCGTGACGATCATTGTTTACAGGACATTGAAAAATACTTAAATTCTCATGAAGAAAATATCCATGGTAACTTTATTTTGGAATTGACAGAAAGCGCCATGATGAATGAACAAGAATTTCTTCGTTCCAACCTTGAATTATTGGAACGCAATAATATTCATTTGGCCATCGACGATTTTGGAACAGGTTTCTCTAACCATCGCCGCTTAGCTGAATTACCTATATCCATTTTAAAAATAGATGCCTCAATTACTGCAGGGCTCGAGAGTGATTCCAAGTATATTACTATTTTAGATTCTATCTTGCATATGGCAAAAGCGTTGAAGGCAAAGGTAGTAGCAGAAGGGGTTGAAACCCAACATCAATTGGATATTTTGCGCGAGCATGGATGCGAATTAGCTCAAGGCTTCTTTTTAGCTAAACCCATGCCCGCTAATGAATTAAAAAGTTTATTACAACAAAACCCGGATTAATTCGTCAAACATATCCATCATGGAATAATGAACGTACTGAGGATGCGCGGCTGATTTGGCCTGCTTCAAGGGTATTTTAGGTTTAGGTGGTCTTGTGGCACTAATACCAACGGTTTCTAGTCCATGATCCGTGATGTAGGGTATGAAACCTAAATCTTGAATGCGTTTGGCTGTAGAAACTGCTTTTGCTTTCTCATCGGCAGACACGTAATCCACCACAATGATAGGTAAATTATAAAACTTGGCATTATCGAGTTTTGAGAGTAATTGTAAATGTTTAAGGGCTGGCGTCTTGCCGTATACCTTTGTTTTTGGGTCCCACGTTTGAAAAAGACCTTCTGCAACAATACCATCAATGCGATCATCAATTTGCGGTAATATAGAAAAGCCTTGATTCACGATAATTTTGGCCGAAGGGTATTTAGCGCGGATAGCCTTAATGATACGCACCAAACCACCTTGTTGCTGAGCTTTTTTAGCTAAGGGCAAACTCACCATTTGATAGCTGTCTAAGTTATCGATAAAAAAGGCATGGTAACCCTTTTCCCAAAGAGGGGTGATGAGCTTATGCATAACAAAATCTTGCCAATGAGGATTGGTTTGATCCATGATATTAGAACCTGAGATAGGATCTTGGCCTAATACCCAACTTTTATCCACATCACCAACATAGCTGGCATCATTGGTCACTTCACCTAAGTTCACATGGGCATAAGCTTGGCTATCTTTGGTATCAAAACTAGTGGGGTCTAAGGAAGAGCCAGGGTTTACCACAACGACATTGAACTGGTGGAGTGCTTCTACGGGTGGGTTGGCACCATAGTAAAAGGCGGCACTATGGATGGCACTAGCAGCGAGGGTACTTGCCGGCAAGATCAACATCACAAAGAGACATAAAAAGCTTCGAAGTGATTTAAAAGTAGCCACGCCATTCTCCCTAGATCAATAAATGCGTGCAATTATGCCAGTTTACCTAACCTTTACAAGGGGGAGGGCGTAAGCTTGGGCTGTTTCTTTAAGGGGTTATTTGCCGAGAAAGGACCATTAGAATATTTGGCTATCTTCTGTCCTTGTGGTAAGATTTCTCACCAATGTTGGTTTACAACTTAAACAATTGTTCGAATCCCACCTCATCAGTTCCCATAGGGGTATTTTAGTGTCTAATAGCAAACCAAGTCTAATTATTTTAATTTTGCTTATCGCGATTTCACCATTTAGTGACACTATGTTTACGCCCTCTATGCCAGCCATTGCTCATGGATTCGGGGTGTCTTATAGCAGTATTCAAAATACTATTACCTTTTATCTCTTTGGCTTTGCCATAGGGCAATTACTCTATGGCCCATTCTCCGATCGTTTCGGTCGGCGCGCCCCTTTAATTATTGGCCTGGCAATATTTGTCTTGTCTAGTTTGTGCTGCGCTCTGAGTACAAACGAACATATGCTTATCTTTTTTCGCTTCTTTCAATCTGCGGGTTCTTGCGCCGGCGGTGTTATCAGCCGTGCCATTATGATGGACATATACAGTGGTGATGAGCGGCGTAAGCGCATCCCCTTCATCAGTGCCTCTATTGCTTTAGCGCCAGCAATAGCCCCAGCTATGGGGGGCGTCATCGTCATGTGGTTTGGTTGGCGATATAATTTTTATTTTTTAGTGGCCATGGGGCTTGCTTTACTAATTCTAGTATTATTAAAAGTTAAAGAAACCAACAATAATCTCAATATGGAGGCCCTTAAACTTAAACCACTCGTGAGAAATTATGGACGACTAATAAAATCCAGGCCATTCATGACATATGCAACCATAAACGGTTGTGTACAAGCAACGCTTTATGCCTATGCGGCTGAGTCTCCCTTTCTTTATATTAATCTACTTCACCTTACCCCGAGAATTGCCGGGCTATTGTCGGTTTTTAATGTCCTAGGCTTCATGGTGGGCATTGTATTGGTGGGGTACTTATTGAAATACATTAATCGAGATAAAATGCTTTTCTTTGGTTTATGCTTTTCTCTATTAGGGGTAGGGAGTATGTGTTATTTCCTTCTCTATGCCGATGCTGTTAACGTAATGACTATACTGATACCTATAAATATTTTTATGGCGGGTTTTGCCATGGTTACCAACTCTTGCACCGAGGGGGGCTTGGCTATTTTCGATAAAACCCAAATTAAAGGTTATGCCGCTGCCTTCCTGGGCTTTCTGCCAGTATTTCTAGCTGGGTTTGGATCCATATTGATGCATAGAGTACACAACGGCACCTTCAAACCCATGCCAATTTTATTACTAAGTATTATTTCCTTGGGATTTGTCATCTATGTTGTTTCTTTCCTCATTTTCCCAAAATCTAATGAGATAAATGTTTCATGAAAAAAATTCAACGCTGCCAATGGGTAACCGATGATGAGATCTATATCCATTATCATGATAAAGAATGGGGTGTTCCCATCTATGATGACAACATACTGTTTGAATTCTTAGTACTAGAAAGCATGCAGGCAGGGCTTAATTGGTTAACTATTTTGAAAAAGCGAGAAAATTTCAGAAAAGCTTTTGATGACTTTAATGTAGAAAGAATTGCTAAATACAATGAGATGAAAGTACAGGCGTTATTAAATGACCCAGGCATCATTCGCAATCAATTAAAAATTCGCGCCACCATTAATAATGCTACAAAATTCATAGATATTCAAAAGGAGCAGGGCAGTTTTTCTAATTACTTGTGGGCTTATGTGGATAACAAACCCATTCTGAATTACTGGAAATATCAAGAAGAAGTCCCCACCACAACAGAATTATCTGAGCAGCTCGCCCGCGATATGAAAAAAAGAGGATTCAAATTCCTTGGCCCAACCATTTGTTATGCCTACATGCAAGCAGTAGGATTGGTTAACGACCACACGCAGTGTTTTCTACGTTGAACATCAGGTTGTGAGGCTAAGGCTGGGGCAAAAAAAGCTTATTTGGATCAAAGGCAGGTATTTTTCCTGCAACAACCAGTTTTTTCCAATCATCATCAGAGCTTTCAATCTGTGTTAGCAGTGGTTGTAACGTGCTATCTTTAGGTAAGCAAAGCATATTCATAGCCATTGTATTGCTATATACGTTATGAGGATTTTTTAAAAAATTGTCAGGATTGTAGTAGGGCGTTAACGCCCAATAGAGGCGATATCCATAGGAAAAAAGCAAATCGATAAGTGCCTTAGAATTTTTTTCTCGATCATTTTCCACAAACAATATTGGTTGATACTTCGCGATAGTTTCTTTTGCGCCCTTTAGTGCATCAATCTCCATACCCTCAACATCAATTTTTATAAAATCACAACGGGGAAGTCTAAAGTTATCTAGCGGGATCACATTCACCTGTTCACCATTGGTGTATTCACCAAGACTTACCGCACCAAAATTTGCCTTTACCGTATAATCAATGCTAGGAATAATAACTGCCCCTGGTTTAGCGCCAACGGCACATTGTATGCAGTAGACATTGGTAAAACTATTTAATGCTACGTTAGCACACAGAATTTGATGAATCACCCGTTGAGGTTCCACCGCGATAACGCCCCCTTGCCGACCTACTTGTTGGGCCAAATAAACCGTATGGCTACCCATATTGGCGCCAATATCAATAACGAGATCGCCTGGATGTACCAGGTGAGAGAAGATATCAATTTCAAATTGACAATATTCACCATAAAGATCCAAAGATTTCCCGATATACCTGTCATGAATATTGTAAAGCATCTTGCCGTACCGGCAATCTTTGATGTGGTTGATTTGGGCGAAGGTGTTACTCATTTTAGTAAGTGTAGCGCAAATTGAGTGATTACTATTCATTGACTATACTTCAATTAGTCGCGTCCATTGGCACAAGCATAATCGCATGAAAAATATAGAAAAAATATTAAGGATACTAAAGAATCGCTGGTTTATGCTGGGGATACTTGTGATGACTTGGACTCAGGGTTCTGGGCATGAAATGTGGTTTTTGAGTGATAGCCATGCTGAGCATTTAAGCTCTTTGCCCAGTCCAGAGATTTTTAATACCTTTACCGTCACTAATATTACTATTTTTACTGTCGCAGTATTCATTATTTTACTTTTCATCTTATTAGATAAAACAGGAGCTAGAGAGTTATTTCCATTATTACAAGCAAGACTTAGGGCGAATAAAAGCTATGCCACTGTTATTTTTCGTTTTCTCCTGGCTTTAACACTGATTAATGCTTTCTTTGGCTTTGAAGGACGAGTCGCTGTGCCTGAGGAAATGAATCAAATGTTTATCGCGCCAGATTTACAAATGCTTTATGTGGCATCCTATTGGCAATGGTTAAGTTGGTCAGAACTGGTTATTGCAATAATGTTGATTGCTGGCATCTATGTACGCTTTGCTGCTGGCGCATTTATTGCTTTACTGTTACTGGCGGCGGCGATTTTTGGTTATGACGTATTTGATTATGCGATTCTCGCGTTATTCGCAGGGATTTATCTATCTATCGTAGGGCCTGAAAAATTTTATTTACCACTCCCTACCATTTGGGGTCTTGGAAAATTACGTAATGTCCTTGAGAATTTCAGCGATGATAAGGCTGCATTTCTTTTAAGAATATTAACAGGGCTAAACCTCGTTTACATTGGTATTCATTATAAATTTTTACAGCCAAATTTAGCCTATGAGATTATAGAAAAATACCAAGTTCCCACTTTTGGGTTTGAAATAGCTACTTTTGTATTTATAATGGGGACCGTGGAAGTGGCCTCAGGAGTACTATTATTATTGGGACGTTTAGTCCGGTGCGTTGCGCTTGTAATCTTAGGGGCGCTTTTATTTTTCAGTATCATTTTAAATGAAGGTTTTGCACACCTAATGATTTATGGCGTAATGATTGTCTTATTTTTCACTTCTGGAGGCAGTTGGAGTCGTAAAAAACCCAATGACAAGCCTGCAAATATTGTTATTGTCGGTGGTGATTTTTCAGCGGTGCATGCAGCGATAAAGATTGAAAAATTAATGGGGGAGCAAAGCAATATACACTTGACTTTTATACACCACGACACAAACTTTATATTCCGACCACTTATTAGTGAGGTCGGCGGCTCAACGATAGGACCTTCAAGCATTGCCAATCCATTACGATGCATTTTTAAAAATACCCGTTGTATCCAGGGGTATCTTACCCATGTAGATGGGGACGCAAAGGAAATCCATATTAAACGAATAAACGACTCTATTCAAAAGATTTCCTATGATGAACTCATGATTGTAGGCAGCAACCAAGTGAACTTTCAAAGCATTCCCGGACTCGCCATTAATACCATGCCATTTTCATTGTTAGCCGATGCATTTGACATTAAGCGAGAAGTGATAGAATCTTTTGAAATGTTTCCTTTGATAGAAGATGAAGAACAGAGAAAATCTTGTTTAACTTATGTGGTGATAGGGAAGAATCAATCTAGCCTTGCCCTTGCCTGTGAAATCAAGATCCTATTAAATGTCCTTTGTTTCCATTATAAAGAAGTGAACTCGAATAATATATGCGTCAAATTGATTTTGCAACCAGATGATGGAAACAATAATATAAGTGATCGTCTAATTGATCTTATGTTGAAGAAATTAGACAAGCAAGGCATTGAAGTCATTCGTGATGATTTTGTCACAGAAGTGAGCTCTAGCCACGTATTTTTGGAGTCTGGAAAAATTATAAGGGCTAATATGATAGTTAATACAATGCAACGAAATTCCTATTTATTAGAAGTGATTAATCAACATATGGACATAGCCATGGATCAGCACAACAGATTAGTCCAGTATAACAATATATTCTTAGTAGAGTCTGGTCTTCATGATTTTTTGCAAGAATATTCAGTGTTAAGGCTGGATAAGTTTGGTCGCCATGTAGGGTATAACATTTGGGCCCAATCCCAAGGCTACCCATTAAAACCCTGGAGGAATTTTAAAAATAATCACCAATGCATTAATCTTGGTAGATATGCTTCAGTTATGAAATTATATGATAGCGTATATTGCACAGGTTATATTCCTTGGGTTTTTTCTCGTTTCATTTGTTTATTGTCCTTGCCTGGGTTGGAACGAAATTGCCGTATGTTAGTTGATTTATGCTTAGATGGTATCTTTCTCAATAGCATCGGGATTGTTCTTAATAAGCGCCAGGTAACCTTTCAAACATTATATTATCGTCAAGGGGAAAAGCTTGCCCATACTGAGGATTTTTCCACCTCAATTCTCATCATAAAGGAAGGGAGAGTTGAAGCCGTAACAGCACAAGGTAATAAGCAACTATTACAGCCTGGGCAGATGATTGGAGATGCGCAAAGTCACTTTAATGCGCCAACCCAGATGGTATATTATTGTCGTAGCGATGTATTAATATTGGTTATTCCTAAAACCTATGCCAAATTTTTTATAGAAGGACGAGACCCAACCTATTGATCGAGTTTGAAGTTAAATGCATAATGTCTTTTTACACGGATGAGGCATAAGCATGACTAATGAAGAAGCCAGAAAATTTGCATTTGATTCTTTTTTAACTGCATTTGAAGCAGGAAATGAGGGCATGATAAATAATTATTTTTCCAATGATCTTAAAATGTATAATCACTCAGTTTCTAGAAACTATAGTTTGGAGCAAATAAAATCAGCTGTGCTTGAGGTGCACAAGAAATATCAAAATTTAAAAAGTGAAATCAAGGACGTTATAGTGGAGGATAATCGTATTGCATTCCGAGTTGAACAGCACGCATTTTTTGTGCCGGATGATGAAGATGTAAATATGGATGTAATGAATATATATACATTGACTGATGGCAAAGTTAAAGAGTGGCGATTGTGGTTTCGTCAAAATACATTGGCTAATAAAGTTTAAAGAATAACAGGAAGCCAACCCCCATGTTTTCGATTAGTTTCATCGCGTAGGACAGGAGGCTCTCTAATCCGACCAATACTTCCGATAATCTTTATTATCGGAACCAAGGGCTTTCGTGTCATCAATGTCATCAACGCGTTACTATAGCGCGTTTTATGACCATTAATGACTCGGAGGCTCCACATGATTGTTCAAAAAGTATCTTTAGATTTTGATCGCCATTCCTACATCGTC
>JAJFKN010000035.1 GCA_021773195.1 Gammaproteobacteria bacterium | reverse complement strand
GACGATGTAGGAATGGCGATCAAAATCTAAAGATACTTTTTGAACAATCATGTGGAGCCTCCGAGTCATTAATGGTCATAAAACGCGCTATAGTAACGCGTTGATGACATTGATGACACGAAAGCCCTTGGTTCCGATAATTAAGGTTATCGGAAATTCTTCAGGGTGACCTGGTCGTTCGACTCGCCCCTGACTTCATCCTAGCAAGAAGGAAGTATGATCCCCGATAAAGTTTCTTATCGGCTATGATATGAACTGGTACATCATGAGAGAGCCTCATTATCGGCATAACCAAGGTTGAATGGCTAGCATGGTTCGCACCTAATATGGCAACTACATTACGACAACTCCCCCTGGATTTGTTTACCACTAGGCCGCGAATGTGTCAGAAGACCCAACTTCCCTCTATTGGAGCTACTCCCTAATAAACACTCTATTAAGCTATTTTGCACTTGTTCCTATTTTTTTATCGCTTCGTCTGATTGAGCTTGAAGAGTTGTTACATATATAGGTATTGCCTGCTCTCCTTTAAATATTTTTTTAATACTATCCCTAATAAAATATTGGTATTTTTCTTCTTCCCCATGTGCTCTTGGCGTATATACAGCTTTTTTTAAATACACATCATCAAAATGATACCCCAATGATTTAGCCATCTCACTTAGTAGTTCTACAAACAACCCATCTCTTTTATCTGCCCAAATTTTTAGAGCTTGTTCTTGACCGTTATCAAGCTTCTCGTTTAAACAATCTAAATAACACTTCCATGCATCAGTTATATTCTTCTCATCATAAAACTCGATATCGATCATATTAAGCGCTCTAACATGGTTAAATGACACCCTTTCTCCGCGAGTAGCCATAAGTGTTTTAAATACATTAACTCGTCTTTCACTTTTTTCTTTATAACCCTCTTTCCATTTCTGCACTTGGACTGCAGCTATCGGGCCACTAATAATTGCCAGTATCGTTAGAAAACTTGTTAAATCCATTGTCTTCCCCAAAGTTATGACTGAATCTCGCCCAAGACCCAAATCTGTGGCGAAATCTACTTATGCTAACTTTTCTGACTATAACTGTAAAGCATGTATGAGGTCAGGCCTGGTGTGTACGTAGAGGGGATAACTTGTAATGGGACTCTAGGCTTGCTACTGGAGTGTACAACCCGGTTTATTTTCATCCTTTTCCATCTCAGAGTCTATACGCTTTTGAAAAAACAAGGCGCCTGGCTGCCGCAGCACAGGGTTAAGAAACAATACCATGGCTAAGAGTTAAATAGGGCGGTGGTCGGTCTTTGGTCAAGCAAGCAAAATGTCGGCTATACAAGAACCCCTACTTTAGTTTTTTACTTTTCTTGCGTCCTGCCCGTTTCATTTTAGGCCCAGTGTTAGGGCTCCTGCGACCAGCCGCCACAAAGAGTTAAGAAACAATACCTTCCAAAAGCTTCAAGCAATCTATAATTTCAGTATGGGGAACGCCTGCTATATCTGCCGTTTCTTCAAGCGAGAAACCGAAATCTTCCATAGCACTTTGATAGATTCGAGCTTTCTCTATTGGATTCAAGTTTTGTTGCTTAATATCTGTGAATTTAGCAATTACCGTGGTTTGTTTGCCGGATGGCAGTGTTATAAAACACGGCACTTTAGCTAGTTTGCCCATCATACCTGCACGCCAACGTCGCTTGCCTGAAATAATCTTGTAGCCATTTCTTTTTTGGTCGGGTACAGCAATAGCGTGATCTAATACTCCCTGCTTTTTAATGTTCTCAGTTAGCTCTTGAAAAACTGTTTCATCAAGTTGTTTGTCTGGCAGGTCCACGTACTCGACAGACATATCCTTTGGTATACCTTTTGACATATTAACCTCAAATTGCGAATGGACGTCTTAATAATGGTAAGGGCATTGCGCTATAAGTATTCCTTGGCCGCTTACTTTATAAACCAGTCTATCTTCCAATGTAATGCGCCGACTCCAATAACCTCTGATTATTAGCGCTTATTGCTTTAGGGCACGCTCGACGGCCTTGGGGTTTTTTGAGATGACCGTCAAATAAGCTCTTGCGGATCCGTCAGGCTGCCTAACACCTTGCTCCCATTTTTCAATCGTTCTTGGATTAAATCCAAAGTGTGAGGAAAATTCACTGCGAGACATATGCAGCGTTTCACGAATCGATTTCACATCAATTTGTTTGGGGACGTGAACGTGGCGTGTTTTGCTGCCTTTAGTATTGCCTTCTGCATAGTCCAAAGCTTCTTGTGCGCCTTGGAGTAAACTTTTTGATACACTAGACATAATCATTCTCCTCATAAAGTTCGACGATACGTTTAATTAATTTCTTCAAAAGCACTTTATCTCTTGATGAAATATTCGCTTTCTTATTTTTAGCATAAGCCGTCAGTAAAAATATTGGGATCTCTTGGCTATGATAGTAGTAAATTACTCGCATGCCACCACTTTTTCCTGAGCTTTTTGTCGTTTGCCAGCGGACTTTCCTTATGCCACTCGTTCCTTGAATAACCTCGCCCTTCTTTGGCTCATGAGCCACAAAATCAATGAATTCCTTCACAATGCCCTCATCAACGATTAAAGAGGCTTGCTTTGTAAATTCTGGCGTTTCCACTACGGTTTGCAATATCTTCCCTTTCATTGGTATATTATATACCCCATTGGGGTATAAGGCAAGTTTTTAGATGATAAAGAAGCCTTTATATTCAACGAGTTAGAGTAATCAATAAGTTAGATGCTTGGATAGCCAACAATCTTAGATGTGTTTGCCTTCCCCGCCTGAGCGAGCATAGAATGTGTCTCCCATGGATTTTTCTTGGAGGAAGCGGATAAATAATGCTCTATCTTTAGTCACAGTCTTTGGTGTTAGCTTTTTGTCAACGAAGAGTAGCCTTGGAAAATAATTGTAATCTTTGGAGAGTTTGGTGCACGTAATGAGGCTCTCCTCGTTTAGGCCAAGACAGTGATTAATGGCAGAGCTGTCGTTTTTCGCAAAATCCATGGCACCTTCTTCGGTATCAAAAATTTCGATATTATTGATAAAAATATCAATTGCATGGGTTTCATCTTTGTTGTCAATTTCACATGACACCATTTGCAGGCAAGGTATGAATTGATGCCCCCACGCCAAGCGAGTGGGCTCAAACCAGTAATCAAAGGGTATTTTGATGTTTTTCATAGGTTTCTCCATCGTTCGTATATTCAAGTCTATTTACTTGTTTATTTTAACAATGAATCCTGTGGCTTACAAAATGTAAGATACTCCCATTTTGTAATATCTGTTGAGAATGTATTTTTTATCGCAGGTTCCTATTGTCGCAATGGGTGGTTTTAAAGTAATATTCGCCGTCTTTTATTGTGACAACGGAGGCCTGATTCCCATTAAACAGCGCAACCCTTTGGGTTGGATTACTGTGGTTCTTCAGACATGAAATGCCTGAGTAGTAGTCCCAGTGGTAGATCAGCCATTTAACATTCTGGGGGTCGTTAAATTTGGGGAGAATGTAGGCGCTCGATAACAGCGTGGCAGACAGCGTCTGCATGACACCAAAGGCGAGCAATTTCTCTTTGGATGAGTAGATAAATTGTTTCAAAAATTCACTGCGAATAAAGGGGGTTTGAGCTATAAGTCGCACTAGAAAACAGGCAGTAAATAGCATCAATAATACTAGCCCCATAACGATTATCCAGAGCAAAGCTAAATTAGCCGTGGTTAGAATGATGTGTGTGAATGGGAGGTGCTTAAGTCGTAGACCTAGCATAGGAATGATATCATCTGCTATTGAGCCAATAGCACAGATAGCCAAGATAAGAGCTAACAAAACGCCGACAATTTTCCGAATGGCTCCGGGTATAGCACTGAACACATAACTGCAGGCGTACAGGCTAGTTACGACAGCAGAAAATAAATAACCAATAAGCGTGATATTTTCGAGTATGACATTTTGACTCAGCATGTACAAACCACCAAAAATGGCCGCTATTAGGAAGCCAAACACCATAGATGTCATGGGAGATTTGGTGGTGCTCATTGTCATATTGTTAAAACCTTATTTAGTGTTTTCTGCCCCACTGCCTTTGTTCAATTATGGCAACGAAGTCATTATGTGTGCTGGTAAACCAATGGGGCGTTGATTCCTCATCCTTATAGAAATCAAATGGATAATATTCTTCGAACGTTGCATATCGTAAGCGCGGAATCATGAGCTGAAGTGAGAGCCTAGTTTCCTCTCTTAGCCCTTCCATGACCTGGCATTTCTTATAGGAGAAAGCATAGGCCTCTTCTTCGTCTGCGAAAATATTTAACAAATGTATGCAAGGATTGCCCTCCTGCGGTCCATCATCAGAATCATTGAGAAGGATCAGGCAAGGAACAAAGCGCCCTTTCCATTCCAAGATACTTGGCTCGAACCAAAATCTGATATCCAAATTTTCCATGTGCGTATTTTAACTTATGGCGGACCCTGAGTCGATAGGGCTGGGACATGGTATTGTTTCTTAATCATGTATTATAGTGTGTACACTAATCTAACTCTTTTGATATTAGAGGGCTTCACCCATCAATTTTTCTTGAAGAAAACGGATAAATAAGGCTCTGTCCTTAGTAATCGTTTTTGGCCTTGGCTTCTTGTCGACGAATAATAGCCTTGGGAAGTAGTTATAATTTTTAGAGAGTTTGGCACACTTGGCTAGGCTTTCTTCATTATTGATAAATATATCAGAGGTAAATATTTCCTCCTTGTTACCAATTTCACAAGACATCATTTGTCTATTCTAGCAATGAGTCCTATGGCTCACAAAATGTAAACTGCCTCTATTTCATCATATCCGTTGGAAATCATTCTCCCCTAATATTTTTAGCTCTGCGTCAACGCTTAATTTTTTCGATAGGCTGAAAAATCTTCCACAGCCTGTAAGATACTGTCGATGTCCCATAGGGGCCGCTCAAAGACTGTGACTCTACTGAGATTGCCAAACACGACGCCAGCATTAAGCAAAACACCGCAGCAACGGTTTGGCGCTTGGCGCGAATGGCTTTTGCGTCCTCTCCATTCGCCTGGGGTAATGCTCGGACGGGTACAACAATAAGAAAAACCAAGAATTGCCAAGCGACAGTCATGGATATCCAAAACAAAAAGCCACTTCCAATAAATGAGATAAAGAATAGAAATATAAAGTTTCCGACTTTTGAAACATCGGGCGGTGGGGCCGGGAAGCTCAAAGTAGAATGCAGCGAATAGGCCGCAGCCAATAAAATTGCCAGGACAATAGGAGTGACACTCAATAGTTTGTGGCCCCCCTGTGAAAGATAAGATCGAGTGATTTTCTCTGCGGGCATTGATGCAAAAAACAAAATCAGCCAGTAGACCATGGGCATAATATTTTCCCAAATAGTCTGCCCATGGGTGGCTAGATAAATTACGCCGAAAGGCATAGAGAGAAAAAGCCAAAATAATAGGTAAGATGAGGACTTTTTGGCCTTCGGTGGGTTTATTGCTAGCGATTTTTCGATCATAGCGATGCCTCTATAATTGATGGGCTCTTCCATTGCCGATTTGTAAAAGACATCATTCTACCTGTAAACCTCATGGCTTACAAAATGTGTTTATTCTGTAAGCCGGAATCTGGTAATACAAAGCGCATACAAAAAGGGCCCGTGAAATAGGCCCTTTTTTGGTTTTAGAACATTAATGTTTATGCACAAACGACCCCTCATGGGAGCATTCTAGCATACAAAGTGAAGTCTTCGGCTCCTTGATATGACGATGAAAAGATTGCCTGAGTGTACTCTCAGTAAGAAGAGTAAGGCTAAGGCGACTTTTCTTAATCATTTTTTCAAAAGCCCGACGACTTTTGGGGCCACATTGCTTGTAAGCATGTAATAACTCATCCGCGATGTCTGGACAAATGATAAGAGCTCGATAATCGTTGTCACGATGATGTCTGTTGAACACCCATCTTGAACGCTTGAACCTCCCCTCATCGCGCCATACAAGCCCAATAGGTTGATGATTCATCCTGACATCTTTAATCGCTTGCAAACTCGCATAACAAATGTGGTAAATATTACTTTCTCTTAGCATAGCTATTTCCTCCAAAAAGTCCTTAAGAAAACAGTTTTCTAGAGGAAAACGGTATTCCTCTAGGGCTAAGGTGATTGTGCATCCATACAGGATACGAAATGTAGATTTACTACAACTAAAAAATATTAGTTACAATAAACCAGGTGGAACTGAAAACAACAGAAAGAACACGGTGACCCGTCCCTGACTTATCGTCCAGAAGTACTTTAGAGATAATGCCCCTCACAAAGAAGAGTCATTATGGAAAAGAGCCGTTTAAAGAAAAAATAGGCGGGATATCCTCCCGCCTATTTAAAAACTAGTGACATGATAACACATGCACCGTCCCATCAACCCCAAGTGAAAGATAGTCATTAATAAATAAGTCATGACTAAATCGTCCGCAATCAATGTAACAACGGATGTTTTCTGGGATATCAGGCTCATATAGCTCATCAAATAATTCAGTAGCAAACTCAAGCTCGCTCTGCCATTCACCGTGATAATGATACCTTAAAGCTGCTTCAGCGCTTTCTAAATCTCCGTAATAATTAACGGCGACAGCACCAAGCTTTCCATATGCCTGAATGAATCTTACCTTTTCACAAATGGATCTAACATCTGAATATTCATGAATATCCAGAGAGGAAAAACCTTCGTAATCATGTATTGCCCATTCTTCCGCATTAGGTATAGGGCTTTCATCCAAAATTTTTCGGATGTTTCCCCATAGTGCATCTTCATCTTGTGTTGCATCAACCCAACAACCGTGTAGATAACCGATGTTGTATGCGGCAAGACAAACGATATAGATTTTCATTACTGTAATTCCTCTATTGAAATTTAAAAAATATCTGATAGGGAATTCCCTGATGGGAATTTCCCATCAGGGGTAGGATGTGCTAACTGGCATAAGCCAGTTGTGGTAACAAGATTAGAATGAGTTATTTATCGCTATCTTTAAATATAAGTTGATAGACTTCAAATTTATCGACGATTATATCTGTAGAAAAGCGATCATTACCTTCTTTATCTTGCCATTTCTGGCATTTAAGTTCACCAAGTGCTAAAAGCCGATGACCTTTTTTGACGTTATCTAAAACGTATAGCGCTTGTTTTCCAAAAAACACCAAGTTGTGCCAGCTGGTTGAAGACACTTGCTCACCTTCAGCATTCATGTATGACTTGTTTGTGGCAAGACGCACATTTGCATAAGGCTTTTTAGTATCATCACTATTACCTTTTGGCTCAGAGCCAACATATCCAGTTAATGAAATACTGTTTATATCATATGACATGACTATCTCCTTACATTTTAAAAAACGGAGGACATTGCTATCCCTTGGGGGCAACAATAACCCCCAAGGGAAAACCCACGCATGGTAAAAATATGATTAGATAATGATTTATCTAACATAATACTACCCGTCAGTGGATGATGAAACATATAAAACGGTGCTTTTGCCCGCATAGGTAAAATTCCTCTGTACGGGTGTAGCAGATAAGCTTGTTCACTACTTATTGTTAAAGAGCATCGCCTTAGCGCTACCAAGCTATTTTTAGTTGCAATAACCGATAGAGCAAAAGGGGAAGCCAGTGGCTTTGAAATATAGGAAAATCAACAAGAGTTTTCCGAAAGAACTACTATGTAGTGAAAAGGTTTTTAATAATGGCTAAAATCTTTTAGATATTCAGTCATATTAATTAAGAGTCCCAGTCTAAATGACTTGCTGTAAGCTAAGGGAGAAAGACAGCGGTTAATAGGCATATTTTATAATATTGGATAAAGTACTGCAAGTCATTTTGCTAACTGATATAATATTCTACTACCCACAATAAATTCTAGTAATACCAACTCTGGAATGCCCAAGCTCATTGGAAAGTAAAAGCCGAGCTTTTTGATCAGCTTGTTGTTCTTCTTCACTCATTTGGTAAAAAAGTTTACCACCTTGCAGAGGGCATTTCATGCCTTCTGGGTGGGAGCGACATCGCGTGAGTATTTGGTATCTTCTTTGGGCGTAGGCGTGGCGTAATCCATGCGGATTGCGGATCCCTAATCGGCGTGTCTCAGACACATAGGTATTTTCTTGTTGGATATAGGATTTATGGGGAGGGATTAAGGCCCCCCCTTTAGGGACATATTGCTTAAGATGTTTAATGAGCTGTTTTTGTTGTTCGGTTAAGATAGGGATCCGGCGCTCAATACCGCCTTTGGTCCAGCTACTTTTTAGTAATAAGTAGTCTTTCTTATCGGCTTGTTCTGGGATAATTTTAATGCTTTCTTCACGCCTTAGCCCAAAGGCTTGCTGCAATTTTAATGAGTAAGCAATGTATGGATTGACCGTTTCATCCAAAACCAGGGTATCGATGGCTTTATTATGGGTTGTTCGACGCTGAGCTCGACCAAGCCCATAGGCGCTATTGTCCGAAGACACAATGTTGCCTTTTTTTATAAGGTTGGTGGTATAACGTAGTGCGGACAGTCGGTTATGCAATGTTCTTAAGTTAATATCACTCTTTTGCCAGTGTTCAACCAAACGCTCAACGTGTTTTTTCTTTAGATCATGAATATTGGATAGAGGGACATTGAGCTGATGCAGATCATGAACCGCCATTTTTACTATTTTCTGGTAATCGGCTTTGGTTTTAAATGAGAGAGCCGTCGGATGTTTGGCTAACTCATTGATACTGAAAATAGCTCTCTTTAGTAACTGTTTTCTAGCCATGTCAGAATCTCAATCAATGGTGGGTTTCTTTGGTAACCTAATTCTTCTCTAAGGGTCCTAAGTCGCATATTATTGGTGCTGTGGGCGTATTGAGTTTGAATCTTTGGCCATCGCCACTGAGCATACCCGTACCTAAAAATTTCTTTTATTAGCCCTCCCTGTGCATCAAACGCTATGTTATGTCTGCACTTTCTTGTTTTGATATTGCCACTCTGTTTTTCGTGCTGGGCAATGACTGCTTGTTCTTGTCGCGCTATAGGGATACGTCTCTCTTTATGATTATAAGCCACTGCTCTTGGTACGATTAAGTGATCACTTTGGATGAGAAAGTACTCATATTTTATGGCCTCATTTGCTGTTAATCCAAAATAGTATTGAAGTAGAAGCGTGCTGTTTCCTTCAAAATCATCCATCTTGGGACTTTGAATAGCGCCTATTACTGTGCGGGGCTTAGGATTTTTATATTCAATCCCTAGCGATTGATTGGACGGGCAAATTCCCTCCAGTCCATAGCTTGTTAGGACTTGTCGGATAGCCCCTATTTTTCTGAGCAAGGTTATATCTTGGTTACCCTTGCTTCGCCATAGAGCTACTAATTTATGGACATTGTCAGATTTAAGTTTTTTTAGATTAGGCGGCAAACTATGCATCGCACGTAAATCTTTCGCCATACTCATCAATATGTATCGTTTGCGTACTTGGGAACCTTTTGTCCCTTTCCTAGATGCTGATAAAGCTTGTTCAATATCATTTACAAATTGCTGGAATCTACTCATAATTTTAAAAGAAGTTCAACACCCGGTGACGTTGGTTTAGTGTTGGTCGAGCGATCTCAAGGGTCACTACCTCTTGAGGTACTTGCCTAAGCAACTAGGGCTCATTTAGGACTGGGGTGCTTCTTCCTCCTTTTGATAATGAATGAAACGATTTCGTTTATCGATGATAAACGACCAGGGTTTTGTTGGTTGCCAACAAAAGAACACGATGGATGAAAAGCAGTATGCTTTTCAGAGTAGTTTGATGGACTGCCATGGGCAGTGAAATGCGGGGTTGGTTTCATAAAATAAAACCAACATCCTAATCTTAATATTAACGTGACATTGAACTTGCTAATGCAAGGATGAGATTACCAAAGGTTAATGTTCAAGATGCTTCGTTGGGACCCAATCTAGACGACTTGCTGCACAGTTAAGGGTGAAGGGCAGCGGTTTATTAGGTCATAATATAACGCAATTTTGTCAATCATTCAATAGACTGAATGATTGACAAAATAGACAGAGAGAAATTACCGTAGTCGTTTTTGACTACGGTAATTTGCCATTTTATTTCATGTAACCGCTTGTCACATAAAATAATAATCCTGAGTGATTATTGCGCTTTGCGCAGCGTCACTCTAAGTAAACCAAGAGTGACGCTGCGCGTATATCAACCAATCCCTATGATTTTGGTTGATATAGCCCTCCTTTTTGCCTAACAAAAACGATGACTCAGTGGCTTTGCTCCCCTAAGCCATCCGTGTATTTTCAGAGAAGAAAATACACGGGATTTTACACACAGGGCCCACAAGGTGTCGCCGTAATGTAAGTTACGTGACTCTGTCGCCTATGGACTTGTGCATAAAATAAAGAAGATTAGTGGGTTAGGTACATCATTGAAATGCTCCCTTAACCCGTTGGCTGGCCAGCAAGGATAGCTATCGTTGAGTCGCTTGATTGCAGTTAAATAAAGCATGACTTCATATTGCTCTATCAACTGTGGAGATTATTCTCTGATTTTATCGTTGGCTTGATCAGAGATTCGGCAGGGATCCCTAGGTCACGGTTAAGTCTTCTTATCATAGGTAAAGTTAAAGCACGTTTACGACATAAGATTTCGTATACACGATTTAGTCTGCCAATCATAGGTGTTAAATCTTTGGGCGTTAGGCCTTTCCGTTCCATTTCAAAATTCAATGCGTCAATAGGATCAGGAAGATCTAAAGGAAAGTGTTTTTCTTCATAAGCTTCAACTAACGTCACCAATACATCCAGTTTTTCACCTTTTGGGGTACCGGGTTTGGCCATCATAAGTTTCTCAATGTCCTTCAGCGATTCTCTGTAATCAGCATCAGTTTTGATGGGTTTAATATTCATAATGCGTTACCTCCATTATTAAACAGTTTGTGCATCGATTTTGTCATACTCTTTATGGGTACCAATAAATCGGATATACACGACCTGGAATGCGTAGTTTACCCATACAACCAGTCGATATTTATTACCAGCAATATTAAATACCACACGACCATCTTTCAAAACGCTGGCATGTCGAAAATCGTTTTTAACATCCGTTGGCGATGCCCAATGAGCTTTTGCGACATGTCTATACCAGGCTAATAACGGCTCTCGGGCATCATTATAGCCTGGGTGCTTCTCCAAGAATGTCAGCAATGTGGAGCGTGCTATGATCCTCATGTCTTATTATAGTCCCATTACGGGACTAATGCAAGCCCCATCAGCCTTTAAGAGGTCAGGCCGGAATCCTAGTCAAAAACACCCGAATCTCTTATTAGACCAAACTACCGCTATCACCCTAGGCAGGCAGACTGTCTCAAAATTCGCTATAGATGGGAAAGAACCAATAAGGCATGCAGAACCAAATCAGCACGCCTCATGGCCACGGGCTCAAATAAAGGTAATATGCCGGTTGCCAAACAATTCTTCAAATTTAGATCCCGAGAATTGGTAAACAAATAGCGCAAATAAAAGAGGAAATCCCCGTCCATGTGCTTAATCAAAAATGGGTGGTTAAGCGTGTCATTGAGGTCCATCAACTTTTTATCCACACCGTCGACAAATTTAGGCACCTCCCCTTTCCCGAGGAGAAAATCCCTAAGTGCACATTCGATGGTTGGTATGGCAACGTACAAAAAACCAATGGCATCTTTGGCTAAATACCTTTCACAACAATAGTTAATCGCTGGGCTGTAGGGCTCAAATAGGGTTGATTGACACAGATAATCACTCAACATATTCTTATCTATGGATAACCTATTGAGAACCGCCTGGATAATAAATCTATGGTTCTGACTATCCATCCAAAAATTCAAACTGAACCGGCGGATTTCTTCGGGGTCCTTTTGAGCTTTCTCAAAACGTTCATACAAATCGGCAGATCTTGAGAAGTTACCGCCCGATTCTAATACGCCATTTTGTTTAATGAAAGTCATTGCTACGTGTTGATTCGGTAAAAAATACGAAGCAAGGTTACTCAGGCAGAGCGGCGGCTCCATATCAACCATTTGCTCAATGGTCGTCTGGAGATCTTGTAAGGATTGATGTATTTTCGGCTGTAACATCGATTGGTGAGCCATTGCATCGCCACTACCCAATTTTTCTTTATATATATTTAACATGATTAAATCTCCTTGGTTCAAAATAATATTGTTACGGCGTTATATGGATCCATATTGCTATAATGAATCCAGAATAGATCTTAATGCCTCATGCTGACCCTCCATAAAGTCACATGGCTCCATACTCCCCTCTGCAATATGACCCAATTGCTGTTCCCAAAGTGCCGTCATATAAGGGCTGGTAACTAAGTCCGGTAATTGCTCTACTAGCAGCCGTCCTTTTTTGGAGGATTGAAGAACCTTACCTTTTTTCATCAGGTATTCCCGTTTTAGCAACGTTTCGATGATATTGGCCCGGGTGGCCTCTGTGCCAATGCCCGCTGTTTCCTTTAACACTTGTTTCATGGCCGGATCGTCTACCCATTTACCAATACTTGCCATTGCCTTTATGAGGGTGCCTTCTGTAAACCGGGCAACTGGTTTGGTTTTCTTGCTAGCAACAGTATTGTCATGGTGTCTCACTGGATCGCCCATTTGGCAATCCGGAATACATCCCGTGGGTTCTGCCTCATCCGCTTTTGTGTCTTTAATGGCTTGCTTCCAGCCCATTTGTTTAGGCGTCTGTGAGTTTCCTTTGAAGCGATGTTCATCCAACTGAATTAAGATCTGTTTAGAGGTGTATTCGTAATCACCCAAAAACTGAGCCAAGTAATGGCCACAGATGAGACGGTAAAGTTGTCGCTCTTTATCGGAAAACTGACTCAGGTTCACATGGTTATTTGTCGTTGGAATGATAGCGTGGTGAGCCGTGATTTTTTTATCGTTCCAAACACGACTTATGGCTAAAGGATTGCATTGAGCAATCAAAGGTTCTAAATCGGAATCAATGGTTTGAAGCGTTTGTAAAATTTCAGCCGCTTCACCGTGCTGACTCATTGGCAAGTACTGGCAGTCACTGCGCGGATAAGTGGTTGCTTTGTATTTTTCATACAACGTCTGAGCGATGTCCAATGTTTCTTTTGCGCCTAAGCTTAATTGACTGGAAGCCAGACTTTGCAGGGCCGATAAGGATAAACACAGGGGCGCTTCCGTGCGTTTATTTTCCGATTTAAAAATATCTACCACACCGGTTTGACCTTCCATAGCACGCGACACGCTTTCTACCTGCTGCTTATTCAAACAAAGTCCTGCCTCATCCATCCACTCATCAGGCACCAACCAATGCGTTGGAATTTGTTCTCCTTGGTTCGTATGCCACTGCATTTGCAATGTAAAATAATCCTTAGGTTGAAAATTTTCGATGTCCCTATCTCTATCCACCACAAGTTTTAATGTGGGTGTCTGTACCCGTCCTACGGACAAAACCCCTTTCGTGCCTTGAGGTTGTTTGATGGTGGCTGCCATGGTCAGATTCATCCCCACCAACCAATCCGCGTGTTGTCTTACCTCCCCGGCGGCGTAAAGGCGCTTTGAAAAAGCGTCGGGTTTTAAATCATTCAATGCATTTTGAATAGACTGAGGATCCAGTGCTGATAACCAGAGGCGTTGTATAGGCCCCTTGTAGTGAAAATAATCCAACACCTCACGACCAATGACATCCCCTTCCCTGTCGGCATCCGTTGCAATGACAACGCATTCGGTGTTCTTTAGCAGTCCTTTAATAACATTCAGTTGTCTTTTCGTGCTCTGTTTAGGCAGTTTCACCCATTGTTCAGGGACAATAGGCAAAATATCACGCCGCCAGGGTTTGATGTCTTTGCAATAATGGTCTGGTGGCGCCAATTCCAATAAATGGCCAAAGCACCACGTCAATACAACCTCATCACCTTTGATGTATCCATCGCCGCGTTTTGTTGCACCAAGCACAAGAGCAATGTCACGGGCTTGACTGGGTTTTTCGCAAATGTAAAGTGTTTTCATGATGTGGTTCCTTCTAGTGATTTCAGTTTAAATTGTAGGGCCTCGGTAATCGATTTCATGTATTTTTCATCCAGAACCGGCGTGTCTGTAGAGAGCAAAGCGGCGTATAATATTTCAGGATTAATATCCCCAAACGTCGCTATGGCATCATAATAAATGCTGTTATTTACTAAATAGTCGTCAAGACAAACGGCCGTTTCCGGCAACTTTGCCATGTCCACTGTCAACCTGAGTGTTTGCAACAAACCTTTAAAGGGTTCGGATTTCCACCTGGCATAAGTAGATTGATAGTGAAATCCACTGCATAGACGAATCATTTCAAGCGACTGGTAATAAGCGTCCAGCCTGACTAACTGATTAACGAAGCTGTGCGTCAATGGATGGGAGATCTGATAGGAAATAGCGTCTTCCACAACAGGCTTATAGGTCTGCCAATATTTATGACCCTCGCACTGTTTCATGCGTTTCATTGCGCGTTTTTCCAATGTGGTTAGTCGCTCTGAATAAACATCTACTTGTTGCCTAACGTGGATCAAATGGGTATAAGCATATATTTCCTGATGTTTTGCCTTGTTCACTAAATGATGAACCCCTTTGAAATAGCCCTTTAACAAACGTTTAAGTATACTGCTGTCATCTTTTAGTGCGTGTATAAGGCTTGGTGTATGGAGCCTCACGGTTCTATGTAATGCCATTATGGTAACCTCTCTGTAATTTTCACGGTGATGGTTGATGGTAAGGGCTCGCTCAAGTGGTTCAATTGCCACAATCCGATAGCATGATCGTCTTGAATCACCTCATACCGTTTCTCACCCATGATCTTTTCTGAAATCAGCGCTTTCTCAAGGGCATCAAAGGGAACGTTTTTTGTCATGTGGTAGTGCGCCCATAACGCATCGCTGGCAAATAAGGCCTGATCGTGCTTAAAAGGCTGAGTGTAAAGCAGCCCTCCTTTATTAATTTGGAATTGCCCTTTAAGATGACTGAGTTTGCCCTCTAACCAACTCAAAAAAGCTTCGCTTAGGGCTTTATTAGATGCTTCTTCTGTGGTCGAAACGGTTTCCGTATTTATTACATTATTGGGAAGGGCTTTACCTTCCCCGCCTGGTTTGCTTGAATCGCTCACCACATCAATGATAGGTTCACCCGTTTCTTTTGGTTTTGTTTCTTCGCTTGGGTCTCGGGAGGAAGGTGGCGTGCCTCGTGATGGTGTAATACTTGATTTTTCTTCTTTTAATTGTACAGAATACACAATGCTTTCCAGATCAACTCGAATGTCCGCATTCAGCTTGAGAGAGGACAAATCACTCGACAGGATTTGATAAAATTCAAACAGCCGCCAATATTCACCACCCAACATTTGCGACAATGCCGGGATAATGCTTTGAATAAAGGTTATCTCATTAAATACAGGGGGTTCTTTCCTCTGGGAACAGCTTTGAAACAAAGCGCGGTAAGCAACAAAGATAGACAGTGCCCGACATTGGTTTGGCTGAGAAGGCCATCGACCTTGTGTTTCCAATTGTTGATTCAATTGCTTGATGGTATCAATTAATGTGTCTTTACAAAGACGATAGGTTTCCTCATTCTTGAGGTATTGGTTTTCCAGTGAAACCAGAATAACATCTTGCAGCAAGTCCGATTGCTTAGGATGAATGACTTGCTCTAATTGCCGTCTATCATCTAAGGGTATTTGTCGAACATTAGGGTTTGTTACCGTATTAGTTTTAACGTTCCGTGTTGAACGGACAACAGCCCTCACCAAACTATAAAACAATACGATGAGAAGACCAACGATAACACCATGAGCCACAAAAAATAGGCACCCGATAAACACAGCAAGCACCATTAACCACTCTAAGATTTTTTTACGCATGTCCAATGGCCCCCAAAAGCTGTTTATAGGACTGTTCACCTTCCAAAATCTGCGGCTTGTTGGGGTGGTCCGTTGTGCTGATGAAAAAAACGGGGGTACCACCGCTGGAACTGATCTTATTCAGCACCTTTAAATCGGCACTTAGAAAATTTTCAACGGCCTGACTGTGGAGCTGTTGATTGAATACGACTGTACTCAACTTCAATTGCCTTAATAAGCCAGCCACTTGCTTTTCTGAGAGGATAGGACCACCGAGGGCCAATTGCTGAAAAGCATCAAAACCACCAGGGTAATTCGTGGCGACAATGGCAGCCGATGCTTCATAAACCGATACTTGGTTTAAAATGGCCACCGGTGCCCAATTGACACGGAGGTTAGGGTTTGACGCCATCAATTGCTTGATCCTAGAGTACATAACATGGCAATAGGGGCATTGATAGTCATACAAAACCGTCAATGTCACGTTGCCTTTGGGGTTTCCCTGGATAATTCCAGCAAACCCCACAACCGTATTGAATAGCAAACAAAGCACTAAGAATAACCGTAACATCGATTTACCTCGCTGATGATGTATGCCACATTGGTTTCGCTACTTTCATCATGAGTAGGCAGTGGCATACGAACCTTGTATAGCTCACCACCATTGGTGAGAATAAACGCTTGGCCTTTTGGCAAAGCATATAAATCGTTGACCGTGATTAACGCGCTTTTTTCTTCTTGCACTAAGTCATTATTTTGAGTGGCATAAGATTCTTGGTCGCTTTTTAACGCGTGGTCACTGCTGGTGCTGCTGGGCAGCGCACTTCTTATATTGGTTTGCTCCAAGCAATCTGTCAGCATTTTCGCGGTATCATCATTGGCGATGCGCAACATGACGATGGTGCCAAAATTTCCCAGCAACATTTTTGGTTTGTCTTTATTGCTACCAAATACAGCGCCTAAGTCATTGACTGTTTGTGTGTAGGCTGTCACACGTACGCCCGCACCACCGGCTTTATTCAGCAACACGATGAACTCATCGCGCACTATTTCGTTGAATTCATCGGCGTGTAAGAACAAGGCTCTTTTAGCGTCGGGATTTTCTTTATAGAGTCGCCCGCACAGTGAAATCAAATCGGCAATGACTGCTTGACCAACTGCCTCGCTCATTGCCTTATTGCTCAGAGCATCCAAGCCGATGTAGATCACTTGTTTTTTATGGATAGCTGTTTCGAGATTGATGACTGGCTTATCACTGTCCCCTTCCCAAGAAAAAATGTCGCCTGCTGCGGTGCGATTGATCTTGTCAAACACAGGACCTAAGCTTGCCGTTATTTTTCCATAGTATTCTTCGCTTGTTTGCGCTGCCAAATACAAATCGGCGATGATATCGTCTTGTAGGTTTTGATGATCCCCTTGCCCAATAATTTCTTCTATCCGCTTCCCTACATACTGTTTAACGGCCTCGGCTCGAGATATGGGCTCCTCTTTCTTTTTTTCGTTTGCCTCTTCGCTAGCATTAATTATTGATTGTACTTGCGAAAAATAATTAGGATCTGTGCTTGGCAACATGAGATCGCAATAAGCAAGCAATAATTCTTTTGGGCGCATGACAAAAAAAGCCAAACTCTTATAATTGATGGGCTGATCCATCACTTTCAAGCAGGTGGCAGTGATGTTGAGGAACTTCCAGGCAAACGCTTGGAATTGCTTACCTTCGCCCTCCGCTTGAATAGCATTCGTAACGCGAGTAGCCACTTCACTGATATCGCTGTAGGCCGCAAGCGGGTTATACTTAGCGGATAGATCAGGCATGCCCGCATGTAAAACCATAAAGTCGCGCAAGCGTCCCGCCGATTTGCAGGCAGCGTACATATCTTTGACTAAATCTGTATCGCCTTTGGGGTCAATCACCAACACAGCTTCACCATTCCGAATGTCTTGGTTTACCTCGATGGACATGAATCGGGTTTTACCCACCCCTGTCCTGCCAAACACAACAGCGTGCCCCCTGCGATCAACTTGCTGCAATAGAACAGATGCTTCCTGTTTACTGCCCACGCCATGAAGCCAGGGCTTGCCACCGACAGGCGGCATGGGCTTAAAGGGAGAATGCGGTAATTGAGAAAGCCACTCGGCTAATCCCTCTGGGTGTTTTTTTGCTTGGCTCTGCACCCATTCATACAAAGCGGGGCGTCGTAACCGTTTTTGGTGTTCCAAAAGACTCAATAAATGCAAACGTTGGCGATGGATGGGCTGCCAACGAAACCCTTGCCCCACGTATAAATACGTTTTTGATATAGGCACGTCGCAAGTTCCCATACTAAACATGGGTAAAATCAAAAGACGTTTCTGGTAACGCACGACTTTCATGCCTTGAACAAAACGGAATAACGAGCCTGCAGCCAAACCTAAGGCCAACCATTTCATCAAAGTGGGTGGCATAAAAAAGGCCTGTGGCACAAATCCGCATAAGATACTGGCAGTGCCCATTGCAAATGCACTGTACCACTCCAGCGGTGAGCGTACCTGGTTGTCTAAAATGGGGGGCTTCATTCTCATATACCCCTCACACTGAGACAGCCCAAGCAGTCTAACAACAACAGGAAGCCAATAAGGTAGTAACGCAGGTTGATGGCCAGAGGAATGTTCGCCTCAGCCCAACTGTGCCGTTTTGCGCGGTAGCGAATGTAGTACGGCCAAGCCATGAAAAACACCAAATAGAGCAACATATGCCAAATGACAAAGTGCATTTGATTTCTATTTAGCCAATCTTGAAAGTGACCCAAAGTGGCTTGTTGATGGTAAAAATACGCACTGGCGAGGACAACCCCCCCAACAAAGACAAATAGAGAAATACCCGTTATAATGGCTATTCGATGGCGTTTATTTACCATACAAGGAGCCTCCCATGGCTAAGAAAGGATTGATAATTGCACTCAGAATAATTGGCGAGCTTTTTTCTGGAGAAGCATCCCAGGTAGAAGATAATTTTAGAAAAAAACGAAAAACATCTGAAAGTTTCTATAAAAAACACGCTGAATACGAGTGCACGCCTGAAGATCAACGCAACTACTTTGATCTTTTTGATTATTAACAACACCTGTTTACTCATTTCAATCCCATCGAGACAACTTTGGTGACGGCACCGATAGTGCCACTACCTTCGTTTCCTGCCTGGGTGGCAAAACTAGCACCATCCCCCATAAACCCGTTAAATGCTGCTCCAATTTTAATGCCAGCAGCGCCCATCAACGTCATATAAAGCGCTGGTGCTGCGAAATACATTACCGTCATAAAATTATTTAGTGTAGAGTTCTGCCCTAATAAATCGCCTGTCGTTGGATCCAATAAACTGTTATCCAACCCTGTCTGTAAGTAACCCAGCAGCGCCCAAATGTAATTTAGAAAGATTAAAGACATGAGCATAAAACACAGGCTTATGCTCACCCCTAACCGATAACGCCCAAAAATTTGAATGAGAGGTGAAAAGACTAATAAAAAGAAAATGGCCAGCGCTTGGATAATCGGTAAAATCTGGGATAAGGCCGCTCGTTTAAAGCTGTTTTGTGTAAATTGATGCAGCGTTTGGCCCAACTCCACGAAGGGCTTGGCCATGGCGCCTGATACACCACTGTCCGTATCCACAGAGGCCTGTCCTGTCGTAAACCCGCCATAATCGCCTTTGGTGTCATACAACAACCCTCGTGCAATAATGTCATCGGAGGTCGTGCTATTACCCAGCGTGATATGTGCTTCGCGCAACCAATTTTGCACTTGGTCGCTCAGAGGCAACGCCCCTAAATGCGGATTTTGAGGAGTAGCTTTATCGACTTGGCTCACGATTTGTGATTCCAGGCCGTGCTGTGAATCTGTCCACCACTGCTCACAGGTGGGGTAACCCCACTCAGGCTGTGTCATCTCCCCTTTTTGTACTGCATCATTCACGTAAGTAGAAGGAAATGCGCTGTAAGAGAATCCTGTTACAGGCGCTTCTGCATAGATATTGGAATAATACAGTTGCCGCAATACGTGCGACCCCATCCAATTTAAGTCCGACTCCCCGCCATAGGCTTTTAACGTGGATTGGTATGTGTCTAAATCCGGGTTTTGTGAATCAAAATTAGAGCGTGCTTTTAGATAACACTCATTATTGAAGCGCGTGACCTGTTGCTGCAAATCTGGGGTTAATCGTGAGGTAATCACTTGATGCATGAGGTGGGTAATGCTGGATTCACAAGGAATGCTGCCCGCGATGAGTGCGTTAGTGAACCCTGAGGTCCAATTCATCATGAGCCCAAACAGCCCGGGGACTTTGACATTGTCTTGGACGGCTGAAGCAAACACATTATCATAGGTCGTTCCGCTGTTGCCGACAGTGGATTGTGTGGCCCCTTTGGCGCAATAGGGCGTGTACGTCACATCACTGGTTTGCAGCGACATCCAAGGGTACACACAAAACATAATCACAACGCACATCAGCAACAGCTCGATGAACACCCGCCGGAAAGAGGTTTCCGTGCCATTCCCAAAAGGCGTCTCAAAGGGCTTTGTTAAGTTTTCAACAAACAATCCCAAAAATGGCACCCAAGCTAACCCAAATTGGATACACGCTTGCCAGATGACGTCATACTGACGCCACCCAAGGTAAACCGTGTAAAGTTCTAAAGGACTACTGACAGTCATGGGCTACTCCTGCGCTCGGCTATCAAGATACGTCGCACCATGGCGCATAGGTAACGCCTGCCCTTGTTTTGTTTCATTGATGGCTTTGGCTTCTTTGCCATTTTGAGCCGATAACACCACTTGCAAAGAATTCGTCAGCATGGCTTTACGCACGTTGTGTTCAAACAATAAATTCTGAATATCTTTATCCAATTGCGCTTCGGCCGCATCCACCATTTTTACGGCAGCCCCTAAATTTGCCACGGGCCTTGTTTGCTCTCCAGCTAACAACATTCGTCGCAATAACATGGCCTCATCCATAACGTTTTGAATAGCTACTTCTTGAGCGAGCTTTGATACCGTGATGGATTGTTGCTCTTGATTTTGGTTTTTAATGGCATCAATGACTTGAGGTGTCACCATTAAACTGCTGGCACTCACCGCTTCCAATTGGCTAGTGGTAGGCGTCTCACTATTTTGCACCAATTGCCACAGATTGTTCTCAATATCAGTGATACAGGTCCGCTCATAGTTTCCAATCTTCGGACACGTGCTCATCACAGCAGTTAACCCAATGCCCGCTACTGTGGATTGATTACTGCTGGTGTTACTGCCGCTAATGGTGTAATCGCCCAATACCGTACTGGCCCACTGGCCTGCTTCATTGGGGGTTGACCAATACCCTTTAAGCTCATCGTTTTGCCCTGAGGAAGGCGTTTCATTGCTATCCAAAGCTCGATGGGGATCCACCAATACGTTATAGCCTGCCACCACAACATCATTGATGACTTTAATGGGTAGCTGGCTTTTTTCATCACTACTGACTTCCGTGCCCCCCGAATTTTGGTCTTGATGGACCCATGGTATGCCGTAATACCCCGCCCCGTTCTTTGTAATGGTTTTTGACGCATCACTCACATCCGTCTTTGAATTATCGCTGCTGGCGTCCCCCGCGTATTTCAGCCATCCTTGAGAATCCGATACACTGAACCAATTCTGATAAGGATTCTGACCATTGCTAATGTTATTCATCGCTTGCTGGCAGGATTTTACCGACAAGTTAAACTGATCTTGGCCGCCTGAAATGCCATTCTGCACAATGTTGTACATGCCTGGGTCACTTTTTTGTAACATATACATAGGCAGAGAACCAATGGCTGTTGTCGCACTCTCAATAATGGATTCACTCATACCTTCAATGGACGTCTTAATGTCATCCAGAGTGTTGGAGACAGTGACTGAAGGGTTGAACCCACCGCAACTGAACCCCAGGCTAGCGTGAGTATCACCACCTATGGTGAGGGTTGTATTGGTTTGCACGGGCGGAATACTCAAGTCAGAGCCACCGCCCAATTGATAATAATAACTGGAGCGCTGTGGGATGATGTCATTGGCCATAGCCGACAGACCCACACAGCCCATCAAAATACCCAGTAAATAACATCTTATCTTCATAATATTGCCTCTCATCGCTTAACCGTGTGTGGCACATTGTGCGTGGCCCACATAAACTTTCCATGCCCCTGCACACACCCTTTGTAATGACGCCACACCACGAACATGTAATTGCCATTACCTGCCTGAAAGTCATCAGAGCCGAGGCTACCCAAGCTACCTAAATCGTTTTGCCCTGGAATGACGTGTTTATTGTGCGGATAGACTTCTTGCCATTCTTCATTCGTATCTTGCTGCTCTTCAATCACATTCGATACGGCGCAGTTCGTGCCGCAGCTATCGCTGACAGAATGCACTGTGTGCAATTCGTTGGTATTCGTCACGATGTCGGCTGCATGCTGAGCCGACATGACGGCTGCCTTGTAATCATTAGGTACCGCATTGGTCATGTCTCTGGGGAATTCGTAGCCCCACATTTGGGCTGCCGATGAGCCAATCATATGGGATAATGGGTTGTAGGTTTTTAACTGGGCAAGCTCAGCAATTCCGAGCAATCCTAAAATGTCCAGATTAGATTGGTAATAAGGTTCAAAAGGGGCGCTATCAGAGCGCAATGCTGGCCAAAGCACATGAAGCTGCATAAACGGATTGCCAATAACATCCACTTGTTTGGTGCGCATTTCTTGGTATTTAGGCCCTGGCCCCGACAAACTTGAATCGTTGCCTTGCGGATCGAAATGCAATGGTGAAATGACTTTAAAAAGACTGCCCGCCAACCCCGTCGCCATGGGATCTAACGTGTTGCTGTAATCCCATGGATCGTCTCCCTCATGATTGTAAACCGTCACCACCAAATCAGGACGGTACTCGTCCAGCTCAGGCGTCATATTCACATTAGGCCAGGGGTCCCAATGAACCCAGCTGCACATCCCAATAACTTTGTAATGACTGTAATGAAAGTAGTCTTTTGCTTGTGCCAGTATTAATCCGCCACTGTTCATTCGATGAGGCGGTGCTGCGCCATCAGCCAGACCCAGGCCTGGCAATAATAATAAACCGATGAGGGCACTAATCATTTTCATGACCACCTCCCGTTGACTGCTTCACCTGAGCCAATACATTAGCAAGATTCAATTGGCCGTAAACCACATATTGACTGTTAATCACCACAGCGGGTACGTTAGTGATCCCTAATTGCTTGGCTTGCGCTAAACACTGGTAATCGTCTGATAATTGAGGGGATGCTTTTTTTACTAGTGCTTCAATGTTGTTTTTATCCCTTTGCTCATGGAGCCTTTGGTCAAGCACTTGCTTGTCGCGAGAGAATGCATCCAAATAGCAAACGGTTACACGTTGGCTCGACACATTCCCCAAGGTTTGGCCTAATAATAAGAACGCCTGAACCTGAGGTGAGGCCATGGCTGCAGAGTGAATCAATAGAAGCCCCAGGAATACTCTAATCATCAAACCCCTCATCTTCATTGATGGCCTGCTTCACCGTCTCAAGGCGTTTTGCCATGAGTTCAGCAGCGCCCAACTCGTCCACATTATTTTCTTGCATCAGCGCTTTACGCTCGGCTTTTTCTGTTTGCTCCGTCATAGCCAAGGCCAGCGCTAAGCGTGGCGGCACGTGACGAAACAAGCCTTTGTAACGCGCACCTAACAACACGCCTTCTGAATAGAGCCCTGGGTATTTCTTAATGTCTTTGAGAAGCGCTATTTCCTCATCAGATAACGACTTAAATTGGCGCATGTGTTCGATTTCTTTTTTATCCACGGCCAAACAGAGCCACGTTTCCATCATGGACAACACTTTCTTGGATTCCACCGTACTGAAATCCTCCACATTCTGCGTACAGGGGATGAGCCACAAGCCTATCTTACGTGCCACCTTAGACATCAAAATGACAAATGCGGCAACCAGCGGATTCTTAAATAAGATGTGCGCCTCATCAAGGATTAAAATGGTAGGTCGGTGACTCGCCTGATTGGCTTCGGCCACGGCTAAAATTTTAGAAAGCAGCGAGATGGCCACCAACGACAACATGGCGCTGTTTTGTTTTTCTTGCAAAAACCCTAAGTCCACAGTGGTTAAATCCACATCTTTTAGTGGCTCGGACGGTCGATTAAAAAATCGTGATTTCATGGGGCTTTTGGCAAAACTTGCCATGGCTCTTGCCATCTCCATCAAGCGTTTTTTATCTGATTCAATGGAAGCTTCCTCTGACGCTTTTTCAAACCCTTCAATGACGTGACTGGTTAACACATGGGGAATGTTTTTTGCCTTACAGTCTTTAATCACCGCAATGAGCGTTTCCATCACCAACATGTCATCGGACAATCGGAACCTATCTTCTTCTTTAGGCAGTCCCCCTGTGACCATCGTACGAATGGCCAACGCCATTTCCGATAAAATGTCTCGGTTTTCCTCCGCCATTTTCTCCACATCACTGGCCATGGCGCTCTCTGGTTTCACAGCGGATTGCAAACGCTCCACTCTTTGCGCAACAGGGGTTACCAAGGCCTCTGACTCACGCAACTTTGCAATGACCGCTTCCTCTTGCAACACCGTTTCCAGGGCTCGGTAAGCCTCAGAAAAAGGATTGATGGGAATAGGGTTGCGTCGATCAAATTTTAACGTGTGTGTCGTTCGCCCAAACTGGCTCACAAAGCGCGTGGTTAAATCAAAAGAGCCGCCACATTCAATAAGATACACCCGTGCGTTTTTAACCGCCAAAAACGACAACAACATCATATTAAGCAACACCGATTTACCGGCACCGGTCGAACCGATAATCGCCATGTGACTGTTGGCCATTTTAAAATGTGGATTCAGGTGATCAAAGACAAAACCTTCCCCCCCTCGATTAAAAAACACAAACAATGGATGCTGACCATCGCCTCTGGAACGACCATAAATGGGCAGCAAGGCCGCCAAGTCTGACGCATACTGATAGCTGGAACGAAACAAATATTTTTGATCAAAGGCGGGGTTAAAATTAAACGGCAATAACCGCAAATAATTATCCAGTGGATTTAACTCCATCGAAGGGTGCACAATGGACAGCCCAATGTTCGAGAGAATGGCTTCCACTTGCCGTTCAATG
Organism: Gammaproteobacteria bacterium; assembly: GCA_021773195.1. GTDB lineage: Bacteria > Pseudomonadota > Gammaproteobacteria > JAKBBU01 > JAKBBU01 > JAJFKN01. The sequence continues at coordinate 40,789 of JAJFKN010000035.1, read as the reverse complement.
ATTTGCAGTTCCGTCTCGCCATCGCCTCGATAATAAATCCCTTGCACCACGCGAAATAGCTTATTCGTCCCCTTAATTTCATCAAATGCCCGGTGCACATTGGCCTTGACGCGCTTTGGCTCATCCCCCTTGCCAACGGCACTGGACTCAATCTTTGTTAAATGCTGCTCGACGGTCTTTTGCGATTCGAAGATCACCTGGATGGTATAGATGTACCCATCGGGCAATTGATCCAACAGGGCTGTCTTTTTATCCCCCATGGCACGCTCACGCGCAATCAGACCCACCTCGGGTGTGGCATGCAATGATCTGAATAGCATCAATCGATGGCGTTTACCATCAAACAGCCAATCCCGCTCGGTGGATGTGGGCGAATTAAAAAAAACATTTTCCGTGAATGACCAGCCATGGGGTTTATTTGAATCTTCTGGGTAAGGAAATTGCTTCAGCAAGGCATCCACCTGCCCACCTGTTTTCTCGGGCGCCGGATTAAACCAACGCACCCACCAGTCGTAAAAATGGCGGCCTTTGAGTCGCCTGACTTTGAGCCCAATGCTCTGCAATTGAGCGATCACATTAGCGCTGACTTGCGACAACGCTTCTAAGGGGGGCTCGGAGAGTTTGGTTTTGGTGTTTGTGATTCGACGGTACAGCGTCATACGTATGCGGCGGGTCTTCCCTCTAAAAGGCAATCCGGACAAAGGATCGCGAAATAACCCTTCGCGTTTGCTTAACAATTTAAAGTGATCGGCCATTAATGATAGATACTTTTGTGTTAGGGGATCGCCGCGTTGCGCCTCTGGCACATAGTCACGCAACCGTTTCATTAACGGATCTAAGGATAAATCGTCTTGCACAAAAAATTGAACCACCCAGGGATTATCCGCTTCTAACGGGACAACCCTGGATAAGCTTTCAGTAATTTTAGTATGCAAGGCCTCAATGGTCGCCTCGGGTTGTGCTTCGGTACTCACATCACGCAATTCCAAAGCGCAGCCCACGGACAAACCATCCTCCAATAAAAACGTACCGGTTTCATCGGACCAATCCACAAAGGGCAATAAGTCGCTGAACGATGGCGCGCGTTGGTATTGTTTCTTAACGTGTTCTTTCGTCACGGGTGGACGGCTCGGTGGCGTTTGTTTGGATGAGAACCATTGTTTCATCATGTCACGCTATGCTCCGTGGGTAAGGCAAAATGGGGTCGGTTATACATAAAAAAAGCCGTGGTATACCCAGGGATTAACACATTCTGATCGCCCGCTTGCACAAAATGTGGGGAAACATACACGTCGATGGCTGGGTTTGGCAGTTCCGCGATACCGTGAACCACCTGTGGTCCTGTGCTGACAACACCCGCATAAGGTCTTGGTAAAACCACCTGACTTTCTTGGCCCCCTTCCTGGTAAGAAGCCCCACCTTGCGTACTGCCTTGATAAATTTGACTCATGGTCAAATCACCATGGGGCATGCCATTGCTTGGACTCATGCTACTGCATCCAGCCAAGCCTAAACTAATCCAACCCACGCTGAGCGCTATCAGTATGTGACGCATAACGCACTTGCCTCCCTTGTTTGTCTAAGTCAATCGGTACTGTCTTTGTAAAGTTCGCTACGACTTTTGTTGGGACACCCTTAATGGATGCGGGGATGTACACCACATCAAAGGTGCCCTTTAATCTATCCAACATGTAATCTGTCGCTTTATCCGCACTGGAGGACATGCCGTACCCCATGGCGTATTTCCCCGCACTGCCATTAAATACGGTGGACGTGCCGTTAAATCCTGTCATGGTCGAGGTTTGTGCCTGAGCTAATCCCTGGCTGACACCGGAGACCATACCAATACCTGTTAAAGCAGCCAGCACACGGTCTGCATTGGTGATGTACGTGCCTTTCATGCAAGGATTCCCATAGGGATCTGATAAGTACCCCAACGCATCGCTGGGGTTTACATCGTTGCCTGTGTTAGCGTGACCCACCACGGTGAAATGCCCATCATTGAATTGAAACAACACTTGGGTAATGTAACTGCGCACACAAGCCAATCCCTGCATGAAACTGCCCACACCAACGGAGTAGCCTGAAATTTTCATGCCTGATACATTGCTCGGCAAATGAAATCCATTGGCTGACAATAATTGTTTACGTCCAATAATGGCTTGAAAAGGAAACGGTGGCTGTTCAAAGGTGCTGCCATTAGGCACCTCACCAATGAGCGCCGTCATTAATGACGTATCCCCCAAATTGGATAGCGCGGGAATCGTGTAATAGGGCACGGTATGGCTCTCCGACTGAGCAGCGTCTAGAGGGGGCCCACTTTGCGCTTCTTTTGCCGATCCCGCTTCTGCAGTCTCACCATTTTCTGGTAAGGGCGAAGAATGCGTTAAATCCGTGACAACCGTAATGACGTGATGGCCAGAAGATGAGCCATCACCATCCACCGGGTACTCCGCCCCGCTCTTTTGTTTATCCAGGTTATCTTGAATGTTTTTTAACATTGCCTGTGTTTGAGCCTGCGCTTGTTGCAAATGATGCAAGGCGGCTTCTTGTTGTGGGTTCAATGACACTGAGTGGGACGCGGGTTGCTTCATGGCGTGAATGGCAGCGCCCAGCTTTTGATTCTGCGCAATGACTTCCTGGTATTTTGCTGTCAATTCGTGCAACACCTCGTTATTGGTGTCCCCCGATGCGCTGTCCCCCACAGCATTAGACGTCGGTTCGCGTTGCACGGTCTTATGGCCGCTGCTCATCAGGAGCAACAGCAACACCAAAAGAACAACCGCGCCGACAACTATTTTAATGGGCGTGAGTTTCATCTGCCTCCCTCCGAAAAACTGGCTTGCGCAATAGCAAAAGGCCGATGAGAGACAAGAAATACCGTGGTCTTATCGTGTGGCGTGCCATTTGGCGTTAATGTCTGTGTAGGGTAAAAAGCCATCGCTACCCAATCACCCTTCAACGCACTGTGTTTGAGCTTTTGCTTGCTATTGGATTGATTCTTTACGAGCACCGCTGTTACAAAGGCATCGCCACTGGACCAAGAGGCAATGGGAAAGGCATTGGTGATCCCACCATAAAATAAAGACACCACCCGATGCGTATTCATGGGCACACGGCTAATGCTCAGAGGATGATTTAATAATCGTTCTGGCGCATAAAGCTGCTGCACAGCAAATTGCAACAAATCAATGGCACTGGCTTCATTAGACATGGGCGCCCCACCCTTCTGTGTTGGCGCCGATTTCGGAGCTAACACCACATCTAGCGTCGTCCCATCGGCCTGTGCTTGAGCTGACACATCCATCAAGATAATCTCGCCACTACTAATGAGTTGCACCTCGACACGAACAGGCGAAAACGATTTTTTGGCCAGCAGGTAAAGTGTCCCCGCATTATTGATGACTCGTAAATTATCCGTCGTTAATGTCGCGTTGTGATTAATGAATTCTACGGGCCCTGGGAAACTCACCATGCGCTCTGTGCCCACGGGCAACGTCACGGTGATGGGTCGCTTACCCCACACCACATGCTCACTTTTTTGGGTAGACGATGTGGCCAACACACTGGCAGGCTCAGCGTAACTCCATGACATCGTTGCCATCGCTAAAATAGCGAGTGCCAAACAAATACTTTTCTTCGTCAACCGCCTACTCTTCAACGTATGCGCTTTACCCATGCAAGTAATGGCATCTACAACGGTGACTTTATGCAGTATGGGTGCCTTATTAAACAACTTCATTATTCCCCCTAAACCAACGTTTTTAGACGCTTGGGTGGACTGACAAACCCATCCAATGCCAATTGAAAGGGATTCATAGCGTTGGCCACATGCACTTTCACCACCCGCAGGGGATAGGCAATAACAACATCTTTCACAATGGAATTGCCCACGCGCTCCACGACATGCAAATTGAGCATGACCTCCCAGGTGTTTGGTCCCAAGACCGTCACGGAGCTGTTTTCAAACCCCATGTCTGAATACCCCGACACCATACGCGTTCGTGACAGCGCGCCATTTTTCGAACGCGCATCGAAATCTCGCGTCAGCGCGTTATAAAAAGGCGTGGTCAGATAGTAGCGGTAATCAACAATGGCTTTTTTATAATCCTTTGTCCCATCAAAACTCCAGGTATTAATAATGGAAAAAATATTAAAGGCAAACTCATACACTACCCCTTTTGGCACATCTCCAGGGCGCACCACATTGTTTGACTGCGTCAAATCCGGTGGCAAATACACCGTCAATCGTTTTGGCGCTGAATGCCAACCCCAAAACAGCAAAAAGTTTAACAACACCAAAATACCCACGGTCCCAAGTAACACTTGGACGGTTTGATTCTTCCTGTCTAATTGTTTCCAAAGATTAAACATGGGTCATTCGCCTCCCCGTAGACCATAGTCCTGCTCGATGCACATAGGGTGCTTTAAATAAAACCGGAAAATAGCGGCCCAGCGCCATGCGCCCTTTTATCATGACAAATCCGGGGGGCTTGGTTTCTTTAAAACGAGCCAATCGCTTCATAGCTAATTTAGGCCCGATCAAAACCCAAGGGATCATTACCCATAACACCCAAGATTCGTGACCAAGTATGGCGCCCAAAAGCAATAACACCAATAACATACCAAGCAATGTAGAGCCGGCTGCCACCACAATTTCACCTAAGGTACAGCCCTGCCACATAGGGTAGAGATGGGTTAAATGTTCGCTGCTGGGTCTGTGTTTCATCCACTATGTCCCTGGTGTAATGTTTATGTTGCTAAAAATGCTGTGGCCTACATACCCTAATGACATACCAATCGTGACCATCACTGCTGCTGCGATCACAGAGCTCTTCATTTCATGCCAATCATCTTTGTCCCGCGCTTTCTTTACCCCCTTCATAATCTCGGAAATGCCTGCTGCTACTAATAATGTCGTGAGCCCATAAATAATAAGAGGAGCAAGTTCACTCTTAAACACGCCGGCAATAATGCCTAAATAGTCATTATTGTTGCCCAATTGTTCCGATGATGGCGGTGTTGGGATCACCCCTGAGTCAGCCCACCCACAAACGGCAAAAGCACTGCTTAATAAACCGAGCCCCCACCGGAAACTCTTCACTTTGATTCGACATAACCAACCGGCAAACTTTTTCATGAATGACTCCCTATTAATATAATAATCATTACTAGAATGAACGCTAAAAACGTAATTCGATAAAACAAATACGAGGGCGGGTGGCCTTGTTCACTGTATACAGACAACCAACCCAGCACCATAATGAGACCCCAAGCCAGCGCCAGGACCCCAATCATGCCGAGCATCAACAACGTAAACGACTCACCGCTGAATCCCGCTGCATTTGTAAACGCTTGCGTCATCACCGATTGCTGGCTCATCCTTGCCGCTCCTGATAATCACCCTCAATGGGTGTTACTGTGCGGGGCTCGACGGGCGCTTGATTAATTTGCGCCATCACGCCTTGGCGAATCGCCAATACATCTTGTCTGAGTCCAGGGTGCGTCAAACCATCCACGTCCTTAAAGGATTCAAAATGAAATTGCGTGGCTGACTTAGGGCTTTGTTCTTTCTCAGCCTTATCAATTAAAGGCAGCATGGCATTTAATTGATTGACCATTTGCACTAACGTCTCATTCATTTGGGATTCATCCGCATAGCTGTTAGCAAAAAACGGCAATCCAAGCAGCAACAGTGCAATGTGCAAAAACGTCTTACGCATACTTCTTGTACCTCCCAACAGTGATACTCATTAAGCAACCCAAACAAAGGGCTAGGATTAAGGACCATAAGGCACTGGTGTACGCATAAGGACTGACCATGAACAACACAACCCCAAAAAACCAAGTGCGGCGCGTGAGCCTTACTAGGCGGTGAAAGACATGGGCCGACTCACGACTGAGTTCTGCACGCCGAATCCCACGCTTTACCCAACCATCCACACAAGCCACCACCATAACCAACACGAACAAAGGCAGACCCAATAACAACGTTAAACTGCGCAGCCCAAGAATTTTCATGGCACACACACCCACTGCCAACCAAACACCGGCCTGCTTCCATGTGTTGCCTGATAGGGTGAGAAAAGGATTAGAGTCCTGAACACGAAGCATGGGGCCGACTTTTTGGTTCGCCAGTTTGCTTTTAATGATTTGCCATGAGGACGCGCCCCGGTAGGCCACCACCTGTACGTTGTTCTTTTCTTTTTGAAAAATCGTGGATACATGCCGATTAGCGTTCTTATTTAGCGATTGGGCCAACAACGTGTGTACACCTTGATGTGCTGTAGAAACTCCAGATAAACAGCCCACCGCTAATACCCCTAAGAAAAATAATGTACCACCCAAAACCATTGCCAAAATCCCATCACAAAAAAAACCAATGACACTCAAACGTCGATGATGGGTAGAAACGGTATGTTTACTCATTGCTGAACCCACCCTTTAGCGACGACAAAGGGGTAATGCGACACATCAAATGCCTTCCCTGCCCCATCAAGTGAAACCGCTAATAACGTCATCCCTGTTTGTTTCTCAAGCTGGTCAAACTCATCAACATTCTGCACATTGGTGACAAGCCCTACGGCATGCAATGACTGCAATTGTGCTTTGTGTTTATTGAACCAATCGATAGACATCGCGTCATTCCCTATCACAAAGAAGGCCCGCTGATACGATGTGCTCGTCAATTGATGCGTTGACACGGCCCCAGGGGTTAAATCACTGTTCATAGGAAAGCGTGGATCACCCTGCGATGTCTGAGGCACTACCAAAGCATTTTGCTGTTGCTGTACAACCGTACTTAAATCGGCCTGGGTGGGCAAAACAATGGATTGGGTATAGGATGATGCAGGTATTGAATGACCCTGATCGCCCACCACACTCAAGGCGGCTTGCACGCTGCCTATACACGTGAGGAATACCCACCCCATGAATACTGCTCTATGCCACATCATCAAAAACGCCCCAAATCCAATGTAGAGGCATGGTTACCACGCACTAGAATCAATAAGGGTACGCGCTTATTTGCGACCTTTAGAGCGCTATACTCCGAACCCCCATGATTTAATGTCACGCGCTTGTTCTTGACCCAATTCGCCGGTAATGCTTGGGTGTTGGCCCATTGTTGAATGGCTTTATCTGTGATTTTGCCACTGACAAAATACACGTTCAATTGGACACCTGGGTGTTTCTCTAGGAGCTCAATCAAATCGGAAAATGCACCGCTGATGGGCGTTGAAATGTCCGTAAACAAATCCAAGACATCCCCTTGTTTTAATTGAACAGGCTGATAGTGGTACGGACTAAATTTGGCATAGTTAAACGGTCGGATCACCGGTGTCCCTTGGGTCATTTGGCGATACGCTTTGGTAAACGCCGCATTCCACGCTAAGTTCTGGGCTATTTTTTGGGACTCTTGTTTGGCTGAAATCGCCGCAAAATGTTGCCGCTCTTCGTCGCTGCGCGCATTCAAACCCAGAATATCCACTGGGGACAGCGTCACCTTGCCATAATACAATCCCGATCGATTTTGCATGAGAAACAAATAACGCTTTTCTTCATCGAACGTTAGCGACCAAACCATAGCTTGATGTTTCTGAACAGGCGTTAAGACTGTTTTTTCGGCGACTTGATCACTGTAGACATCATCCTTAAAGGACTTCAACCCACGAACCATTAAGTCCTGATTCGCTTCAGCCTTCACCTTTGCATTTTTTTGAACACTCTCATCTGACTCATGCCACATGGGATTAGCTACCGCTAACTGGGCCATAAAGATAAATGAGATAATGGTCAATTTACGATAAATCATACACCTCAACCCCATTCATTCTAACGCTTGGTGCTTTTGCCTGCTTGTGCAATACTTTTTGTTGGCTGTCTATGGTGTGTTGCAACTGCGTAATTTGCTTGTGCGTATTCACATCGTGGTAGTTGTATCCCGCGAACACAGCCATCGCCAAATAAAGACCCACCATAAAACTCATCCGTGAGCCCCCTTATTTAACGTGACTCTCACATGTTGTCCCTGCTCATTTACAAACTCCGCACGCTGGTTCGAAAAATCCGTTTGTGTCAACGTCCAGCCCGCCAAATGGTCGTCCTTGGTTAAGGGCTGGTACTGCGCGTGATAAAAAACCGTTACTACCCCTTGGGACTGAATATCATCCAAGGCTGTTACACGAAACGGTAAAGCACTGGGCTTCAGGTAGGTAACGGGATGCAGGCTTTGCTTTAAACTGCCAATGGCTTGCGATAATGTTTTAATTTGGCTCTCCAACTGCGCTTGGCTTTGGTACACCATCGATTGAATGGCTTTAGCTGATTGCGTTTGCCTGCGCTCAAATTGTTGGCCCATCGCCTGTAGAGAGGCATCACTCGACCCATTATGTTGACTTTTTGTTTGATTCAACGCCCTTTCAAGATGGGCTAACGTCAACTGAACGTCATTCAACTGGCTAGCAATCGTTTGGATCTGTGGCCCAGCTATTGTTGGTCCAGGGGTTCTAAATAAGGCAATCAAGCAGCCAACAGTCGCAAGAATCAATCCGGCGCCCCCCCAATAAACCCACTTTGGCACACTGATTTTTTTATATTGCACAAGTAGGCATTGGCTGATTTCGTTCAATCGCGATAGGCCTTTTCTCAAGGTCACTTCAATGCATTTAAGATTAAGCATGGGCATGCGGTGCTCCTTGATACAACAACTTAACGTGAGGTTTTAATTCAAAATTCACAACCCGATGAACTGGATCCATGACGAGCGTAAACACAGGCTGCCCCACCAACACAACTAATGCTGTCTTAAGAGACAGCGGACCTATATCTCTGTCTGAAATGGGTAACGGCTGACTTAAAACGGCTTTCAACACGCTGGACTGCTTGTCCAGTGCTACTAATCGATACCCGGAATATCGAAGCGCATACGCGACAGCATCGCCAACGGTAGCGACTGAGTCCGGAAATTTAAATTGCACGGTCATTAACAACGGATTGATTTGACTGGGCGAGGCATTCATTGTCACCGTATTGTAACGGTTCACTTGAATCTGCTCATGAGAAAATGACAGGGGGAGGATCCCAAAAACCATAGTTAGTCCAATTACCAGGGCATAAGCCACACGCATTATCATGATATTATCCCCTTGTTTTTCAAGGGGAACGGTACAACTTGAGCTTCTGTTTTGCCGCACGCAACATAGGGGCCCCAACCTTGCAAACGACAGAATCGGTAGATCATCGTCATTAAGATTTGTTTAGTCGTATTGAGATTGAGCTTGTTATCCCCCTGTCGCTTCAGCTCCTTCTTTAGCTCCTCATAGTCTGTTTGACGCAGCCTAAAACATAAAGCACGACGGTTTTCTGCCCGGCAATACAATTGATGCAGCTGCCTCATAAACGCCGGCGTAACGTCATCCAAGAATGTCACCATCAGATGATCGACCCACGCCTCCATCGATAACTCATTGTCGATGCAATAAGTTTCAATGTCTTTTTTCATCGCCTTTGGCACGATCAGTCGAATAAGCTTACGACGCAATATCATAGAATCACTTTCTCTTTGTTGTCAGTGAGTGTCTATTGAATCATAAATCGGAGGATTTGAAACTGGTAAAATTGCCAGTAAATTTTTGAACAGGTTTTAATAAAACGCTTGTTTTATAACGAAAAAACAAAAAAGTTACAGGTCGTTCGGTCACGTTTTTTTTGCATCACGACAGGCGTTTTCAACGGCAAGCTTGAAATCCCCGGTCCTTCTTAGATCAGATCCATACACATTTTCATAACGTTCCCTGAAACGATTTTCGTAGTGCCATGCCGTTCTTCCTAGCTCATGCTTGTGTTCATCGAGCAATGCATAGAGTTGCTTCAGTCGCTCGGCAATATCCATCAGCGCGCGGTAGTCATGAATGAGTTCATCCATCCACTTATCCACTGGCTGAACGGTTTTACGGTTTTGTGTAAACATATTAATAACGCCTATATTAATTTTATGGTTACTTATGATGGCATAGAATATTATGCGCTGTCATCCATGAATAACAAAATAGGATTTATTTATTTTCACACATAAATCCCAAATCCACCGCTTTTTTTATCGCCTTCAATGAACTACGTTCTCCCATTTTATCTCGAATCTTTTCCAAATGGTATCGCACCGTACGCACGGTGCACCCCTGCTCCATAGCGACCAGCTGAAGATCAAAGCTCTTTAAAAAACGCGTTGCCACCTCAGTTTCTTTGACTGACAATGCGTCAAAAGCTTGCTTTTTAGCGCGTACATTACGAAAACCTTGGCCGCCTATGCCATAAGGACGCGGCTGATCTTTACCTTCGCCTACGTCATGATTAATATCATTATTTCCCACACTACACCCCTTATTTAATTAACCAATACCACCACAAACTAAATATCGACTGATTCATATTTCCTTCTGCACTTTCCGAGACTCTTCAATAAACCCGCGATACCTAACGTAGTATCTGCCGACGTTTTAATCGCCCGTTCATACTCTTTTCGGAAGAAACTTTCTTTCATTGTCAGCAGCTTATAATAATGCCTGTATTTCACTTCTTGCTTCATAGACAAACCCATTGTTGCAATGCAAACCAGAAACATTACTGATATTCCCATATAGAAAAACCAAGGTGATGGCAATAAATATAAAAGCATTAACCCCATGAAAAAGTAAACCCAACCGACAATTGTAAGAAACCACCGTTCAAATCTCTCTCTCCGACACCTATTACGCAGTGAGTCGCGTAACATCTGTATTTTATCAATCCGTTCTCTGCATATTTTTGCATATAACACATTCATATCAATCCCGTATTCATAATTCACATTAAGCCCCCTAATCTATCAGCCATCCATCCGTGTTGCTTTCTGCGGGCACTGTCGGAGAAGTATTTTTTCCAACCGTAGAAAGAAAAACAGTCGATAGTAACGTTCCATACAGGTTAAAAATCGAGTGAGTCGACGAAAAGACACTGTTAATTGATAACCGTAAAAGGCAAGGCAAGCAAGTGTTACTAAAAACATCACTACTGAGAAAACTTTACCTAGCGGTGATATCAAATCAAAAGAAGGAAAAATGACGATCAAATCGTATATATTAACAATTGATAGGCACACGATCAGTCCACCCCACAGCGAAAACTTCGTAGCTCCTAGTTGACACTTCTGTCTTTCACTATCATACCTACGCCTTAATGCACCATAGCGCGAGGTTGGTTTTCTACCTGTCAACAGAATATCATTCATCGTTATTCTCTTTTTCTTTCGTTCGTTGTAATAATGCTTGACGCTGGTTTGAGCCTGAATTATCACTGTGTGATAACGCATCCAGAACCATTTTCTTATCCGCACCCTGCGCTAGGCAATCTCTTAACGCCTTTTCCCATTGCTCTACCTGGACTTTTATCTCAGAGCTTACAGGCCTTTGCTGAGCGTGTTTATGCTGCAACTGCTTCAGTTGTTTCACAATGGCCAGGGCCTTCTGTGTGGCGGCATTAAGGCCTGCTGCCACGGGCCTTTCTTCTACCTTGGGCACCAGGTTAGACTCTTTCACGGCTAACAGTGCGTAGGGGGCCAACTTTACTGCTTGCCAGTCGGCCTCGCGCCCTCTCTCTGCTTCAAGTCGATTCTGACCCTGGGTCGAATGCGTCAAAAACCCGAAAGGTCGGCGCCAGTTGCCATCAGTCACGATTTTCAAGCAACGTGATAGCCGATGCTGAAGCCCCGTTATCCCTTTGTGCTGTGAATCATTCAACACAGAGAATGCAATTTCATCCGACAGGCCCTTTGGGTCTGAGACGTTCTGCCCGCTTCTATCCAACGTTGTTTGTAAAGCACCTTGCAAGTAAGCGGCTTGTCTTCGACTTAATGAATGGCCTAATGTATTTAAATTAATATCACTCTTTGTGAGATTGCAGTTAGCTACTGTGGGTAACCTTTCCCCTGTGTTATTACTTGCTTTCTTTTCTTTTGTATTTACTTTTATGGAAAAGTCCATTTTGGCAACATGGGTCTTGCCAGATGGGTCTTCTGCTGATTTTCTTTTTATCGACTTGGTTTTCATATTACCCTCTGTATTAAAGGTTTCATAAAATTGGTTATACACAAAAGATGGGATATGAAAATGCAGTCTCCGCCTACGTCCCCATACGGTATTGCGCTTGATGAGCAGCCCCTGCTTCACTAACATCCCTAATATACGGTCGATGCTACGCTCACTAAGCCCTGACCACTGTGCTAAGTCACGACGGGTCAGTGAGCACCAGGGGGCACCATCCATAGCAATTTGGGTATTGGCTAAAGCAAAACTGATTTTTGATAGAATGAGCGCTGAAACTAATGAGCCTGTCATACTGGCTAAGTGGCTCAGTTGTCGGTGGTTAACCTTCAGCTCGTCCTCTGGATTCACGACATGAATAAAGAGCCGCCGAACGCCATACCAAAAGTCGACTCGTTTCTCGATAAACCCTAATGTTTCCAAATGATTCAAAAGTGTTGTGACTTTCTTTTCACTCAAATCCAGCCAAGCCCCCATTTGTTCTCGAGTACGGGCAATCCAAATTTTACCGAACTTGGTGATTCTGGAATTTGCTTGATGAAACTGCAGCCTGGATAATAAAACCGTGGCTTCAAAGTTGTTAATAATTTGATTCATCCCAAAAAATGCATTACAATGTATAGGACAAAGACGAATAGGATTCCTCACATAAAACTCCTGTTTGTTTTAGTACACTGTCTAAACCCCGGCCCTTTCACCGGGGTTTAGTTTTTTTAGGGTAAGCACAAAATAACGAGCAAAGCGCACCTATTTTCCTGACACCAGCGTGCAAAAAATCGCATAACACCTTAGGTGCAATGTATACGTCATTGCCTACTATAGGCAGACAACTTATATGCAAGGCTTAATGCCGCTTAAATCATTTATTCATTCCTACCTCTTCTAATTTGCTTTGCCCTATAAGGTAACCGCAAAAAAAATCTTTGAATACTATCAATTTTGATAGTATTTTATTGACCAAGCGCAAAACTGCAAAGCCCCTATTACAATTGTCTCCAAGTCATGGAGTGGTTGAGCGTAAATTGCGTCCAGGCATCGTCCGTCCCAGGGGCCCTGTCTGAGGCATCCTGGGTCTGCTCAATTTGCACGTTAGCCCATAGCTTATCCAGCAATTGCGTTTTCTTGGCTTCATACTGCGCATCCGTTGCTCGGCCTGGGGTGTCTAGACTGTCAGATAGATGTTTAGTGTCCCAGGTGACAAAAGGTTGGGTGGTGGTACTTGTGTCAATATCGAACACATAACGAGTCATGTCAAAATCCGCTAACATCTGGGCTCTAGCCCGGTTGCGCTCGATGACGTATTGGGTTTTATAATGAGTAAGCTCCACTTGGTTTTGTCTTAAGGATTGACAGTGCGTGCTCCGGCTGTTGCCGCACAGGTGCAAAGCCTTATCCAACGTGACCTGGTAGCGGGCTTGCTCGTTTAGAGCGCTGCGATAGTCTAGATAAGCATTCATGTCCACGGCCGTTTGCCGTACCAAAGCAATCTGCTCTGGGCCACCAAAGATGGGGCAAGTCGGGGGGCAACTCTGTGCTTGCCCACTGGTCCAGGTGCACAGCGTCGCAACGAGTAAAAAAGGTACGCACCATTTTTTCACGATAATCCTCCTGTTGAGTCATCAATTGATTCATAGTAAAACTTGGTTTTGTCTTTTAGAGATAGTGAAACTTCCCACTCAGAGCCAGCGCCCCAAAGGTCCGGTCTTTCATAAACGTGCAGATAATAAAGGGGTGAGGCGATTGAGAACCGTGGGGACTCGGTTTCCCCGCTATAAATGCGCCTCAATGTTGCCTTCGAAAGCCCCAGCTTTTTCGCTATATCATTCAGCGTATACCCTTTCTCTAAAATCTCATCCAACATCTGTCTATACTGTGTATGCTTACTCATTTTAAACTTCCTTGTTTAGCCAGTTTTAATGAACGTTGTTTCAGTGTCTGTAACTGCTTCTCATAACAAGTCACTAGCTCCCTTAATTCGTTTATCTCTAAATACTTGCGATTAATTCTTGATGCACACTCATTAATGTTCCGCTCTAAGCTGGACTTTTGCTTAGCGACTTCACACAACGTGAGTCTCAGCTCCATTTTGTTTGAATTTTTATTCATTGATAAACCTCCTGTTTCAATTAACTTACGGCAACAACGTTAGGCTAAACCCCAAGGTATTAGCGAACGCGGACTGCCATTTGTCGTGACGACCAACAGTGAGAATGAAATTGCTTTGCTCTTTGAGAATCAACCAATCCCCATACTGCTGGACCTGTTTTGCGAATTGTGCATTTTCGTAAGGCACCAAAGCGTTGAGGTCTTCAACAGACTGTAATCTTGACGCCAAATATTGGTGGTAATTCGTTACTTTTGAAGTAAAAAATGACTTACTGAAATGCTGCTTAACTTTATCCGTGGCAGGGTCTGTATTGCAGGGCTTACCAGGTTGGTACGTTTGTCCTGCGAGCTCACATTCATACGCATCTTGAACACCTGCCAAGGTATTGGTTTTCTGGCCATAAAAGTTGATGCGATAAAAATCATTGGCTACTTTGACACTCAAAGCCTGTTTTCTCGTATTTTGTGATTTCATTTCAACAAACGAAAACCCACCTATGGTGATTGCTAGGATTAAGATGACTGTTGTCCAGTGCAGCCTAGCTCCTTGATAATTATGACTCATTGCTTAACACCTCGTTCTGTTGCTCTAACGTTAATTTTTTTGAATCAAAACTCATTCCGTATTGATTCATAATGGAAGCGCCCATCCACAGCGTCAAAGTATTGTCCGGAAAATCTTTCAGCTTGCTTTGGATTCTCTTTAACTGCACCTCTACGGCTTGCTCTTCTGGTGTGCTACTACCACCCATTTCAGCTGCCACATTAAAAATGAAAACACCATGCTTATAGCTTTTATTGGCACTGCTGATAAAGTTGGAGGGGGCGCCGGCATACTTCTCTGCATTATCATCAACAAAGTCTAATAACGAACGTCCTTCTCTATTTAATATTTCTAAGAAGATATCTTGCTTGCTTGAGAAGTAGTGATAAATACCGGCCTTGCTCATCCCCGCGTTACTGGCGACATTAGCAATTGAGGTTGCGCGATATCCATGGGCCACTATCGAGTCGCGAGCAACGCTCATAATGAGCCCGAATTTATTCGCCTTATTTTGAAATTTAGGTTTATACCTCATATGATTTAATTCCCGGTAACTTGGTTTAATGAATGTATTGACTGAGCAACTTGCCCATCACATCTGGTGCCGTCGGTTTTTGGATAAACGCTTTCATGCCTTCCCGAAGGCATTCGTCGCTTTTTTCGACAGAAGTGCTCCAGGCAACGGCTGGGAGATGAGGCGCACGCTTTCTGATTTCCTTGAACAAACTAATCCCATCAAGGCTGCCTTGGCCCAAGTCTAAGTCAGTTAAAATAAATGAAATATTGTCAAAACAAGATAGGAGAGCCTGCCTAGAATTAGAAGCTAGTTTGACGGCGCACCCTAGCCTTTCCAACACGCTCCGTGCATAGAGTTGTAGCATGCGATTATCTTCGATGAGTAACACAGTAGGATGGGCAAGGGCCCCTCGATATTTATTCAGATTCATGGATAACCTCCAAAAGACCAAAATGAAAAGCTTTAACCGCTGCAAGAAAAGAGCTTCTTTCTCCCATCTTGCGACGTAGCTGTAAAAGATCGTGCTCAACAACTCGTTTATGTACATGGGTCTGATGAGCAATCTCCAGACTGCTGGCACAAACAAAAAGATGTCTGGCAACTATCTTCTCTCGATCCGTTAGGGGAGAAATCTTGACCTTATTGAGCATAATAACCCCCCGCCTGCAAATAACACCCGCAACCATCAATGATAAATTTATCATTGATGGGAAGCATGGATTGGGTGTACAATGGGCATAAAATTGGCATAAGGCATCTCCTTGCTTATTTATGGCGTTGTGCTCTTATGTTATTGAATATCTTGAATCTTCTTTTGTGAAAGACATTCAAGAAGAGCCGTTTCTTCGATAGTAAGGAGAGCCTGAAGCTCCGTAATATTCTTGAGATGATTATCAAGAGCTAAATCAAGAGAGGACTTAGTGGTGTGAGAGGCAAATGCATTCATAGAAGACTCCTTGCTGCTGTAAAATCCCGAATAAGTGATTTATTATCCCATATTCGGGATAATATTAACAGCGCGCGTCCTTGATTTGAGATATCTCTTGCAAACTGCTCTATTATTGGACAAAGCACTACACAAGGGTCATAAAAAAATGGTAAAAGACAATAACATTTGTAAAACACTAGAGTTTTTACTAGATTATTATAAGTTGACAGGTATAGAGCTATCTCGTGCAACAAATATACCTCCACAAACAATTGCTAGGCTTTTACATGGTCAAACGCCTGACCCTAGAGTCTCAACAGTCGGAGCTTTAGCCAATTATTTTAAAATCTCGGTTGAACAAATTATGGGCACGAATCCCCTCATGCTTAAAGAACAAAATGATCTCCACCTCGCCGAAACTGTTCAAAGGGTGCCAGTTTTACCCTGGGAAAATCTTGGGGAATGGGATAGCACAGTTAACCATCTATCGATAAATAATTGGTCATCTTGGGTTTATATCCCAACAGTTTATGATGGAGCAGTATTTGCTCTTGAAGTTATGAGCAATATTTTTAAGCCGCCATTTTATAAAAGATCAATTGTTATCGTTAAACCCAATACTAGTCCACAAGACGGTCAATTTATTGTACTATCAGAGGTCGATGGTAATCATTGTCTCATAGGACAACATGTCAGCAATGTAGGCCGCCTTTCTTTAAAAAATATGGAGAGTGGCGACTTAATAGAAGACTATGAAGATAAATACCGCATACATGGCGTTGTGGTACAAATTCAAACTCCCCTCTAGGGTGGAAATGAATGTAATGCACCTAACGTGATTAGATAAGTAAGGAGGCAATTATGAAGGAAGAAGACAAAAAGTTGATTGAGTTAACCGAAAGCAACAAAAGGCTAAGAACAATAAACAAGGATCTTCTTGCAGCCTGTAATACCGGTAACTTCTCTGACGTAAAAAGACTGTTGGATAAAGGTGCGAATGTGCTCTTTCAAGACGGGGCAACCCATCATATGTATGGCGATGATGAAAATGGACCATTACATATTGCGGCAAGAGCCAACCACATTGATATAGTGAAGCTTCTAGTCGAGAAAAAGGCTAAAATTGATAGTAAAAATAGGAAGAAACAAACCCCTCTACACTTAGCAATATATGGCGGCGAATTATCTATTGTAGAGCTCTTAGTAAGTAATGGTGCTAATTTAGAAGGCGTAGACATTGATGGGGGGACACCACTGTCATGGGCAGCATATCTGGGCAACCTTGAAATATTAAAATATCTTGTGGAAATTGGCGCGCGTTTAGATACAAAAGATTACAACAACTCCTTCCCCCTCCACTGGGCTTGTTACAATGGGAAGATAACCGTTATAGAGTACTTATTGAATTCCGGTGCTTGCGGCCTAAAGGAAAAAAACTCAAACGACGATACTCCGCTGGACTGCGCTATCATCAACGGGTATTTAGACATTGCGAATATTATTATAGCTTTCAAAGATTAATTACACGCCCCCTACAGGTTCTTCTTTCTTAAAAGCAAGACTTCTGTTTGCTATGGGAAGAATGTTTTCGTCGCCAAAGCACTCGTAAAAATACGACTCCGGTGTTTGTTCATAAAACAAATAATCAGTTGATACTGGGATGCACTCTTTCCTTGAGGCATCATGGCAAAGACCAATCATCGAGCATTTCACCTGTTTAGAGGTGTTGTGACCACTAGCATGGATAAGGTTCCCATCAAATATTAAAATATCACTTAAATTAACATCTATAGAGATAGGAGAATACTTTTGCACGTCTTCACCCGGCACTGAGAAACGATAATTAAAACTAGAATCTGAGTTATACAATTGTTGGCCGACACCTTCCTTATGGCTTCCAGGACATACAACCAAAGAGCCGTTATTTTGGTTTGAATCATGCAACAATGGCACCCATACCTGATAAAACCTACTTTTTGGGATAGTAAAAAATGTATCTTTATGCCAATCTAGATTGAGGTTTGCTGATGTATTTAAACTATCATTAGGTACAGAAAACACTATTCCATTACTAAGCAGGTAGATTGGGTAAGAGCTTGGCATTCTTAATAACTGCTTAAGAATATCTTCAACAATAGAACTTCCTGTTAGTCTAAAAAACGCTGGGGAACGACTAATTAACCTTTGTACAAAAGCAACCTGATAGTGATCTATGCTACTAAGAGCACGCAATCCATCATCGATGGAAAGCTCTTTGCTTTTTAAGTCATCCAAAGCGCCTCTGCTATCCCTAGCAAGATGCATAATCCTAAGTTTGATTATCGAGGCTAGTGTGTTTTGAAAAGATTCAACATCATGCCGCTTAAATACATCATTTATTACAATATAACCATTTTCATCAAAAAAAGACAATTCTTTAGAAGTAACTCTCATGCTAGGTTCTCTTAAAATATAGCTATTAGTGTTAGAAGTATGGGATATACATGTCTATTCTCCTTACTGGTAAGTATAAAGTATTAAATCATACAAACTTTATGTCGTGATTCTATACATTATCCCCTCATGAGTCAATCATATTGCTTATTATTCTATCAATACATTTTTATGGATTATTTGACCATACTTTTTTCAAGCTCCACCCTACTCCAAAAACAAAAAATCCAATTATAAGAGTTAATAAAGCAATGTTTTTGTATGCATCAATAAACCCAACAATCTGAGCTTGGTGCTTCGGCGCTTCGGTTAATTTAGCTATTACCCCTGAGAAATACCCAGAGTAAGCCAGAGATAAATAAAGAATACCCATAAAGGTACCCTTTAAATGTTTTGGAAGAAGCGTGGTAATCGATGAGATTAAAGAAGGCATAATTAACACTTCGGCTGCCCCCAACAACATCATCATGAAAAATACTGGCACCAAACTAACATCTTTTCCATTCACGCACACCAAATAAGCAAGTAAGGCAATCATTGCAAAAGCAAACGACTGTAAACACAGGCCTATCCCCTGTTTAAAAAGAACATGGGGTTCGTTTTTTACGAATCGCCAAAACATAATTAGTAATGGTGAGCATAAAACAACAAATCCAGGCTCCAGGGAGGCAAACATAGAGCTCTGCAAATGCACACCCATTATGTTTGTATTTACAAACCGGTCAATAAAAACAATGAACGAACTATTAGTTTGGAATTCACAAGAAAAGAAAAAGAACGCAACGAATACCATAAAAAGAACACAAAAAACTTTTCTTTTATCCCCTTTATTTAATCCTTTCATCACAAAAAACACAAATAAAGTCGTTGCAATAAATACACCAACAAGAAGGAACACCAATACTTTTTGGTTTTGCATAAAAAAGTAGATAGCCCACGTTATCAAAACAGAAAAAACAGCAGGCAAACCAACTCTTTTTAAAAAATTCGGTTGATTCACCGTTATTCTTTTAGTCCGCGAAAATGTATGGAAAAAGAAAAGCCCAGACAAAATCAATAGCAAACTAAAGATAAAAGCAAACCTTATACCAAGTACTTCCATAATCAAGGCGTAAACAATAGGACCAAGTAAGCCCCCTATGTTCGTAGCAACATAAAATATAGTAAAGCCATCGTTGCGGTTTTTATCGGATTCATCATAGAATTCGCCTAATAAATTAGCACTAGCGGCTGTAAACAGACCAATGCCAGATGCGATAAAACTAAACCCCAGCAAGGCTAATTTTGGGTCCACTACAAGCAAACAGAGTCCAGCACTCAAAATATAGATGCCTATTAACATCACTGTTCTGAAATCAGATAATCTGTCAGCTAAAATTCCTCCAAACAGTGAGCCAATAAATCCAAATGTAGCAAACGACCCAAAGATAGAATACGCATCATCTTTGGAGTAATTGAGGTGCCGTGATAAATACAACACTATGATTGACATTATGCCCCAATAGCTAAAGCGCATGATGCTTTCAATAATGAACAATGGGAGTAATGCTCTTGGTTGTTCTCTAAAAAATTTTAGCGCCCTATCCATAAATTAAGCCATCCACATTAATAAACCAGAACCCTACCCAAATCGTTGCTCCACTGCTTAGAAACAACAAGCTAATTATTAAGCCAGCTATCCGCATCCCAGAGGTTTCTCCAAAATACTATACCTACAAAATTCTTTATGCACTACTGATTGGATATATTGCAACCATTTAACTTTTTAGGAGGTAAACAGACCTTTGTTGGTAAACTTAATGGGGCTACTCCACTGCTGCTGAGGGCTGCCATGAGAGCGCTGTTAAGGACTACACG
Source organism: Gammaproteobacteria bacterium (assembly GCA_021773195.1). Taxonomy (GTDB): domain Bacteria; phylum Pseudomonadota; class Gammaproteobacteria; order JAKBBU01; family JAKBBU01; genus JAJFKN01. The sequence goes on along the minus strand of JAJFKN010000035.1, from coordinate 20,327 downwards.
AGCACTGAAAGTGAATGAAAGGGTGCGAGGTCCACCAGTAATGGTGATGTGCTTAAACACATCACCAAAAGACAGCGGCCTCTCTATCAGTAGAGCCGAAACCCTTCTTATATCGGCTATACAACGGTTGAATGGCGTAGCCACAAAGTGCAGCAAAGCCCCAGTTTTTGCCTCATCGCCCTCTTCTTCTCTTGTGTTGAGCATTTAACATCCAGAAAGAATTTTAAAATTATTTGTCTGCTGATTCTACCAAGAACGACTTAACATAACCAATCGGTTACAAAGGCTGGCCAACATGAATATAAATGGCTTACGCAAGAAGTAACCATTAATAAATTTTTATCCCGCAGACCTCATATAGATCCTGTAAACCTCATGGGAAAATCCCGCAAACCTCATATTTCGTCCCGGAAACTTCATGGGGAATCCCGCAAATCTCATATTTCGTCCTGTATTACTCATGAGAAAACATGCAACCACTTGATTTATAATGGTTTAACGTTGTATAAACAACTAAAAGATCTCTTTAAACAAAGAAACACGTTGTGTTTCTGCTTTGTGATGAAATTTTTGGAAAAATTTGCATTTTCATAAAAACTGAGATAACTTTCATAAAGTGTGAAGCTTCCTAATAGTATTGTAAAGGTTAATTTTATGTTAGAACGACAGATTGCGCCATATGGAACAGAAAATCCAGCTGAACTAATGGATAGTTTTTATCAAATTGGCACCGAGATGCTATTAGAGCTTCGCAATCTGGTTACAAGCCCTGAAGAAAGGAAACAAGCTAGAACTTGGGGGGCTGTTGACGCAACAAAAATGGTAGGTGTTTCAGCGCCGACCTTTCGAAAATTACAGAAAGAATACAATATACCAGGAATTATCATTGAAGAAGCTGAAAAAAATAGAAAAATAAAGAAATATACCCTTTCAGCGATTAACTCCTTAAGGGAAAAAGCACAAACTCGATATTTCAGGCCTGAAGGTTCAGCCCCACTAATTATTGCTGTCACAAACTTAAAAGGTGGAGTAGGTAAAACAGAAACAGCTGTAGATTTAGGCAAAAAAATAGCTATGGAAGGCATGCGTTCGTTATTAGTCGATCTCGATGCGCAAGGGACAGCAACGTTGGTAAGCTCAGGCCGCATACCTGATTTGGAAATCCCTTATGATAAAACAATCACAAATAGTTTAATGAATTCACCAAAAAATATCGAAGAAATAGTATTAAAAACACATTTTGACGGATTTGATATTATTCCAGCAAATCTTGCTATCCAAGATTGTGATCTAATGCTTCCAAATGACAAAGTAAACAACCATGAACACTTGGGGTCACCCTTTGAAAGACTTAAAGCTGCACTAGAAATTATTAAAAATCAATATGATGTGATTATAATTGATTGTGGCCCGAATATAGGATTTTTAACTCTAAACTCAATAATTGCTTGTAATGGTATGATTATTCCTATTCCGCCAAGCATGTATGATTATTCAAGCTTTGTAATGTATACCGCTACATTAAGTAATATGTTCAAAAACTTGCCGAAAAAACCACTAGATTACCTGCGAATTATTATTTCAAAACATCCCGGTAGCAATGAAGCGCTTCAAATGGAAAATATGATGAGAGAACAGTTTGGTAGATATATTTTATCTAATCATATGTGTGAAACAGTTGAAGTACCAAAGGCTGCCAATGAAATAGGCACGATTTACGATGTAACTCGCCCTAGAGGCAGCAGAGAAGCTTATCGCAGAGCATTGCAACATCTTAATGATGTTAATATGGAAATTATTAATAATTTCAAAGATATATGGAGAATCCAAGCTGAACGTAACAGCCAAACTGAACGCAGTAGTAAAGTTGAGGTTTAACTATGAATAGTAGTAAGCGTAATGTGCATAATTCTGGGCCTTTGGGCATGTTAATGCAAAAGGGACAAATTAAAAAAGTGAATACTGATGTTTCTGAGCCAAAGCAGCATATACCAGGTACAGCATCGCACTTTGAAATGCAGTCAGGTGTTACCTTTAAAGAAAATGAGCTTATTATTGTTAACCCACTTAGTTGTGAGCCTTGGGAGTATGCGAATAGGCAAGATGAAGAGCTTGAGGATCTAGATGGCTTAATTCAATCCATAAAGACTAACGAGCAGCTACAGCCTATTGTCATTATGGATCACCCATCCCCCCATGGTGATATTAAGTACCAAATAATTTTTGGTAGGAAACGACACTTAGCATGCTTACAGCTAAAACGTCCGTTAATTGCGATAAAGAAAAAATTTAGTGACCTGCGCGACGCTATTGCGATTCAATACGCTGAAAATGAGCACCGTAATAATGTGAGCCCCTACTCTAATTCACTGCTTTATAAAAAATTACTGAAGGATAAGGTCTTTAATTCGCAAAAGGAGCTTGCTAAAAAACTTGGTATCTCTGATGCGAGCATGGTTGCGATTATGTCTTTTACTAAAATCCCTAAAATGATACTTTCCAATATTCCTAAAATTCATAAACTTTCTATTATAATGAGTCTTACGATTAATAAGTTATTGAATGAGTCAAGTATCAACCTAAAAAAGTTGGAGGAAGTTGCCCCCCAAATTGGCATAAAAATAACATCGCCTAGCGCTCTAATTAGAGCAGTGGCCAAGCCTAGCGAATCAAATACAACCACACACAAGCCGCAGCAATTCACCGATAACAACGGCAACACCTTATTTTCATTAAGGCATAGTAATAAGGGTGTTCCAAGTCTTGTAATACATAGCAGTCTTGCTCAAAAAATAGATATTGAGAAGCTGTGCCTGGTATTTAAAGAAAGCATGGAAAAGGTGGTTTGAAATTAACCAGAATTCAGAGGTCTGAATTCTGGTTACAATTTGGCCTCACGTTAGGGTTGACTGGAAGAGACGGATATTTACATGGGATCTTGTAATCTTCAAAAAGGTAGTAAGGATTTTGAGCTAAAGAAGCACATCAACGCTGTTCATTGTTCCAATAATTTGACTTTAGTACAAAGAAAATTGGTTAATGCCCTTCTTTTTAATGCTTACCCTGAGTTACCAACCAAGACAGTATTCCAAATCAAAGCGCAAAGATTGTGTGAATTAATTGGTTATAATAGCAATGACCATGCAAAATTGAAAAAAGCTCTGCGAGGCTTGATGTCTATTGTAATCGAATGGAATGTCACAGATCCTGAAACAGGGAAAGAAAACTCATGGAAGGCAAGCTCAATTATCTCGGCTGCAAAACTGGAAAATGGCGAGTGCCGTTATGAGTATAGCAGTGTGATGAGGGAGTTTCTGTACAAGCCAGAAATGTATGCGAGATTAAATATGAAAACAATTGCTCGTTTTAAGTCTGGTTATTCGCTCGCGCTTTACGAAAATTGCATTCGTTATCAAGGGTTGCCCCGTACCCCTTGGTTCCCCATAGATACTTTCCGTAAACTGATGGGTGTTTTTGAAGACAAATATAGAGAGTTTTATGATCTCAATGCCAAAGTTATTAAAGTGGCTGTGAAGGAGCTAAATGCTATTTCACCGATAAAGGTTGTGCCTGAATTTGAGAAAATGAGTCGCAAGGTTACTCATATTCGCTTCAACCTTTCTCGTCACGGAGAGCAGTGCGGCATGGGTGCAGATATTGACAAGAGCTTAATTGAAAGACTCTCAGATGATTTTCAGCTTAAAAAAGGACAAATCAGCGAGTTGCTCGAAAAACATGAGGAAAGCTATATTAAGGAAAAAGTTGGTATCATCCTAGATTCAGAAAGTTTTCGTAGTGGTGCTATTAGGGATTTGGCTGCTTATTTAATTGATGCTTTGCGAAAAGACTATAAACATAGCAAGTCCAGTAAAAAACTTATTGCAGAAAGACGCTCTGAGCAAAAGAAGGTAGAGTCAGATAGAACGCTGAAAGCCAAGGGCCTAGACGCTCGGTACAACGCTTATATTTCGAAAAAAATAAAATTCTTTATTACATCATTGGCAGAACCTGAGAAAAAGGAGCTTCTAAAAGCTTTTGAGCAATATATAAAAGAGCAGGGGGGATGGAATGTTAAATGGTTCAAAAAGCATGGGCTTGAACACCCTGCAATTAAATCCTTGCTTAACAAGTTTATTCGGGAAACACAAAAAGCTAGTCTGGGCACATTATTGGAATTTGAAGAGTATTTTGAATTACTCCAAGAAGAACTTGCGTGATAGTACGAAATATGAGGTTTACGGGATATCTATGAGGTTTACGGGATGGGCCTTAGCTGTGCATAGGGGAGATAGATAGAGTGGCTGGTATTGAATTAAAAGGGCTCCAAGGCTTGCTGGAGCTAGGGGTAGTCGAAGCAAGTGGGCAACCCCAACGTGAAAAAATTGAGCATGTCCCCATTTTAGAGGTTTTTCCAGGGATATGTCAGCCACGCCGATCATTTAATGAGTCAGCGCTAAGAGAGTTAGCTGATTCAATTAAAGCGCAGGGCATTTTGCAGCCACTCATACTGCGCATAAGAGAGCAGGGCGGTTATGAAATCGTCGCCGGTGAAAGACGTTGGCGTGCTGCTAAGATAGTGAACTGCGAAACTGTTCCAGCAATTATTCGTTTAATTGATGACCAGATGGCTTTAGCATATGGTCTTATTGAGAATATACAGAGAGAGGATTTAAACCCTATTGAAGAAGCCGTTGCCTTTGTTCGTTTGATTGACGAGTTTAAATTATCTCATTCAGATGTTGCGCTAATGGTGGGGCGATCTCGTGAACACGTTAGTAACATAATAAGGCTATTATCTCTTCCAGTGCCAATCAAAGAATTATTAATTAGCGGCAGCATTCGGGTAGGGCATGCCAGAGCTTTATTGACATTGGACCCGTTGGCTCAAACTATACTGGTTACCCAAATTGTTGAGAAAGATCTATCCGTGAGAGAAGTAGAAAAGTTAGCAGCATTGAGTAAGCTTAATGGTGATGGGGCCGGCAAGGAGGTAAGAGCCGTAGACTTAAACTCCGCAGTTTACCTTAGTTGGTCCGATGATCTTTCAGAGAGGCTGGATACAAAGGTCAGTGTGAAATTAAATAAAAATTATATGGGTAAAATAGTTATAAAAATCGACTCTAAAGCAAAGATGGATTGGTTAGTCGAGCATTTGATGTTGGATGTGTAGAGTATGACTCTTGTTGTTATTTCAGTGTCTTCGTTTTTTCAACCCGGTTTATAAGCCCCATCAGCTTCAGCGTTGCGCCAGTAATTGGTAGTCAATTAGTATGGCTAGGTTTGTTGATGCCCCAATGGGTTATTTTCCGGTGGCGTAATGGTGGGGCTCGTAGCTCCGGGGGTTGGTAACCTTTTGATTATACTATGTGCTTAACAATGATGTGGTTTTATTTTGATCTGCTCGCTGTGTTCCATAGGTTTTACGTGAAACATCTTTGTTTTGGAGTACTATTTCTGATAATGGGAGTTAATAGAAGTAAGGCCCTTTTAAAATAATTATATTACGTTATAATACCACGGATATGGCTTAGACAACTCGTGTTAACTGCCATACCGTCACTTGTAAAGAAGCACTCGCCTTTTTATTCAAGGCGCTAATGAAGTTCAGGGATGCAAAATGAATATGTATGAACAGCTCAAATCACCCGAGAGCAAAACCTTAGAATTCAAACGTGATGCCTCTTCGCTGGATCCCATTATGCGTACATTAGTGGCGTTTGCCAATACGGCCGGCGGCATGTTAATCATCGGCGTTGAAGATCGAGGTAATATTATTGGTGTCAGTGATCCTGCTGAACTTCAAGATCGCGTGGCTAATGCCGTTGCACATTCCATAACGCCTCATTTGCTTTGCGATTTTGAATGGCGTACCGCTGAAGATAAAACCATTGTCGTGGTGAAAGTAAGCTGTGGGATTGGTCCTTACTACTGGAACCAGAAAGGTTCTGAAAAAGGAATCTATATCCGACTGGGGGCTACTACCCGCCAAGCAAGTGATGTTTTGATCAAGGAACTGTTGGACAGAGCTCATGGTATTCCGTTTGTCGATAGGCGTTGTATCGGTGCTGAGCTTAAAGATCTAGATCAAGCATACATTGAAACTTTGTTTCCAGCCCTTAAACAAGATCCTACAAAACTTCGCTCACTAGGGCTGGCTTGCGAAGATGCCGGCAATCTTTATCCTACGAATGCAGGGGTAATTTTATTTGGCTTGCCCGATAAGCGTATCCAATATTTCCCCAATACGCAGATTAGCTGCGCACGTTTTGCAGGTATAGATAAATCTGATTTTATTGATCGCTTAGAGCTAGACTGTTATCTCATTCAGGCCCTAGAAGAGATTAGCAAATTTATTCGTCGCAATACGCGTATGGGGGCAAGATTCGAAGAGTTTAAACGCATTGATATCCCAGAGTACCCTGTGGATGCTATCCGAGAAATTTTAATTAATGCTATTGCTCATGCCAATTACGAAGAAAAAGGATCAAAATTTAAAGTGGCCATTTTCGATGATCGGATTGAAATCCAAAGCCCTGGTGTTTTCCCTTTAAGTGTCACGTTAGAAGATTTCAAATCGGGGGCTAGCCATTTACGTAATCGAACAATAGCTAAGGTGCTCAGTAGGTTGGAGCTTATGGAAGAATGGGGTAGAGGTTATAAAAAAATCGCTACCGCCTGTGAGGGCCACGGACTTAATCCCCCCAAATGGGAAGAACTCGGTTCTTTGGTTAGGGTGACACTCTATAATGCGGGTGAGACAGCGGAAGATCAGCCGGGGGTCAAGAAAGGGTTAGGTGGGGGTCAGGTAGGGGTCAGGCAGGGGTTAAGTAAATTGGATGCTCCAATTGAGGGGAATCAAGCCAAACTCATTGATACATTGTCAAATTTTGAGTCAGGGGCGTCGCTGATTGAGCTGATGAGCGCTACTGGCTATAAAAGCCGTAGCAAACTTAGAGAAAACTATCTCGTACCATTATTGGATTTGGGTCTTATTGAAATGACAGAAAAAAACAGCCCTAGCAGCCCAACCCAAAAATATCGATTGAGTGAGGAAGGTCAAGCGTATCACCAAACTCATTGCCAGAAGGGTGAGTCCTAAATGGCACGTAAGGGCGTTACCTTTGAACAAGTGGCTAAAGCCGCTGAGCAGCTATTGCTGAGTAACATTAACCCGAAAAATGGCAATGTGCGTGAGCTATTGGGCACGGGTAGCAATACCACCATTGCTAAGCATTTGCGGGACTGGCGTATGGCCCGATTGCATGATGGTATCGATAACGTGCCCAGAGCCATGAATCCCGCTGAGCTCAACTTGTCTGAATTACATGGCCGATTTGAACAAGAAAAATTAAAGGCCGTTAATCAACTGACTGAGAAAGCAGACGCTTTGTCTCGTGCTAATACCGAACTGACGTTGAAAAATGAATGCCTTAAAACAGAGAGGGGGCTACTCAAAGAGCAGTATGGCACGCAGTTTGTCGCCTCTCTAAAACTAAAGAATGAAAACCGGTCGCTGGTACAACAGCAAGCGGCCTTGGTAGAGCGCGTGGCGCAGATGGAGGACCGACTTACCTTGGATTATACCCGGACGGAGAAGTTGGCTATGCAGTTAGAAATGCAAACGAAGAGCCAGGCAGAGCAATACGAATCAAGCCTAACCTCTATAGAAGAACACTATAAAGCCCGGCTCAGCCAGGCCATGACCATGCAAGAAGAATATCGAACGCTGCGCATGGTGGAAGTGGATGCGTTGCAAACGGAAAACATCAAGTTACGGGAGAAGGTGTTAACCTTGGAGCGTCAATACGCGGCCTTGCCAATTTCTAAGGATAGAAGTCATGACTAATCTGGTCTTGTTGCAACCAACAACACTGGAGCGCCTGGCTAAATCACAGGATTTTAAGTTGTTATCGGGCAAGCAAGGCGTGAACCGTGTCAACGGTATACCCTGTCAAATTGAAGCGAGCAACGATTACGACGCCGTGTGTGCTTGGTTAAGGGAATACAAACAAAAGACCACCACTTACACGCTGTACCGTAAAGAAGCGGAGCGGCTATTGTTGTGGTGTTTGATAGTCCAGCAGAAACCCATGTCCAGTTTGAATCGGAATGACTTAGTCAGGTACGAGCAGTTTTTGCAAGACCCGTCCCCGAAAGCATTATGGTGTGCGCCTAAGGGGGCCAAACGGGGCAGTCCTAATTGGCGTCCTTTTGTGGGGCCTCTAAGCCCTAGCGCTATCAATACGACCATGGCGGCATTGAATTCATTGTTTGATTATTTGGTCAAAGCGGATTATCTAAGTCGCAATCCCTTATCGTTACGGCGTGCCCACTCAAGTACAAGGCCCACGCATTCTGAGCGTGTTTTTCAAGTGACGGCTCGGATTCTAGACGATGAGCAATGGCAAGCGTTATTAACCACGTTAGAATCTATGCCAGAAACCACCCACAAGGAACAGTTTTACAAACACCGGTTGAGGCTTATGGTGCATATGTTGTTTTTTTTAGGGCTTAGGGTTGGGGAGCTAGCAGATTTAACGTGGCAGTCTTTTAGGAGCGTTAATGACCAATGGTGGCTTTACCTCATCGGTAAAGGGAATAAGCCGGGCAAAATCCCGGTGCATAATAAGTTGCTTGAAACCATGGCTGACTATCGAGTGTTTAGGCAGGTGTCGCCATTTCCTGAGCCTGATGACATGCGACCCATTATCGTTAATTGGCATCACAGAGCGGCTATGACGCCACGAGGCATGAATGGCTTGTTAAAAGCCTTAGCGTTAGAAGCATCAGAGAAATTTATAGGTGAGCCCGCCAAAGCGGACAAACTAAAAAAGTTCTCAGCGCATTGGCTGCGACACTTATCCGCCTCAATGCAGGACAGGGCAGGGGTTAAGTTTGGTCATATTCGTGATAATCTTCGCCATGAGAACGATGAAACTACTCGGATTTATGTGCATGCAGAAGATAATGAGCGGTTTGACTCCATGCAAAAACTTATTATAGGGATGAGTCATCAGGACGTTAGTTGACAGGTGCAAATGGTTGGCTGTATGTTCGATGTTGTGACTCAGGGACAGGGGGGTTAAGTATGGAAAATATTAGAAGCGCAGAGTTTTTAATTATTGCTTGAGAGGCGAATAGGGGGAGTAATGAATAATAATCTATTTCAGAAGACAGTGACAGAAGGTGCTATCGGTTTTCTAGAAGACAATCAGGTTCCCGAGGGAAGCACCTTAGATTATAAGCTTGATTTAAACTTGTGTGATAAAGGAAAAAAAGAGCTGCTTAAAGACATTTGCGGGTTTGCTAATGCACAGGGAGGGCATTTAATTATCGGCGTCAAAGAGTCAGAAGATGGAAAACTCCTGTTTAATGGTGTAGAACATGTTGACAAGTTTAATGATGAGTTTTTCTCTACAATCAGCGGACTTGTTCGTAACTCAATTGAACCTCCATACCCTTTTATCAGTCATGACAAAATAAGCTATAAAGGAAAAATATTTTTTGTAATTACGGCACCTAAGAGTATTTACTCACCTCATAGAATTAGTCAGGGGAAAGAGAGGGCGTTTTATATGAGAGTCAATAATATTACAACTATGATGTCATTAAATGAAATAAAGAACTCCTTTTTGGTGGGTCATTACTATGCTGAATGGGCGATGGACTTCATTAGAAAACGTATTTTATCGATTTTGGGTAACATCGAATTACCAGTTAGCTTGCGTGGTAAAGCAAGAGCTGTGGTTCACATAGTTTCTGAGTCATCTTTCAATGACAATATTTATTTCCCTATCAAAGACTATTTAAACGATAATAACCATGTTTTTTATACTGATAACTTTAACCCTTTGCTTTCTAATTCAATATCAACAAAGCTAAACCTGGATGGTTTTGTTAAGTATGCAGTGGTAAGCGAAGAAGGGGTTCGCTCGTATGTTCAGGTATTTAGGAATGGGGCAATCGAATCTGTCGCGAGTCATTGTTTTGCCGAAGATAGACAGCTAATACCGCATGTAAAAATTGAGAAAGAAATATTTGAAAAGGTATTAAATTATATGGGTAGCTTGTCCAAGTCACCATCTTATTTTCCATGCTATCTTTCAGTTTCATTGTTGAATACCAAGGGGTTCCGTATGCTCACAGATATACGTAGTGACTCGTCTGAGATTGAATGTATATCCAGAGATAATTTAATAACTGAGCCAACTCGAATAGAGGAATATGATCTCTCAAAAATAAAAAAAGCGGTTGTCCAACAGTTTGATTTATTTTGGAATGAATGTAATAAGGAAAAGTCTCCAAATTTTAACGATGTGTGTGAATGGATAGGCAAATAGCTTTTAACTAAGGAAAAAATAGATGTTTTTTGAAGAAAAAACCGTAACATGGGGTGATTTTTGTCAAATTGCTGAAGACAAAAAGTCGAATGATATCCTCTATTACTATCGTGGTTTATCTAGTAAAAGCCACCAGCTTCAGACCACACTTGGTCGCGTTTTATCAAACTTGACTGATGAGTCGGAGTATGTCTTTGCTAATCGCTACTTTCAACTTCTTAAAGAACATGAGCCGGAAATTAAGCAAATGGTAAAGGGGATAACTTTGCCGAGGGAAAATCCTTTTAAAGTTGCAATGATGGTTGGGGATGAAAATCATGAGAATGAATTCAAAAAGCTTTTTGATTATCTTATTACATTAAGACATCACGGTTATCCCAGTCCACTCCTTGATTGGAGTAAAGATCCTTTCATGAGCGCTGGTTTTGCTTTGAAGGGTGAACCAAAAGAGGATTTTGTTATTTTTAGATTAAAATATCAGTGGCCCACATTTGATCCCTTTAATCGCCAGCTTTACGGCTCAGTCTATGTTCCTGATGCCCAATCGGAAAGGCATCACGAGCAAAACTCTTTTTATACAATAATCCTCGAGCATGATCACACTGACACTCTTCAGAAAAGCGATCGTAGAAAGGGACCAAAATTTATCTTAACACCTTATGATTTAGTTCAGCTTGATACTGGAAACAGCGTGATCGAAAAATTCATCATTGCCTTTAATGATATAAAAGAAGTTAAGAAGGATTTGACTGCACATAAGATTGACCCTGACGCTCTACCTGGCGCTCAAATGCCGTTGGATGACTACATCAAGGCGTTTATCCCATCTTGTAAATGGGCGGAATGCGCAGGCACAATCTAGCCCAAGTTCGCCAAATTGAGTCTGCTAGAGGCTATGCTGGCCCACTATTTGATACTGGATTTATATGTAAAGGTTTAGACTTGCATTTTTAAACCGCTATCATTTGTTACTGCTTTAGCTATTTTTCTTATTGAGCGCGGTATTGTTTCTTAACCCTTTGTTATGTACACTAATCTATCATCTGAATAATAGATACACTACTATAGAAAAGGAATTTCTCATGCCATTTAAAGCGTATTCGACTCATCCTGGAGCTAGGAAGTCATCAAAATCACCCGGCTCTAAAAACCAACGGGATTGGGGCGCTTATAATAAGACATTAAAGAAGCGTGGCGATATAACGGTTTGGTTGTCGCCAAGCGTGGCAGAAGCATGGTATTTGCATGATAGAACGTACGAAGGTCATGGTGCCCCTCAACTATACAGTGATATGGCGATTCTCACGGTGCATGAAATTCGCCAAGTTTTTCGACTCCCCTTACGGCAATGCGAATGTTTTGTGAATGCTCTTTTTTCGTTAATGACATTGGACTTATGCTGCCCGAGTTTTAGCACTCTATCCAAACGATTAAAAACCTTAGGGCTATCAAGACCGCACTATCGTTACTGCCATAGAAAAGCAACGGGCATTACCAACATTGCGATTGATTCTACGGGTCTCAAATGTTACGGGCAAGATGAATGGGCGTTAGAAAAACACGGTGAAATCAGGCAAAAACGCCAGTGGCGTAAATGGCACGTGACCGTTGATGAACATCATATTATCCAAACCAGTGAGCTGACCGATAGAAAAACCCATGACATGGAAGCCATCGATGACTTGATGAGCCCCATCATGGCGGACCTTCAACAAGTAACGGGCGATACAGCCTATGACGCTAATAAAGTTTATGCATCACTGACGGAATATTTTCCTAACGTTGATGTTGTTATTCCACCGAAAAGAGGCTCGATGTATCATAAAAATAATGCCCGTCAACGCAATCGGAATGTGGAAGAAATCCAATGTTATGGTCGAAAGCATTGGCAGTCGATGCATGCTTATGGTAACCGAAATAAATCAGAGTGTGCCATCGGTCGTTATAAAAGAATCTTAGGTAACAAACTCCATGCCAGAGAATTTGTTCGTCAACAACAAGAGTCGCTCATCGGCTGCAGCATTCTCAACAAGATGATGTCTATCACCCTAGGCGAAGTCCGTCAAAAATCTTGAAAGTTCAATAATAAGACAGATTTCTTGGGTTAGGAAACAATACCTCTTTGCATGGCTATCTCTCTTTTTTGTACTATGGCAAATTGTTATAATTGTTCAATTATAAGGCTTTACCGCCATTATGTCTATTTTCTTTACTACTTAGGAGCCGGTACAGATAACCGACTGACTTTCTAGTTCTTTCCGCCATGAAGGGTTTTAACCCTAGATTACTGATAATGGGGATTATCAGTAATAGGTTTCTTGTTTGATAATAATATTACAGTTGATTTGTTACGTAACGAGTGCTAGAGTCCCTTTATTCATACGGTTACAAGGATGTGGGTACTATGTCAGACTTATCCCACCACGACGTTGATGTCATTTACCAATCTATCCATCAGTTGATTAGCGATGCTAAGCACAGCCTGCAGCAAACCGTTAATCGCACGCTGACTATGACCTATTGGTATATAGGACGAGAGTTAACAGTAAAATTGTCCAATAATAAGTCAGGCGAGCTCGTAAATGATTTGGTCTACTCAGTGAGTAGATTGCTCGTTGCCCAGCATGGGAAAGGGTTTACACGTGCCAATCTCTTCCATTTTATGCGGTTTTATGCCGTCTATCCCGATGAAAAGCGACTCTACTCACTGAGTAGACTAATCAGTTGGACACATTTCCGATCATTGATCTACATCGATGACCCTACCGAGCGTGATTTTTATACGGAGCTCTGTGAGCATGAGAACTGGAGCACCCGGGTTTTGCGTGAGCGGATCAGCAGCCAACTGTTTAAGCGCACAGCATTATCCCAAGAGCCTGAAGTGGCGATTAAGGCTGAGTTAGAGGCATTAGCTAGTGGCAAGCCAATATCACCCAAGATGGTCTTGCGCGATCCCTATGTGTTGGATTTCTTACAGCTGCCGTCATCCTATTCAGAGTCCGATTTAGAGCAGGCCATATTAAATGAGCTTACCCAATTCTTACAGGAACTTGGTAGTGACTTTTGCTTTGTTGCACGGCAAAAACGGATCAGCATTGGTAAAAAAGACCATTATCTTGATTTGTTGTTCTTTCATCGTCGCTTAAAACGTCTCATTGCCATTGAGTTAAAATTGGATGATTTCCAACCCGCACATAAAGGGCAAATGGAACTCTATGTGCGTTGGTTAGACAAATACGAAAAATGTCCCGGTGAGGCGCGGCCCATTGGGATTATTCTCTGTGCCGGTAAAGATCAGGATGAAATTGAATTACTGGGGCTTGATGATGGTGATATTCATGTGGCGGAATATTTAACGGAGTTGCCTAACCAGGCGTTACTCCAAGAACGATTGCAACGCGCCATTACCTCGGCAAAGGAACGGTTTGCTGAGCAGTCCTACGAAGAGAATACGATTTAATGCATTAAGGAAGGTAAACCATGGCAAGACCTGGTATTGAATACATTGATGTGGAAGAGGCTATAGAAACCTTGGTAAGGGCAGAAAAACGTGTGCCCACCATTCGGCGTTTGCGGGATTATCTAGGGCAGGGCAGTGACACCACCTTATCGAAGCATTTAAATACTTGGAAAAGTGAGAAAGCGTTAGCGGCTTTGAGTGATGAGCCCACGTTAACACCACCGTCCTCCAGTCGAATGATGAAGCATTTGGAGCAGGCTTGGTCTGAGATGACCAAAGCGAATCAAGAAAAAATGCAAAAAGTTTTAGCGGATAAAGAGAAAGTCATTCAATTGCAAGCGAATGATATTGCTCAAGCAAGGGCCCAATACCAGGAACTTCAAGAAACCAATGCTTTGTTGCAATCCAAGTGCGATGATTACCAAGTGGCTCAATTGCGACATGAAACAGCATTCGGTGAACTTACCGCGCAGCACGACACCCTCCGTGGGCAATATGGTCAAGCCATAGAGGCCAATACACAATTAGAAGCGACCACTAAAAAAATCCTCCATCGATTTGAGCAACAGTATGAACAAACCATCGCTTCTCTCAGAAAAAAAGAAGAACAACTCATGGTAAATAACCAAGACCAAATGTCTCAGCTCATGAAGCAGACAGAGACTGAGCGTCATCGTCAAATGGTAAGGATAGATGAATTAATGGTGCAGCGAGACAAGCTCAAGGAAACGCTATGTCAGCGTGAGCAACAAATTACAGGACTGGAGCAAGTCAATCAGCAGTTGAAATTAAATGAATCGACACTTCAGAATGCCCTTAAACAAGGGGATAAACAAATTGAGAATTATAGGGCTATTCGAGAGGATTTTGCTCAACGTGATAAGATGATTTTATCGCAGAATAATAAAATTTCAGAGCAACTAGGCCGTTCATGCCATGAGTTCCAAGCGATGACAGAAAAGTTAGATGGTCTTCAGGCGAGACTTAACAAATCTAAAAAAGCGGAGGTTTAATATGAATTATCCAGAAATATCTAAGCAAGTCATATCTTCATTGCACCAAAGCTACAACAGCCTAAAGAATTCACCGCTTGATCAAAAAATAAGGGTGCTGGTAGAGCTGCGAGTCTCGCAAATCAATGGTTGTGAATATTGCTGTGAGTTGCATGCAAAGGAAGCTATGGCATTGAAGGTTCCCCAAGAAAAATTGAATGCGTTGCTTAAGTGGGAAACATCTGACGAATTTACAACAGAAGAAACGGCTGCTTTACGTTGGGCAGAAGAGTTGACCTTATTGAAAGATGAACGTGACATCAAGGTGTTAACACGATTGTTTACTGAAAGGCAGATGGTTGATTTAACAGCGTGCATCTCAATTATGAATGCGTTAAACAGGATTGCTATGAGCTTGAGAGATTAGACACTTAAAGGAGTATATCGTGGATATTGAAAAGGTTAGTCTAAAAGAGAAATTTGGGAAATTTAATGACTACTGGTCCCCTAAAATTGTGGGGGAATTAAATGACAGTTATATTAAATTGGCTAAGTTTAAAGATGAATTTGTTTGGCATAAACATGACGATGAGGATGAGCTATTTCTCGTTATAAAAGGTCGTTTGACCATAAAATTAAGAGATAAAGATATTGAGTTGAATGACGGTGAATTAGTTATTATTCCCAAAGGCGTAGAACATTTGCCCGTGGCAGAGCAAGAAGTGCAAGTCATGCTGGTTGAGTTGAAATCTACGGTTAATACAGGGGATATGTCAGGGTCGGCCATGACGGTTGAAAATTTAGATTGGATTTGAAGACTTTTATGAAATGCAACCATGAGCAGTAATTTGATACCAAAAGCAGCCACGTATTTGCCGGTTTTAGATAACTTACCTAACCACCCCAGGTTTCAAGAGCTCAGCGGTGTAGAAGGGGAGAACCGCGAAGAAAATTTGAAGTGTCAGATTGCAGCGCTTAATGACTATGAAGCCATTCAGTGTTGGTTAGCTGAATTTAAAGAAACACCGACTACCTACCGTTGTTATCAAAAAGAAGCTGAGCGTTTGCTGTTATGGTGTATATTTGTACAGAAGAAAGCCTTGTCTAGCCTCACGCGAGATGATTTGATGGAGTATCAAGTATTCTTGGCTGACCCCCAACCCCAAGCGCTTTGGTGTGGAACCAAAGGTGCTAAACGTGGAACGTCAGCATGGAAGCCATTTGTGGGACCCTTAAGCCCCAAATCTCAGGATATTGCTTTGTCAGTTATTTATTCCCTGATGAGTTTTCTTTACACAGCTCACTATTTGTCATTCAACCCATTGGTCTTAATGCGACAACGTCGACGGATGAAACAGAGCCAACAAGCCCAGGCGCTTGAGGTGCAGGCGCGGATTTTAGAAGATGATGAGTGGCAAGCTATATTAGAAGCTTTAATAGCGCTGCCAGAAAAGGAATTAGAAGAAAAATTTTATAAATACCGGCTAAAGTTAATTGTTTATCTACTGTATTTTTTAGGCTTGCGCATAGATGAGCTTGTCACACACAATTGGTCAGCTTTTCGAAAGCAACAGGGTGCGTGGTGGTTTTACGTAGTAGGGAAGGGTAAGAAGCCTGGGAAAATCCCAGTGAACCCCAATTTATTGCTTGCTATTGCTGAGTACCGACGTTTTTGTGAAAAATCGGTATTTCCAGAGCCAGAAGAGCATACATCCATCATTGTACGTTCTAAAGGCCAGAAAGCATTAGGTGCACGCCGGATTAATGGGATGTTAAAGGGGTTGGCATTAGAAGCTGCTAAGCAGTTTGTAGATAAACCGGCAAAGGTGGCCAAGTTAAAGCGATTCTCGGCACACTGGTTGCGACATTTATCAGCGACCATGCAGGATAGGGCGGGCGTGAAAGCCAAATATATACAAGCTAACCATCGTCATGAAAAACTGGAGACAACGAGCCAGTATATTCACGCACTGGATAAAGACAGGCATGAGGCCATGAAGCAATTAACTCTAACACCCCAGGCTGAGGTAAAGTGATGGCTACCTATAAAATCCATATCGTTGAGAAACTGTCTGACGTATTAGAGGAAACGATGCGGCAGGATTTAGTGGATTATGAATCCGAACACGGTGTTGATGTTAATTATCATAAGTTCTCTCTGGTTATGAAAAATGATGATGGTAGGGTTGTTAGCATTCTCAATGCCTATACAGCATATGCTGAGGTATATATAGAAGATATCTGGGTTGCTGGGGATTATAGAAGGAAAGGATTGGGGCGAAAACTATTGCTTCAGCTAGAAGAGAATTTTAAGGGGCGTGGGTTCAATAACATGAATTTGGTTACCAGTGCATTCCAAGCCCCAGGATTTTATAAAAAATGTGGATTTACCGCTGAGTTTGTGAGAGAGAACCACTATAACCCAGGGCTCACTAAAACATTTTTTGTAAAATATTTTGAAGGCGAGGACCAGACACAAGGTGTTTTGCCACGGAAAGCAGATAATTAAGGAAGCCAAATGCCTAAAGCGTTATTAAAAGACATTCCCATTGAACGATTGAGTCGTGGCAAGTATCAGCCACGTCGTGAGTTTGATGAAATTGGCCTGCAAGAGTTGTCTGAAAGTATTAAAGTACAGGGCCTATTGCAACCCATTGTTGTAAGACCTGGTAGGAAAGAGGGCCATTACGAAATTGTAGCCGGCGAGAGGCGCTGGCGGGCATCCATGCTTGCACAGCTATCAGAGGTGCCTTGTCTTATTCGCAACTTAACGGATGAGCAAGCAGCTGCGGCTACGACCATTGAGAATATTCAGAGACAAGATTTAAACCCCATGGAAGAGGCTCAGGGATATCAACAATTCATTGATGATTTTGGGTATTTGCACGAGGAAATTGCTGCAATGGTGGGCGTTTCCCGAACAAAAATCACCAATACTCTTCGCTTACTTAAATTGTGTACAAAGGTTCAACAATTTATTATTGAACGAATGTTGTCAGAAGGCCATGGACGATGTCTTGCGGGTCTAAATGAAGGACAGCAAGTTCAGTTAGCCCAAAAAGTGATTGGAGAAGGTTGGTCGGTTCGGCAGTTAGAGAGAGTGGTTAAGCAAATGCAAAACGCACCTAAATCACAGAAATTAATTCATGCGGGCCAAGATATTGATGTAGGGAAACTAACAAGAGATATATCTGAAAAAATGGGTACAGAAATTAAATTTGACCAAGAACTTGCAGGCCCCAGCGGATGGCTGAAGATTCGTTATTATGATCCAGATACTTTGGCGGGGTTATTGGATAAGATGGGAGTTGAATATGAAAAAGAGTAAAGCTTTTATGACTACGATCCAGCCAACAGTATTGCATAATCCTATCTGCAAATTAGAGCCTTTGGTTTTAGAACACCATGATTTATTGTTGGATAGTATCAAAGACGGTGAGCTATGGGACCTCTGGTTTACTCTAATACCGCCTCCTAATAGGTTACATGACGAGTTAGTGAACCGATTAGAACGTCAAGCGAAAGGTGAAATGGTTCCTTTTGTAATATGTGATACACGTACTGGAAAGACGCTTGGCATGACTACATTCTTGAATATCGACATGTCCAATAAACGTTTAGAAATCGGTGGCACTTGGATTCGAAAGAGTGCCCAAGGGACGGGTGTCAATAAAGCATCCAAGTTATTACTGTTAACCTATGCATTTGAGTCTCTAGCTTGCAATGCTGTTGAATTTCGCACACATTTTCATAACAGGTCCAGCCGCTTGAGCATTGAATCTCTTGGCGCCAAATTAGATGGCGTATTGCGTAATCATATGATCATGCCGGATGGAACAATACGTGATACTTGTGTTTACAGTATTATAAAAAATGAGTGGCCAACGGTAAAGAAATTAATCAACCATAAGATTTATCATCAAGGTAATTGAAGTAGGAAGATCATAAAATGATAGCACTTTATCTTACATTCCTAGGGTTTATACTGGCCTTCCAAGCATTAGTCAATCGAAAAAGGTTGTTTAGGTTACGTACAAGTTGGTTAGATCAGAGAAAACTTTACTATTTAGTTATCTTCTTAGGGATTTTCCCAGTTGTGCAGTATCTGCATCAAACGATTATGCCTTTAAGTGAGAGCATAACTAAGATTTTGCAACCTTATTGGTGGACTATTAAAGGAGGTTGGTATATTTCCCTAATATTTATATTAATATATTTATCTCGCATATTAATTAAATCAGCTAAATATACCAATAGGAATTGCAAATATTTTTTTTATGAATGCCAAGATATTATTTTCAAAGGTGATATTATTGAAATATCTGACTTGTCATTAGAACTTTTACCGAACACAAGAGAAATACTTAATACCTATAGCAACTCGAGTGAAAATATATATTCATTAAGATTGATCGCATTATTTTCAGATCCAATTTTCGTAAAAGTAACTACAACACGCAATGCACAATTTTGTTATGATATACTTAGTTTCGCAATAGATTGCTCTTCTAAGCCAGATAATGTCAATCTCAAAAATAGCCCAATAGAGGCTTTAGTCAACCAGGTTTTACGGCACTTAATCATTGAGCCTGACTCATATCTTCAACGAGAAAATCCAAACGAAGGTCTAGGCCATTTTATGCACTTTAGGAAGCTAATCTTTTCCAATATAGACTTCATTACAGGACCATTTCAACCACTTACTGGATGGTTGAAATATAATGAAGATATATTAGATGAAAATTCATTGAGTAAATACATTGAAATAGTGCGATATTTCTTTTCTGAGTATTTAAAGGAAAAGGAAAGTAATCCGGATATCTTCATAGAAGTACTTTGTATTTTGAAAAATATAGTTCGATTCGAGCCAGTGTCAGAAAGAAAAGTGTTTGAGATTGGATTCTTTATTCGGCGCCTTATAGGTGAATTAGAAAAGATTAAAGCTGACTTGCCTGAAGAAGAGTTGAAGGTAAAATTATCGCATTATACGCGTAGATTTGATTATAAGGATCTCTATTCTATACTGGCAAATGGCATATTTGAAATTCTTGAGCTACTCTCAAGAAACCAAGATCATTATGAAACAATAAGGTTAACTTTATTAGAGATATTTGATTTCTCACAAAGTGATAATGACGCAATTAAAGCGATTAAATATCGCCTATCCATATTGATAGATATGAAAATAAAAGAGAATATGGAAGATAGAGTATTCCCCCAAGTAATAGCGGCTATAGTATACACATACGAGTTATGCGAGCCAGCTAAATGTGAGCATGAATTTCATCGTACAGCAATGCAATTATTAAAGGCAAATTTTATTGAGTTTTACCAAGATGCCCCAGAGAATGCCAGAGCAATGTTACCCGATATCATTTTAGTAGATATTGACAATGAGCAACTTATCAGAAAAAAACGAGTGTTTGGCAAACATATTAGTGAGCCAAAGTTGAAACTAGAAAAACCTAGAGTTATCGTTAATAAAAATTCAAGCTAACAGGCGGGCATAATACTTCCGATAAATTTACTTATCGG
>JAJFKN010000034.1 GCA_021773195.1 Gammaproteobacteria bacterium | reverse complement strand
CCGGGGTGACGTAGAACTGGACCCCGGCCTTCGCCGGGGTGACGTAGAACTGGACCCCGGCCTTCGCCGGGGTGACGTAGAACTGGACCCCGGCCCTCGCCGGGGTGACGTAGAACTGGACCCCGGCCTTCGCCGGGGTGACGTAGAATTGGAGCCCGGCCTTCGCCGGGGTGACGTAGAATTGGAGCCCGGCCTTCGCCGGGGTGACGTAGAACTGGACCCCGGCCTTCGCCGGGGTGACGTAGAAATCATTACCGATGGCCCCTATGGACGAGTTAGTACTACAACCCACACCGACAGCTCAATGGCATGCCTTAGTCAATGAAGCCCAATTAGCTTGCGCCATTGAATTGGATGAAGCCTTAGAAAGTTACTTAGTGTTTTTGCTCATGCGCTTCACCGATAAACCTTCTCTATTAAAAAGCATGTTAGCCGTTGAATTTCTAGAAGGTTTGCAATGCGAAGGTAATTTGCGTCAAGATCAATTGCGCGATGTGGGGGATAAGTGTCTGCTTTACAGCGGGCTCTTTCCCGGCTTAGCCAAACGCCGTCGGGTGCAATTAAGTTATTTTGTGGGTTTGGGGCAATCAGCCTATAGTGTCCTGTCGGAAAATGATATCCAGCATTTTCAAGAACTCTTCGCTGCTCTGTCTCAGGGATTCGTCCCCCTCATGGATGTTCTGATCAAAATGCGCTCATTTTCCGGCCAGTCTCCTTTGCTCAAACCCCTGGAAGCCGCCGAATTGTGGATAGCTACAGGATCACAACAAGCCTACGAACAGCTACAAATTCAAAAATATAACTTGCAATAATTTGTATTAATCATTGACCAGTCGTTCAACTAACTGCTTGTATCATCATGCATTATTATCTTGCTGGTTAGGGCTTTTTATGGCATTATCTTGACCTGTTAAAAAAATATCAAAATAAGGTGATAATAATATGTCTTATGGCACCAATGACACAGATGGCGGAGATCCCTTCGCGCAGAAGTTTACACGCTTAAAAGTTGTGTTAGACGCAATTGAAAACTTGCCTTCCGGTGTTCTTGATACCCCTGTTGCGGGGGGTGGTGATGTTGATGTTGAGGACAGAGGCACAGTAGCACAACAACAAGCCCTCTACAATGCCTTAGCCGCCGCCAAACACCAAGCCTTATTTGTCAAAATGGCATTGCAGCAAATCATTAACGGCCAACCCATTACACCTATGATGGGAGTGGACCCTGATGAGTTTGAAAAATTCAGTAAGCACTTGAGAACTCTGAGAGTAGATCAATATGGTGCTTTTAAGACTCCAGCCTATTTAAATCAATTCATCGAATTTGCTGCCATGCAACGCATAGCTATGGCTATCGCTAACGTAAATGACTTGAGTCTAAATGCTGATATTAATTTAACTTTAGTATCACCTTTTCAGCCCAGTTCTGTTGAAGATGGCAGTACAAGCTCTGGACTTAAGATGCAACAAATAAAAGCTGTATTGTTAGTAATTGGAGGTCAAGTTGGTTCTCAGGAACAAAACCACACACCGACGGCATGTCTTCAAGCTAGAGTGGTAAATACTAGCGTTACTCATAATTACCATTTAAAGGATGAAGATTACGAAAAGGTCAAAACAATCAATACTAAAGTATGTGACCAAACCTTCTGCCCCGATGCCGTATCTGCTTTTACTCAGTTTTTACAAGAGGGTTTAGTCAAAGCGCTTAAGGGCGAGTCGAGCCCTGAAGCCTATCCCGATATTGAAAGAGCAGCAAAGAGATGGGGATTAGCTAACGGATTAAGTTTTTATTATCCTGCCGTATTTGGGTTGATTCGCCTTGCAAATTTAGCGGCGGGGGATTGGAATCCCTACATAAGATGGTCCGTGTATAGCGCTATTGCTGCTTTAGCAGCGATTCCCTCAGGCGTGGCTAATAATGGCGTATACCGTAGTACCCGTGCAGCCATCGATATTGCAAATTTGGACACCGATAACAAAGCTTTGGATCCTGGCCTGCGTATGTTGTTTATGCAACAAGTAATGCAAAGACGAGGCAAGCTAGCAGAAGTTTGGGCATGGTTCACGCGTATATTCGGGGAATTATCCTCATTGCCTATGTTTGCTAATGATATACTTGCTTTGCCCATATTAGTTATTCTTGATGAAATGGAATTAAGCACAGGTTACAGTTGGGCGCTGGGTTTAACTCTGTTGGCACCAGGTTTCCTTATGGGATTATGTGCCCGTTCAAATGGTGATATCCATACGGCAGCATTGCGTATTGCGCTACAACGGGCATTGAATTATGTCCCTTCATTTATTTCAACGCCGGTGAGTTATATCGGTAGCGGTGGTGCTTCCCTGTGGAATGCCTGTGTGCCACATAGCCTGTCCATTCACCAAGACACGGAAGCTGAGCGAGTCATAAAGAAAGTCAATGGAGCCATAGCAGAGAAGATTGGCAGCAAAATCAGCTATATCATGAAGTCAGCCAATGTCGCAGCAGCTATGGCACGGATTACTGAAATAACAGATAGTCAGAATATTTCTTTAGAGGATGTTAGACAACTGCCGAATTTAATTCAGCAGTTGCTCAAAGCATATGGTGTGGATGAACAAGTTATTGAAGCCCATGGATATTGCTATAAATTTGCCGCAGACATCGTTAGGGGGTTGGAGAAAACAGGACGTATAGTTGTTGGTGTTCTTGGTACTGCTTTAGCTGAATGGGGTATTGTTACCTATGGTCTTGGCGTTGGTGACATGATGCAAGATGGTGTCAAAGCCTATAACCAGATTTTTTCACAGGATGTATCGGATTTTTCAGATGGGGCTGTTTGGACCACAGAATTTTTATCCTATGTGCCTATTTTTGCTTTAGTGTTGGTGTTCACGCCTAATACTATGGTCAGTTTATTTGATGGGTTGATGAATTGGACCATGGGTCGTGTGGGAGAGAAATCCCTCTCTAAGTTATTAGATCCAAAAGCACATGCAAGCGCCGCCAAAAAAGCAAATGCTATTGCTGCCCTATCGGGTGCCCCCTCCATAGAAGCTTCATTAGTTACCATAACGGCAGATAAGTTTCCTAACCCAGACGTCTACCAAGGATTACTTTACTCGCTAATTATCGGGGGATTTATTGCGCCCTGGATCGTTAATGGAAAAGCCCTGTTTGAGAAGTTATGTGAAGATATCATCTATCATTTAGAAAGACATGGCACAGCCCATCAGAAAAAACTTATTCCTATTATCCGAGAATTGAAAAAGTTGGTGAGTTCATTTGATGAAATGGATCCTTTGGCAAGCTTGCAATTATATCAAGCAGGTATGTATCAGCTATTCTTTGAAGTTGGGGAGGAAACATCTTCAACCGCAGCTGATAATTTCAAACTAGATCTTAGCGAAATTCTTACTGATGAAGAAAAGCAATTATTTGAGGGTTTGATGGGGATGAACATTGCCCATGTTTCACCGGATGATATGCAAGGCGAGGCAATAGATATCCCCTTGGATCACCGTTTCTTTGCAAAATTAACAGAAAAGGCGAAGAGAAGTTCGGCGTCTTCGGTTTCGTCCGCTTATTCAGGTGGAATTTTCAGCCCAACAAGCAGTCAAAGGAGTATGTATGTTCAAGAAGATGATGCAGATGATGAAGAGCAAATGCTAGTAAGAGATGGCGGAGCTTCAGTAGGCAAAAAGCCCAGCTATTGTTCTGTGTGTTAGTAAGGTAAAATAAATGTTAAGAAATAATGGTAAAGTAGCACAATTCCAACAAGTCATTACTGAAAAGATCATCCCTAACCTTACTATTGGGGATATCCCAGAAATTTCTGTAGACTCCGATGCTGAAAACCGCGAATGGAAGGCTAAGGCAAATGGCATTGGCTATTATGTCACAACCGTTTATGGCTTCATTGGTTTAGGTTTTATTGCATTGAATCTTTTACTTAGCTATGAAAATGATGAATCCATGGATGACCAAGCTTGGCAGTTTCAACTGTATTTCTGGTTGATTTTCGCTGCCTTTGGCGCTGCACTTGGGCTCACGTCCTATGAAACCAATAAATGCGTATTTACGGATACCAGTGTTTGCCAAAAGCGCAGTGATGAGACAAAAGCATTACTGGCTAGCGATAACGACCTGCAAGTATTAGCCAGCCAACAGCTGAGATATGGCAATTCAAGGTCGGCAAAATCTTGGCATGGATTAGCGGTTTTTTTAGCGGTGGTATCTTGGCTACCGTTAGTGGCTAATGCCTTGTTATCCATTGCGCTAAGGAGATTATACGATCAGTTACCTTGGGCATGGTATTTCAAGGTGCCTTTTCTTGCGGCTTTATCTATTCCCGGTCTTATTTCAGCCTTTTGTTCTTGGACCAATGTGGAGTTAAATACTTCCGCCATTGAAGAGAATTTATTGCCCGATGGCAGAAAGTCGGCAAAAACCCCCGTAGAAAAATTAGTTGAAAAATACCGCGCTCATTTGTTAGAAGGTGTGGATGAGTTTGAACGTGATTTGCTATCATACACTAGGGCAGACGTTAGCAGTAAAGTAACTCCTGGTGGAGAGGGTTATTTATTTTCTTCTGGGGAAGAAGATGGCAGCAGCCATACTCAAACATACCTTCGGGCGATTTATGCTAATAGAACAAACACGCCAGAGATTAGCTCTGCAAGTAGCTCTATCAGTACTGGGCTAACCAATTATATGCGGGTGCCCTACAGTTATTTATTCATTATCGCTGCTCTTGTTGGTACCATTTCCTATGTGGTGGGAGTTGGGCCGCTGTTACAACAGTATCTATTCCAATGGTTGCTTGCGGGATTGAATTTAATAACCACTTCGTGGACATCTGCTTGGGGTATGTTCTTTACTATTATTGCATTGATTACGGCTTTTCTCACCATCATTCCCTATGAAGGTTTGAATTGGAAATATATGAAAGAGATACTATTTGGTGATGCCCAATCTGTACCATTGATGACCCTAACGCTTTGGCCTGCCAACGCACTGGTTTATGCTTTGGGATATCATAAGTTTGCGATGTTGGCATTGATACCCCTGCTTGTGACTTCAGCATTAGAAATCTTCAGCATTGTAAAAGCGCCGGCTACGCCAAAAGGGTTGGTGGATTTTTTAGATGATTCAACTGTGATGGGTATGAAAAAGTCCACTCGCATAGCCATAAAAACTGGCGTCATGGGGATGGTTTCTAGCCTGCCTTCAGGCAATGCTGCCATTGAAATGGGTGAGGCTTTTCCCGTAGTGGGCTCAGAACATCCGCTTATTTTTGCTTTCTTTTTAGTGTTTGGCATGGCCAGTTCTGCCTTTGTCAATTGGGGCGGCGCACTGCTTACCTATTCTAGGCAGGTCATTGAACATTATCGGCAACATGGTACGGATGCAGAAAAAGGTTTAATTATTCTATTTGAACAGAATGATGTGTTTCGTGCCTTCATTAGAAGCTTAGACAGAGAAGTACCCCTGGACATGATGCTGGATAAGGATTTTTTCGCTGATACCAATGGTGCCGCTTTCCAAGGGAAATTAAATGATGAAGAAAAAGCATTGTTGGGTTTCTTAAAAGGTAATGATTTTGATTTTCAAGATGCAGGTGAAAGGAATCCTATCTTCTATGCTGACGAGCAATATGCAGAGCGCGTGAGAGCTAGTACTAACCCACAACAAGGTTGTTGGGCACGGCTCACGCGTTGCTTTACCGGTGGTAATGCAGGTGAAGGGGTTGGCTTGCTACAAGCTGGAGATGAGACGTCGGGCTGTGGATGGTGGCCATTTGGTAGACTCTCTTCATGATGAAGTGCTGTTATGTTTTTATTGGACCCCGGAATTGCTTCCCCTCAGGGGACAGGTCGCAATCCGGGGTGACGTTAGGTCTGCGATGTTATTTTCCCTCGAAGGTAGCCTCTTAATATAAGAAAATACAATAAATAAGGTAAAAATATGATTCGACAAATAAACTTGCCCGAGGGTTTTGAAACTGATTTCGGAATCTTAAGCACCTTCATTAAAGGTAATGAAGGTAATGCTACGTTATCAGGTGGTGGCCAAAGTTGCCCTTTGGAAAAATTGGCAAAAATCAGTAACCCAACAGACACTGAGCAGGCTTTAGTTACAAAAATTCTGCAGGAAGCGCAAGCTCTGGTGGGCATATTAGTTGCTATCGTTGGCAAACGGGTTTGCTCATCAGAGAATGTTAACCATAAAGCGCTTTTCAATAAGCTATCAAGCATATACGAATGTGCTGGACCTGATACGGGTGAAAATCGCACAAAACCTTTAATGTTTGCGGTTATTCATCGTCTCCATTGGATGCTAAAAGAGGGCTTGGCCAATTTAGATGAAGCACACGTGCCCCAGGTTATGGAGGTAGATGATGATGAATCTGGCCCCTCAGCCCCAGTAGCCAGTTTGACCTTGCAGGATATGGCAGAGCATTTATTTAAGTCCATGAACATTGTGGCTACATCATTACATAGAACCTACGGTGAATATCTTGATCTCACTACACAAGAGGAGAAATTTAACACCATATATCCTAGTGATAGTACTGGCCAACAATGCCAAGAAATCGCACGCATTAATTTAGCCGCATTAAACAATCCTTTAGCCTACATGGCGCTACAACACACCATGGCAACGCGCATTGTTGCACCCTTACTGAATATTCAAGACTTGCCACATGATGACAGTGCACGGAAGCGATGGTGGTTGGCCATCATTAATGGCTTGGGATTTGCAATTCTAGCCACCTTTGGTTTTAAAGATTTGGGTCTTCTTAGCTTGAATCTGCTTCTAGCGAGTGACGACAAGTCCTTGGAGAATGAATCTCTACGCATGCAGTTATATGTTGTTCTGGGTTTTCTGGTTCTGGGTCTGTTTGGTGGCTATATAGCAGGCGAAACCAATCGATCAGTATTTACTGACACTAGTAAAACCCAAAGAGAACGAACGCTTCTTTTGACGGATTTAAAAGACGATACTGATTTGCATTATTTAACTAGTGAAACTAGCCGCTATAGGGAATCCTTTAGGGGTAAATTAGAAGTAGGAGCCGCCAATGGCATTGGTGGGCTTTCAGTAGGGCCATTAATGGCTAATGCTTTACTGGCTGTGCCGGTTTTAGATATCTTGGATAAGTTGTCATGGCCGCTATGGGCAAGAATCGCTTTAGGCATAGCACTTTTTTCGCCAAGTGTAGTATCATTTTTTTGTTCTTTGACGAATTATCCACTGAATTCCACTGCCAATGAAGAGAATCTGGTCCCTTATGTCAAGGATGGTTTTAAGTGGTTAATGTCTTGGGTGAAATTTCTCCTGTGCCGTCCAGAGAATGAAACAAAAGCATTGTTGGAAAAATTCAGACATTATTTGATAACGGGGGTTGAGAACCACCAAAGACATTCACTCGAGGGTCAGAAAGAAACCCTTATGAAGAGTCTTGACCCTGCACAGGATGACGGCTTAGTGCGTACCGGTTTCTCTGGCCGTACTTTGCTAGAAAAGATATATTCTACTACAAGAGTCACCGAAGAAAATTCCTTTGTGGTCAATCTGCTTACCTCCATTCAAACCCCGCTTATTTATGGTTTAACCATCTATGCTTTAACTGGGATCACTACCTATGTGGCGGGCGTTGCCCCAATGCTAGAAGAATATATTTTTGATTATGTAAATGATTTATTGGGTAATCTACTAGGCGTGGATTGGTCGGTCATCTTTAAATGGAGCGCTCTTGCACTTGCTGCATTGACGGCGCCTCCTTACCTAGCATTAACCGCTCGTTACATGCCTGACAAATTGAAAATATTCAGTAGAGCAGTACCTATTGCTGGACTTACCTTAGGTTGTTTAGATTTGGCATCGGGCTTTCTCCTCGACGACTTGTCTGTCACTTTGGGTTTGGGTGGCTTAGCGGTCATAGTGGGTCTTTTGGAAATCTATGCCATAATGACAAGCAAGAAGGGTACGCCCAGTTTGCCGGAGTTTCTAGGGGAATCCGTTAAAAGGCTCGGTCCAAAAGCATTTGTCATGGGCAGTATTGCTGGTTTGACGGCACTAAATTCAGTCTTTGAACTTATTAACGCTGATGAACATCCATACGCTTTTGCTTACTTTTTATTTGCGGGACCTATGGGCTCCATCTTCGTTAATATTGGCGCGAAATACGATGTGGACATTCAAGCTAAATTAGATGAGCTGCGTGTATTGGGTACCGATGGGGAAAAGCGTGTGGCTATCTATATGGATATGCTGGATTTATTGAAGAAGTTTTATGCCAAGCTTGATCATAAAGCATTGGCAGAGTTGATTCACAGTGAGTTTTATAGCTTAGTTCAAGAGGATCGCTTTAAGCAAGACCTGAGCGAAAGAGAAAAAGCCATACTAGTGAAGATCCAAGGCAATGATATTCCATGGGACCAATTGCCTAGTGAGGGTCATGTGGATGCCTTGCATCAACAGGTGCAGTCTGTGGGTGCACCATTACCGGAGAAACCCTCCTGTTGGGCAGGTGTGTTTGATTGTATGCGGAGGAATTCGCCGGTTTCGCCGGGTAGAATTCAAACCGATGAGAGATCACCATTGGTACGAGGAACAGCCTTTGGTGGTTGTAATCCGTTCTAAGGTGTTTCAGCTTCGCTGAAACAATCCGATCTGACTGGATTCCCGCCTTCGCGGGAATGACGTTGGGGTCGTGGGAATGACGTTGCTTCCCCTCTCACCTCACCCCGGATGGCGCAGCCATTCCGGGGTCCATTGAATTATTCTATGCCCTATGGACCTCCCTGCCTTCGCAGGGGGTGACGTTGTTTTTCCTCTCACGTCACCCCGGATGGCGTAGCCATTCCGGGGTCCATGAGGAAGAATTCTAAGGTGACGCTTCCTACCAAACCTGGTACAATCGCTTAAATTTCCAACAATTATGACAGAACCATGCAAGACAAAATCAAAGCAGTAGCCCTTATTTCCGGTGGTTTGGATTCCATGCTGGCGGTGAAGGTCATCCAAGACCAGGGCATCCACGTAGAGGGTATTAACTTTTACACAGGGTTCTGTGTGGAGGGGCATACCCACGCCATTCGCAGCAAAGATAAAGCCAAGCCCAAGCGCAACAATGCCCTATGGGTGGCGGAGCAATTGGGGATCAAGTTACACATTATCGATATTGTGGAAGATTACAAAGACGTAGTGATCAATCCTAAACACGGTTATGGCGCTAACATGAACCCTTGCCTGGATTGCAAAATTTTTATGGTGAATCGTGCGCGCACTTGGATGGAAGAAAATAATTTTGATTTCATTATTACAGGCGAAGTCATGGGCCAACGTCCCATGTCGCAACGTAAAGAAACCATGCCTAAAGTTGCGCAACAGTCGGGAGCTTTTGATCGCTTAGTGCGTCCCCTATGCGCGAAAAACTTGCCAGAAACCTTGCCCGAGAAGGAAGGTTGGATTGACCGAGATAAACTTCATAATATTACAGGTCGCGGGCGTAAACCGCAGATTTCCATGGCCAAGGATTTTGGTTTTAATGATTTCGCGCAACCCGCTGGTGGTTGTTGCTTTTTAACCGATAAAGCCTATTCCAATAAGTTGGATGACCTATGGAAAAATCGCGGTGAAAAGCGCTACGAATTAGATGACATCATGTTATTAAAAGTAGGTCGTCACTTACGCCCCAATGAGCGTTTCAAAATTATGGTGGGACGTGAAGAGGGTGAAAATAATTATTTAGAAGGCTATACCTACGCCTTTAGCCACATCCGTCCTTTAGATTACACGGGACCTTTAGTGTTAGTGGACGGTGCACCCAATGCAGAAGATTTGCGTTTAGCTGCACGCTTAGCCGCTCGTTTTGGTAGTGGGCGTGATGCAGAACAAGTACAAGTGGAAGTGACGCAATTAGATGGCTCGCGCATAGCCATGCATGTGAAACCCATGCCTGTGGCAGATATTCCTCTGGAATGGTATTTATGAGTGAACATAACTTAAATGCGCGCAATTTATTGTGCCCCATGCCGGTGATTCGTACCCAAGATTGTATTAAAACCTTAGAAAAGGGCGATGAACTCACGGTTATCTGCACTGACCCCGGTGTGGTCAATGACATTCCTACCTGGTGTCGCATCAACGGCCACGAAGTGCTAGCCATCCAAGAAAAAGGCCGGGAAATTCATATCACTATTCAGGTAGGTTAATTCCAGACTAAAGTGGACATCAATGCCAATTGAGGATCCCACTTTTGAAAACTCTCGGCCGCAGGGAAGCGACCGCAAACCCCACAAGGACGTGTATATGGCGTGTTTTCTAAAGCGGGATCGGATATACGACATTGATTCGTCGGCAATTAGGATGTAAGCTAGTTTCTTTCCCACCTACCCAGCAGGAGAGACCCATGTCAGCGCAAGATGTATTGAATTTAATCAAAGAAAAAGATGTTCGTTTTGTGGATTTACGTTTTACCGATACCTTGGGTAAAGAGCAACATGTGTCCATTCCTTCCCATGTAGTGGATGAAGAATTTTTAGCCGAAGGCAAAATGTTTGATGGCTCATCTATCCGCGGCTGGAAGGGCATTGAATCATCGGATATGACCTTGATGCCCGATGCCTCTACCATCGTGATGGACCCCTTTTGTGATGACTCTACAGCTAATTTGCGTTGTGACATTTACGAACCCAATACGCTTTCCAGTTATTCCCGTGACCCTCGTGGCGTGGCCCAGCGGTCTGAAGCTTATTTGAAATCTACAGGTATTGCTGATCAGTGTTTCTTTGGCCCTGAACCGGAGTTTTTTGTATTTGATGATGTGCGCTATGAAGTGGGTATGCGCGGTGCTTCTTATAGCGTGGATTCCACGGAAGCGGCTTGGAACTCCGGTGCTCAATACGACAATGGTAACATTGGTCACCGTCCCGGCGTGAAGGGCGGTTATTTCCCCGTGCCACCCGTAGATGCATTTCAAGACATTCGTTCAGCCATGTGTTCCACTCTAGAAGAAATGGGTTTGAAAGTTGAAGCTCATCACCATGAAGTGGCCACTAGCGGGCAAAATGAAATTGCCACAGCATTTAATAGTCTCACTCGCAAAGCCGATGAATTACAGATTTTAAAATACGTAGTTCATAACGTGGCTCATGCCTACGGTAAAACTGCTACATTCATGCCTAAACCTGTTGTGGGTGACAATGGTACGGGTATGCATTGCCATCAATCTTTAGCCAAAGACGGCCAAAATATTTTTGCGGGTAATCAATACGCGGGTCTTTCCGATGAGGCGCTTTATTACATTGGCGGTATTATTAAACATGCGCGTGTATTGAATGCTTTTACTAACGGGACCACCAATAGTTACAAACGTTTAGTCCCTGGTTTTGAAGCACCTGTATTGTTAGCTTATTCAGCGCGTAATCGCTCAGCCAGTATTCGCATTCCCCATACGCCAAACCCCAAGGGGCGCCGCATTGAAGTGCGCTTCCCTGATGCTGCGGGTAACCCTTATCTTATGTTTGCTGCCATGCTTATGGCTGGCCTGGATGGTATTAAAAATAAAATTCATCCAGGGGATCCGATGGAAAAGGATCTCTATGATTTGCCACCGGAAGAATTGCAGGATGTACCTACGGTTTGTGCTTCTCTGGAAGAAGCCTTGGGTTATCTGGAGCGGGATCACGAATTCTTAATTCAAGGTGATGTGTTCAATAAGGATTTGATCGATGCTTATATCCAGCTGAAAATGGAAGAAATCACTCGATTGCGCATGACTACCCATCCTGTTGAATTTGAACTATATTACAGTTCATAGATTTTAATTGAGGGTCAAACAGTGCGCCGTTGGTTGTTGTGTTTAATTTTTGTCCCATTGCTTGCACCATTGGTAGCGTCTGCCGATATTTACACTTGGGTAGATGATAATGGTAATACGGTCTTTTCCGATCAGCCCCATCCTGGCGCAACGCAGGTAAAATTGCCTGAAGCTCAAGTCTATTCACCTGGGGCTAATGCCGATAAAATGCTACCCGCTAAAGCTGCTACAGCTACTCAAAGCAGTGAACCTGTCTATGAAAGTGTTTCCATCGCAGAACCCGCCAATGATGAAACTATTCGGGATAATTCCGGTGATGGCAAAGTAGTTGTAAGTGTGGAGATGGATCCCAACTTGCGTGAAGGTGATGGGGTACAGATATTATTGGATGGCAATAAGGTTGGTCAGCCTCAAAAAACAAGTAATTTCACGTTGAATAAAGTGGAGCGCGGCACCCATAAATTACAAGTGTTTGTGGTAGATAGTCAGGGAAAAGAGTTAATAAAAAGTAAGGAAGTCATTTTCTTCATGCATCATGGTCGCGTTGGCACTGACAATAATACAAATACTTCCGGCAGTAATGATCATACTAAGCTAAAAACCGCATCCAAAGATGTGTATTTCTATCGTCACGATGGCAGTCACCCTCCCGGCACCCCCATTAATCGTCCTTTCTTAACTAAGGTAAAGGATTGGTTCGAGGGGACGAATATTGCGGATAATAGTGCAACGGGGTAAAGCCAACGGACAGTGGGCTACGCAAAATTCCGGGATGACGTTGGCTGTTTTGGTGATGACGTTGGTGGGCTACGCAAAATTCCGTCTTTCTAACGTTGTTCCCCTGTCCTCTAACGTTGTCCCCCTGTCCTCTAACGTTGTCCCCCTGTCCTCTAACGTTATTCCCGCGCCCCCTAACGTCATTCCCGCGCAGGCGGGAATCCAAAAGGCATTGAATTATTCTATGGTTCCCGGACATTTTGCTACGCAAAATTCCGGGATGACGTTGGCTGTTTTTGGGGATGACGTTGGCTGTTTTTGGGGATGACGTTGGCTGTTTTTGGGGATGACGTTGGCTGTTTCGGATGATGACGTTGGTGGGCTACGCAAAATTCCGGGATGACGTTGGCTGTTAGATGAAGTGACGTTAGAGGGGCGGTCAAAACCCGTTAAACAATCCAAGGCTACCCAAGAACACGACTAATATTGCAAAGGGTGTAATAAACCGGCTGCCGTACAACCACAAACGATAATAGACTTTTCCTTTCATATTCAATTCATCTTCCGTTGTGTGGCGGGGCAGCACCCAGGCCGTAAAGATGATCATGAGCAAGCCACCTAAGGGCAATAATATATTGGCCGTAAGGTAATCTAAGAAGTCAAAGAAGTTCATGCCAAATAGAAAATGCCCGGGCATAGCGTTAAAGGACAATACCGTACCGATGCCTAATAACCAAATGCCGATGCCGGCAAAAATGGTGGCTTGTAGACGCATGATTTTCAAACGTTCCATGAGCCAGGCTACGGTGGGTTCTAATAAAGAAATAGCTGAAGTAAAAGCAGCAATCACTAACATAATAAAAAACAAGGTGCCAAAGATACGCCCAAAACCCATTTGCCCGAAAGCAATAGGCAGGGTTTGGAAAATCAAGCCGGGGCCAGCGCTAGGCACTAAACCATTGGCAAAAACCATGGGGAAAATAGCCAAACCTGAGATCAATGCCACAGCCGTATCAGCTATGATGATCCAAATGGCGGCGGTAGCAATGGATGACTGTTTTGGTACGTAAGCGCCGTACATCATGATGCTACCCGTGGCTAAACTTAAAGTGAAAAAGGCATGTCCTAGGGCTGTTAAAAAACCTTCTGGCGTTAATTTTGCAAAGTCGGGATGAAAAAGAAATTCCACGCCTTTGAAAAAATACCCCGTATCCATGGCATAGCCCACTAAAATTAATAGCAGTACAACCATTAGGGGGAACATAAAGCGTACGGCACTTTCAATGCCTTTTTGTACGCCTCGTGCCACCACAAAAACCGTAAAACCAATGATGATGGTATGCCAAAATATTAATGCCCAGGGGTTTGCAATAAACTTATCAAAAGTGGCATCAATGCTTTGTGCATTTTGTCCTGCGAATTGTCCCATACCTGATTTGAAAACATAATCCAATGCCCAGCCAGCAATGACTGAATAGTAGGATAGAATAAGAAAGCTTGCTACAATGCCCATGAGCCCGATGACGGCCCAATATTTAGAGCGGTTTTCATCTTTTGCGATGGAGCGAATACTGTTGATGGGGTTTTGGCGTCCCCGGCGACCCAAAAGGATTTCTGACATTAAGAGGGGGCCACCCACCAGTAGAATACAAAGCAAGTAAACAAGGACGAAAGCTCCGCCACCATTCTCCCCGGCAATGTAGGGGAATTTCCAAATATTACCCAAGCCCACGGCGGCACCCGTAGCCGCTAAAATAAAAGCAAAGCGCGATGTCCATTGGCCATGGATGGATTGGCGTGTTTCAGCCATTATTGATCCCCAGTTGTGTCTTACCCAAGTTTAATTGTATCATCGGGCCATGATTACAACAGGGTATGATTTCGGAAAATGAAGATAGCTACTTGGAATGTGAATTCTCTTAGAGTACGCCTAGAGCATGTTGTGGATTGGTTGAAGAAGTATCAACCTGACGTGTTGGCTGTACAAGAAACGAAAACGGAAGACAAAACCTTCCCTCTAGATGAGATTGAGGCTGCTGGTTACAACGCTGTATTTTCCGGCCAAAAATCATACAATGGTGTGGCTCTTTTAACGCGCAAGGAGCCACAGGATGTCATCACGGATCTACCCAACCTGCAGGACCCACAGCGCCGCATCATGGAAGCCACCGTGGATGGTGTGCGTATTTTGAATCTTTATGTGCCTAATGGCTCCAGTTTGGATTCTGATAAATATCCCTATAAGTTGGATTGGTTGGCTCGAGTAAAAGATTACCTTAATGACAATATGGCTAAGCACGAGCGTTATGTGATTTTAGGCGATTTTAATATCGCCCCTGAAGACCGGGATGTGTGTGATCCTAAGGCGTGGGAAGGTAATGTTCTAGTGAGTGCCCCCGAGCGCGCAGCTCTAGCTGCTATTGAAGAATTGGGTTTTGTGGATTGTTTTCGCAGTTTTGAACAGGATGAAAAGGCTTATAGTTGGTGGAATTATCGCCAATTGGCTTTTCGCCGTAATCGCGGCCTACGCATTGATCTTATTTTGGCTAACAAATCTTTTGCGGCCAATTGTCAGAGCTGCATTATCGACAGAGAACCTCGCAAGTTAGAAAGGCCTTCGGATCATGCACCGGTCATGGCCGAATTCAATTAGCGGCCGTGCTCATATCCCCCTGATTCTACATGCTTTTTTCTAGGTGGTGCCGTTATTATTTTACTTGCTATTGGAGCTGTATTTGGTTATTATAGACACCCGAGACTGATTAAAGACTACTCAACAATAGAGGTCAGAGTATAATGCAAGAAGCAATTCAGCCCAAATATAGTGAAATCAAAGTCACCTGCAGTTGTGGTGATTCTTTTACCACTCGCTCTACCATGAGTGAGCGCGAGAATGCTATTAGCATCGATGTATGTTCCAAGTGCCATCCTTTTTACACAGGTAAGCAAAAGATTGTGGATACCAGTGGCCGCGTGGATCGCTTCAAACAACGCTATGCTAAAAAGCCCGCTGTGCAGCCTAAAGCTGACGATAAGAAATAATTTTTTTGAAAAAGTTTGGGGATGTCATGTTCAAAGGTATGCAACGTAACGTCCATTTTATAACCAAACGGCATTAATGTTTTATCGGTGAAGGGCGCATATAGCGCCCTTTTTGCGTGTTTACGGCAAGGAAAAAACGGACAAAGGCTTACAGTTTGTAGAGACCAAAATCGGTATACTGCGGACTGTAAAAATTAACTGGATTTATCCCATGATGGGTAATAATAATAGAATAAGAGATGAGGAATATTTAACAGAAAGGCTAGCTTAGCTTAGATCTGTTTTCCTCATAGCAAAATGCTGGAGGAATAGTATGTTAAATTTAGCTGCGAGTAAAAATAAGGCCAGTGCAGCAGCACGTGCTTTCCCATGGATTGTTTGTGCTCTTGGTGCTTTATTTTACACATACGAGTATTTTCTGCGCATTAGCCCCAGCGTTATGTCTACAGAGTTAATGCATTCCTACGGCATCGGTGCCGGCGCTTTCGGTAATATGTTAGGTTTTTATTATTGGGCTTATATGCCCATGCAATTACCCGTAGGTATTTTGATGGATCGTTACGGTCCAAGACGTTTACTGAGTTTTGCTTGTCTAATTTGTGCCTTTGGCGCTTACCTCTTTGCCGCTTCCACCTACT
Organism: Gammaproteobacteria bacterium; assembly: GCA_021773195.1. Taxonomy (GTDB): domain Bacteria; phylum Pseudomonadota; class Gammaproteobacteria; order JAKBBU01; family JAKBBU01; genus JAJFKN01. Next base: position 261 of record JAJFKN010000034.1, on the reverse strand, counting down.
TAGTCGTTGCTGATCTAGGCCGCTTTATGGTGGGCTTTGGTTCGGCCTTTGCATTTGTCGGTGTATTGAAACTGGCAACGATATGGTTGCCACCAGAGCGTTTTGCTTTTATTTCTGGGATGGCTGCGGCATTAGGTACCTTAGGTGCCATGTTTGGCGATATCTTTTTAACGGCCCTAGTGCATATGGAAGGTTGGCGCGCCACAGTCATGGTCAGTGTTGTTGTCGGCACGTTGTTGACCGTTGCCCTTTGGTTAATCG
>JAJFKN010000033.1 GCA_021773195.1 Gammaproteobacteria bacterium | reverse complement strand
CCGAATAGCTGTGGTTAAATTTACCGTGGAAGACACGGGCGCGGGGATCCCCGATGACAAGAAAGCCCTTATTTATGAGCGTTTCACCAAGCTAGTGCCCAGTAATCGGGGACTGCATAAGGGAATGGGATTGGGTCTGCGTATCGTGAAGCAATTTGTGAATGAATTGGATGGTGACATCCATTTAAAGACGGAAATAGGCAAAGGCTCTACATTTGTTCTATTCTTACCCTTCAAAATACCTTTGTCCAATGACATTATTGATGAGGAGTAAACTGCTTGAAGGCAAATAGGGATGTTTTGGGCTCGCGAATTCTAGTGGTAGAAGATAACGCCCTGGTACAAAAAATAACGGTCATGGCCATTGAAGCGCTGGGATATCAAGTGGATACGGCCGCCACAGGCGCTGAGGCTATTGCACAATTCAAGGCTCATCACTATCAATTTATTTTTATGGATTTGGGCCTGCCTGATATTGATGGGTGCACGGTCACAGAAACCATTCGAGAATTAGAAGATGGGTACCATACGCCCATTGTGGCCTTGACGGCCCATACCGATGAAATGGTTCAAGAGAATGCCTTAAAATCAGGTATGGATGACTTCCTGTCAAAACCTTTAACCGCGGATCATGCAAAAGCCGTTATTGAGAAGTATATCTAGCGTTATTATTTATAGACAATCCTTTGACTATTGATTTCCATTAGCTTTGCCATTGTAGGGTGCTTTAGCGCATAGAATATGCTAAATAGGCCGCGATGATGCTAATGGTCTGCTTGTAAGGATGAATTTATTTGGATTATTCAGCAGGTTCAGCCAATTTTTCAGTGCTGGAATCGCAGCGTTCAACGATTTTTAATTTGTGATGTTTGCGGCAGGTAGAGGCGTATCTGTCATTACCGCCAATGAGAATGTTTTCCCCCTCATCGGTGACTTGATTATTTTCGTCAATGCGCAGCACCATAGTGGCTTTGCTGCCGCAATGGCAGATAGTTTTGATTTCCGTTAACTCGTCGGCCCAGGCCAGCAAGTATTGGCTGCCGGTGAAAAGCTCGCCGCGGAAGTTTGTGCGCAAGCCATAGCAGAGCACCGGAATTTTTAAAAAATCCGGAATGTCCGACAATTGTCGCACTTGTTCTTTCGAGAGGAATTGCGCTTCATCCACTAAGATGCATTTGATTTTAGGGTTTTCTTTTAAACTGGCTTTAACATATTCCAATAAGTTCATATCTTCATCGAAACTAACGGCAGCTGATTTTAAACCAATGCGAGAAGCAACTTTGCTGGTACCGTAGCGATCATCAATGGCAGGGGTGAATATAATGGTGGCCATACCCCGTTCTTGATAGTTATAACTGGACTGCAATAGCAGTGTACTTTTACCGGCATTCATGGATGAAAAGTAAAAGTAAAGTTTTGCCATGGTGATCCAATTCCAATTTATTTGAAGATAAAGTTGATTATATGAAAGAAAACAATTGCCAAAATAGCACCCGCGGGTAAGGTTATAACCCAGGACACAAAGATGTTGGCTATAACGCCCAGATTCAATGCGCCAATGCCTCGCGCTATACCCACACCTAAAACAGCACCCACTAAGGTTTGTGTGGTAGAAATGGGTAGTCCTGTGCCCGAAGCAATAACCACAGTACTAGCGGTGGCAAACTGAGCCGCGAAGCCTCGACTTGGAGTGAGTTCAGTAATGCTTCTGCCCACAGTTTCAATGACTTTGTAACCGTACATGGATAAGCCCGCTACGATACCCAAAGCACCTAATCCCATGACCCAAATGGATATGGGGGATTGGTCGCCAACAATACCTGTTCGAATCACTTCAATCACGGCAGATAGGGGACCGATGGCGTTAGCAACGTCATTGGAGCCGTGAGCAAAAGCCATGGCACAGGCAGTAAATACCATCAAGATACCAAAGATTTTTTCTACATTATGGAAGTGAAAACGACGCTGAGCATCAGGGTTGAACTTAATCCGGTTCACTAACATCATACCAATGGCAGCCACGACTAAGCTGATGCCCGATGCAATCAATAAGCTCTCACCAAAGGAGAAATTAAAGCCTAAATGCACCAACCCTTCACGAAGGGTAACCATGGATATGACGAGGGCTACAAGAAAAGCGTACATAGGCATGTAGCGTTTGGCTTTAATGAAAGGTTTGTCCGCTCGCAGAATTAAGAATTGCAAACTCATAAAGACAAGGTAAGCCAGGATGCCCGATATAATAGGTGAGACAATCCAACTGAGGGAAATGGTCACAACCTTATGCCAATGCACGGCTCCGATACCCAACTCCACTGCCCCGAAACCAATCAACGCACCGACAATACTGTGGGTTGTGGAAACAGGCCAGCCAAAGTAAGAAGCAATGAGTAGCCAAGTACCTGCGGCTAATAACGCAGCTAACATCCCAAACACTAAGATTTCTGGTGTTGCGATTAAAGCGTGTGAATCAATGATGCCACCGCGGATGGTGTCAGTGACATTGCCTCCCGCTAACAAAGCACCAGCTGATTCGAATATGGCCGCGATAATAACCGCTTGTTTTAAATTAATGGCCCGTGAGCCAACGGATGTTCCCATGGCATTGGCAACATCGTTTGCGCCAATACCCCATGCCATAAAGAAACCAAAGGCGATGGCTAACACCAGTAAGATTGTTGCATGTTCCATAGTTATTGTGCCAATAATAGTTGTAATCGTCCGCCCACACGCTCAGCCGTATCGGCTATGCGTCCGGTCCAATCAATAATTTTATAGAGAAACATAATGTCGATGGCAGAGTAATCTTTCTCTATTTTATAGAGACTGCGCCGTAGACTGATTTGCATTTCATCAGTGTCATGTTCAATGGCCGCTAATTGGTGAATCATATCTTCCACCACATTCACTTCGCTACCGCGAAAACCCGTTTCCAATAATTCATCCAATTGGTTAATGGCTTTTTGCGCTTGGTCCACCGCATCAATGCTGCGTTTTAAAAAAGCTAGGTAGTCTGCTTCAATGGGTTCGGGAATATTCATTTGTCGGCCAAGCATTAGACCAGCAATATCACGGCATACATCGGCGATACTATCCTGCGACGCGAGTAATTCTAAAATGTCAGAACGGGGGAAAGGTAAAAATAAGCTCTTGGGCAAGTTGAGTCGTAACTCCACTTTAATTTTATCAGCACGATTTTCTAAATCAGCAATTTGGTTTTGGATGTTTTCGGCTACTTGCCAATTATTGTCCATGACGGCATGCATGAAAGGAATAAGTTGCTGAGCGCATTCATCCACAGCCGCAATATGGTCTTGCAGAGGGTGAATAGGAGAGCGACCAAGAATCTTAAAGATACCAGAGGAGGGAGGAGGCATGATGATCCCTTTTGGTGGTAAAGTCGCGGGCATTATAATCGAAGTGGAATGGCCATGGGAAGGGTTATTTCCTTGAAGTGTGCTCTCTCTGTTCAAGAAATACTCATGTTCTTCAGCAGTCGTGCTCGGGCCTTTTGCCAGGCTGCTTCGCTGGCGGCATGAATGGTCACTAAGGCTTGGCCTTCTTCCACTTTGCTGTGTAGCGCTATAAAATCGCTTAATCCCACACGGTGGTCGATTTTATCCTGCAGGCTCAAACGACCGGCTCCCAGTTCCAATAGAGTCATGCCTACTTCGTAGACATTGATGGATTGGAAAGTTCCAGCTTTAGGTGACAATAAGGGTTTTACAAAAGACGCTTGGGGCAAATGTTTTTTATAGGTATCGCTTAAATCTGCAGGGCCACCGAAAGCGGCGACCATATCATTAAAAATCACCAAGGCTTGACCAGAATCTAAGGCTTGATGTAACTGTTGCTCGGCTGTGGTGGCATCTGTTGCTAAGCCCGCCATGACTAAGGCTTCAATGGCCAAATCCATGGTGATTTTATGCAGGCGGGGGCAACGGTAATCACCGGTTAAATAGTCAATGCATTCTATGATCTCCAGATGATGGCCTGCGCTATGGCCCAATACTTCATTCATATCCGTTAATAAGCTTTTGGTTTTCGTGCCAGCACTATTACCGATGGATTCAATGGCATCAGCTAAGGCCTGGGCTTTAGTTTTCTCTTGCATGAAAGCACCGCTGCCGTATTTTACATCCATGACTAAAACATCCAAACCTTCGGCCAATTTTTTCGAAAGAATGGATGAGGTGATTAATGGGATGGATTCAACGCAGCCGGATACATCACGCAGGGCATAGAGTTTGCGATCAGCTGGCGCGATATCGGCCGTTTGGCCGATGATGCCAACGCCTATGTCTAAAACTTTTTGTTGGAATTCAGGTAAGGGCATATCCACGCAATAGCCAGGAATGCCTTCTAGTTTATCTACGGTGCCACCGGTGTGGCCTAAACCGCGCCCGGCAATCATGGGCACCACACAACCGCAGGCGGCTAACATGGGGCCTAACACAATGCTGACTTTGTCACCCACGCCGCCCGTGGAATGTTTATCCACGATGGGGCCCGGCAGATTAAACCCAGACCAATCCAATACGTCGCCGGAATCGCGCATGGCCATGGTGAGGTTTACCGTTTCGCTGGTTTCCATGCCATTTAAAAAAATCGCCATGGCCAAAGCCGCCGCTTGAGGTTCCGTGAATTGCCCTTGCACCAAGCCCGTAGCAAATTGTTCGATGTCTTGTTTTGAAAGGGCAATGCCATCGCGTTTTTTAGCAATGATAGCTTGAGGGACAATTTGTGACATGGGTATTCCTATTTCAATTGTTCTAATAAGTCGTCCAGCAAACTACTGGCGCCAAAGCGAAAGGTTTCAGGCGACAACCAATGCTCGCCCATGATGGTCTCCACTAAATTAATATAAGCTGCAGCTTGTTGCGTGGTGCGTATGCCACCAGAAACTTTTACCCCGCGGGTTTTACCATCTTGCCCTGTTAATTCTTTTACTGCTAATAACATAGCGCCACAGGCATCCAAACTGGCGCCCTGAGGGATTTTGCCCGTGGAAGTTTTAATGAAATCGGCCCCTTCTTCAAAGGCTGTTAATCCCGCTAAATAAATCAATTGCGGATCCACCATGGCCCCTGATTCTAAAATCACTTTTAATGATTTATCGCCGCAGGTTCGCTTCACCCCTGCCAACATATCACGGCAAGTTTGGATGTCGCCTTTCAGAAAATCTTTGTAGGGCATCACTAAATCGATTTCATCAGCGCCAGCTTGAAGAGCTTGCTGAGTCTCTTGGATGACGTCATCTATAGAACTTTCGCCCGCGGGGAAATTCACCACTGTGGCAATCTTCACTGGGGGGTGAACAATTTCTACTGCGGTTTTAATAAATTCAGGGTACACACAAACAGCGGCCACATAACCAAAGTCCGTCACTGCTTTACGGCACAGGGTATCCACATTAGCGGGTTCATCGGGACGTTCTAAGCGGGTTAAATCCAACAATGGCAAAGCTTTTTTTGCCACAGCAACGCCATCAATATCAGGATGCAAAGCATCTAAGGCTTCATTCAAAGGTTTTTCAATGTTCATTAGCTAAGTCTTCCACCCATTGCATAATTAATCGTTGTAAGTTTTTTGAAGCTTTAGCGCCACACTCCAATACTTCATCGTGATTAGGGGGGGTATTGCTAAGGCCCGCCGCCAGATTGGTAATCATGGAAATGGCAGCGACTTTTAAACCGCAATGACGTGCCACTAAGACTTCGGGCACCGTAGACATGCCCACGGCATCGGCACCCAATAAACGAAAGGCGTGAATTTCCGCAGGGGTCTCATAACAAGGACCCGTGGCAGCGAGATAAACACCTTCACGTAAGGTGATATCCAATTTTTCTGCGGCGCTTATTATGCCTTTACGTAAAGTGGAATCATAGGCGTCGTTTAAAGGGAAAAAACGTTCGCCGAATTCGTCATCGTTGGGGCCCATCAAGGGGTTACGCCCGAGGAAGTTAATGTGGTCTTTGATAAGCATCAAGCGGCCTGGGCCATAATCGGCATGCAGAGAGCCTGCTGCATTGGTTAATAATAAATGTTCACAACCTAAGGCTTTTAATGTGCGAATGGTTAATTTAAAAATATCATTATCGACCCCTTGATAATAATGAGGGCGGCCTTGCAAACACACCACGGGGACATGATGAATATGCCCCAAGGATAAGCAACCATCGTGACCTTGTACGTGGGATTTAGGAAAACCAGGAATGTCTTCGTAGGGAATGGTTATTTTATCTTGAATGGTGTCAGCCAAAGCCCCTAAGCCGGAGCCTAATATCATGGCCAGCTTGGGTTGAATATCGGGGGCCCGTTGTTGAATGGTTTTTACTGTGGCTTCAATCATGATTGCTCCAAATTTTGTGGACCGAAAGAATAGGGTAATAATTCTTTTAAGGGTAGGGTTTTTTTCACTTCACCATTCGCCACTAAGTGAATCAGCGTATCAGCGTCGGCAAACTCCATTAATGCTTGGCGACAACCGCCGCAGGGCGCGCATATTTCATCACCCGAACCCACAACGACAATTTCTTTGATGCGCAAAGCGCCTTGACCAACCATTTGCGCAATGGCAGATTTTTCTGCGCAATGACCAATGGGATAAGCGGCATTTTCCACATTACAGCCCACATGCAATTGGCCAGCGCTGTCTTTGATGCAGCAACCTACTTTGAACTTAGAATAGGGCACATAGGCTTTTTCTTGTATTGCTGTTGCCTTGTCGAGCATGATTTGGTCCATGGCTAGTTATCCTTAGTATTGATGTGACTGGCAGTTTATCATTTTACTTTTGAGGCTGCGAGCCTCGGGGTTATGTTGCTATGGAGTCAGAAGCATTTGGAACATTTAATAACCACTTCCATATGGGTAAAACTTCGATAATGTAGTGTTTATCCTCTAAGGTGATTTCTTCTGTGAATTCTTCAGATTCCGTTAATATGAGTCCCATAGCCAAAGAGTAGGTGGTAAGTGCATCCATAAGGCCCGCTATTTCTCGTTGTCGGGTGGTTGGATCCGTTAAATCCTGACAAACTTGTATAGCTTGCGTTACGCGAAATTGTTCTTGGATAACAAAGTCACATTCTTTATCACCCTTATGATAGTAGATATTGTGATTGCGTCGCGTGAGTTCCATAAAGACAATATTCTCTAGCATACGCCCAACATCTTCGCTGATGCGAAAACCAATGGTTTTTGCAAGTACGTGATCAACGAAATAAACTTTTTTCGGAGATTGTTGTTGTACTTTAACCGAATCACTATAACGGTTTATAAAATGGCATAGATGGCTATTCGCTAAGTAGCTGCAGTAGTCAGCAATGGTGGTTGTGCTGCCTAATCCTAGCAATTTACGTAAAGCACTGTAGGTGGTTTCTTTGCTGCAATTGCTTGCCAGAAAAAACACTAATTTTTTAAATGTATCTACGCTGCTTATGCGATAGCGAGCAACAATATCACGATATAGAATGCCTTCATAGAGACTATGTAAATAGTCAATGCGTTGATGTTTGGTGTATTCTGGAATACCGCCTACTTGGCAATAGTTAGAAAATAATTGTTTTATCAAACCTACATTTGTACTGGTTGATAAGGTCGTATTCACTAAATCAGATTGATTGTATTGCACGTATTCATGGAATGAAAACGGATAAAGTCTCAGAGATAAATAGCGGCCGGTTAATCTTGTGCCTAATTCTTCACTGAAAAGTGTGGCATTTGAACCAGTAATAAAAATTTTATTATTTGCATTATAAAGTCGGCGCACGAATACTTCCCAACCAGGAATATTTTGTATTTCATCAAAATAAAAGGTATTTTGTTCGCCAAAGAGTTCGATGAATAATTCATATAATTGTTGGAAGTCGTCGCTTGTGAAATTAGCCAAACGATCATCTTCAAAATTAAAATAATAATCCTGTTGTGGCAACTGCTGGCGAATGGTTTGCAAGAGGACCGATTTGCCACAGCGACGTAGCCCCATGATCACCACAATTTCTTTGCTCTGAGCTAAATCTAAAAGTTTGCTTTGGGCATGGCGAGGGTAGTAGTGCTTGGGCAAAACCTGCTCTTTTTGTTGATCCGCAATGATTTGTCTAATTTGTTGATTTGAAATAGTTCCCATAAACCCTCCACTGTCACTGGAAGCTTAATCGTAAAACTCTCCACTGTCAATGGAGGGTTTTCCGTAAAACCTTCCATTGACACTGGAGGGGTTAAAAAATCAATGAGTTAGAGCTTACTTCATAGCGAACAATAACTTTCCGAAAATCATCAAAATGTACTATGCCCATCATTGCGCAGCTTAGCGCGCAATCCAAGAATCACCAGAATTGTTTTCTTGATTTAGTGATGCCTTTGCTATGGTATTGCTACAATAACAACCAGTTATCATTTCCCCTTGCCCAGGCAGTCCAATTAAGATACAATACGTCCGTAACAAGAAACACAAATGCATAAGGTATAAACTATGAAAAATCACAATATTACCCCCAGCCACTCTGGCCCTTTACCTGCTCATTGCATTCATTCATAGCTTTTTAGCGTTTAATTTTAATTAATAAATTCACTGAAGTGGAGGGGTAGGTATGCAGAGGAATAGAGAAAAAGAAGGCGCAGAGCAAGGTGACGTGGTAGCCGGTATACGTCGTCAAGTACCCGTCATCCCGACGTCTCAGTTGCATGTCTTCGATGGTGCTACTGTATATGCCTTCGAGAGTATTCGTGACACAGTAACAGGCAATAGAGAATTAAGACAAAAACAAGCTGGTGATGAAGAAAGTAGCGCAAAAGTAACTTTTGATACGCTAACCGATGCTATTCCAGCCGTTTCATCAGGTGATTATTGGCAGTTATTTAAACAAAACATATCCTATTGCGGTTCTGGGAGCTGGTTAATGGCACAAGTAGCTATTTACGCAGCTATGACGGCATTGGCTGTTTTTGCTTTGATTCCCCTCATGGAGCAGTCATTGGAATATGTGACACAATTGCCAGAGTATGAAGATGATAATTTGAGTATTGAGGATTTCCCTGATTGGCCTGAAGACGCCTATATTGCCGGTAGAAATTACATTATGGTTAATGCGGGTGTTAACATATTGTATAACTTATTTTTTGTTTATGTCTTTGGTATCTTTCTCAATCGTTTGTCCAAGCATTGGGAGAATACATCAAAAACGGATATAGCCAAAGTTGCAGCCATCTCGGTGCTTGGGGTGATTGCCGGTATTATTACTTTCGCCATGGGGCGAGGGACGTTATTAGAGTCTTTCGGCCAACCTTTTGAGTGGACAGCAGACACCGGGTGGCGGTATACCATTGCTGCATCAACATTGTTTACCGCCTTACTGAGTCGCGTATGGTCCTCTAATAGAATTATTCCCACCATGCGACGACATTTTAGACCTAGTGAAGATACTGAGGCGCAGATGGAATTGGATGTACAGACCGATAGGCTGTATCCCTTTACCAAGTTAGCGTTAGCTGAAAAAGATCTGCAAAGTGGCAGAGATACTACTAATGGCATGATTAAATTACCTACTAACGCCAGTGAATTAAAATTAGACGCCCAGTGGCGCGAGAAATGCATTGTTGATTACAGCAGTCATATTCTTGATAGTTCGGATAATTTAACAAAGATCAGAGTGCTATTGGGAAATAATGATTTGGATCCGTTGCAGTTATATACTCAATGGGGAAGTGGGTTGTATGAACGCATTAAACAGAATTATCCCAGCCAAAGAGCTGATTTTCTGGAACTAATTACTAATGGTATAACTCATCGTTATACGAGACGAGCACTTTTCGGGGCATGCTCATTAGCAGATTTACTCCCGGGGCTTTCAGTCTTTATTGCTGGGATTAGTTTTTTTGCAGAACTTTTTGGTGATGATTGGTGGTTGCCTATTCTTGGCGGAGCCGTGGGTGCTGCTATTGGTGGCATTGTCGTCGCGTTTGTTTTTGCTTATACTGCTGGTTTGTTTTTTGAGTATGCCTTTAAAGAATTAAGACGCGTATTAAATACCATATCAGCTATTATTCGCACGGGTACCTATGGGATGGGTAACTGCGATGCCATATGGATGGGGTTGCGTCTTCTACTGAAAACAGTATTTATTATAGGTGCGGTAGTGGCCCCAGTATTGCTAGCATTGGATGTGGTTTCAAATCCCTTAGAGCACTATCTAACAGCAGCTTGGGGTGGTTTTATGGAAATTCCTTTCCTATCCTGTGGTGCTGTCGCTCAGCAACTGGGCCAAGGGCTTGGTGATTTGCCTGGCTTTTTAAGTGGGGCTCAACCTTATGTATCGCATAGTATGATTATTGGTGCACAGTATGGTGCTCAAGGAGCCTGTACCATCACTAATGCAAGTACTATGTTGTATCTATCTCGTATGATCATCATGGGGCTTTTAATACCAGTCATTTTTGGTATGGTTCGCGGTCTTAGCTATATGGGTAGCTGTGTGTTAGAGCCATGCATTAGAGCTTGTGGTTCTGACACGACTGGAGAAACCATTCCACTACTTGTTGATGGAAGCTCTACTTGTTGCAGCGGTTTATTTAGTCGCTTCCGTGATACTGGCGTACAACAAGGTGACGACCAAGATTGCTGCCAATGGGCTGCCGACGGTCTTAAAGCTTTGACTTCAGGTTGGATATCGCTAGCCTAATCTTTGCCATTTTCGGCATTAATCTTGCAGACCTATTGCGTAGAGGTGGTAGCATACCACCTTAACGCAATGGGTGAGGCAGATGTCTAGAAAAATATCTAAACTATCAAAAGCTTATGTAATAGCATTGGCCCTGACCGCCATGCCTTTGGCGTTGGCGGGGCCCATGAATATCTCCAATACGCCATTATTTGTCACTCAGCCGGCGTCGCCCCTCACTATGCTGGTCATGGGCAAGGACCATAAACTTTTCTACGAAGCCTATAACGATGCCTCAGATCTCAATGGTGATGGCAATTTGGATGTGGGCTATAACCCATCCATCGATTACTATGGGTATTTTGATTCTTACAAATGTTATAACTACAGCGGTGGGCGCTTTGTGCCTTCAAGTGTCACAGCCAATAAAAAATGTAACGGCAAATGGAGCGGTGATTTTCTCAATTACTTGACCATGACACGCATGGATGCTTTGCGTAAAGTGCTTTACGGTGGTTATCGCAGTACGGATTCATCCAGCAGGACTATTTTAGAACGGGCCTATGTGCCACAAGATGCCCATAGTTGGGGCAAAGAATACACCAGCGTTTCTAACGATGGTTACAATATTCGTGATTACACACCTTACTCGCCACCTTCCTCTGGTCGTCGCATTTTATTTGCTAATACCACATTGCTCCATGGCAATGGTAAGCCCGTTTTGCGTGTATTAACCAATGAAACCCATCGTATTTGGGAATGGGTGAGTATTGAGAGACCCGTGGCAGGTGATCGGCTGGAGAATGGTAGTAGTGGGCCACGAGTATCACCAAGAGATTATGTGGTGCAAGTGGAAGTATGTAAATCAGGCTTGCTAGAGAGTGACTGTAAAGAGTACCCCGATGGTAATGCAAAACCCGTCGGGTTATTGCAAGAGCTGGGCGAAAACGATTCTATGCTCTTTGGTTTATTGACGGGATCCTTCGGTAAAAATTTATCAGGGGGCGTATTACGTAAAAACGTTACGAGTATTACCGACGAAATTGATCCTGACACAGGCCAGTTTACGAATACCGTGGGGGTGGTGAAAACCATTGACCGCCTAAAGATCCCTGGTTTTGGCGGCAATTATGAATATAATCAGAGTTGCGGTTTCATTTTTAATCGGCCCTTTAATGAAGGGGAGTGTCGTGCTTGGGGGAATCCCATCGCGGAAATGATGTATGAAAGTATGCGTTACTTTGGAGGTGAAGGTAGCCCCACGTCGGAATTTATGTACAGTGGTGGTGATGACCAAGCTCTAGGGTTACCCAAAGCCACTTGGACGGATCCCTATGCGACCTCCAGTAATAATGCTTGGTGTGCTAAACCCAATCTATTAGTCATCAGCGACATCAATCCCTCCTATGACACGGACCAATTACCAGGTAGCAGTTTTGCCGATGGGGGTGTCAGCAGTTCCATCACTCCAGGCATGAATGTTTCCACCTTGGCTGATACCATTTGGGCTTCAGAGTATAGCGGCAGCTCATCGCATTTTATTGGGGAATCAAACGGTATTTATGATGGTGCCCCTAGCGTGAAAACCGTGACAGGGTTCAGTAGCATTCGTGGTTTAGCGCCGGAAGAACCCAGCAAAAAAGGCGGTTATTATTCGGCAGCCGTGGCACATTACGGTTGGCTGAATGATGTGAGTGATGCTCAAGGAGATCAAAAGGTCCATAGTTATGTAGTGGCACTGGCATCGCCGCTACCAAAAATAGAGATTCCTATTAATGGTAAAACCGTTACTATTGTGCCTTTTGCTAAATCCGTTGGCGGTTGTGGCGGTATCAATCCCGTGAAGGGCGCTTTTCAACCCACTAACACCATTGTGGATTTTTACGTGGAAAGCATTACGCCTACTTCCGGTACCTTCCGTGTGAATTACGAAGATGCGGAGCAGGGTGCTGATCATGACATGGATGCCATTGCTAAGTATAGTTATACCGTAAACTCTAATAATACATTAACAGTGAATGTTGAAAGCGTATATGCGGCAGGCTGCGTGATTCAACATATGGGCTATGTGATTTCTGGCACTAATCAAGATGGTACCTATTTAGAAGTGCGAGACAAAGATACTTCTGCCGGCAGTGATGTGGATTATTTCTTAGATACACCAGCAGGCCAAGCACCTGGCGGTAATTGGAATGATAGCCAAGCTTTACCGTTGAATGCCACTCGCACCTTCACTGTCGGTACGACAGGTAGTGTGGCAACAATTTTGAAAAACCCCCTGTGGTTTGCCGCTAAATGGGGTAGCTTTGACGATAAAAATGGCAATAATATTCCTGATGCGGCTGATGAATGGGACAGTGATAATGATGGAACACCGGATAATTATTTCTTGGTACAGAATCCTCTGAACTTGAAGGAACAGTTAAATGCAGTGTTAGGTAATATTCTAGATCGCTCGGGCTCAGCTTCTTCCGTGTCTGTGAATGGGGGTGCTTTGAGCAGCAGCAGCCAGTTATTCCAGTCTAAATTCAATACCAAAGATTGGTCGGGGACCTTATTAGCCTACCCCATTAATGCCAACGGCACTTTGGGGAATGTACAATGGGACGCGGGGAAAGTGATTAGCGCACAAAATTACGATAGTGGACGCAATATCATTACCTACAAACCTTCCAAAAAGTGGGGTATTCCCTTTAGAACCAATGGTGATCGCAATAGCCGTTTGGATGGCTCACAAAAGAATTTATTGAAATATAACCCAGATACAGGCGCGCGCGATAATTATTGGGAGGAACGGGTGAATTACCTGCGCGGTTCTAGTGCTAATCCGCCTGTAGGTAAATTCCGTGAGCGAAGGTCTGATTTAGGCGACATCGTTGATTCCCATGCTACCTATGTGGGGGCGCCCAGTGCACATTATTATCGTTCCTTTCCTACGGGGGCGGCTGAAACACCAGCTAACTATGCGGCCTTTAAAGCCTTACATAAAAACCGCAAACCGGTGATTTATGTGGGTGCCAATGACGGTATGTTGCATGCCATTGATGCTTCAAATGGTAAAGAATTATTGGCCTATGTGCCTAATGAAGTATTTCCCCATTTAGCCAAATTAACTTCGCCCAACTATTCCCATCGCTATTATGTGGATGGAACTCCCACGGTAGTAGATGCTTACTTTGGTGGACGCTGGCGTACCATATTAGTCGGTGGGCTGAATAATGGTGGCCGTGGTATCTATGCCCTAGATGTCACGAACCCTGCCCAGTTTAGGGAAAACAATGCGCGTAATATCGTGTTGTGGGAATACAGTTATCGTAACGATCGGGATATGGGTTATACCTATAGCCAGCCAGCCATTGTACGCATGCACAACGGCCAATGGGCAGCGGTGTTTGGTAATGGTTACAATAATACTTATGGTACTAGTCGTATCAGTAAGACAGGTAATGCAGTGCTCTACGTTGTGAATTTACAAACAGGTAAACTTATTAAAAAAATCGATACCAAGGAGGGCTTCAATGACGACCCAACGGGGAATAAACGCCCCAATGGATTATCTTCACCTGCAGTGGTGGATGTTACAGGCGATAATACGGCCGATTACATTTATGCGGGCGATTTATTTGGTAATGTATGGAAGTTCGATGTTACCAGCAATAATCCGAAAAATTGGGAAATAGCCTACAGCGGGCAACCGTTATTTGTTGCTAAAGATGCGGCGGGCAATCGTCAACCCATCACGACACGGCCCACGGTGGGAAGGGCTAATGGCGGTGGTGTGCAGCTGTTTTTTGGTACGGGTAAATATTTAGAGCCCACGGATAAAATCGTGGCCAATGCTACGACGCAAACTTTCTATGGCGTCATCGATAATAACAGCAGTGTTATTACAAGCCGCCGCCAACTCTTGCAGCAGAGTATCTTAGCCATGATGAGTACCTATGGTAAAAATATTCGTGTATCAAGTTTGGCCAGCTTGGGCGCTAATCAGCGCGGTTGGTATATGGACTTGACGCTTGGTACCAGCAATCAGGGTGAGCGAGTCATCACCAATGCTATCCTACGCAATGACCGACTTATCTTCACTACCCTTTTGCCATCCACAGATATTTGCGCCTATGGCGGTAGCAGTTATCTCATGGAGTTGAGCGCAAAAAGTGGTTCTAGGTTGGATAGACCGCCCTTTGATGTGAATGGAGATGGTAAGGTGGACAGTAGTGATAAGGTAACATACAATGTTCCCGGTGGTGGTACTATCCAAATAAGCCCCAGTGGTGTGGAGTCCACCGTCGGTATCATATCCACACCTGGTATAATTAGTGCCGGTGAAAAGGAATATAAATACAGTGCGGGGACCAGCGGTGCCGTGGGCATAACCACGGAAAGCTCCAGCATCCCCGAGAAACGGCAATCATGGCGGCAGTTACGATGAGTTTTCTAAAACGAATATTTACTAGAGTCAATAAACGTTACGTGAGTGACACCGATAAATTTATGGCAAGCGATGATACTCCATTGTCGCAATCCCAAAAGAGAGAAATTGCTAAGCATGAGCGCATTGGCAACTTACGTGATAATAAGCAATCACAGGACAATAATAACGAATTGTGGAAAGATTTTTAGAGAAGTACCTTTAGTGAATTATTCCCCTACGTTATATCGTGCATTCTAGCGAAAGCTACGTCATCCCGCAGCTTGACCGCGGGACCCAGGGGAACGTTATACAGTGCATAGCCATATAATGTAAACAAATAGGAATGATTTCATGGAAAACGAATTAAAATTATTGATTACCCAAGAACAAGTGGATCAATTAATCCAACACCCTTGTATTAAAAAATATGCCAAGGGTCGTAGCCAAACAAAACATTTGATCAGTACTTATTACGACACCCAAACTCATCAGTTGAGTAAGTCCGGCATGGTGCTGCGTATTCGTGAGACCGGTGATGGTTTTATTCAAACAATAAAATCCTCGGGCGACGGTGTTGTAGGGTTGCATCAACGACAAGAATGGGAAAGTGATGTTGAAACCAATGAACTGGATTTTTCAAAGTTGCCTGAAGAAGTAAAAGACTCTTTGTTGGCTAGCGAAGAATTCCAGCAGCAACTCCAACCTATCTTTAAAACGGATTTTACACGGGATTATCATAATTTACATTTCTCCGATGGTACTCATATTGAATTAGCCGTGGACCTAGGGCAAGTGACCACGGGTGAAAAACAATGCTCTCTAAGCGAAGTGGAATTGGAATTAGTGAATGGTGAATTGTCTAAAGTGTTCGAGCTAGCCTTGGATCTAACCCAAGACATTCCTTTGGTTTTAGAAAACATCAGTAAAGCAGAGCGGGGGTATGGCTTACATCATCCCGTTAAAATCACTAGCCAAAGACCTCGCCCACTGGGAGTAAAAGCGGAAGAACCTTTAACATCTTGTTTTCCTACTTTGGTGTTTAATTGTATTCAGTATTGGCAGGAAAATGAAAAAGCCTTCAAGTTCCATGTGGACAGCGATGTAATCAAACATTTATACCTCGCGCCTAGACATCTGCGTATGGCGTTGCGATTATTATTAGGTATTGTTCCGCGTTTTGTTTCAGCGCCTATTCGCCGTCAAGAGCAATGGTTAGAGCAAGAAGTGCAACCTTTGTTGAGTGCTTTTTTGTTGCACCAGACCTTAGTCAAACACAAAGAAAATGATCCTGAATGTCATTTGGCCTATCAGCAATCCATTGCTCAATTTTCTGCAGTTCTGCAATCACAACATTATACCCGGATGAATTTGCAATTAGGCGCTTGGATGATCACCAACCAATGGCATAAATCCCTAGATAGAAAAGCCGTGAATGATTTGAGGACCCCCGTGGGTGAGAAAATTCGACAACTGTATTTGAAACAAGTACGAAGCGTTCAAGAATTAAAGGGCCGTCATAAAGATATGCACGTAGCGGCCTGGCGTGATCAATGGGATCTCCTTGAAAATCTACGTATCTTTGCCGGTTGGTATGGTGAACTATCTCCTGAACATATGCCAGAATCTTTGATCACCTTAATCTGCCAAATTCAAATGGCCGTACGCCAATTGCATTACAGTCATTTGTTGCAACAAGAAGTGACGCAACAGGAATTAACGGACACCCAATGCAAAATAATAGCGGACACCGTCAAAGACAATGAAGAAAAACAATTCTTGGTGATAAAAGAGAATTTCCAACGCCTGTTAAGTGCGCTTAAATAACGTCGCAAGATAGCCGTCAATACAGGAGGCACATTTGGCCAGATATAATAGAGCCAATTCCAACCGCAATGTTAAAAGACGGCAGTATTTCAAAAAAGCCGCGGATAATAGCACAAGATTCCCAGAAAAGAACCCCCAAAAAGCCCCCTGCAAAACCGGTATCTCATGAAATTCAAGCCCTTTTCTCGGGCAGATACGAGAGCCCCGCGGTGTCTTTCGGGTGGCCGGGTGATGGTGTGTAATTAACCCTAGGAAATTAACTTGGCCTGGGAGGAATCAACATGGCAGCGACAGCACAGGATATGACGTATTATTCAATATGCGAGGAGTATGAGCTCGGGCAATACCAGCGATTGATTTGCGAAGTATTAGAATCAAAGGGTTACAGTTTAGCGCGGGTAGCCCAAGAATTAGGCATTAGTATTGCCACTTTGGGGCGTATCTACAGCGGGCAAACTCGCTGCCCTAGACCCGCTTTAGCATCAAAAATATACCGTTTACACGTCTATGCCCGACCTGACCTCTGGGGCATTGGCACCGGCTGGAAGATTCGTCTGACGGTGGCGGATTGAGGGAGAAAAGTATACGAGTGATTTGCAATTATTAGTTTACCCATTGATTCTGTAGGGTAAAAAAATCTTACTCTTAAAAGGATGGGTTATTGAAAATTTAGCCTTATTGAGAGATAATAGAGGCCTAGAATAACAACCGATTAAGAGTAATTATATGTACAATAGAGACCATGAAGAAGATGCGATTCAGCAGGATGGTGATGAGCTGGACCAACTAGCTGAGTTAGCTGCGCTGGAACTGGGAAAACGTCCACGTTCTTATGAAGGTGGTGAAGGGCAGGGCTCTAAGCGGCGTAAGCGGGATGCTGATAATATCTCTACTAATGGAGGAGGCAAATCAGTCTCACATGCTGCCACAGAATTTGCTGTACCACTGAAAGGTTATATTGACTATGGCACTAGAGATGGTAAAAATACTCGCATAGTGCCTTTGGCAGAGTTCCATGGCAAAGTGCCGCCAGCGAGTATGCCACTTTTCTTTTTAGTGCGTGATTGTCATGCGTCTACCTCTGAAGAAGTTGTGTATTCATCCACGTTATTAGAATTCAGCGAAAGGAAGAATAGATTTGTTCCAGCAATCACGTTCAGTAAGCAACGCAGCCATTTCCTCCAGGGTATACCGGATTATTTACCTTATGGCCAAATCTATGCGAAGCAATTAGTATTACAGCGAGCCAGCGATAATAGCCTTGTGAAGGCCAGTTGGCATGTCCTATCCAGTTATCCAATCCATTCAAATCGCACCGAAAACAGTGAGGAAAAGAATGCTTACAAAAAGCGATGGGGGATTTGTGCAAGTGCTAGCACTGTCGCAGAGCCTGCACCCATGGCGCCTAGGAGTTCTACCTCACTGTTCAGTGCGCAGCGAGCGCTAAATGAAAGAGATGAGGGATCGGACAGAGCAACAATTTCAGCAACTACAATCAACAAAAAAGCAGCTGTTTTAGGTAAATAAGCGAGTTAAATTTTATAAAATCATAATAGAATAGGTAATAATTATGCATAGAAGTGACATAACAGAAGAAACCACTGACCATGAGAGAGAAACAGACGCCCTAGAAAAATGGGCTAGAATAACAGGGGTACAGTATTGTCAGCACAAGCCTACGTCACCTCTCAGCACGGGGGTTAGCAGCCAGGCTGAACGTCGTCAGTTACAAATAAGAAGTCCTAAGGGCCCGAGTCTGCACAAAACGCTTCTGCGTGAGCGTTATTTATGGGCTAAAATAACAGGCCGTAAGCGTGTAAGAGATGCTGCGCATGAATCTGCAGCGAAACAGGCAAGGTTATCAGAGGAGCATACCTCGCCGGGATTAGTTTGCACTGAGGTCCTCCATGAGGAATATGCTTATAGCACTCCTGCCACTGCAGGAGCACCTGAAAATAATCATAAAAATGGGCCAGTTCTTACGAGTTTATTAACGTCAGAAACATTACAGCAATCGCCAACAACTGCTGCACCCATGGCACCTCGTAGTCCTGGTATATTTAGTGTGAGACGCACCATGGAGGCCAGTCAGTCAGGGGCAAGAGTCACAGACAGCAAAGAACACAGCTTTACTGTCAAGGCTTAAGAACATTGTTGCGGGCTGGAGGCGCCATGCCCCTCCGTGGGTTCAAGAGATTCTAGTTGAGCTTGCAGTTCGCGGCGAATTGTCTGTGCCTCGGCTTCTGCCCATTGCCAATTAGTGTCTACTTTGTTTAGACAATATTGAATTTCTTGTAAAAAAGCCCCGTAAATAAATTCAGGGTTATTACTATCAAGCCCGAAACTGTCGGCTAAGCCAGTTTCACCATAAAAATTATGATAAGCAATGGCATTATAATCTGACCATTGATCAGTAAAAAAATTACGAGCCAGAAACAAGTAGGCCAAGGCATAAGTAAAACAAGCTGAGCTTACTTCGCTCTCGGGGCAAGCACTACCACAGCAAAGAAATGTGTTGGAAAATTCCAACGCGATGGGGATAGGGTAGTAAGGTAACCATTGTTTTGCCAGTTGCATGAGATGTTTGCGTTCCTCGCCGGAAGGCACATGGGATTTTTCTAAGTATCTTTCCTTAAGATTTCGTAAGTAAGTCAGCAGTGATTGGCAATCCAGAGTATCTAGATTAGTAAATAAAGTTTGGTGTAATGCTTCTTTATCCTCATCATATTGATATTGTGCCATGGCTAAGTAAAAGCGGAAGCGGCCATAAATGACTTGACTAGATGAAATTCTGGGGTGTGCAACAGGTAGATTGCCAGCGGTAAATGTATAGTTCGGCAAGGGAGGTTGTGTACCACGGGGCAAACCCATAAATTCGAGAAAGTCATCTTTTATGGATTTAACAAGTGGTGTTGTATTAACAAGTCGTTCCCAAAAAATTGGCGTTCCCATATATTGGTTCGCCAAATTCTCTATGTTATTTCCGTTTGAACCACTATTTCTAATAAAAGAAATCAATCCATCCATCCCTGGATGAGCGTGCATAGCAAATCGTTGCATAGTCTTCGTCCTTGAAAATATTCCATTAACCCCTAAGGGATTGTTCTTATAGGGCCTGATTACAATTCTACGAGGTCTTATCCTATCGAAATGTAAACAGCCCTAACCCTACGCCCATAGCCTGAACGCGGTATCAATTAACTTAGTTTGTTTTCACCAAAACCCATGGCATCCATGGCAGTATGAGCCATGGTGGTACCCATGGTCACTCCAAAGGAATCAAAAAGACTGGGTTTTTCTGTGTAATCCACAACATTAGTATTCTTAATCACATCACGAGTGACAGTTCGAGTATCGCCAAAGCCATCGACCAGGCCCATTTGTTTCGCGTTAATGCCCGTAAAGATTTCCCCGGTAAAGGTATCGGCATTGACCTTTAAGCGTTTTCCACGGCCTTGTTCTACTCGTTTAATAAAGGTTTGATGCACTTGGTCCAACATGGCTTGAGCATGGGCTTGGTCTGTTTCTTTTAACGGTGAGAAGGGGTCCATAAAGGCTTTATTCTTCCCGGAAATCACTAAACGACGTTGCGCGCCTAGTTTTTGCAGGGTATCCACGAAGCCGAAGCCATTCATAATGACGCCGATGGAGCCCACTAGCGATGAAGGATTAGCATAAATTTCATTAGCAGAGGAGGCTACGTAATAAGCGCCTGAAGCACAAATATCAGAACATACGGCATAGACTTTTACTGCGGGGTGTTTGTGACGTTGATACATGACTTCTTGATAAATATCGTCAGCTTGCACGGGACTGCCGCCGGGGCTATTAATTTGCAATATCACAGCTTCGGTTTTTTTGCTGTCAAAAGCATTGTCGATGGCTTTGTTTACTTGTTTTGCACTGGCTGTGCCCTTAGCGAAAATAGGGCCGTGCACATCCACTAAAGCTACATGGGATTTGCGTTCTTTGCCCGTGTCAGGGCCATTACCTGAAAAAAGCGATAGGACGATTAAGAGGAAGATTGCTAAATAAATAAATTTGAAGAAAAGCCCCCAGCGACGCTTACGTTTTTGCTCTTTGAGAAATTCTTGAGCAGCTGCCTCTAAACCGGGAGTTGAGCTGGTGGCTTCAGTCATAGCTATTCATACCTAACGTGATAATTCTGGGAAAGGATGTTACCACTTTTTTTTAGAAAAAACAGTACTTACGGGCGAATGCTAATTGATGAGCATGGTGGTTCCTTGGTATGATCCGTCGCGGTACTCAGAAAGGTGGAATGCTTTTTTCAAACACGCCGTAAACCCATCTCTGGGGCTTCTAATCAGCATCCCTGCTGCTTAGGGTTTGAAAAAAGCATTCCACCTTTCTAGGCACCAAGGAAAATATTTCTAAGCACCACGGAAAAACCCATGACCCAATACATTGTTAAAATCGTTCTTTCAGCATTACTCATTGTACTCATTGCGGAAGTTTCTAAACGCAGTACAATGATGGGTGCCGTTCTGGCCTCCATACCGATTATTTCCGTGATGGCCATTACTTGGTTGTACATTGATACCCATAATTTAACAACCATTAGTCGATTATCTTGGGATGTTTTTTGGTTAGTAATTCCTTCATTAATACTATTTGTTACTTTGCCTATTTTTATAAAATTAAAAGTTCCTTTTTATGGGGCTATGGGGTTAGCTATATTGGCAACGGCTTCTGGTTACGGTGTCATGATTGTGATTTTGTCTAGACTGGGGGTTCGTTAGAATGGAGAAACAAAGAATTAAATTAAAGATGAAAGGCTTTTCCAGAAAGAAAAAGTTTTATTTGATACATTCTTTCTTTGCCACCATCATTATGTTTCTTGTCCTTTACTGTTTGGGATCCGTATCCAGCAACGATATTTTAGGTGCCATTGGTGCGAGTTCTTTGGGGGCCAGTACTTTCATTGCTTTCACCTTCCCTGATCTACCGGTTTCACGCGCACGTACGATGATTAGCAGTTATCTAATGGCTATTGGCGTAGGCATAGGATGTCATTTTGTTACCACATTACTGCATGTGGAGATAGACATTCCTTTGGTTTATGCTGTGGAAATTTGCGGTGCATTATCTTTGGGTGTAATGATGTTTTTAATGATTAGTTTTCATATCGAACACCCACCTGCGGCGGGCATAGCTTTAGGGTTGGTGTTAGATCAATGGGGACATATGACCCTCGTGGTTATTATTACCTCCATTATTCTAATCGCTTTCGCTAAAAAAATGTTGCGCCCCATTATGGTGAGTTTGAGTTAATAGCTATCCTACCCCTGTTATCCAATGCATTTTCGCGGCAATTTCCGCGTAAATAATCACAGAAGAGGCGGCTATTACAATCAATATTGCCAGCGACCCGCCGGGTGCACGATAACCTGTTATATGGGAGTGACGACTAACCCAGGCCATTAATGCTGGAATGATACCATGTAATATGGCTACCATGGTCCCGGCATAAGCGAGCGCTGCGATGAAACCTTTAGGATAAATAATGGCAAAGATTAAAGGTGGGATAAAACATAAAAAAGCAGAAATGACTTTGCCTTTATGATTGCGTGGTAATTTTAATCCATCCATCAAGCAATCGAAAAGACTTAAAGAAACCCCTAAAAAAGACGTGGTTAATGCAAAGAACCCAAAAAATCCCACAATATGGGCCAGCCAAGAATTTTGTAAAATATAATTAAGTGAATCTGTAATTCCGGTACTGGCATGTCCTGAAACCATAATTGTGTTTAAGCTGTGGGGACCTAATAGAGGGATGATTCCAAATATGATCATTTCCCATAAAAGATAAACTATTAAAGGTAATGCGCTGCCAAATAAAATGATTTTTTTTAATTTTTTTAGGTCGCTGTCTAAGTAACGGCGCAATGTAGGGATAGTAATGTGGTAACCAAAAGACGTAAAAAGAATGGGAGCAGCGGCTAATAAATATTTTACGTGACCTACCCATAATTGGCTGGGTTTAATGTGTGGCGATAAAAAGACGAGTAATAATGCATATGAAATGGCTAAACCTATAATTAATATACGGTTGATGTAATCAGAGCAGGTTGTTCCTGTGTAAACGATGGTTCCAAATAAGAGTACCATGACAATATCGCCAGTCCAATGGGGCAGTTGGGTATGCAATGCCGTGTTTAATAGGCTATTGATTAATTCACCGCCGCCTGTTTCATAGGCAGCCATAAGAGAGAAGAGTAACATCAAATAAGTTAACCAAGTGATGGCGCGTCCCCAGTTGCCTAAAGTGGCATAAGCCATGGAAACAAAATTTGCGCCCACTGGTAAACGTAAATTTACTTCCAAAACTAATAAACCCGTGAAATACATTAATACCCAGCAAGTGATGAGTAAAAACACACTGCTCATGAAACCCGACGTGGCGGTACTGATGGGTAAAGCTAACATGCCGGCACCAATACAGGTGCCTGAAATGATAAAAATACTTCCAATTGTTTTATTAAATAACACTCAGGATTTCCCTCATATAATAGTAGTCCACATGATAACAAATTTATCATGCTCGTTAAATAGCGGTGAATCCTTACACCAAAACCTATCAATATTTTTTTCATCGAGGCTTACACAGTGCGGCATTGCTTTCTGTTAGTCTGTTTTTAAAGGTTGAGCAAGCAGAGGTTATTACCCGTGAAGAGAATGTTTATATTATTAAGTCTGTTGCTATTAACGGCGTGCAGCAGCCAACAGGTGCAAATGAAATTTGTACCCCAGCCAATTATAAACCCAGATGCATTGGGGCATTCGTTGCCGGTTGTAGTACGTATATTACAACTGAAGGATGACAATGCTTTTTATCAAGCTACCTATGAACAATTATGGCGAGATCCAAAGTCTTTATTAAGCAATGATTTATTATCAGAACAAGATGTTATGGTCATTCCTTCGAAACCACAAAAAGTGATTTTACAGAAAAAGAAAGGGGCAAAGTACTTAGCCGCTGTGGCCATTTTTCGAAAAGGTGGCAATGGACCATGGCGCACCATTATGCCTATGCCACGCGGGATTATTTATTTACCCAGTACGGTCACCATTGACATTGATGGTAATAATTTGAGATTAAATGGGGAACGTGATGCATAAAGTAAAAGACAGAGTACTTTGGTCTGAAGGCAGCCTTTTGACGCAACAACATTTACAGCAGTGGGATAGTTATCAGGCATGGTTAATGCAATGCTATCAACGGTGTTTGCATACTCAGGGGTATGGTTTTAAAAACCTTAAGTGGGACCCATTAGCTTTAGAGCAAGGAATAGTTTCCCTGCTAACATTAGAAGGCATATTCCCCTCGGGGGAGTATATCTATTATCATCGTGATCTTCATGGACCCCTAGAAAGGAATTTGAGTCAGCATGAAGGGGCCTTAACATTATATCTCACACGGCCCAATGGTGAGTATGTATCAGGGGTAACAGGCTATGATGCTTTATCTAGACCTGCCAGTTATGATGTTGTGTATGAAGAACGGGTGGACCTATATGACCCGAAACGAATCGCAGAAGTGGCTTTCTGCAAACCTAGATGGCAGTTATCAGAAGAATGTGAAGAAAGTTCATTAAAATTGCCAGTGTTCCAAGGGGTAGTAGATAATTCGGTATTATCGTTGGATGAATATTGGTTACCACCGCTTTTATGTGTAAAAAGCCAAACTCATTTAGTCAGCGCATTGGATCGTTTATTGGAGGTTCTAGAAAGTGCAATTTTGCATTTGACGAACCTACCATTTCAAGACCAAACCCAAGCTTCACCTTTTGCTTCAGACGACAGGGCGGCATTAATCCAAGGCTTACTATTAAGCCGAGGATTAGTCATAGGTTATAAAGAAGTAGGCCGCCCTCAGGATGTGCATGAGGCATTATTTTCATTATATTGTTTGTTACAAAGCCAGCTTAACCAAATTAGTAATAAAACATATCTCTATGACCACAATCAATCGGGCAACTGTTTATTCCCCCTTATTCGAGAGAATATTCAGCTAGCAAAGCAATTCATGCATAAAGAATATGAAGAGCTTACCTTAATGAGAAAAGACAGAGCTAATTTTTATTGCCAAGACATCGGGCAGAACCTAGCAATAGAAGGGCTAATGGTATTGGCCATCAATCAAGGTAAGCACTTTGAGTTATCTCAAGAAGCATTAAAAAAGTTATTAAAAATTGGCCCCCTAGAACCCAGTAATATGGCCGTAGTGGCCGCTTTAACGGGGCTTGAATTGCAACCCATTATTGGTAGAGGTTTGGCAGAGTTTGATCACCAGTGGCAGTTGTTTGAAATAAAAAAAGAAGGCGCACAATGGCAGCGGGTATTGAGCACCCATGGCTTGAATATTCATGTGCCAAAAGCCACAGAAGACTGGAGAGTGAGGCTTTTAATAGTTAAAAGCAGGAGGTTAGCCGCATGACACCAATTCATAGTATATTTTTAAAAACCGTCAGCCGTTTTATGATATTCAAATACAAGAGGCTTCATTATGTGGATTATAAGCAATTTCACCAGAGAATGATTAAGTTGCTAAATAATGTATGTGATGCCATGAGCAGCAATGGATTTTCTGAAGAAGAAGTCCAGGCGGGCTTATATGCCCTGGTGAGTTTTATGGATGAAAGTATCAATGCAACGGATTGGGTGGGGCGTGAAGAATGGCAAAACACACCTTTACAAATGCATTATTTCCAAGAGAACTGTGCCGGTGAAGGTTTTTATGAACGACTTGATCACATTATGAATACTGAGTCAAAACATCAAAAATCGTTACTCCGACTTTATTTGCTTTGCTTGAGCATGGGGTTTTCTGGCAAGTATCATAAAAACCCTCAAGAAAAGAATCCCATTAAACAATCCATATGGTTAAAGCTAGGCACTCAAGAAAAGCAGCCCGTGCCACCAACACAGAGCGGAAGGTCATATAAAAAAATAGCAAAATCATTAATTATATTTTGGTTGTGTGTGTATGGTTTATTCAGATTGTTTGGCTGGGTGGAGCTTAACCAAGCCAATGATGTTGTTCAAGCCCAGAAAGAAACATTACATACCCAATTGCAGCAGCATCAGGGGGGAAAAAGCTATGTATAAATGGATGAAAAAAATCATAAGAAGATACCATGCTCTCAGAGATGCACTAAAATCCCGTAGTAGGCGGCCAATACGAAATGCCATTCTTGTTATAGGTGGCCCCGAAAGCGGTCGTAAAACATTAATGACTAGTTTGAATTATAAAGTAAGCAACCAGCGTAAGAAATTTACTGGCTCGCAACAATGGACTTTAGAGAACCAAGAAGTTATGACCATGGATAAAAGTGCAATTGAAGAAGACCCTGTGGCATGGCGTAAACATATAAAAAAATGTCATCATTTCCATAGTGTCCTTATTGTATTGCCATGTAATGAATTATTTAATCTTTCAAAGATAGAGCTTGAAACTTTGTCTAAGGCGTTGATGGTGATGTTGGAGGATATAAATCAATGTCTAGGTTACCAGTTGCCTTGTTATTTAGTTGTGAGCAAACTGGATAGTTTGCCTGGTTATTTTGATTATCTAAAGACCTTAACCGAAGAAGAAAAACATCAGCCCCTAGGAATGATGTGCTATGACCGGCTGACTTGGCTAAATGTCTTCAATCAATCCATGCTCATGAGAGCCTATAAAGAGAGTGTGGTGAGCGATGAAGAGATGGTAGGGCTGCTGACTTTTTGTGCGCTATTCACGGAGCTTACCCATAAAGTGATGGGATTAAAAAGCCATTCCAGTTGGGAAGTTATGCTTGCGGGAGCCTATTTTTTTGGCAGCAATGGTCCTATCCACGGAGGCGCTCTGGGCATTAACGATGATTTAGCGTTACAATGCGGGCCTGTTGAGAGTTGCAAGGCCCTGTGTTTCAGCCAAGAATTAGTGGCACAGATAAATGCAAATAAGCAGGAAAGGTATAAGCCCACGCGCAGTGGCTCTAATAAAAGAGGGCTAAAGTTAGTCATAAAATTAATGGCAATATTTTTATTGTTTAATATTTTTTATTCCTTTTTATTTAATCAATACATCGCCAATAAAAACATTTTGTTAGATGCCAAGAATATGACCCAACAGGTCATGCGCCATAACAATGGGCAATCCATGGA
The DNA here is from genome assembly GCA_021773195.1 of Gammaproteobacteria bacterium. Classification (GTDB taxonomy): domain Bacteria; phylum Pseudomonadota; class Gammaproteobacteria; order JAKBBU01; family JAKBBU01; genus JAJFKN01. Next base: position 13,446 of record JAJFKN010000033.1, on the reverse strand, counting down.
AAATTCCCAAGCGTTATTGGATGCCTTGAAAATTCTAGCCATCAAGCGTGATGCATCAGTTCGAGGTAGCCTTGTGGGGACCCTGGCTACTTTTGGCTTGAATAATGCTAAATCAATCAACCCAGCTTTAACAGAGTTGGAGTTCATGTTATTGAATTATGATGTCATGGTTCCTGTCGTGGTAAATATGAAGGATGCATTAAAAAACTTCCATGACCAATGGTCAACACTGAGCCCACGGCAAAAAGGTCAATATTACAGTTTATTAAAAGGATATTCTATGCTCATCCATCCCCAGCATATGGATTCTGCTTTTCTAAATACGGTATTAAGTGGTCCATGGATAGGTATGTCAAATGGTGTTCTGTCCAAGGATCAGACCATCGCATTGCTAAAAGATTATTTATTGAATTATGAAAAATACAGCACTGTGTACAGTTTGACGTTGGATCATGCTTTGGTGGTAGCTGCGAAGAAACAGTTTGCCACATCATCGGGTCAGAATAGCTATGATGAATACATCAGCAGTCAACCCATGGCGGCTAAGAATTCTAGTGACTATATTCGAGAAAGCCAGGGAATTAATAGTATATACACGGTTAAGCAGTGGAATATGCAGGCAAAGAAACAATTAAAACATTTAGCCAGTCATGGACAGTCAGACAGTTGGATGTTTCCAAATGTTGAGCCTCGCCCCAATGCAAATGAATATGGAACGTTAGAAAAACAATATTTTGATGATTATCAAAATGCTTGGGTTGCTTATGCTCAGGGGATTAAGATTGAAAACACGCGTAATCTAAAGCAAGTTTTGGGGTTTCTTCAGAGTATTACCGATATAAAAGGAGCCTATAGTCAGTTACTTGCCAATCTTATGGTGAATTTAACTTTTTCAAATGCCCACGTGAACGGCATAACTTCTTTGAAATCTTTAACTAAGGCTTCTTGGATTAAGCAATATAAAACCAATATTAAAATGTTGCAAAGTGAGCTAAGCAATGTGCAATATGCTGCGGATCCAAATCAAGCATTAGAAAATCTCACTGCTAGGATTATGGATAAGCCATCGGCACAAACGGCCCTGGGTTCTGGCATTATGGCCGTGAATAGTTTGGATCTTTCTGATTTACCTAAAGCACAACAAAAAGTTGTGAGACGTTTGCTCTTGATGCCCTATGAAAAAGTATGGGGTTTTTTGTTGCAAGCGTCAGCTAAGGAATTAGAGAGTCAGTGGAACAACACCATATATGGCTATTACAGGGAACACTTTATGGGGAATTATCCTTTTAGTCAAGGTAACAATGATGTGGATATGGGAGCAATGAATGCCTTTATGAACCCGAAGAAAGGCATCTATTGGAATCTAATGGATAAATCTTTCTCTTCTTTTGTCGAGAAGAAGGGCGGCCACTGGCAAGCAAAGAAAAAATATCAACAGTCATTACCATTCAATCATGCTTTCTTGATGAATATGGACCTTATGACTAAATTAAGTCAAGCGCTGTATGAAAATAACAACTCTATAGGGATCACTCTAAATTTATATCCAGAACCAACTCATGGTGTTGGTAAAACAAGTTTATTTATTAGTAACCAAAAAATGACATATTTTAATGGCCCTGAAACTTGGCATACACTAACATGGCCAGGCAAACCACCCTATAACGGGAGTACTATTCTAATTAATACAGAGAGTAAAGAGGTCAGCCTGACGAGCTCGGGAGAATGGGGTTTCCCTCATTTGATTGACCAAGGCAAAGTTCTTTCGGGTAATACCTATCAAGTGATTTGGACCCTTCATAAGAACGGCATGATCTACCCCATTAAAATGGAAGTCAAAGGTATAGGACCATTCCTTTGGTGGAGAGAATTGGCTTTTAAGCCGATTATTATTAAAACCATTGTGTGATGCAGTATCCATGAGTCAACTCTCAAGTTATTCATGTCACATGAAAACTAGCACTAAAGTTATTAAAGGAGAATGAGATGAAATCATATCAATCAGAAATACCCAAGGCCCGAGTAAATATAACATTAGATGTGGATGTGGGCGATGCTAAAAAAAAGAAAGAGTTACCTTTGAAATTATTGGTGATGGGCAAGTTTAACCCTGGAAAAGACGATGCGCCCATCACAGATCGGAAAAAATTCAGTACTGCTGGAAAATCCCCCGATGGAATTTTGAATTTGATTGCGCCAAGCATTCAATTGAATTTAACGAAAAAAAATGAATCCCAAGGTGAATTTCCTGTGAATTTAACCTTTAAGTCCATGAAGGATTTCCATCCAGACAATTTGATTCAGAACATGCCAGTTTTAAATGATTTATTAGCTGTGCGTAATTTATTAAAAGATCTACAGGCTAATGTCATTGATAATAAAGATTTTAAAAAAGCTTTAGAGAGTATTGTGAAAGATGAAAAGCAACGGGTCGGGTTACACAAATTTTTACAAGATATGGCGCCTATTAAACACAATGAACAGCTGCCTTAAAATATGGTGATTCAGATTATTAAGAATTTTTAGAGAGGATAATAGTATGCAGCAACAATATAGTGAGCTATGCCAGTTAATGCAAGTGGAAGAGGTGAATTCGGATATTGATTTATGGCAATTTTCAAGCCCTGAGAAAATATCCATGACAGACCAATCTACACGTACGACTGCCGCACTGAATGTTTTTTTGGATCAGTTGGTGCAAACTGATATTGAACCAACCTGTCTTAACAAAGATGTCTTAGAAGGATTGATTGCACGAGTGGATGAACAAATGCAGTGCTATTTGCATCAAGTGCTCCATGATAGTGAATTCCAATCTTTAGAGTCCCTGTGGAGAAGTCTGCAATTCATCTTGGATAGGAGTGACCTTCGCTCTAATGTGAAAATTGATATTCTCAGCATGGATAAAAACGAATTAAAAGATGATTTTGATGCTAGCACAGAAATAATGAAATCTGGTTTGTATCATCAAGTTTATACCCAAGAATATGATACGCCAGGCGGTGAACCTTACTCAGCTATGATTACGAATTTTGAGTTCACGACGAGCCAACCGGATTTAGACTTGTTAAAAAGCATATCCAGTGTGGCATCTGCCAGTCATTGCCCCTGCATTGGCAGCGTTGGAGGCGATTTTTTTCATAAAGAAGATTTTCAAGAAGTTTTTGCAGTGGAGGACCTAAAAGCTTATATGCAGCGCGCTGAGTATATTGCATGGAATTCTTTTCGTGAAACGGAAGATTCCAGATACATTGGACTCACTATGCCAAAATTCTTATTACGCATGCCCTATGGCCATCAGAATCCCATAAAAACTTTTGCCTACTCAGAAGAGGATGGCATCTCCAACCATGAACATATGCTTTGGGGCAATGCCAGTTTTGCTCTAGCCAGCAACATAACGCGAAGTTTTAAACAATATGGTTGGTCGGTGAATATCCGTGGGCCTGAGTCTGGCGGCAAAGTAGAAGGATTGCCGTTGCCTCAGTTTAACATGGGTATGGAATGTCTGATAAAACCACCAACAGAAATTATGATCCCTGAAACTAGAGAGATTGAGTTGGCTGATTTAGGATTTATTCCCATGAGCTACTATAAACACAGTGATTTCGGATGTTTTTTTTCAGCAAATTCAAGCCAAATGCCTAGCATCTATTCCACGGCGATAGCTACAGCAAATAGTCGAATCAATGCACGCCTCCCTTATATATTTCTTTCTTCTCGTATTGCTCATTACTTGAAAGTCTTGCAACGCGAAAATATTGGCGCAGCGAAGAATCATTTGGAATTACAAGCTGAGTTAAACATATGGCTCCAAGGCTTAATCACAAAAATGAACAACCCCGGGCCGGAAATTGCGGCCAGTCACCCTTTAAAGGAAGGTCATGTGGAAGTTATTCCTATTGATGATAATCCTGGATTTTACCGCCTGAATTTAAACATTGTGCCGCATTTCCAAATAGAAGGCATCGATGTGAAATTGTCATTGGTGTCACAAATGCCAAGAGATACAACGAAATAAATGTCAAAAAGGCTTACAAATTACAGCGTTAAAACGTAGTAACATAAATTTTGTAAACTGAAAACCATAGGAGGCCATCATGGCTATACCAGGATACATGTGGATCTACGATGAACAGGGTAATCAAATTAACAGCGATTCCCAAGTTTCAGGAAGAGAAAATACAGCTGAAGTATTGGGTTTCTTGCATGAAATCTATATTCCCAGTGATACTGATACGGGGACATTAACGGGGACCCGAAAGCATGAGCCTTTCACTGTGCTTAAAACTTTCTGCCCAGCTTCGCCCATCTTGAATAAGGCTTGTTGCAGTGGGAAAACTCTGCAGAAAGTTCAAGTCAGCTGGTTCCGTATCAACGATGCAGGCCAAGAAGAAGAATACTTTCGTCATACCTTAAGCAATGTGAAAGTGGTCTCCGTGCAGCCTGTTATAGACGATATTAAAGATAAGTCTAAGCAAACTTATGGGCACCAAGAAAAGATTTCTTTCCGCTATCAAACCATTCAATGGGAATACTTAGATGGAAATATAAGCACCGATGATACTTGGACTGATAAAGGCAGTCAGGCAGCTTAGGTAGTTATTATGGGTGATTTGTTCCAACGGTTAGTGAATTGTGAGGCTAACTCCAATGAAAACGTCTGGGCACATGAGCATGATGCAGAAGATATCACTTCTCACCTGACATCACTGCTCAATGCCCGGAGGGGAAAGTTAAGTCATCTGAGTCATTATGGTATGGATGACCCTTTAGCCATGATGGAGAAACTTCCTGAAGCTTTGCCGAAACTAGAAAAAGACATCGTGGACACCATGGAGCGTTACGAAAAACGATGTCGTGTTCTTAATTGCCACTCACGTCTGGTATTGGATGATTATCCTGTTTGTGAAGTGCTATTAAATTGTGCGGCGGTGGTATCTTGTTATTCTCAAGATTTTGTTCCTTTGCAACAGAATACTTACTGCTTTCAAGTGTTGTTGCATCATGATGGTCGTTTCCGTGTTAACTTGGTGAGCTAGGGAATAATATGAATTTAGAACGATATTTCCAACAGCAAATGCGCATTATCCATGAAGATTTCATGGGCACGTTAATGAAAGATCATGAAAAAGTCATGGGTGTGGTGGATGGACGTATACAGGATCCCCATATACAAAGATTGTTAGAAGCCTGTGCCTATCTTAGTGGCATTGTCCATAAAAAATTTGATGATGAGTTGCCTAATTTGGAACAATCCATCATTACTCGGTTTTGGCCAGACAATTTGCGCGCTATTCCTTCCATGACGGTTGTGAGGGCTACTTTTCATAATCCTCACGATGGCGAAGCGGTGCGCATACCTCAAGGCACACGATTGCAAGCCCAAGAAGTTGGTCCTGAAAAAACCACCTGCCATTTTCAAACCCTTTGGCCCATGGATGTCATACCCCTGAAAATCACAAATACCCATCTTGAAAATACAAACAGTAAGCAAACAAAATTAAGTATAACTTTCCAAGGTCATGTAAGTCATCTTAATAAGTTCCCATTGTATATCCAAAGTGAATTCTCTCAAGCATTAAAGCCCTTTGTGGTAGACCATCTCTCAAAGGTAACCATTGAGTATAAAGGAGAGAAATACAAGCTAAGCTTGCATTGGGTAGAAAATATGAACGCCCCATTAAATAGGCCTTTTCATGATTGGAAGTCTTTTTCCTTAAAAAATTACTACAGCATGCCTTTGTTACAATGTTTTATGATGCTTGAAGGATTTCATAATATTCCATGGCTGGAGGACAGTGAGGAATTTGTGTTGGTGATAGAAGGAAATGCTTCTTTACCTATAGCCTTAGGAAAAAATGATATACAATTAAATTGTGTGCCGGCAATTAATTTATTTCCAGGTCGTGGTGAACCCATTCTATTGTCCTCTGATCGCTTATCTTATCCCTTAGTTGTTGATTACCATCGAAAAGAATCCATGGTTTTCCACCATTGTGAAAAATTGACGTTGGGTTCCCTCAATGACACGGTGCAAAAAAAACTAAAACCTCATGGCGATTATGAGTGGATAAGAGAATTCTGTGAAAATCAAAATATATTTAACTATAAGGTCCTCACTCACCCTCGTTTAAGTCTTGGGGCACTGATTTCACACTTGATGATTTGTAATGGGCAATACCCTTATAAATACATGGCTAAGGGGGCTCTAGCCTTAAGCCCCTGGGAAGGTATTTCGCAAATTTGCCTCACAAACATTCATGAACCCACTAGCATGATACATTTTCCCACAGAACCCATAATGGAAAGATTATGTCTTTCTCCTGTAGAGACACTGGAACAATTAAAAGAACAATTAGAATTCCAACTAAAGGGCATTGCTTTGCCATTGGAGACCCTATTGGCAAGTCTGCAAGATATGCAATTCCGCCATTCCCATAAAATTCGTCAAGGGGTGCATGTTACATTGCTATCGATTCATATAATACTTGAGCCAAGTAATGGGTTACCACAGGTTCTATTATGGGATTTTATGCGGCAGCTTTACCACTTCTTTCAAAAGCAACTTTGGTTACACCAAGCTTTGGAATTTACCGTGGACCAAGACCAGCGGTTTGTGCAGTGGAGTACCTTAGAAGATTTGAATGAGGGTGGTTTGCACGAACATTGAGGCAAGTTTCATGAATTTCTATAATGACTTTTCTGAGGAATCTTTTAAAGACTCCTCGTCCCTATTATTCAAGGCAACCGATCGATCGATCAGGATGGAGGCATGGAGCGCTATGGGGCTGCTGGGCGCAAGTTCGCCTTTACCCCATTATTTTTTAATGGCAGCACAATTTCCAAACCTTTGTGCTGTGTTGTTAAATAGATTTGCGAATTTTTTGAATGAAATATTTTACCAGTTGTTTCAAGAAGCATGGGCAAAGACTTACTGTTTGTCGGAAAAAAACCTTTATCACAGTGCCTCTTGGTTAAAAAAATTTAAGCGAATTGCAATTAATAGCCAAGAAGGGTTTTTCATTAGAATTGCTCAATTCATGCAGGTTCACTATCCTAACGCAAATTATAGTCTTAAATTATTGCCCAACGAAGTTGAACTATCCCACAATATTTTTTTAAAACCCTGTGGCTTAAGACTGGGGGATAACAGTTACTTAGGTAGAACTATTACAGTACACAATCAACAGATTACACTACAAGTAACATCTATGTCTGTTACAGAGTGGGATAGTTTCACTAAGCCATACAGTGAGTTGAAGAAAAAGTTAGGACCTGTTATGGCAACCATGTGCTTTAAAGTGGTCACAAATGTACTTTCTGAAGCACCGAAATCCATAAATGGTGGATTAAGATTAGGAAAAATTGTTCTAGGAAAGGGCAAAGCTAAAGCATTTTTGGCCTGAAACATTAGGATAACATTAGGATAACAGGGGGTTAATCGACATCGTCAATTAAGGGCTCACAGTAGGGTAAACAACCATAACCGATCGATCGGTAATGGGTGTTTTCACCTTCAGGTCCTTTGAGTAATTCCTTAGAAAAGCAGCGAGTTAAAAGAACAAATGGAAAGTAATGCTCTTCTAAACCAATCGTTCGTTACGCGAAAGGCTGCCTAACATGTTACTAGACGGTTGTTTCATAGAAAATAGCAGTATAGACTACACGCGTCCTGGTATGGCATGAAGACAAAAGGAATTAATAATTCATTAAGGTTTTGATGCCAGAATCATATTTATAAAAAGGGATCACTAGACGTGAGATTGAGTTCAAGGATGAATTTTGGAGTAAAATATAATGCCTTCCCAGAAAATTAACCTTGAACAATTGATCGAAAAATCCAGTTATTTATTTCGTACCCGCGGGTACCATTATACCTCGATTTCTGACATTGCATCTTATTGCAACTTGAGCAAAGCCAGTGTGTATCATTATATGCCAAGTAAACAAGCATTGGGTGCTGCTGTTATCAAAGAATTACATCGTTCATTCCGTAATGAAATATTCAGTATTGCCTTTGATGAAGACTTAAACCCTGCGGACCGCTTAAAGAAATACGCCAGAAAACTAGAAAACTTCTTCGAAGATCGTGAAGGCGGTTGTCTCGTGGGTAATCTAGCTTTAGAAGTCACGGGTATTATTCCTGAATTTGAGAAGCTCATTCGAGAATTTTTCGTGGAATGGATTGCTAGTCTTAAACAGCTTATCTCCGGTAAATTCAGTGACCAAGAGTCACAAGTTATTGCTGAAGAAACCTTGGCTCAAATTCAAGGAGCGTTGATGGTTCAGCGATTGTTTAGCGACCCTAAGCAATTAAAACGAGCTTCTGCACGGGTTGCTGAATTGTTAGACTAACGTTCACTGAGCGCCTTTGCTTTCGCCCGCAATAAGGGCTTCATTAAATAGGTAAGAACAGACTTATGGCCAGTGATGATATTCACGCTGGCCGTCATGCCTGGAATAATTGGCAGTGGATCATTTTTTTTGCCTAGGTAATTTTTGTCAGTTCTTACTAACACTCGATAAAAGCTGTTGCCATATTCGTCGGTGATGGTATCCGCACTAATGGATTCAACTTTTGCATCCAGGCCACCATAAATAGCAAAGTCATAAGCACTAATTTTCACTGTGGCCGCGTCACCTGGGTGAATGAATGCGATGTCTGCTGGTTTGACATTGGCTTCCACCAATAGCGTATCTTCCAAAGGGACAATTTCCATAATATCCATGCCGGGTTTAATCACACCGCCGATGGTATTGGTATTGATTTGTTTTACAATGCCTTCAACAGGTGAGACGACGGTGGTGCGTTGCATTCTATCGCGAATGGCCAATAGGGATTCTTTAAGTCCTTCCATGGAAGCGCGCTTGTGGTTAAGCTCCGAGTGAGCTTCGGCTTGAAAGTTACCCCGCTCATCACGCATACGACCTTTCAACTCATTGACTTCCCGCTGTAAACGAAACAATTCAATTTTTGAAACCACCTGTTCATCAGCCAAAGGTTTAGTGATGTCTAACTCTTTTTGAGCAAGAGCAAGACTGTCTTTCATAACTTTGATGCCATCTTCTAAATCTTTTTGGCGATTATCAAAAAGTGCATTTTCCTGTTTTACAAGGTCAGGAGCGTCTTTTTTTACAAGTTCTGGGTAGGTGATGGATTTCTTGCCTTGAGATTCAGCTTTAAGGCGTGATATCTCTGCCAGTAAAACCAGATAGTTAGAATACTTTTCTCTGAATTCTGATTTAAAGCGGGTATCTTCCAAACGCATTAAGACTTGGCCTTTCTTTACAGTTTCACCTTCTCTGACAAGTAGGCTTTTCACAATGCCACCTTCAAGATTTTGAATAACTTTTATTTTACTGGAGGGGATGACTTTCCCTTGCCCTTCGGTCACTTCGTCTAAAACAGCAAAGTGAGCCCAGGTAATGCCAATTAATATCAGAGCAAGCAATAAATAGAGAATGAGATTGGCACCGCGAGATGTCTGATTGAGGATGGCTTCACGGCTATCGTTCAGAAAATCTGAATCTTCCTGCTCAGGTTTTCTTTTGCTGGGGGAATCTTTCATGAGTTATCTCCTCCTGAAGAAGTGTCTTCTTTGGAGGTTGGTTTGTTGGCTAAGGCGGCTAGGATGGTATCTTTGGGCCCATCAGCTACAACGCGTCCATGTTCAATAACAATGAGACGTTCTACAAGATCAAGCATCATAACTTTATGCGTCACTAACACCAGTGTTTTGTCTTGTAAAAAGGGCTTTAATGAATTTAACATATAACGGTCAGCACGACTATCCATGGAACTGGTCGGTTCATCCATCAAGAAAATAGGCGGGTTGCCTACTAACGCGCGAGCAATAGAAATGGCTTGACGTTGTCCGCCGGATAAATTTTCCCCTCGTTCACCCACATGCATATCATAGCCAGAGGGGTCACGACTAACGAATTGATCAACACCCGATAGTTTTGCGGCGGCGAGGATTTGTTCGTCATCAATCCAGGGTTTTTTCATGGCGATGTTGTCACGCACGGTGCCATAGAAAAGAGCAGTCTCTTGGGGGACATAGCCGATGCTGCGGCGCAAGTCAGCAGGATCAAGCTGTGCTACGTCAATACCATCTAGAGATACTCGGCCCTCCTCAGGCGTATAAAAATTCATTATTAATTTTTGCATAGTGGATTTGCCAGATCCAATGCTACCAACGATTCCCACATGCTCGCCTGGTTTTACATGAAAAGATACTTGATGCAAGGCATAAGTTTGTTGATCAGGGTAGTGAAAATCCACTTCTTCAAATTTAATGTCACCTTCAAATTTTTCACGGTGTAAGAATTGTTTGTTATCGGGGCGATCTACCGGCAGGCTCATAACTGTATTTAAACCCTGTAAAGCCATGCGTGATTGCTGGAATCTTGTTAGCACATTAGTTACTTGCGCTAGGGGTGCAATCGCACGACCAGATAAGATAGTACAAGCGATTAAACCACCCACGCTGAGCATGCCTTCTTTAATCATATAAACACCGGCAATTACCACTAAAATAGTCACTAACTGAGTGGTAATGGTGGTAATGCTTAGGGCTAAATTAGAATAGAAACGAGATGTTTGTGACGCTTTGGCAGTAATCCCTACGCCGCTTTCCCAACGACGTTGCATTGTACCTTCGGCTGACATGCCTTTAATAGTCTCTAGGCCTGTTATAGATTCCACCAGGACGGCGTGTTTTTGCGTTGCACCAAAAACCGATTCTTCTACCGCACGCTTCATAGGGATTGAAATAATAATGGCTGATATTATGACTATAGGGATAGCAAATAAAGGAATTAATACGGCATAGCCACCAATAATGGCGATGATCCAAAGGAATAAAAATATAAATGGAATGTCCACTATCGTTGTTAGGGTTGCTGATGTGAAGAATTCCCGTAATACTTCGAAATCTTTTAAGTTATTGGCAAATGCCCCTGCTGAAGCAGGTCTGCTAGACATTTTTATATTTAAGGCGTGTTGAAATATGTTGCTGGCTAAAATGACATCGGCTTTCTTTCCCGCCGTGTCAATTAAATAGGCGCGAATAATTCGCATGAGAAAGTCAAATCCAAATATTATAGCCACACCACTAGCTAATACCCAAAGGGTTTCCACGGCTTCATTGGGTACAACTCTATCGTACACTAACATAATAAAGAGAGGTGTGGCTAAAGCAAAAATATTTACTAATAAAGCTGCGATAAAGACCCGAGCATAGATGTTTTTATATTTTAATAATGTCCCCCAGAACCATGAGCGGGGTTTTGTACGGTTAAATTCTTTTGCGCGGGAATCGAAATTATAAACAGGCTGGGCAAAGATAGCGATGCCAGAGTAATTTTTTTTCAACTCAAAGAAAGGGATGGTTGTGACGCCACCTTCTGTTTCAGAAAATGATACATCCACAGTGTTGTCAGAATTTATTTTATGTAACACACAGGCACTATCTTCGGCACATAGTAATACCGCGGGCAAAATCATATTGGAAATTTTATCTATAGACCGCTTTGTGATTTTTGCGTAGATGCCAGCTCGAGCAGCAGCTCTTACAAATATTTGAGGTGATAATCGATTGTTTTGTAAAGGTAAACCTGCTGCCAAGGCATCTTTTGACATAGTTCGATTATGCAATTTAGTTAACATGTACAGACAAGAAAGTAAGGGATCATTTTCACCCGTTAAATCTTCTTTAGAAATCCTTGCAGATTCACTGGGAACATCTATCTCCTGCTGAGAAGGTTTTTCAGGAATATGGGAGCTTGATTGAGAGGATGGATTTTCAGGAGTAGTAGCATTGGGCTTCGTCCCCCCTATTTTAAGAGAAGGGCCTTGGTTTATTTTAGGTTGATTCTCAGGTTTTGTGTCCTGAGATTTTGAACTTTTTGAATCACCCGAAAAATCAGGCATTTAACTCCCTCCCAAAGATAACTTACAGGATAAATCCCCGCTTTATCAGACTTTATATCGGCCATAGGATGTGAACATTGAATAGATTATAGTTCGTCCTGGGAATAAAAAGTGCCAATAACCTAACTAACTCATTGTTATGACAAAAAAATACGGTAGTTTTTTGGCGTTATGCTCCATAGCTGTCTGTAAATTGACTATAATTAGTGTGTCCAGTATAGAATATTGGATGTTCTGGTATGGAAGCCTGAGGAACGTGTATCTCGAAAAAAGGCATGGCAATGATTAACGTCAATCAGAAGTCGAATATAGACGGCTCCAACCAACAGCATGCATTTGTTGGTAACGATTCTGTTTACGTGCAGAATGGTGACCAAATTGATTTTACCAATATAAATATGACCGACGTTCTGTTTTTTTCGCAGGGGAGCAACCTTGTTATCATTGACCCTGCCACAGGCATTAGAATTGTCCTGGTGGATTACTATAATTCCTCAGATGTTAAACTAAAATTCGCCGACAATGGTGTTTTTATTCACTCTAATCAAGAAATACAAGAAGTTCCACAAGCGCCCCAGTTTATTGATTTCGATGATGAGGGCCCAAGTGAAAGTGATGATAATACGCTGAACGATCATGATGATGATTTTACAAACATATTGTCAGCTATTGCTAACAATGGTCCGAATGCTGTAGATAACGGCATCATAACCGATGAAGATACCACGGTAACTTTAGGGACTTTTAATTTATTGGGTAATGACAGTGACCCAGATGGTGATGCTTTCACCGTAACCTCTAATACACCAAGCGTAGCCGGAGCCACTCTATTGGTATTACCCAATGGGACATTTGCCTATGATGCCACAGGGCTCTTTCAACATTTAGCGCAGGGCGAATTTATTTTTGATACTTTTACTTATACCATCACTGACCAACCTCCATTAGGCGTTGCTCTCAGTGATACGGCTACAGTGACCGTACGCATTAATGGTGTAAATGATGATCCCACGGATATTGATTTAAGCAATAACACTGTAGAAGAAAATCTTTCCAATGTAGTTATTGGCACGCTTTCTACTACCGACCTAGATACTAATAACACGCATACCTATACAGTGGATGATGGGCGTTTCGAGGTGGTGGGCAACGAGCTAAGATTGGCAGGAAGTGTGTTTAGAACAACCAATGGCAACAGCTTAGACTTTGAAACAGAACCCACGGTAACGTTAAATATTACCTCCACAGATAATGATGGTGGAAGCTATACGAAAGAGTTTACCATCAATGTTGTTGATATGAATGATGCACCTACGGGCATTACCCTCGGCAGTGACGATGTGAATGAAAATAATAAAGGCGGTAACGTGGGAAAACTCACGGTAGCCGACGTAGATGCCGGTGACAGCCATACCTTCACCGTGAGTGATAACCGCTTCAAAGTGGATAACAATGATCGATTAAGTCTAAAGAATGGCAAATCCTTGAATCATGAAACAGAACCCACG